>NZ_CP022377.1:0-613077 GCF_003347135.1 Francisella opportunistica | reverse complement strand
GTTTTTAGATAATTTTTTTCAGATTTTTTGACCTTACTCCCAAACGGTGGATTTGTAATAATAAAATCCATAGAATTAGCTTTAAATTCTTTGTTTGTCTTTTGCATCTCATCAAAACTAACTAAACCATCACTAGCTATTACATTTGTATGACCATCATCATGGATAATCATATTCATTTTAGCAGTTCTAGCTATTTGCTCATTTATTTCTATACCAAAGAGATTCTTTTCTGCAAAATCATGCCAATAATTATGGTGATATTTTGCATCATTTATATCAGTTTCAAAATCAGGATACTCTTGATCTGCCTGTTTTCTAACTTTATCCAAAGCATGCAGTAAAAATCCACCACTACCACAAGACGTATCTAACACTCTATCAGTATTTTTGATATTTAAGACATCTACAACAAACTTAACTATAGGTCGTGGCGTAAAGTATTGACCAAAATCTCCTCTAAAAAAACTTCCCATAAAAGTTTCAAAAGCTCGACCTTTACTGTCCAAATCAGTTTTATTAAGATTTACACCCTGTAGATAATTTACGATTGTTCTAATTCTAGAATCTGATAGCCTAATGTCATCTTTAAAGACTTCTTTATCAAACTCTTTACCACGATTGTAGATATATCTTACTCGTTCAGCTAAAGCCTTATTTGTACGATAATCCTCAGCTCTCCCTTTTTCTATATCTTCTTTAAGAAGATCTTCTTGTATTACTTGAAAATGATACACCTCCCCTTTTTTACGAGCTTTTTTATTATTGCCCTCAAGGTTATATCTTTCATCCCAAATTTTACAAAATATTAGCTTATCTAACTCATCAAACGCCTCAGAAGGATTTAGCTGACCTCCTGCCCAAAGTGCATTATGCGCTTGCTTAAAGATTCTGGTTAATTCGCCTTCAGAGACGGTTTGAATATCTTTAAACTTTTTATCTTTATAAGCTTTGTATTTGGCGTCTTTACAAACCTCACCTTTTGCATACTTAAATGGTGGTACTCTATCTTCACCAAACTTAGGAATATCTGGTAATGTTTCTTTTAGATTTTTATCTTTATCAAACCTAAAATAATCATTCAAAATACCAGATGTAACCCAAATATATTTAATAGTTCGAGAAATAAATCTTGCATAACTAAAAGCTTGATTTACTGCTTGGCGATATTCTGATTCTGAAACCTCTTGTTTTTTACACTCTACTATTAATTTAGGCTTTTCGTGTGCCTTATCATCATAAACAACCATGTCTACTTCTTTCTTAGTAGAGCCATCCGTTATAACTTCAAATTGATTTATATATTCTGGGCTATAATCATAGTCATACACTAATTTTAAAAAAGTATCTGCCTGTATTCTTTCTTCCGGATTATCTATATTTCTTGATCTATCTTGGAATACATAAGTTATTCTTCTATATTCATCATCCAATCTAATATGATTATCTTCTATACCTTGCTGTAAATACTTTATTTCTTCTTTTAAAATATCAAATTTAGTTTTCTGGTGTTTAACTTCTAAATCATTACTCATATTTATATTTTCTCTTTATGATTATAGATTTACATCATTTAAATAGATCCCAGAGCGGAGTCGAAGGGTCTTTTTTTATAGTGCCTGCTTTACAACTATGCTTTTAACAATACTATTTTTATCAACAAACTTAAATCCTGCTCTACGCGCTTTTTTGAGATATTGATTATCGCTAGCAAAGACTTCTTTAAATGCTTTCATCAAAGCTATCATCTTAGTATTATCAAGCTTACGCTCACGCTGATACTTGTCTAAAGTTGAAATATGACCAATCAGACGACCCTTTGCAAAAGCCTCACTCAAAACTCTAGTCAGTGCAATAGCATCCTTAAAACCTATATTTACCCCTTGTCCTGCTAATGGATGAATTGTATGTGCTGCATCACCTACTAATACCACATTGTTTTGCATATAACTCTTAACGTGACGCTCTATTAACTCAAAACTAAATCTTTTTGATAGCAGACTAATATTACCAAAGCTATTATCAATTGCCTTAGTCAGTTCTATCTCAAATTTCTCAGCTGGTAAACTCATAAGAAAGTTAGCATAATCAGTCTTTACAGACCAAACTATCGAAGCTTTATGTGAATCTGCCAAGGGTAAAAAAGCTAATACGCCTTTATCATAAAAGCGCTGATATGCTGTTTGCTGATGGTCTTTTTCAAGCTCAAGCGTTGCAACTATTGCAGTATGTTTATATGGTTTAACTTTAGTTTCAAAATTAAAATAATCACGAATAAAAGAGTTAGCTCCATCTGCACCAATTATTAGACTAGTTTCGATTGACAAATCCTTGTCATCCTGAACTTGATTCAGGATCTCGCCATTATGCTGATTAGAACCATAGGAGTAAGATTCAGGATCAGGGTCCGGAATGACTGTCTGTAGTAAGAGCTTTTCAGTATTACCATTTCTTTGGATTTTATGGATTTTTTGATTAGCAAAAATCTCAATGCCCGTATCAGCAATTTTCTCTATCAAAGCTGCAACGATTATATCATTTTCAACAATACAGCCTAAGCTATGCTCGGCTATTTCTTCGGCGGTAATATTGATACTCTCATTAGCAACATCATCCCACACGCGCATTTGATAATATGGTGATATACGCTTATTTTTGATACTATGCCAGACGCCTAAGTCTTGCAAAAATCTCTTTGAAGTATGATTTATAGCACTAACTCTTGTTTCAACTCTATCCGCGCTTAAAGGCTTATGATTAATCTCTTTTGCTTCAATAAGTGCTACCTGCAAACCATTTTGGTGCAATGCTAAAGCAAGGCTCAAGCCTACCATACCGCCACCGACAATTACAGCATCTTTTTGAATATTTCTAACCTTCATCTTCAACCACCTTTCTCATTAGAGTTGAGCCTTTGCTAAGTTTACCCATCATAACTCTTGATAAAACTTTTTTAGCCAACTTGCTTCTTTGTAACAGGTGTAAACCAGCATTTCTACTTGCAACTAACTTAGTATCATTAGATACAAACCATTTTATAAAACCATGAGTAACAAAAATTGTCCTATCATGATCTGGTTTTCTAACTTTGGCAAATTCTACTAAAACAGCGGCAATTGAATTCTGTGAAAAATCACTCTTTGCAAGCAAATCATACAAAAAGCCGATATCTCGTATACTTAAATTCATTCCCTGACCAGATACTGGATGCAAAAAATGTAATGCATTACCAAAAAAAAGTACATTGTCTTTATAGATTTGCTCAGATTGGACAAGATATAAGGGAAAGACTGCAGGTTTTGAAATAAGTCTAATCTCTCCTAATCTGTAGCCAAAGCGATCTTGGACTAGCTGTTCAAACTCTTTACTACCTAAAGCTAACTTTGCTTTTGAATTATCTCTATTAATAGTCCAAACACAGCCCATAGTAGTTTTTGCCTTAGGTAACATTGCTAAAACTCCATCAGTCATAAACCTTTCAAAAGCTGTATTATCATTTTCAAGTTCTGTCTGAATATCAAAAACAAGCGCATCTTGTTGATAATCAGTTGTCTTAGCTCTGACATCTAACATTTTTCTCAAACTTGAGTTTGCGCCATCACAAGCGATTATTAGCTGTGCCTTTATAGTTTTAGTCTGTCCCTGCTGTTTGACTACTAGAAAGTACTTACCATCGTGTTTATCTAAATCAACGACATTTGTTTCAAAAGATTTGATAATATTTGGATTATCAGCAACACTTTGCAAAGCAACTGCTAAAAGCTCTTGCATCGGTGCAATAGCACCTAGAAATGGCAAATTTTCATCTTTAGCAAATATCTCAGCTCGACCATATCTACCTTTATCTGAAACATGAACTTTTTTAATAGCTTGAGTTTTACTCGCAACCTTAACCCACAAGCCAAGAGTATTTAAAAAAGCTATTGATGAATAAGACACCGCGATACTTCTATTATCATTTTTAACTTGTAGCTGATCTTTTTCGATATGGATAATTTTGCATCCAGTCTTTGCTAGAGCTAGAGAAGTAAATAAACCAACTATTCCACCCCCAACAATTGCCACATCATATTTAGTATTCATGTTGATACCTAAATTTTTTCACTATCAATAAGTAAAACTGCTACTTTTGTATACTCAAGCAACTCGATAAAATCTTCTTCACAACCTTCATCTTCACCTAAAGCTTCATAGTCCATATATGAAATTTTCATCAGATCACTAATTGCTTCCTTGATTTCTTTATCTTTTGTATTTTCAAAATCTAAACCAAACAAACCTACTCCTGATAAAAATCCTCTTATCCAATATGTAAGAGCTTCCGCTCGATAAATTAATGGCTCGTTATCCTCTGGAATAAACAAATCAAAACTTAGGCCCTTTTCATCAAATTGAGATTTGGTGTAATCATAAAGTTTTTTCATAGTTTTTAAAGCTGAAGCAGCGACCAAATCACCATCCTCAATCGGCTTAGTCATAAGAGAATCTGACCAAGCTGTAAATTTAACTTCAGCACCAAAACTAAACAAGGCACAAAGTAAGCCATGGGCTTCAGAAGCTGAGCTTAAAGCCTGCATTACTTTTAACGCCTCTGCTACATCTTCAAAATTAGGTTTTTCATTTTTCATAGAGATTAATTTTATTTTATATATATTAGTTAAATATTTTACTGTATCTAGATAATTAGTTATAGGTATTTTTTTTCAAAGTTTCTATTGAAGGCTAGACACCAAACTAGCTATTAATTAACCATGCTCAAATATTTAGGTAACAAAAAACAAGAACTTAAATTAAAAGTCAAGAAATATATCTACCAACTTTTTAGTATAAATTATTTAAAGAGTATTTAGAGTGATTTATAATAAGCATGTAATCAAGAGTTTAGTTGTCTGGGTTATTGGTGGTTTAGTTACAATCTTGTACCGATACTACTTAGAAAAGGGAGCCTTGGTGTTTTGACTAGAGAGCAAGCTTTGATGCTTTAAGCATTGACAAAGAAGCCCAATGTTGAAACTATGGCACCCACCTTGATACAATAGGGATCAAGAATATTGAACTAAAACGGTAATCTGGACAACTAATTTTTACACTTGTAGTCATGGATAAAAATCAAATACGCAAGCAGCTTTTAGAGATTAGAAACACTCTTACAAACAAAACATATCTTAGCGAGCAAATCAGCTTTAAACTAATAGACTATATACAAGCAAATTTTACTAACCCCAAGATAGCCAGTTTTATATCTCTAGAAAATGAGATAGATACCCGTATAATTAACAATCACTTTAAAAATATATATTTACCTATAATCCATCCTTTTATAAAGCATGGGCTCTGGTTTGCCAAAGACTGTAAAAATTATTGCCTAAATAAATATAAAATCAAAGAACCACTCTACTCTCCCAAAGATATTGTTACAGCTTGGGAGCTTGATGTTATTATCGTACCAATTGTTGGATTTACTAGTGATAAATTTAGAATGGGTATGGGTGGCGGCTTTTATGACTATAGCTTAAGCTTTAAAAAAACTCATAAATACCCTTTAACTATAGGTATAGCCTTTGACGAACAGCAAAATAATGCTATTATCATAGATATACATGATATTAAGCTTGATTTAATTATTACACCTACGAGGATATTATAACTATGGATAGTACTACTGTAGCAAAGCAAATCAAAAATCAAATATTATCCAAAGTTGAACCTCAAGCCATAATCGAAGTAATTGATGAAACACACAAACATGTAAAACATAGTGGTTATACACAAGGTAAGTATCATTTCATACTTAATATAACTTCACAAAAACTTAACACCATAACAAAAATCAAGGCGCACACCGAAATATTCAAAGCTGTTGAAGAATTAATGCCATATATTCATGCCTTATCAATAAAAATCAAACCGGAGTGAGTTAATGTTTGATTTTATTATGCATTTCAATGCTCATATTTCCGATTTTGTAAACTCTTTAGGAGTATGGTTTTATATAGTACTATTTTTTATCATCTTCTGTGAAACAGGTTCTGTGTTAGGAATATTTTTCCCTGGAGATTCATTATTATTTGCCGTTGGGATTACTGCAGCTGCTACTGATTTAAATATACACTTTGCTGTGCTTGCAATCTTTTTAGGTGCTGTTACTGGAGATACTTTCAACTACTTGACAGGCAAATTTATTGGCGAGAAACTTTTTGGCACTCATGCTAGGTTTTTTAAAACTGCTTACTTGATAAAAACCAAAATCTTCTTAAATAAATACGGTAGCAAGGCTATTATATTCTCACGATTTATTGCTTTTGTTAGAACTATAACCCCATTTGTTGCCGGTGTAAGCAAAATGAACTATATTAAATTTGTAGTTTTTGGAGTAATTTCTGCAATTATTTGGTCATTCTCCATTACATACACAGTATATTTTTTTAGTGATAATGACTTTGTTAAACACAACCTCAGCCTTATTATATCTTTGATCGTTGTCGTAGTTATTTTCCAAATGGTTTTTAAAGCCCTTATTAATAAAATAAAAGTAAAAAAATCTTAACCTTTGAGTATTATTTTCTTATAATCTAACGACAAAACATTCAAAAACGTAACTCATGGATACAATCTCAGCATTATTAAATATTGTCTTGCATCTAGATCAATTTATTAGCACTTATATAAATATATTAGGTAACTGGACTTATTTATTGCTTTTTTTAGTGGTTTTTTGTGAAACTGGGCTTGTGATAACTCCTTTCTTGCCAGGTGATTCATTACTTTTCGCTATAGGTCTTACTGGTGCTGCGACAACACTTAATGTACACCTTGTAGCACCAATACTAGTAGCAGCTGCAGTTTGTGGTGATTCTTGTAACTATTTCTTAGGCCGTATGATTGGTAAAAGAATCTTTAAAGATAATGCAAAAATTCTCAAGACCGCACATCTTTTAAAAGCACAAAAATTCTTTAACAAGTACGGTCCAGTAGCTATTATACTTGCTAGATTTACACCACTTGTGCGAACGTTTATGCCTTTTACAGCAGGGATGGCACGCATGAAATATACTAAGTTTGTAGCAATGGGTATTATTGGTGCGCTTATCTGGGTTTATTCTATTGTATATTTAGCTTTTTTCTTTAGTAATAATGCTTTTGTTAAAAAATATTTTGGCTTGTTCATTATTTTAATTGTTGTTGTTTCTTTGATACCACCAACAATATCTTTTATCAAAGCTTTCAAAAACAAATTACTTGATCGTCAATAAAATTAGTTATTATTAGTGGTATTTAATTTGTTACTTAACTTAAGGTATTTACAGATTTTGAATGTTTCTTAAATTTAGAAATTACTTCTTAAGGTTTAAATAATCTATAAGAAACTTCCTACTTTTTAATTGCTTATCAGCTAAAACATAATTAATACATACCCGAGTAACTCTAGCAATTGCTTTTAAATCATCTTTTGACCATGAACTTAGCGGTTGATTTATTTTCTTAAGGCTTTTGCCAGAGATACTATTTGCAGCAGAGTTGAGATTTTTTCTAAAACCATTAGGAAGTATAATATAACTAGAATCATTTTGTATTAGCATCCCATCAATATCACTATCAACATAGATGCCCTGACCAAGACTATTTAATAACTCAAGCTCAAACATTCTTAATAAATACATATAATTAGCCTCATCTATATTTCTTAAAATAAAATCATATTTACCAAAGAGAATATCTTCTTCATGTGAATAATTTAAAAGTAAATATATAAGTTCATTAATATACTGCAGCGACAATAAATTGATATATGATTTTTGATAAAATGACTCAACAAACTCAATATTATAAATTTTAGCTAGACCATCAGCTTTTTTAGCCACACTTATTTGCCCTTTAAGTTTAACTAATGGTTGATATAAATTAGGGGGTTTTTTATTGATTTTTATTAGTGCTGAGAGCTTGCCAAACTCACGCGTAAATATATTAACAAGTAGTGAACTTTCTCTATATTTGCGCTGATGTAATATATAAAAATCATATAGCTGCTGCATTTATTTTCTCTATAAGCTGAATTATTTGTAGCGCATTTCTAAACTTAATTTCCGGTAAATCAAAATCAGCTATTAGCTTTTCTATAGATATTTGACTTAGATCTTGTTTGTTTTGCAAGCTAAGTTGAAGCCACTTAAGCATAGCTAAGATATACGCATCACCATAAACTCTATATGATACTTTTTTATCACAAATATAAACCTCTACAGTTGAAAAACTATCACTAACGACATATTTAGTTTGTTGTGTTAAGATAACAGCATCTTCGACTTTTACTTTGGCCAAAAGGTTTTTTACTAAATCATTATACATGCACTTCTCCTTGTGGAAATAAAGCTCGCAAAAGTTGTACTTTTTCTTTTAGCAAATTAGCTGCTTGAATAACTTGTGCTTGAGATGTTTGAAGTCCAAAAGATATCCTAAGCGTTGATTCTGCTTGAACTGCTGTCAAACCTATAGCACTTAAAACATGTGAAGGCTCAACCGCTTGAGAATTACACGCTGAGCCCATTGACATACAAACCCCGTCAACTAGAGCTAATAATGTTTCACCCTTTACTCCTAAAAATGTAACACTTAAAATACCCGGATAACTATTTTGAAGGTCTGTATTAATTTTTATATCATCCAATCTCTTAATAATCTCTAAAAAAACTTGACGCATTTTTGCTACATATTCAAAGTTTTGCTCTTTTTTAGCAAACATCTCTTTAGCAGCTGTAGCTAATGCAAATATCTGATAAGTTGCCAGTGTCCCTGCGCGTAAATTAAACTCTTGGGCGCCACCATGTATTTGCTTTATAAGCTTAACTTTTGGCTGTTTTGAGCGTAGATACAAAAAACCAACACCTTTTGGTGCATACAACTTATGTCCAGACACTGATAACAAATCAATATTCATCGCTTTGATATCTATATCAACTTTGCCATAGCCTTGGGCTGCATCAACATGCAATAATATGCCATTTTGCTTTGCCATTTTACCAATTTCTATGAGGTTATTTTTTGTCCCAAGCTCGTTATTTACAGCCATTAAGCTTACAAGTATTGTCTGTTTTGTAATAGATTTTTCAAGTTGCTCCAAATCAACTTCACCAAACTCATTAACATCAATGTATGTAACGACAAATCCCTGTGTCTCTAGAAATTTACAAACATCCAATACTGCTTTATGCTCAGCTTTTGAGGTTATTATATGCCTACCTTTATTTTTATAAGCGTATGCCACTCCTTTTATCGCCAGATTATTTGACTCAGTCGCTCCTGAGGTAAAAATAATCTCTCTTGGTAACACAGCTAGACTGTGGGCAATTTCAGCCCTGGCATGTTTAATTTTATTGCTAACGATTTCTGCTTGCTGGTATGTTGATGAACCAGCATTAAAAAAATCATCGTCACTACTAATTAAATTTAACAGCAAATTTTTGACACTTTGACTAAGCGGAGTTGTCGCAGCATAATCTAAGTAAATAAGACTCATTAGAAATTAATAGTTCTTTTATTTAATAGCTAATATTGCTATTATATCAAATAATTATGTACATAGTACTTTAACAAAATCGCAATAAATTTAAGCACGTGGTTAGAGATGGTAAATCTAGCCAATTTCTTGTGAAAAACTAGCTTAAAAAAATCTCGCGATTTATTAAGAAAGACCACAGCGGTCGCAAAGCGAGCTGACTCGTTAAACAGTTAGCTATGAGTTACATTTATTGAAGGAATTAATAAAAAATGAAAAGAATACTAATAAACAGTAAAAATGGCGAAGAAACAAGGATTGCCACCTTAGATAACGGCAAACTAATAGATTTAGATATCGAAAGTTTTGATAGAGAACAAAAAAAAGCAAATATCTATAAAGGCTATATTTCAAGGATTGAACCAAGTTTAAATGCCATCTTTGTTAACTATGGTGAAGAAAAAAATGGTTTTTTACCATTTAAAGAAGTTTCAGAATATTATCTAAAAGATGTTCCAGATGGCGATAATATTGCACCCTTACTTTCAGAAGGACAAGAGCTGATCGTACAAATAGATAAAGAAGAGCGTGGCGATAAAGGTGCCGCGTTAACTACATTTATTACCCTGGCTGGCTCTTATATGGTATTACTACCAAATAATCCTGATGGCGGCGGTATTTCTCGTCGTGTAGAAGGTGAAGATAGAGAAAGATTAAAAAAATATCTCAAAGAATTGAATATCCCCAAAAATATGAGTGTAATTGCAAGGACAGCTTGTGTTGAATGCTCTTTTGAAGAATTAAAACATGATTTTGATACTTTAGTTGAGTTATGGGAGTCTATTTCTCAAGCTTATCATAGAATCAAAAAACCAGCACTATTACATAAAGAGAGTGACATTATTGTTAGAACAATAAGAGATCATTTAAAAGAAGACGTCAAAGAAATTATCGTTGATTCTAAAGAGTGCTTCGAAGATGTCAAAAGGCAATTAAACTTGCTAAGACAAAGTTTTGATGTAAACAAAGTCAAACTATACAACGAAGAGTTACCATTATTTGCCCAATTTGGAATTGATCAGCAAATAGAAAATGCCTACAAAAGAGAAATTCGCTTACCATCTGGCGGTTCTATAATAATAGATACCGCAGAGGCACTTGTGGCAATAGATGTAAACTCATCTCGTGCTACCAAAGCTGAAGATGTAGAAACTACAGCATTTAAAACCAACTTAGAGGCTGCAGAAGAGGTAGCTCGTCAGCTTAGAATCAGAGACTTAGGTGGTCTTGTAATAGTTGATTTTATCGATATGTCTTTCTATCCAAATAGGAAACAAGTCGAAGAAAAGCTAATGGAAGCGCTACAGCAAGATAGAGCGCGTATTCAAATGTCACGCATTTCTAAACTTGGACTTGTTGAGATATCAAGACAACGCTTAAGTTCTTCAATTAATGAAAGCGTAATGCAGAAATGCCCACGTTGTGAGGGGCATGGTTTTATCAAAACTACTCAAGCTACGGCTCTTACCATCCTGCGTAAAATTAGAGCAGAAGCTATCAAAGAAGATACTAACGAGATTCGTGTTCAAGTTCCCGTAGATATCGCTGCGTATATACTAAATGAGAAAAGAGACAGTATCGTTGAGATTGAGAGAATTTCTCAAGTTAAGGTTATGATTATCCCTAACTTTAATATGGAGTCACCAAAGTTTCAAATGCAGAGAATCTGGGGCACTAGCTATAAATCAAATCGTACTAGCTCAGAGTTAATAGAAGATGTTTATAACGTTGAAATTCCTAAGGCTGGTAAGAAAAAAGTTGCTGCTGTAGATTTAAACAAGGCTATAGAAAATCAAACTACTAGCGATACTCAAGAGCAAAAGCCACAAACTAACAACCAAGTAAATACAGCTATGCAAAATGATAAAAAACAAGCTGCTATAACTCAACACCCTAAGAAAAAAGGCTTTTTTGCTAAGCTAATTAGTATCATGTTTGCAAGTGAATCTAGCGCTGCTGAAATAGAGCTTAATAAGCAAACCCAAAAACAACAAAACAAAGGACAAAAATTTCAAAAGCAGCAACAGAATAAGCCGCAAAAAGATAATGATCAACGCAATGAGCGTAACAATAATGATAACAAAAACGAGCGTAACAAAAATAGAATCAATAAAGGGGCAAAACCTCAAAAACCACAAGAAAACAAGCCGCAAAAAGATAGTAACCAGCGTAATGATAATAACGGTAATAATGCCTTTAACAATATTAATGGTAATGATAAAAACGAACGTAATAAAAATAAGTCAAACAATGATAAATTTGATAAAAAATCAAATAACCGCAATAGCAGAAGTAATAATCTAAATCTAAATAATGCTGAAGAAGTTGTTGATATTATGCAACTTAAGTATCAAAATCAAACAGCTGTTGCAAAGACTGATAATGTAAAAAAAGTGATTTCTAAGAATCCTGAGGAGTTCATCTCTGTAATGGTTAAAGATGTCTTAGAAAACTATGATAGTCTAAAAGATGATGGTGCTACAAAGGTAGCTACTCAAGAGAAAATTAAAACAAACAAATACTTAAAATTTGATACTGTATCTGTAGATACGCAAATAGCTCTACTTGATGAAACAGCTAAATTAAATGAAACTGTTGAAGCTGAGCAAACTTCACCTGTAACAGAAGAATCTTTAAGTATTGATAAAATTGATGATGTAACAATACAACAAGCTGTAGCAGAGCAGGAAAAGCCGATAAAAGTAGCAAAAGAAACTAAACAAGCTAGTGAAACTAAGCCTAAAAAAGAAAAGCAAACTGCTGTAAAAAATAATAAAAAAGAAAAAACAATAGATAAAGAAGCTAATCAAATTCAAGCTAGACCTGAGTATATAAACTACTCGCCCGCAATTGATTTTGAAGCTCAAGCACTAATATAGAATAAGGTTTTTATAATGCTACAATATCCTCATATCGACCCAGTTGCATTGCAGTTTGGTCCTATAAAGATTCATTGGTATGGTTTGATGTACCTATTTGGTATTTTTGCTGGCTGGTATTTAATTAGGTATAGAGCAAAAGTCAAATCATGGGCCCCTATCAAGCCTGAGCAAGCAGGTGATCTAACATTTTATGTTGCCCTAGGTGTCATTCTTGGTGGTAGGATTGGTTATATCATCTTCTATAATCTACCTTATTACTTCCACAATCCATCACAAATGTTTTTCTTATGGGATGGCGGTATGTCATTCCATGGTGGATTTATTGGTGTACTTATAGCATTTGCACTGTTTGCACGCAAGATTGGTGCAAACTTCTTTGATTTAGGAGAGTTTGTTGCACCAGTTGTACCCATTGGTTTAGGTGCTGGTAGAATAGGTAACTTTATCAATGGTGAACTTTGGGGCAAAGTTACAGACTCGCCAATAGGTATGGTTTTTCCAACTGGTGGTCCACTACCAAGATATCCTTCTCAGCTATTTGAGCTTTTCTTTGAAGGAGTTGTACTATTTACTGTCCTATGGCTTGTTACTATCAAGCAAAGACCGCGTTATCTTGTGCTGGGACTTTTTATGTTTTTGTATGGTTGCGCTAGATTTACCTGTGAATTTTTTAGACAGCCAGACCCGCAGTATGGCTATATATTCTTCAACTGGATGACTATGGGGCAAATATTGTCAATACCTATGATATTACTAGGAGCTGTAATTCTAATCGCGGTATTTATCAAAACAAGGAAAAATAAATGCGAGAATATCTAAATTTTCTTAAGTATATTAAAGAAAAAGGTGTTTTAAAGGGTGATAGAACTGGCACTGGCACAACAAGTATTTTTGGCTATCAGATGCGTTTTGATCTTCAAAAAGGCTTCCCGCTAGTAACTACAAAAAAAATTCATATTCCTAGTGTTGTTCATGAGCTATTATGGTTTTTAAGTGGTAGTACAAATATCAAATATCTTAATGATAACAACGTTAGAATTTGGAATGAGTGGGCAACAGCAGATGGTGAACTTGGTCCGATTTATGGCAAACAATGGCGTGATTTTAATGGTCAGGGCATAGATCAAATTGTCGAAGTAATTGAGATGCTAAAAACAAATCCAAACTCACGTAGGATTCTAGTTTCAGCTTGGAACCCATGTGTTGTACCATCAGAAAAGCTCTCTCCACAAGAAAACGTTGCAAAAGGTAATTCAGCTCTTCCACCTTGTCATGCAATGTTCCAATTTTATGTCGCAAATAATAAACTATCATGTATGCTTACGCAAAGAAGCGCTGATGCTTTTCTTGGGGTTCCATTTAATATTGCCAGCTATTCACTACTAACGCATATGGTTGCACAGCAATGTGATTTTGATGTTGGTGAGTTTATTTGGTCAGGTGGTGATTGCCATATTTACAACAATCACATTGAGCAAGTTAATGAGCAGCTTAGTCGCAAACCTCTCGACCTGCCAACGTTAAAGATTCTAAGAAAACCAAACTCTATCTTTGATTATAAATACAAAGACTTTGAATTTGAGGACTATAACCACCACCCTACCATCAAAGCAAAAATATCTGTATAAGGATGCAAAATGAGCCAGCTATCTCTTAATAAAAAGAAAATCCCAATTCTTCTCTTAGAAGGTATCCACTCAAATGCTGTTGAATCATTCAAAGCTGCAGGATATGAAAATATCGAATTACTAAATACAGCGCTTGAAGGACAAGAACTAATAGATAAACTTAAAGATTTTAAAATCGTCGGCTTACGTTCTCGTACACAACTGACAAAACAAGTCCTAGAGCAATCTGAGCATCTTATAGCTATTGGTTGCTTTTGTATCGGCACTAACCAAGTAGATCTTAAAACTGCGCAGAACTTAGGTATACCAGTTTTTAATGCACCATTTTCAAATACGCGTAGTGTTGCTGAACTTGTCTTGGCAGAAGCTATTTTGCTAATTCGTAATGTAATCGATAAGAATGCTAAAGCCCATAGAGGAGAGTGGCTTAAATCAGCTGATAATGCTAATGAAGTAAGAGGTAAGACTTTAGGAATTATCGGCTATGGTCATATTGGAATGCAACTTGGTGTTTTAGCAGAGAATATTGGTTTAAATGTAATATTTTATGATATTGAAGAGAAACTACCTTTAGGTAATGCTTATCAAGTTGACAGCTTAGCAACACTACTACAACAATCAGATGTTGTTTCTTTACACGTACCTCAATTGTCAACTACTGCAAATATGATATCAACCAAAGAATTCGCGCTTATGAAGCAAAATGCAGTGCTTATAAATGCTTCAAGAGGTAATGTAATAGATATTGATGCTTTGGTTAATGCCCTAAAAAGCACCAAGCTAAAAGGCGCAGCAATTGATGTTTTTCCTAAAGAGCCATCAGCAAAAGGTGAAATTTTTGAAAGTCCTTTGAGAAGCCTTGATAATGTCTTTCTGACACCACATATAGGTGGTAGCACTATAGAAGCACAGGAAAATATCGCTACTGAAGTTAGTGCTAAACTAATCAAGTATTCAGACAATGGCTCAACATTAAATGCAGTAAACTTTCCTGAGTTATCTTTACCGAGTCATAGAGAAACTCATCGGATCTTACATATTCATCAAAATATCCCTGGTATCATCAATGAGCTAAATAGAATTTTAGCGTCTAAAAATATCAATGTTGAAGGTCAATATCTAAGAACATTAGAAAATATTGGTTATGTTGTTATGGATATTAAATCAAGCTCAGATCAGACCAAAGATCTTATCGACGAATTTAAAAAAGTTAAAGCTACAATAAAAGCTCGCTATTTAGTATAAATGTCTATAAGTAAAACTCTTGTTTTAAATGAAATAAAAAAACTCTTTCCATCTCATATCATTATTGGTTATAGTGGCGGTGTTGACTCAAGTGTTTTACTAAATATCAGCAAAAACTTAGATATTCCACTGATTGCAATTTATATTAATCATAATCTTCATCGTGACTCATTAAAATGGCAAATTCATTGTCAAAAAACTTGTCAAAGATATAATCTACAATTTATTAGCCACTCATTAGATAAAGCTCCTAAAGACGAAAGTTTTGAGGCTTGGGCAAGTAAACAAAGAATGGCTTTTTTTGAAAAAATAATGCAACGATACCCTAAGCCAATACTTTTACTAGGACATCACCAAAATGATCAAGCTGAGACATTCTTAATTCAAGCAATACGCGGCTCAGGATTAGCAGGTTTAGCTGGTATACCTTATTATAAAAAATTACACCATGGTAGTGTCTTACGCCCATTACTAAACTATAATAAGATTGAAATTGAAGAGTTTGCTAAACTAAATAATATCACGCATATATATGATGATAGTAATGAAGATACAAAATACCGCAGAAACCTAATTCGCAATAAAATAATCCCAATACTACAACAAGTAAATCCAAATATTAGTGAAACTCTTTCTCGTAGTGCAAGTATTTGTGCTGAAAGTAATAATATCTTACAGAAATTACTCGCAGAAAAATTACAATCAATATCTCAAAATACTACGATAATAATTAGTGAGTTAATAAAATTAGATGATGATATCCAAAAAAGCCTTCTACATCTTTGGTTTAAACAAAACACACAGCAAAGTCTTAAAAGCAAGCAAATAAAAGATTTACATCTAGCTGTCAATAATGCCTCAACAGCTTGGAAAATTGACATAAATAACAACTGTCAAATTCATATACAATATAATCAGCTTATGATAAGGTATACAGCACCTGCTACTGACGTAAGCAAAGAAGCTATCATAAGTTGGCTTATCGAAAATCTTAATAAAAAAATCGATCTAACTAAAATAGTAATTCGTGATAGAAAACCTGATGATAAGTGCAGATATCATGGTAGAAACAAAGCTAATAAACTTAAGATACTCTTTCAAGAATTGCAAATTCCTGCCACTGACAGATCAAAAGCAAAAATAATTTTAAATGATCAGCGAATAATTGCCGTGTATCCTTTTTTTGTTTGTGAGTAAGTTTTTTAATTACTTTAATTTCTTTATGACCAAAGCAACAATATACCATAGTATAATTGTCACTGCTAAGATAGCCATAATATTGGTAAATAAACCTTCGAATAATTGTGCCTGCTTGACTAGATCAAGATTACTAGGAGTACCCTGGAAAGCTGCCAAATCAGCAACCTTAGCGCCAATAAATCCAGCAACACTTCCTGTAAAAAGCATATATGATGCTGCTAAGAAGCCTGTATCTTTTTTATCTTTTACAGATGTAATCTCTGAAAGTGCAATAGGATCTATAAATAATTCTGACACACCTAAGAAAGCTAAAGCAATGATGACAAGTAAAGCTGAGGTTGTCCCATCTATACTTGCGTTTTTAGCTGCTATAAAGAATAAAACAAAACATAGTAACTGAAATATAAAACCAAACGAGAACTTTATCATTCTACCAAAATCATCATCAAGTGATTTTACTCTCCTCCAAATCCATGCAAGAATTAGACCGCCGAACAAGATGGAAAGTGAATTCATTGAAGTAAAAGCACTCGCAGGAATATCAATTCCCCATAAGTATGTATCGACATTTCTATGTATAAAAATTTCTACTGAAGTGTATAACTGCTCATCAAACACCCAAAAAACTATACCAAAAATATAAAAAGGCAATAGTGCAATTAATGATTTACGTGTAATAGCATCTGTTTTGATAAAAATGACCACAAAAGCTATTGCAGTAATACATGTAACTACTGCTAATAGATAACCATCAAAAAGATATTCTAAAGCCAAGTAACTTAGAGTCAGTATTAACAATATGCTAAAAACTACAACTAAGTTTTGTAGCTGTTGAGGTAAAGTTTTTTGTGGAAGAATATCCGGAATATATTTAGAACCTAGCATAAATACAGCTAAACCAAATATCATACCAATACCAGCAATACCAAAGCCATAATGCCAACCGTAATAATGTGCTACTAAACCACATAGCATAGGTGCAAATATACCACCAAAATTTCCGCCTAAGTATAGTAATGTGAAAGCTGAATCTTTGTTTGGGTCATCAGAATTATATTGCTGTCCTAACAAACAAGATACGTTACTTTTGAAAAAACCATAACCACAAACTATAAATGCCATACCAAGATATAACTTACTATCGCCACCAAAGCCAAGGATAATATGACCAACAGACATAAGTACTGCACCATAAATCACCGCTTTTTTATAACCTAATACTCTATCTGCAACAACTCCACCAACTATAGGTGACAGATATACCAAAGTTATATAAGCTCCTGCTATAGCATACGATGTAGTATCACCGAGCTTAAGTTGATCTACCAAATATAATATCAAAAGAGCTCTCATACCATAGAAGCTAAAATACTCCCACATATATATCGCAATAATGTACCATAAAGCTTTAGGATGTTTTTTTGATTGATAATTTTGTTGCATTGATTAACTAGTAAAATTAACGATAAATAGATTATAGATAATTAAGCATATTAGTAAAAGTTATATGTAGCTTTTTAAAACAATTTTTAATCCTAGCTATTAAATATTCTCTAATTTTATTAAAATATCAATAGTATCTAGTTATTCAAACTATGTTATAGCTAAAACAACGTAAGAGCTTGGTACATTCGCAAAATAGTCATTACTTCACTTAAAGGTAGGTTTGACTTATTAACTACTTTTCTCTTTCTGTAATAAATTGGCTTGCTTTGTAACTTATTATCATAAATAATACAAAAAGCGTCTATACGGCAAAAGGTTGAAATAAGTTAATCTATTATTGTAGTTTTTTAACAGTTTTTCACTTATTTATAACCTAAAAGTACTCTCAAAAACTTATCTTATAAGGCTTTTAAGCTCGAAATGAGGTTAGTATAGAAGTAGCTGATATTAATAATTCCAAAGGATAGAACTATGAAACTTGTAGCTAAAAAGATTTTTGTGTGTTGTACTGCTTTGTTTATGCTATTTTCACAGTCACTAGCATGTACCGCTCTGACTTTAGTCAAAAATGGCAATACCGTTTCCGGTAGAACTATGGAGTGGGGATTTAAATGGAATTGGCAAGTCATCTATATGCCTAAAGGATCAAAGCACTATCTAACTGCACCAAGTAATTTAAGTCTAACTAAGCTAAGCTATTCTTCTAAATATTCGATAATTGGCACTGGTCTTGTCAATACAAATCAAGAATTTTTAGTTGATGGACAAAATGACCAAGGTCTTAGCATTAGTGCAAACTATATGCCAGGTTTTACCGAATATCAAAAAGTAACAAATACAGACAAAAAATATGCTTTTGTGACTGAAATTAGTATATTACTCTTAAGCGAGTATGCAAATGTAGACCAAGTTAAACAAGCTTTAGAGCAGTATAAAGTCTGGTCAGATAAAAGTACTATGTTTAATGGTGTTGCACCACAGTTACACTTCCTAATTACTGATAAAAATGGCAAAGGACTAGTCGTTGAATATATTAATGGAAAAGTGAAATTATATGATGTTAACTCAAATGTCAAAGTAATGACAAATGCTCCTACTTATGATTGGCATCTTATAAACCTAAGAAACTATCTAAATCTAAATAACCAATCAATAACAAAAGTAAAAATAAGTGATGCAGTTGATACTTCAAAAGGCAAAGATACCCAAGATATAAATTCACTAGGTCAAGGTAATGGGTTCTTAGGTTTACCTGGAGACTACTCGCCACCATCAAGATTTATCAAAACAGCCATACTTGGTTATTATGCTAACAACAAGGGTGATAATAATGAAAACCTTGTCACTAAAGTTACTCACATACTTAATAATGTTGATATAGCTAAGGGAACAGTTGTTGATAATCTTGGTAATCAAACAATGTTTGACCATACTATATTTACAGTGATAAAAGATCTTAACAACAATAAACTTTATATCAAAAGCTATAATTCACCCAATAATGCTGTAGAAATTGATTTAAATACACTAGATCAGAATAATTCTAAGGGGTTTGCTATTGATATAGACAAGTTACCTTATCCAAATAATAATATAACAGCTAATCTTATCAAGTAGCTAAGCTCTGTTTTTAGCTAAGAGGCTGTCATAAACTTGCTGAATTCCTTCAGCTTCATTTTGAATCTTATATTTAGTAGTTACCAAATCATAGCCATTTTGAGCTATTTTGTCCCTTAACTGACTATCAGCAATTAGAATATCTAATTTATCAGCTAACTGCTGACTTGATTTAGGCTCAACTAAATAAGCATTTTCACTATCTGCGATAATCTCTGGCCAAGCGCCTGCTTTAGTTGCTATCACAGCACATTTTGAAGCCATTGCCTCAAGAGCAGGTAATCCAAATCCTTCTTTATGACTAGCACAAACTACAATATCTAAGGCTCTATACCAGTTGGGTATTTCGCAGCTATCAGTGATAAAACCAGTAAAAATTATGCGATTATGCAAATTAGCCTGCTTAACCTTTTGCTCTAGCTCTTTCTTAAAATCTAGGTCTCTTGGAGTTGCCTCACCAATAACTATAGCTGCCCAATCAGGATATTTCTTCAGAGTTGCTATTGCTGCTTCAATAAACTCTTGAGTCCCTTTAGATTTTCTAATTCTACCGAATATCCCTATACCATGTTTTCCAGGAATTTTTTTGTTTTGCCACTGTTGTTGTCTATTTTCAGCTGGATAAAAAATTTGTGTATTTACTCCATGAGGTACTATATATGGCTTTTTCTCTAAGTACCTTGCAGATATCTCAGATGGGCATATAACTGCTGCCATTCTATTTATATAAAATTTTGTAAGTTTCTTATGATGACGTTGTGCCACAGATGTGAAAACTAGTATTATCTTATATCTAAAAATATATTTTAATATTATGCCGATAAGCATATCTATATTTCTACGCGCATGCCAAATACGCCACTTATCACGCCAGCATTTAAATAAAAAATCTCTAAATCTGATTTTGCTAATATCTTTAGATTCTATATTAAATCCCATGCCAACAATATTTACTAATTTAGCTTGTGCTGGCATAACAGCTAACATACTTGCATTAATCCCAGAAAATCTACGCCCTAGTGATAATGCTATAACTTCAACATCTTTGATATTTTTAGTTTCCATGCTTTATCTATATTAGAAGATTTTATTACACTCATACTAAAACAAACTTATAATATTTACAAGCTAATCAAAACTTCTAGCTAAAATCACAATAATCAAACAAAATAGTTATATAAAAATTCTCCATTTTAAATGTTATAATACTTAGCATCTCACTTACTATAGTTATACTAATTATTTATGGTATCTTTTAAAAAACTTAAAAATTTGTTTAGTTACAAAAAACCGATAATCAAAGAGAATACCTTTTTACTTTGGGAACCATGTTCTCATAGTCATGCAGAAATTGTCCCAGGTTTTACAAAATATTTGCTTGATTTAGGCTACCATGTTTCAATACTTATCAATCCTAAAAGATTTGAAGAGGGTCTTTTTTGTAGATTTGACAACCAAAATATTTCTTATAATAAACTATCTAAAAAACAGATTTATAAATACTTTAAAAGAGACTCTCTTGAAAATGTCGAAGGTGTTTTGATAACAACTATTGGCAAGCTATATGATGGTAAAAATTTAAACCAAGCATATGATTTTTTTGATAAGCAAGTTAATAAACATAAACTTTTTTTCGTTGAACATGAGATTGATAGTTATATTAATAACAATTCTAACCCTCGCAAAGATATTATTACCTTAAGAAATATGGATTATAAAAATGCTATAACAGTTCCAGTTAATCCTCATTATTTTGGAAAAGTTAATTTAAGTGGTAAAAATAAGCTTACAAAATTTATTACTATTGGAGCCTTATCAGAAAAGAGAAAAAGTACCAAATTACTTATAAATGTTGCAAAACAACTTTTAGATAAAGGCATTACAAACTTTAAAATCACAGTCATTGGTAAAGGAAATATAAAAGATTTGCCGCCTCAGTTACAAAGTTTTTTTGATATCAAGGGTCGCTTAGACTTTGATCAAATGTATAATGAAATTGAGAATGCTGACTTTATTCTCTCTGCTTATGAAGATAATCCTGAGCATAGAAAATACATTACATCTAAAACTAGTGGTACTTTTCAGCTTGTCTATGGTTTTTTAAAACCAATCATTATTAGGGAAGATTTTGCGCCGATAAATGGTTTTAATTCGACTAATGCTATTTTATATTCTCAAGATTCTCAATACAGTGATGCGATGATAAAGGCCATAAATATGCCAGCCCAAGAATATAGACAAACTCAACTAAATCTAGAAAAGTATATTAATGAATTATATCTAAATTCAAAAATCAACTTACAAAAATTAATCAAGGGATATACTACCAATGAATAAAATACCTATAGTTTTTACTTTTGATAAAAATATTATTTTAGGTGGCGCAGTTACAATTAAGAGCTTGATAGATAATGCTAACTCAGATACTTGTTATGATATTTATGTGTATCATCCTAATATTAGCAAAAAGTCTATTAGTGCTTTTAACAGAATGGTGGAAAATACCAAACATACCATTTCTTTTGACGTGATAGATGAATCAATTTTTAAAGGTGTACCTATTGATACTCGTAGAGGATGGGTAATAACTTTCTATCGATTATTAATACCAAAACTTTTACCTCAATATGATAAAGTCATATACTCTGATGTAGATGTACTTTTCCAGTCAGATATGAGTGAAGTCTATAATACTGATTTAACCAACTATGAGTGGGCTGGCGTTATTGCAGAAAAGCATCACCAAAATATAATTCAACATAAATATTTTGAGGAAAATAATAATTCTTATATATACTGGCCAGGTTTTATGGTTATTAATACAAAACTAATGAGAGAAAATAATTTTATAAGTCGTTGTTTTGATACTATGCATGAGTTTAATACAAGGCTAAAGTTTCGAGACTTAGATGTTCTAAACCTAACTTGTAATAAAATTAAATCATTACCTTTTAAATATGTAACACTACAAAGTATATATTATCTAAATACTATACAAGAGGCTCCTGAATATATTTTTTTAAAAGAAATTTATTCTGATGATGAGTTGTTAGAGGCTAAAAATAATCCAGCTATAATACATTATGCTGGTAGTCCTGGTAAACCATGGAGAATGAAAAGACCATATAAAAATTATCTAGAGTATATTTCAAAAATACCTAAAGAACTTAGAAAATATACTTTTAGAGATATAAAAAAGAAATTACTTAATAAGTACTAAATAATCGATCTCGCTTAGTAATCCCTATCCTTGTTTGATCTTCAATTTTGCAAAAAATATAGCTAAAAGAGTTGAAAATAATATAACTAGAATTTGAACAGTAAAAAAGTAATCAAACAAACAGCCTATAAACATAGCTATAATTAAAACTCGAAAATAAACTTTATCATTATAATCTAATTCTCTTGCTTCAAATAACAACATTATGAAAAAAATTAATAATGAAAGTCCAGCTAGTATACCTCCTTTGAAAGTATAATTTATAAATTCATTATGAGGCATAATACCATCTTTAGTAATATGAGGATTATTCTTCAACTCGTCATTTTTATTGATTAAAAACTTTGTACATTCAGCAACATCTGAGATATTTGTAATAGGAGAACACCCTAAAAATAGTAATTTTGGATACTTGTCAAATACTCTAATAGAAGAATCATAATACATCAATCTTAATCCAGTAGATGTTAAGGCTAGCTCTTCTGCCGTTTTATTATCAAAATCTTTAGAAAAATATAATTGTGATTCTTTTATAGAATCTCTTACTCTATCATGAAAAATATTTGAAGCTCTATAAACAATCACAAATATAATACAAAGAGTAACTATAGAAACTAAGATAATAGTTAAAAATTTAGTTATATTTAGTTTTTTATCATTTAAACTATAGCGCTTTATTATGACAAAAAAATAATAAATTAATACAACAAACTCAATAATATATCCTGCTTTACTACGGTTAACAAAAAGATCTATAAATACTATTAATATTCCTACGAATATCATAACTAGTTTTAGTAGTTTACTTTCTTTACGTATTGCTTTTCCAACAATAAATACTGCAGCAAATGGAAAAGTTAATGCAACAATAGACTGTATAGTAGAGCCTCCATCAATCTCAGTATAGAAATCACTTATTATAAAATAATTTCCCATAAAGTATTTGTAGCTAAATCTGACTAATGCTATGAAAGAAATAAACACTACAATATAGACAAATATATTTAGCAGATAGTCTGGATATTTTTTATTTTTAGATAAAAAATAACTAGCTGAAAGTATGTATAACACTATTAGTAAAGGATTTGAAAAGCTAAAAAATTGATTAATAATTTGATCATTACTAAAAAATAATGCATATATCAACCCTAGGTTGATCAAAAATGCAGCAAAAAGTAAAAACTTCAGAGATATATTTTGTTTTAATATTTTTAAAACATTCTTATCAAAAAAACATAATAAGATAATCATAATGAAACTTATTGAAATAATAGCTCTAGCGAATAAAAAAATACTAATAAATACTGCTATAGCTGCTACTAAAACTATTTTAGGAAATATATCTTGTTTCATTATTAAACCTACTTTAATTTCATAACTTTATAATGTTTGTTAATAGTTACATTTTGTTTAAGTATTCTATTATATTATAAATGATTTTATAATTCTCTATAAAAGATATATCTTAGTAGGAATTGCACAGGCTAATAATAACAATAGAATATATTTTTACGATGGTAAACTAATTTCTGTTGGTATAGAATTTTTAATAATTATAAAAAACTCTGTAATTGATACATGAAATTTACTTTTCGCAGAACAATCTTCATATTATCAATATTTTTATTTTTTCTATATTTAAATATTTTTCAACCAATGAGTGGTGATGATCTACTTAGGTTCAATATGGATGTTTTATATAATCAAACAATGCTGCATCAGCTTCAATTAGACTATAATTCTCTGACAGGAAGAATTTCTGCTCAAATACTAGTTTATATATTCCTAAATAAAGGTTTCCCGTTCCTAGTTTATCTTTTTAATTTTATTAATTCTTTAATTATGACTTTTTTTATAATCATTTTATATAAAATAATTACTATTGAAAAAGGCGAAATACTTTCAAAAAAATTTATTGTATTTTTTAGTATTTTTATAATCCTTTTTGCTTTGAATAACTCAATTTCACAAATATTATATAAAACTATAGCGCTACAATATTTTTGGGGAATAGCTTTACTTAGTTACTTTTACTATAAGTGCTTTACTAAAGAGAAATTTGCTCCTCTATTAAGCTTTATAACAGGACTAATAATAGGCTTGTATAATGAAGCAATATTTTTAGTATGCTTTAGTGTCATTTTTTCTTACATAATATATCAGGTTATACAGCACCGAACAATAAATAAAAATGTTTACTTCTTTCTTATCCCTTTTATCTTAGGTGGAATAGCAATGTTTAGTGCGCCTGGCAGTTATCATATAACAGAAACACGCCTTGATGATACTCCTTTCCAACTCTTGATAAAGAATTTCTGGAAATATATTTTTATGGTTTTCACAGAATTTGAACTATCTCCTTTATTTATTTTAGCTATATTAAGTGTTATAAAATTCGAAAATAATAAATTAAAAAAAATAATGACTATTCTTTGTCTATTTTTAGTCTGGTTAACTATTTACCCAATATGCTTTCAATTTACAAGAAGAGTAGCTCTAATCTATATGTTTTTTTACTTCTCTATAATCTCATATTACATCTATAATTATCCTAGTAAAATTAATGATTTTTTGACTAAGAACTACAAAATATTTTGTTTTGCTGGTTTAGTAATAGTAGGATTATTTTTATATATTTTCGGTAAATATCATTATTATGAAATAGCAAGATTCAATAAAATGCAATATTATAGAAACATAGGACAAGAAAATATATCTCTTGAACCTATTAAATTCGCAGGAATACAATTAATTAAAGTAGAAGGTATTCATAAAGACCCTAATGAATATGCCAATACAGTATTTGCTGAGGCATATGGTTTTAAAAAAGTTACTGCATCAAAAAGCTAAGTTTTCTAAGAGTTTTGTACATATAAGCCTCGTAATAACTTAAAAATCTCTCTAAATGACTTATTTGTAGTATTTTTTTCTACTTCCTTATGATGATTTCTAATTAGTTGCCTTAACTTTTGAATATCCAAATCTGGAAATTCTTGTATCAACCTATCTAATGTATCATTGATTTTAAGTGGATCTAAAAGATTATTACGAATATTTTCTAAACGTTGAAACATTAGATTTGCTTGTTTGTCTTTATTGACAATAACATCATAAGCCTTATGAATCTCATCAAGATTATCTGCTTTACGTAGAAGTTTACCAATAAATTGTGTTTGTCTTTTAAAAGCTATTTTTTGTAAACTTTTAGCAGTGATAATATTATTTTTAAGATTATCATCAATTGGTATTTTTCCTAATTGCTCTTTACTTAATTCAGTCAAAGATCTACCAAAATCTGTTATCTCTAATGCATCTTTTTTTACAGATGTTTTACTCTTTACCGCCTTATAATGAGAATTTTCTTCTTCTCTTTCTAAACGATCTATTTCATCAAGATCAATAACTTTACCCATAGCTTTTAATTTTTAATTTGTTTCTATATATATATAATATAAGTTATAATTTTAAACGTTTAATTTATTTTATCCACCTAAAAAAACTATTAGGAGACTACTAAATATGTTTAGCTTTGAAAAAAATAGCCTAAAAAATACTGATAAAGAGATTTTTGACGCTATACAACTTGAAGTTAAAAGACAGCATGAGCATGTTGAACTTATAGCATCAGAAAACTATGCAAGTCTTGCGGTAATGGAGGCACAAGGATCACAACTTACAAACAAATATGCCGAAGGCTACCATGGTAAAAGGTATTATGGTGGTTGTGAATTTGTTGATATCGCTGAAAAACTTGCTATAGAGAGAGCACAAAAACTATTTGGCGTTGATTACGCTAATGTACAGCCACACTCAGGCTCTCAAGCAAATGCTGCTGTCTATAATGCTGTTTTAAAACCAGGTGATACTGTTCTTGGTATGGATTTAGGTGCAGGTGGGCACCTAACACATGGTAGTAAAGTTAATTTCTCTGGGAAAATTTATAACTCTATTCAATACGGTTTGGATGAAAATGGTGATATAGACTACGAGCAAGTAGCACAATTAGCTAAAGATCATAAACCGAAAATGATAATCGCAGGCTTCTCAGCATTCTCTGGCATAATTAACTGGCAAAAGTTTAGAGAAATAGCGGATTCTGTAGGGGCTGTACTTATGGCAGATATAGCCCATGTAGCAGGACTAGTAGCAGCTGGATTATACCCTAACCCATTTCCTTATGTTGATGTAGCAACAACTACTACTCATAAAACATTAAGAGGCCCTAGAGGTGGCTTAATACTTTGTAATAACAATCCAGAACTTGCAAAAAAATTCCAATCAGCTATTTTCCCTGGTATTCAAGGTGGCCCTTTGATGCATGTAATTGCTGCTAAAGCAGTTGCTTTTAAAGAAGCATTAGAACCTAGTTTCGTTGACTATCAAAAACAAGTATTAAAAAATGCTAAGGCTATGGAGAAAGTTTTAAAACAACGTGGTATTAATATAATCTCTGGTGGAACTAGTAATCATCTACTTTTACTTGATATTACAAATACCGGTTTCTCCGGTAAAGAAGCTGAAACAGCTCTAGGTAGAGCAAATATCACTGTTAATAAAAACTCTATACCTAATGATCCACGTTCTCCTTTTGTGACTAGTGGTCTAAGAATTGGAAGCCCAGCTATAACGACAAGAGGATTTAAAGAGAAAGAATGTGAATTAGTCGCTAACCTATTAGCAGATGTGGTGTTTAACTGTGGCAATGAACAAATAGAAAAACAGACAGCCACTAAGATTTTAGATCTTTGTAACAAATTCCCTGTTTACAATTAAAAAAATTCAATTCCTATAAATTTATTAATTTAATTCCTAGATTGTATTCTAAATATTTATTTTGATTCATTCAAGTCTACCTGCAACTTTCTAAATTATTGATGAGATATATTTATAAAATTGGTACCTTTAGGTATGATATGTAGCTAATATTTTAAACACCATTTTCCAATTGGCTCTATTAAATTTATTAATTTAGAAAAAATATTAATTGAGCGGATAAATTTTAAGCTTTGTACTATATGTTTAGAGCCAACCAAACCACCTTTGATACCAGCTTGGCTCTTCTGTCCCATCTGGACGAAGGTTTTTAATAAAATTATTTT
The DNA here is from genome assembly GCF_003347135.1 of Francisella opportunistica. Lineage (NCBI taxonomy): Bacteria > Pseudomonadati > Pseudomonadota > Gammaproteobacteria > Thiotrichales > Francisellaceae > Francisella > Francisella opportunistica. The sequence goes on along the minus strand of NZ_CP022377.1, from coordinate 585,187 downwards.
TAGGATAGTTTTTCTTAAGTACACGAATATTTGCTTTAGCCTGATCATACAAACCAAGTTTATTATATGCTCTGATAGTTAAAACTAAAGCGTCCTCTGTTGATGTACTTTGTGGGTAACTTCTTATCACCTGAGAAGCTCTATCAATAGCGGCATTATAAGCGCCTCTTTTAAAATAAAAATGAGCTATATCATCATAGTGCCTTGCGATAGTATTATTTATAAATACCATTCTACGCTTAGCATCTGGAACAAAACTACCATTAGGATCTAATTGAAGGGCTTTTTCAAAATTAGTATATGCATCTTGATATCCTGTAGGGTCATGATAGTTCATGTCATATGGCGCATAAGTCTGTAATATACCTCTACCATCTTCAAAGCCTACAACACCTATCATGTAATAAACATAACCTTTATATGAACTATATGGATACATCTTAATAAACTGTTGCCCTAATGCAAGTGCCATAGTTGATTCATCATCCATATAATAAACATATATCAAATCAACCATACCCTTCTCTGCTAATGGCGTAAATGGATACTGTGCAACCAAAGACTTATACGATCTAATCGCATCAAAATACTTTTCATTCTGCATTTGCTCATGAGCCTTAGCATAAATAAAGCTAGCAGTATAGCCTGTATAGACTTGCGGTAACTCACTATCCTTCTTAGGCCCGCATGATGTCAGTAACAGCAACATAAATGTAGTTATTATTAAATATAAAAACCTTTTCATTTGATTAACTATCCTTAGAATTTTCTTATATAATTCTATGTAAAATAATATTTTCTATATAAAAATACTTATATTAAGCATATAACATGGCACATAATACACTATCTGATAGATTTCATCAAAATATTATAATGCATCCCAAAGATGCTGGAAAAAGAATTGATATTGCAATAAACGAGCAACTTGAACAGTTTTCTCGCACTCAACTACAAAAATGGCTAAAAGAAGGTTCGATCACAGTTAATGGCCAAGCTATTAAACCAAAATATATCGTTTTAGGTGATGAAGAAGTTGAGATTAATGTCGAACTGCTGTCAACTAATGAATGGGTTGCCCAAGATATTAAACTTAATGTCATTTATGAGGATGATGATATTGTTGTAATTGATAAGCCAGTTGATATGGTAGTACATCCTGGTGCTGGTAACGCCATCGGGACAGTATCAAACGCGTTACTCCATCACTATAAAAATCAGGATAAACTCCCAAGAGCTGGTATAGTTCATCGTCTTGATAAAGACACCTCAGGCTTAATGGTTGCTGCTAAAAGTAGTATCGCTTATCACAATCTTGTCCAGCAACTCGCTGAGAGGAAAGTCTCGCGTAAATATCTTGCAATAGTTGAAGGTGAAATATATGAACAAGGCACTATCAATCAACCAATTGGCAGAGATCCTAATAACCGCACAAAAATGGCTATCAACCACAAAGGTAAAGAAGCTATTACACACTATACTCCTATCGAAGTCTATGATGGCTTTACACTTATTGAATGTCAACTTGAAACAGGAAGAACTCATCAAATTAGAGTTCATATGAAAAGTATCAAGCATCCACTAGTTGGCGACCAAACATATAACAAGTCTTCAACAAAACTAGAAAAACTAGCAATAACAGGGCTAACAAGACAAGCTTTGCATGCACATAGACTCTCTTTTATCCATCCAACAACTACAAAAATGGTTAAATTTAAAAGCAAACTTCCTGAAGATATGTTAAATTTAAAAATACAGCTAGAGCAAACTGTAGATATGTTTGAGGAGTTTGAAGAAAATTATTATGACTACTATGAGCACGACTAATAAGAAATTATTGTTAAAATATTTTTTTGTCCTACTAGTATTATTTATATCAGCCGCTATTCTATCTTCAAATGAAGGTGTAAAACATAGTAACACAAATTATTTTTTAGAATCTAGAGCTTCTAGAATCATAAAAAAACCTGATTTTTCTGAAATTAAAAATTTCAAAGAAAGAAAAGATGTTTTTATAAAATATATGTTAGCAGCGATTGAGTTAGCTAATAAAGAGATATGCTTACAACAGCAACAAATCCAAAAACTTAAAAATGACTTAGGTAAAAAAGGTTTATTAAGTGCTAGACAAAATAAAAAACTTAGTTCTTATCTAGAGTACTATAAAATTAAAACAAACCATAGCATAGCTGATGATTTAGATTATCTAAGTGTAAAAGTAGGTATGATTCCGACAAGCTTTGTACTCGCTCAGGCTGCACTAGAAAGTGGCTGGGGAACTTCAAGATTTGCCAAAGACTATAATAATTATTTTGGACTACACTGTTTTTATGAAGGATGTGGTGTTAAAGCACAAGCTTCTGATATTTACCTTGAAATATTTAATAATGTCCCTGAAAGTGTTCTAGGCTATTATCATAGACTCAATACAGGGTCAAAGTTTGTAGATTTTAGAATAACTAGAGAAAAGATAATTAATCATCAATTACCGCAAAAAGCTCTACTTGACACTCTAGAGAATTATTCTGAACTTGATGGTGGTGAATATAAAGATAGAATTATCTCGGTAATTCAACATAACAACCTAAGGCAATATGATTCAATTAAATATTGCTAATAATTAAACTACAAGTTGGTATTAAAACTGTTTTTCTAGTATATTAATTATTAGGGTAATAGTTATGTAAAAAAATAAATGGAAATAAATATCGATCAAAATACTATTTATTTTGCAGGTCTGCTAACTCTCAAACAAATTAACCCCAAACTTGTTGAGAATAAAATTTCTCGCTCAAAAATTAAGGTAAAACAAATTGACGTCACAAAGATTGAAGCTTTCGATACTGCTGGAGCTTACTTCATTCTTAAAGTTCTTAAGGATCTAGAGCTTACTAGAGAGGATTTAATTTTTGATAATGAGAAAGATAAGAAGCTTATTGAGCTTGTTGCAAATAACTTTCCAACCAAAATTGATAAGAGCTACTCACACAAATCTAATATAGTCTTTACCAGTATTTATACACTTGGTAAAAATACTAATAATCTTCTTCTAGAGGTCAAAACAAGCATTGGCTTTTTAGGAGCTATTTTTTTAGGTTATCTAATCCTTATTCGTAAACCATACAAGTCTTTCTTTTCAATAGTGCTAAATATTGCTTATGACTCGACGATTAAAGCTTTAAGTATAATAATATTACTATCATTAATTATTGGACTTGTTTTAACATACTTGCCGCTTAACTTAATGATGCAGTACGGTACGCAAATATTTGTTGTAGATATGTTAGGCATATCTTCATTTAGAGAGTTTGCACCACTATTTACTGCAATTATCATTGCTGGTAGAAGTGGTTCAGCATTTACTTCAGAAATTGGTATTATGAAAGTCAATGAGGAAATAGATGCTTTACAAACTATTGGTGAAGACCCAATACAGCGCCTAGTTCTACCAAGGATAACTGCTTTGATAATCAGCTTACCAGTACTAACTGTAATTGCTATGATTGCTAATATTACTGGTGGCATTATTATTGCAGATATAATTGCAGGAATCACACCTTTACAATTTATTGAAAGACTATTTTCAAATGTAAACGTTAACCATTTTTATATTGGCCTACTTAAAACACCTTTTTTTGCTTTAGTTATAGCTGGAATAGGTTGTCACCAGGGCTTAGCAGTTAGAAGAGATTCGCAAAGTGTTGGTAAAGCAACAACTACTAGTGTAGTTTACTCGATCTTTTTAATAATTGTTGTTGATGCTATTTTTGCAGTAGCATTAAATGGAGTTGCTTAGGGAGAGGTCAGATTATGAGTGGGAGTTTAATTCAAGTAAGAGACCTAAGTACAAAGTTTGATAAAGAATGGATTCATAAAGATCTAAACCTTGATATACCTTTTGAGAGAATAAGTTGTATCATCGGTGCTAGTGGTTGTGGCAAAACCACGTTAATGCGTGAAATCCTTATGTTACAACCAATTTATTCTGGTAAAATCTTCTTGCTTGGACAAGAGATATCAAAACTAGCTGATAACCCAGTCAAGCGTAAAGAAATATCAAGTAAAATGAGTATGATGTTTCAACATTGTGCGCTTTTTTCTTCTTTAACCAACTTACAAAATGTCATCTTTCCTCTTAAGCAACATACGAAACTGCCTGTAGATATACTTACTGACATAGCGATTATAAAATTAAAAATGGTTGGACTTAAAGAAGAAGCATTTAATAAGCACCCTTCTGAGATAAGTGGCGGTATGCTAAAGAGAGTAGCTTTAGCAAGAACAATAGCATTAGATCCTAAAGTTGTTTTTTTAGATGAGCCTAATGCTGGCTTAGATCCATATTCTGCCAGAGCTATGGATGACCTTATTTTATATCTAAAAGAAGAGCTTAAAATGTCGGTAGTAATGATTACCCATGATCTTAGTACCATTTGGCATATTGTTGACGATATAATATACATGGATGAAAAGAGAATAATGCTTCATGATACAGTTGAGTTTGTATCACAGCAAACACAGTATGAAAGTATAAGAAAATTTTTTGACTCACATAAAGATGGTAAGTATTAGGAGCTTATAATGAACGAAAATAGTATAAAAAATCTAATCGCGGGATTATTCGTGGTTTTTATGGTATTTGTAATGATATTTATAGGCTTCTTCTTATCTGGAGGTTTTAAAGACCAAGGTACTATTACATTTGTGACAAATTTTAAAAGTATCTCAGGACTTAATGTTGGTTCAGATGTATCTTACAAAGGCTTTAGTATTGGTAAAGTATCTAATATATCTATAAATAAAAACAATCCTAAACTTGTAAGTGTTTATATGAAAATAAATAGTCAAATACCGATATATAAACAAACCGTAGCAACACTACAAAGTATGGGGATCACAGGTCAATCAAAAGTTGAGCTTTCTTTAGATATCAATGAAAAAAATACCAGCTTAGATCTACTACCTATCAAAAAAGGACAAATTCCTATGATTAAATCAAAACCTTCACAGCTTGAAAGCATTTTGAATAAAGTTAGTGCAATAGCTAGTTCGCTTGAGGAGATTTCTGACAAATTTAACAAAATGATGTCTCCTGAAAATTTAGAGAGATTTAATGAGTTTACTGATAGTGTCAACATACTTTTATACAACCTAAGTAACTCATCAATTTACTTTAATAAAACCCTGATGAATTTAAATGAAACAATGACTGAAAGTCAAGAAACTATCACAAGGCTTAACAATGTTATTAGAATATTAGAATATGATCCTTCAACTATTGTCAGAGGCATAAACCATGAGGAATAAAACCATGAAAAAATATTTATTATTAAGTATATTTTTTTTACCTTTGCAATCATTTGCTTTTTCATTTTTTGGTTCCCCAGTAAAAGTACCAGAACAAAAAGAATATGTTATCTACAGTAAACAAATAGAATCAAAACCATTACCAGACACTGAAAATGCTATTATCAGCACAACCTTACTAGTGTATAACATCCAAACTCAAGCATCTATATCAACACAGATGTTTTATCTTAAAGGAAATCAACTCTATACATTTAAAAATAGCTCATGGGCGATGCCAGTATCAAAAATGCTTACAGTAGCGGCATTTGAATACATTTTAGATCATAATATAGTTAATAATCTTGCTTTCCAAGATATTAATATTCGGCAAGATTTTACTCTGTCAGGAACAACTACTTATGGGCCAATATTAGATTTAGATAATAAACAGTTTTACTTCTACATAACCTTTTACCTAAAAAATGAAAAGACAGGTTTTACAAAAATAACAACGATCAAATATCATCAAAATGTTGCTGATGATAAATTAAATGCAAACACATATGCTGAGATGACTAATACTGCTTTGACAAATATATTCTCGCAATTAAAGCCTTGGCTCATTGAAAATCTAAAAATCCAAAAACATAGAAATAAAGAAATTCAAGCCAAAAATGCAAATACTCATAATTTTCTCAAGCCGTTATTAGCTAAGCAATAAAGCTAGCTGCTAAACCTATCAGTCCACCAAATACCCCGCCCCATACGACTAACCAGCCTAGGTGCTCACGGATAATTCTTTGAATTATTTCTTTAACCATTTGTGGGGTTAGCTCACCTAAACGACTATCTATAAGTCTCTCAATCTTTTCTGCAGCTTTTTGAGAAATACTATTTGTATTGACATCTATTGACGACAATAGTTCCATTACCTTTGAATCTAATTTTTTGTTAAAAGGCTCTCTTAACCCTTCTAAAGCGCCTCTACCACCAAGAAACATTTCAATCATTGAGCCATACTTACTACTCATAAGCATATCAATAAAACTATCAAAGATTTTATTATAATCAATTTTAGCTGCAAGATTATCAGCTAAGTACCTTTTGATATCATCACCATTAAGAAACTTATTTAAGTTCTGCTCTGAAAAAAATTGCTCCATAATCATTTTCTTTATTGCTCTCTTAAAGCTCTCAAATTTGTTAGGAATAATTCCAGAACCATACAAAAATGGAATTTTTTCAAATAGCATATATATTGCTATCCAGTTAGTTAATGCTCCTGATAAAGCATAAAAACCAATATTTTTGATATGTTCTTCAGCAAAATACCAGCCAATTATTGCTAGTATTGCAGCAACCAAGTTAGTGACTAAACTTTTATTAAAAATACCCATAAATTTTTCCTACTTTTTAAATAATTAAGAATTTATAATAAGAGACAAGTATTTTAACAAATTTTAGCTTTATGAGAACTATTCGAGGTTTTTTTGCTGATATTTCGACAAATTCTAGAAAATTAAATATTTCAGGAGAATATTATAATTATTTCAAGAATGTATTGCGATTAAAAAAATCAGATGTCATTGAATTATTCAATAACTGTGATGGTTTAGAATATAAGTCTGAAATTGTCGATATCAATAACAATAATATAATTCTTGAAGTAATCGATAATAAACAGATCAATAATGAAAACAACTATATCACAAATATTTATCAAGCTATTATTAAAAATGAAAATTTTGAACTTGTAATCCAAAAGTCTACGGAACTAGGTGTAAATAATATATATCCTGTTATTACTGAATTCACGAACCATAAGTTTGATAAAAAAAGCTTTGATAAAAAGTTAGAACGCTGGCATAAAATTGCCATAGCAGCCAGTGAGCAATGTGGGCGTGTTTTTATCCCTAAAATTCATACTCCTATCGATATTAATGACATACAAACCTCTCAAAATGATTTCAATCTAATTTTGTGCCCTTATGCTAAAACAAAAGAGGATTTTGAGCAACGAGTTAAATCCAATTCAAATTTTAATATTTTCATTGGTCCTGAAGGTGGCTTTAGTGATAAAGAGATAGTTAAATTTCATAACAACAATTTTTATACAATTAATTTAGGCAAAAGAATTCTCAAAGCTGAAACTGCTCCAATAAACATATTATCAATTATAAACTTTCTCAAATAGCCAAGTTATTTTAGTAAATAATTATTGCAAAAGATTGTTCTCAGTGCTTTAATGATTTTTTTATTATTCTTAATATTAGGAGAAAATGCCTATGCAAAAAAATTATAATACTCTATCTGCACCTTTCTGGATTGTCTGGGGTATAGAGTTCTGGGAAAGATTTGGCTTTTATGGCTTTCAAGCGATTATTGCGCTGTATTTTACACAAAAGCTTGGGCTAAGTGAAAAAGAAACTATTTATCTGATGGGATCTTTTTTTGCTTTTACATACGGTTTTATCTGGGTTGGTGGACTAATAGGTGATAAAATTCTCGGTACTAAACGCACAATTTTAGTTGGTGCAGTAATACTGGGTTTATCTTATTTAGGTTTTATCTTTGCAAATAAACAAACAATTTACTATATTTTTGCAGGGATTATTATAGGTAATGCTATATTTAAGGCTAACCCTTCGTCTTTAATATCAAAGATGTTTGATAAGGGTGATGGACGCTTAAATAGCGCTATGACTTTATACTATCTTGCTATTAATATTGGTGGGTTAATCTGTATGGCCTTGACGCCAGTGATATCACAAGTTTATGGATATACTCATGCTTTTATACTCTGCGGTATTGGTTTATTTGTTGGTATAGCAGGATTTATATTATTTTATAAAAAACTAGAAGGTCTAGACACAGAAGCTGGTAAACATCCTGTAAATAAAACTCATGCAACATATATCCTCGCAGGAGGAATTGCTGTTTTTTTGATAATAGCAAACATTCTTCCTAATACAACTTTGTGTATAGAATTAACAGCAGTTGTGGTAACTATTGCTACACTATATTTCTTATATGTAGCTTTTAACCTTGAGTCATATGAAAGAAATAGAATGCTAGTGGCTTTTGTACTTATTATTGAGGCGATAATTTTCTACTCTTTATACTTCCAAATGCCGACTACACTAACTTTCTTTGCTCAGCATAATATCGAGCTTTCTGTATTTGGCTGGCATGTTCCTGCTGCACAATATCAATTTTTAAATCCTCTATGGATTTTAATATTTTCACCTATTCTTGCAATATTATACAAAAAGAGTAAATTAACACACGCTACTAAATTCTGTATCGGAACAGCATTAATGTTTGTCTCATATGCAACTTTATACTCTACGAAATATTTCGCAACAGATGCTGTAGTTTCAGGTAACTGGCTAATTCTATCTTACGCAAGCTCTTCTTTAGGTGAGCTACTAATATCAGGACTTGGGCTAGCAATGGTTGCTGAACTTTGTCCAGCATTTATATCTGGATTTGTGATGGGATTTTGGTTTCTAGCTACAATGATTGCTTCATATATTGCTTCTTATATAGGATCATTTATAGCATTACCTCAAAATGGTGATGTAATCTCTAAACAGCAAAGCTTAGAAACATATACAGCAGTATTTGGCTATGTTGCTATTGGTATTTTAGTTACAACAATTATTATGGTCATTTTGGCACCTATGTTAAATAAATACATAAATAGAATACAAGTTATCGATGATCATAAAGCAGATATTGATAATGTCACATATCATCCTGAGAATTAAAAAACATAATTTTATACTTTCTAACATATATATTTTGCAAATTTATTTCAATAGTTTGTTTTTTTGCTAGAATTACTTCTAGTAATTAACAACATTATTTAGCATGAGTACATTTTCTAACCAAACATGGATAGCTAATTATCCTGACTATACTCCTAAGAATATTGCAGAAAACCACGATACAATTTTAGATTTATATGAAAGAACAATTATACAGTTTCCTTATAGAGAGGCTGTATCATGTCATGATGTAAATCTAACATTCCTTGAACTTGATAGGCTAGCTACCAAAATGGCTAGCTTTCTACAAAATAAACTAGGTATTAACAAAGGCGATAGAGTAGCAATTGTACTGCCTAACTGCTTACAATTTACTGTTAGCTTATTTGCCTGTGTTAAACTTGGTGCTGTATTTGTCAATACCAATCCTCTTTATACTGCAGATGAAATTGAGGCGATATTCAATAACTGTAATGTCAAAGCTGCAATTGTAATGGATATGTTTGCTCATCATATGCAAAAAGCCCGTATAAATATTGACTCTTTAGAGAATGTAATTGTTACAAATATTGCTGATTTATATCCATTCCCTAAAAAACAGATTATTGGTTTTGTCTCTAAATATCTAATTGAAAATAAACCAAAATATGCAAAAAGTAATTTTATTCCGTTTAGTAAAGCCATCAAAGCTGATGCAAATTTATATAAAAAACCTGTGTTAACAAAACAAGACACCTTATGCTTACAGTATTCAAGTGGGACAACAGGTAAACCTAAAGGAGCAATACTAACGCATAATAATCTTGCATCAAATATCCAGCAAGTTTGGGCATGGATCAAGCATGATATGGATATGTCTGATCAAGTAATCATAACCGCCTTACCTCTATATCATATATTTTCACTTAGTGCTAATTTACTTTGCTTTTTTTTTGCTGGTGCGAAAAATGTCCTAATTCCAAACGCTAGAGATATTAAGAATCTCATTAAGACTATGTCAAAAAATGAGTTCACTATTTTTAATGGCCTTAATACTCTTTATATGGCAATGCTTGAACATACTGATTTTGAAAAAATTAACAAAACAAGATATCAGTATTCTTTAAGTGGTGGCATGCCAATTTCGCGTAAAATATATTTACAATGGTTAGATAGAACAGGAGTAGAGCTCAAAGAAGGATATGGAATGACTGAAATGTCTCCTGCAATTGCCCTAAATAAGTTCAATGAGTCTGAGGATGATTATTTTGGTACTTGTGGCTACCCTATTCCAAGTACACAGCTTAGTATTCGCGATATTCACACTCATCAAGAGATAAATGAATGCTTCAAAGAAGGTGAAATCTGGCTTAAAGGTCCACAGAAATGTCAAGGTTTCTGGAATGATAAAGAAAATAATGAACTTCACTTCACTGCAGATGGTTGGCTAAAAACTGGTGATATCGGCTATATAGACAAAAAAGGCCGCCTAACTATATCCGATAGAATTAAAAATATGATTATTGTCTCTGGTTTTAATGTTTATCCAAGAGAGATTGAGATATGTATCCTTAAACTAGATTATGTAAAAGAGGTTGCTGTCAGCGGAGTTAAGTCAAAAACATCTGGTGAAAGAGCTATAGCTTTTATTTCATTAGAAAAAGGCTCTAATGCAACTGAAAATGATATTATCAAATATTGCAAAGATAAATTAGCAAGTTATAAAGTTCCTAAATCGTGCATATTTGTAGAAAGTTTACCAAAAAATAATACCGGTAAAATAGACATTAAAAAACTAAAAAAACAATTCCTTTAGATATTCTTTAGAAGTGCCCTTTCACTAGAAAAATACTGCTTTGGTGTCTTACCAAATGCTTTACGAAACATTGCTATAAAATTACTCGGTGACGCATATCCTAACGAATCTGAAACTTCCGTAACCGAAATATCTTTTGCTAACATATCTAAACCACGCGCAAGTTGTGCCTGTTGGCGCCAACGAGAAAAGCCAAGTCCTGTTTCAGATAAAAAAGCCCTTCGCAATGTCCGTGGCGACATAGCTGCAAATGATGCCCACTCTTCTAAACTTTTGTTTATCGAAGGATTATCAATAATTGCATTAGCAACTTTAGTAACTCTATCAGTTTTTGGCATCGGCAAATGTAGCGCTTCTTCGGGAGCAAGCCTAATCTCATTACAAATAATCTTGGCGATATGCTCTTGCTCTAATGTTAGGCTATGCTGCTTGTCCCATTCTGTTGCTCTTAGAGCAAGTGCTCTTAACACTTCACTCATTGGTATGACCCTTGAGCTCTTGGGTAAATCTTGACACATATTTGGGAGTATGAAAATAACCCAACCTTCTACAATGCCACTTATACGGATTTTATGTGATGTATTTGGTGGGATCCACCCAGCCCTATTTGATGGCAGTACCCATGATCCATTAGGAGTGCTCACATGGACAAGACCTGATTCGATACAAAATATTTTACCACGACGATGATGATGCCAATCTGACTCTTGGTTATTTATTTTATTTTCACTATTAGGTGCATTTCCACCTTTGATCGCAATTATTGCTGGTCCATCAAGTCGATCACTAAGATATGCAATCTCTTCTTCAGTGATTTTTTGTCCACTTTTCACTATTTATTGTCCATATAATGCTATAATACATGGCTAAAATTGTGTAATAATTTTACGCAAAAATAAACTCTTAAAGTAATTTTCTTATTTAATATACTAATAATGTATTATTTTAATGATATTTTAACCATAAAAAGTTTAAATTTATGCAAGCTAGTAACACACCCACCATTGGCTTTTGGAGCCAAAAAAGAACAATCGTAGCATTAGCAATAAGCTTACTGGCACTTGCTGAGATTGTTGATTTGACAATTGTAGCTGTTGCAATACCACAAATTATGGGTGCTATCGGTGCTAATGTTGAAACTATTGCTGATATAACTACAGTATATATTGTCACCGCGGCAATCTTTATACTACTCTCGGGATTGATTATTGAGAAATATGGTATAAAAAGAGTTGCTCTCGTTTCATCAGTAATTTTTGGTATTTCATCAATAATGTGTGGCCTTTCAACATCTTTAGCTGAGATGATTGTTTTTAGGGCTTTTCAGGGTATGGGAGGAGCTTTTTTACCATCCGTAGCACAGACATACATATCTACTAGTTTCAAAAATGAAGAATATAATAAGATGATGACTATCTATAGTATGGTCATCGTTATGGGGCCAATTATTGGGCCAGTACTTGGTGGTGCTATTTGTGAGAATATGTCTTGGGAATGGATTTTTTATGTCAATGTGCCTCTTTGTATTGTAGCATTTATAATTATTTCTTTTATGATGGAAGCAACACACATAAAAAAAATAAAAATTGATTATATAAGTTTTGGCTTTATGGCTATTGGTGTTGGTTGTTTAGAGCTTTTCATCGATAACGGTAATACTAATGGCTGGTTCTCATCGATTAAAATGATAATACTTTTAGCAATATCATTAATTTCACTTGGATTCTTTATTTGGAGAGGTTTAGTTTATTCTTCAGTAGTTAAATTTAAAATATTTAGAAATTTTAATTTTGTACTAGCTTGCTTTTTATGTTTTATGTTTGTGCTATTGTTTTCCGCTGCTATGGCTTATTTACCAACAATGTTGCAGCAAGTATATGGCTATCCTGTTGATCTAGCAGGATATATAACTGCTCCTAGAGGTGTTGCTGCTATTATTGGTGCGGTGCTAACACAATCTATTTTAGTAAAAAAACTAGGCGTAAGAAAAACTATTAGCCTTGGGATGATTACTTTTGGTGCATCTTGTTTAATGCAGGCAAGCTTCTCTCCTACTGCTAGCGAATTTGATATCATACTTACAACGGCTATTCAGGGATTAGGGATGATGATGTTTTTTGTTCCATTTATGAGCGTACTAGTAGTTGGTATGGCTGATGAAGATATGGGTGATATGTCTGGATCATTTAACTTCTTTAGAAACTTTGGTAGCTCCGTTGGTACTGCTTTTGTAGCAACATTTATCTCAAGAAATCAACAGATTACTTACTTGGAATTATCACAAAATATATCATCACTAAATAACAACTTTCAAAGTTGGAGTTATAGTTTGCCAACGCCTGATTTGGCTGCAATTGCTATTGCAAAACAACAAGTGTTACACCAAAGTAGCCTATTAAGCTATATTAACTCTTTTTATGTAGTTGGCATACTTAGCCTAATCTTGGCCATAGTACCATTTTTATTAAAAGAACCACCTAAAGATGCTCATGTTGCAGCGATGCATTAAATTTTATAAGGTAATTAAAATGTCAGAAGAAAAAATACAACAACCTCAACAACTAGAAGAAGTAAAAAAAGGATCAAGATTTTCGCCTAAGAAAATCATTATTGGCTGTAGTATTATCACAATAACAGCAATAGGGATTTATAGTTATTATAAATATAACAAAATTTTTCCTAGTACTGATAACGCTTATGTTAATGCTGATGTAATTAGTATTTCACCTAAGGTTGGTGGCTATATAGAAAAAGTCTATATTCAAAATAACCAGTTTGTACATAAAGGTGATAAACTCGTACAGATTGAGCCTAAAGATTACCAACTACAAGTAGCTCAAGCAAATTCAAAAGTTATCCAAGCCAAGGGGCAATTAGCGATAGCACAAGAGCAGGTAAATGTAACTAAATCGAATCTTACTAAAGCTCAGTCATCTTTAGCTACTGCTACAACTATGGCAGATAGATACATCAAACTTTATAAGGATGATGCTGGTTCTCTACAAGATGCGCAAAAATACATAAATCAAAAAGTTCAAGCCCAAAAAGCAAAAGATGAGGCCTATTCATCACTTAAACAAGCTTTATTACAAGTTGAAATAGCTAAAGCACAAATTGGCGCAGCTAAGTTAAGTTATGATAATGCTAACCTAAATCTAGGTTATACTACATTGACAGCCCCTGATGATGGTTATGTATCAAATCTAAAGCTTTATAAAGGACAATTAGTATCTCCAGGACAAGCATTGTTTGGTTTTATTGATAATAAAAAATGGTGGATAGATGCTAACTTTAAAGAGACAGATCTTGATAGAATCAAACCAGGACAACAAGTTAAAATTGAGCTAGATATGTATAGTCATACTTACACTGGGAAAGTTGATAGTATCAGTTATGCTACTGGATCAGTTTTTTCATTACTACCGCCGGAAAATGCTACCGGAAACTGGGTAAAAGTAACCCAACGCTTCCCAGTGAAAATAATCCTAAACAATAATCCTAAATACCCACTCAGAGTCGGAGCAAGTGCAACAGTAAAAGTAGATACATTATAGGTCACAACAATGATACGAAATAAAATACTCCCTTTAGCGTTAATAACTACAATGTTGGTAACATCTAGCTGTAGCTTCTTTAGTCCTGAGTATGAAAGACCTAAAGTCAAAGCTCCAGCTTTATGGAATAACCAAGATAAAAATATTGAAGTCACCAAAAACTGGGATCTTACAAAAGTTGCTTGGTGGAGAGAGTTTAATGATCCGGTATTAAATAATCTAATAACTACAGCATTAAAAGATAATAATAAACTACAAGTTTCTATTGGTAATATCTTGCAAGCTAATGCTGAGATAAATAAAGCTAACTATGGCTGGTTACCTACTGCAAGCGTTGGTGGTGGCGGTTTTGTAGCTCAAGCTTTTGATATAAATTCTAGCTCAAATATTCCTCAATTAAATAATGTCCCAACTCAAACTGCCGCGGGATCCTTGGTTGGGATTATACCTAGCTATACAATCAACATTGCTAGGCAGTTTAAACTAGGTGAGATTTCACGCCTTAGTAAAAAAATGCAAACTAATCTTAAAGATACCACAAGACTATCAATCATAAGCCAAGTTAGTGCTGCATATTTCTCACTAATTACAGCAAAAGAACAATTAAAGCTGCAAATCCAAATGGTCAAACAAATGCAGCTACTGATGTATTATGCTCAAAATCAGCATAAACTTGGGGCAACATCACCAATGCTTGAAGAAGTTATTCGTCAGCAACTTGAAGCGCAAAAAGGTAAAATAGCTATGATCAAAAATGACATAGTTCATTTCCAAAACACCATTAAAATCTTGATGGGAAGAAACCCTGGTAAAATTATCACAAGCAGAACTCTGAATGAAATTAATGCTAATATTAAAGTCCCAGTAAATATGCCTTCTCAAGTTTTAGAGAACCGACCAGATATTGCTATTGCTGAATATAAACTAGAAACAGCAAATGCTAATATTGGTTTAGCTAGATCACAATTTTTCCCAAGTATTGACCTTACTGGAACCTTTGGAAATGCCACACTTGCACTTGGAGAGCTTGCTACGATGAATGCTTGGGCATGGGCTGCTGAAGCTGTTGCTGCTGTACCAGTATTTAATCTAAGCATTTTAGCTGATAGTGACAAGGCTAAGGCACAGTTTTACCAAGCATATTATGATTATATTAATACCCTACAACAAGCCTTCCAAGATGTTGATGATAGCCTTTCTGAAAGAGCTGCTAATGCAAAGAACCTAAAAAAACAAACTATATCTTTAGAATCAACACAAAGACAAGAGAAGATATTCTTTAAACAGTATAGTTCAGGAGCTATAAGTAAAGCTCAATATACAGGCATTACCTTAAATGTACTGTACCAACAAATACAAGTTAATCAAGCTAAACTGAAATCTTTGATTAGTGTGGTTAATTTATACCAAGCTCTTGGTAGTGGTTATAATGTTGATAACTATGTTGATCCTCACTATGATAACCCAGCTTTTGATAAATAATTTTAGGATTAACCCTCTTTACTAGTAAAAGCGCTAATAAAATTATTCTAAATAAGCTATATGATTGTGATAAAATCAGCCCATAAGATTGATTTAATCTCATAATAGCTTTATTGATAAGGTTCAAAAATGAAAATGATTAAAGATTTTAGTACTAAAGAATATTCACAAAAGTTAGTTGATTGGCTAAAAGATGCTTGTATAAATTATCCTGCTGAAGGATTTGTCATTGGCCTTAGCGGCGGTATAGATTCAGCAGTTGCAGCTTCTCTAGCTGCCAGAACTGGATTACCAACTACAGCTTTAATGCTACCATCAAAAAACAATCAACACCAAGATATGCAAGATGCTCTAGAACTTGCTGAAAAACTTAACATTGAGCATCATACTATTGCTATCCAACCCACATATGAAACTTTTCTGCAGTCAACACAGAGCTTTACAAATACCCAAAATGATAGGCAACTTGTGATTAAAGGTAATGCTCAAGCCCGATTGAGAATGATGTACTTATATACTTATGCTCAACAATATAATAGAGTGGTTATTGGTACTGATAATGCTTGTGAATGGTATATGGGATATTTTACAAAGTTTGGTGATGGAGCTGCTGATATTCTTCCACTAGTTAATCTCAAAAAATCTCAAGTTTTTGAATTAGGTAAATACTTAGATGTTCCTAAAAATATACTTGATAAAGCTCCATCTGCTGGGCTATGGCAAGGACAAACTGATGAAGAAGAAATGGGCGTAACTTATCAAGAAATTGATGATTTCCTAGATGGTAAGCAAGTCTCAGCAAAAGCTCTAGAAAGAATAAATTTCTGGCATAATCGTAGCCATCATAAAAGAAAACCAGCTTTAACTCCTAAAATTTAAACATATTTAACTAATTTTCTTCTCCAAAATAAAATATAGATGTTGATTAACTCTTATTTTTTGCATTAAAATAATCAAAAAATAACCAATTATTAGAATCTAAAAATGAAAAAATTACTGCTAATTCTACCTATATTTTCAACACTTACTTCTTGTGCTTATATCAAAGGTTATAATAAGCCACAAGAAGAGCTATATATCAATATAACATCTCCTCATATCAAAGATGTAAACTTTAGCGAGAAAGGAGAATTACCTAAAGATATAAAAAACCAGAACTATTACAATGTCGAAGTTTCTGGATCGGCATTAACAAACTGTGATGTCATTGACTATGGTGGTGTTAAAATCAAACATTCTGGTAAGAATAAAATATTCATTGGCAACGCTCACGATTGGGATATTGTTAGAATAGACTGTCGTCAAGATATCAGTAATGGAAAAAATGGTGAAAAACATGATTTAGAAATTAAATTATTTTCAGATAAGAAAATTTATCATACAAAAACAGTTGTCGAACATGGATAATTAATATATGAAAGGCTGTCTGTGAATCCCACAATTAAGAGAATTTATTGTTTTTCCCAAACATCACTTTGTGAAGGGATATCTCCCTGAGTCCACCACTTAGCTTTGTACTTAGCACCTTGGTATGTAACTACTTGTCCGCCAGTGTAAGCCTGACCTTGACTCCACGCTTCACCTGAAACAAAAGGCTTCTTCCATGCGCCACCATCAGCTGGGTTATTACCTTGTGTCCACCACTGAGCTACATATTTTTGACCGTTATAAGTCACTTCATCACCCTTAGTATATACAGTTTGAGGGTTCCATGTGCTCACTGTTGAAGAATTATTGCCATCTTGGTCATTGTTACCTTGGTCATTGTTACCTTGGTCATTGTTACCTTGGTCATTGTTACCTTGGTCATTGTTTTGACCACTAGTTACACGCCATACTCCCCACTGCCCTGACTGTGTAGGGTTTTCACCTTGTGTCCACCATTGAGCCTCATAAGCCACACCATTGACAATAACTTTATCACCTTTATTGTAGACTGTTTCAGCATTCCAGTTACCAGTAGTTCCAGCATCATTATTTTGATCATTATTTTGATCATTATTTTGATCATTATTTTGATCATTATTTTGATCATTATTTTGATCATTATTTTGATCATTATTTTGATCATTATTTTGATCATTATTTTGATCATCTGCTCCAATAGTTTCAAAAGTTAAACTATCTTCTCTAGAAACATTTGATGTACTAGCAATGACTTCTATAGTATATCTAGTACCTTTCTCTAAGTTTGTAAGCACATAGCTTTGACTAGTGATATTTTCTGCTATAGTTTCACCATTAAGTAATACTCTATACTTGATAGAACCATCTAATTCTGGTTTATTCCAAGATATAGTAGCAGAATTTTCTGTAACATCGCTAACAGAAACATTAATAGTATCAGAGGCATAAACCTTAGCTACAGCATTAATTAGTGATTTGTTAGCATCTGTTGAGTCACCATCTGCTTGCCAGAACATTGTACCCCCAAGATTTTTACTCTTAGCATACTTAGTTTTCTCACTTACAGACCAGACATCATCAAAAGTTACAAAAGTCTTCGTTGATGGACTATATGCCCATGGTTGCATTGCTGTTTTACCATACTTATTAAAGATATCGACATTTGAACTGATATCATAATATACTAGATCAGATAAACCAGTTAGAGGTTTTGCTGTACCACAACCATTTACTGGATTATTTACAGGATTAATTAGACATTTATAATCAAATACTCCTGCCTCATAGTCTCCAAATCCAGGGGCTGTAATAGTCTGTAATAAACCTCCATCAGTACCATTAGCTACAGTCATTGATCTAGCATATAATGGCAAGCCAACTATTAGCTTATTAGCTGGAACACCAGCTTTGATATAAGCATCTACTGAGCCTTGTACTGACCAACCACCTTCTTTACCGATTGATTTAGCAATCTCTGGAGAGAAGTTAATATTCGGGAATGCTGCTGATGCTTGGAACCAAGCTGGTGCACCAGTACCCCATCCACCTTGATAGTCATAGTTCATGACGTTAATTTCATCCATAAGCTCGCCAGTTTGCTTCCAGAAATCTGCCACACTATTAGGATTACTAGGATTTTCCATTGCTTCGATACGACTTCTCGCACCATTAACAGCTATTGCAAGATAGTATTTTTTACCATCTGCTTTACTAGCTTTGTCTAACTCAGCACGCAGAACCTTATAGAAAGCTAACATTTTTTTAGCAGGAGCAACATTATCACCATAATCTGACCACCACTCCCAGTCTATATCA
Source organism: Francisella opportunistica (assembly GCF_003347135.1). Lineage (NCBI taxonomy): Bacteria > Pseudomonadati > Pseudomonadota > Gammaproteobacteria > Thiotrichales > Francisellaceae > Francisella > Francisella opportunistica. The sequence continues at coordinate 566,075 of NZ_CP022377.1, read as the reverse complement.
ATACCATTAAAGCCAAGCTTACGCATTAACTCTACAGATTGCTTAGCAAAATTTTCCATGCTTTGCTGGTTTGAAGCTAACTGTTCAAACATTGGTGCAGTTGTTACACCATTATTAGTCCAACCACCAAATGACAAGAATGATTTCAAATAAGGATATTTTTTAGCTGCTCTTGCTGCTGCTGATAGTCCCCATGAGTCAGCTGAGGCATCTAGAGTTTTAATATTACCAGTGTTTTTATCAAAACCTATAAATGCATAAATTATCGTATTTAATTTATCATATTTGAAATCATATGGATTGTACTTACGTCCCCAAACTGCCCACTGTGCATAATATGCAGCATTAGTATAACCTGGGGTTGGATCTTCACAGACATTATCTGCACATGGTCTTTCAATTTCTAGCTCTTTACCATCAACTTTTAAGCCACTAACAATAGGAACAACCACACCTGGCAATACTATCGCATTACCAGAGTCAGTACCCATAATGTCACATGTTTGAGTTAAATCTAACGAACTCTCACCATCTTTAAGAGATATTTTTGTTAGATATTCTCCATTACTTAGTTGTGTTGTTTCAAAATTAACAAGATCTGCCCGAGTACCAAAACAGCTTCCCCAACCAGTTTTTGGCTTAAAGTTACTAGTAAATTCAACTACTTTTGCTGATGGTACATTATTGATACTTAGGACTATTTTGTTGTTATAGTCCTTAAATGGTGCTTTAAAATCATATGTTTTAGTATCATTCACAGGTGCTGCTTCTAGCATTGTATATGATCCTAAACCCATTAATGCACATACTACCGAGACTAATTTTGTTTTGTTCATAAGTATTTCTCCTTATTACAACTTATTAATAAATGTAAGCACAATGCTTACACTTTGATTATATGACCATAATTAAAAGCAACGCAAAAGAAAAATACTAATATGCTTCAATATTATGATAAATATAAATAAAACTTAATTTTTCTTTAAGAAAATTTGTTTTACATATTTGTGAATCAATATATCACATATAAATTATTAATAAATTATCAAAAAATAACAAGCCTTAGTAAAAATTAATAACCAATAAATAAACCTATTTATAATTATAAATATTAGTTATATTTAAGAGCTAACTAAGAATAATTTTAAATGAATTATTCTTTTTGTAGATTTGATATCAAATAGTTTCAAAAACTAACTATATTAGATAATATCTATATTTGGTCAAGTTAATAATTTAAAATTTAAATATTTAAAGGAGCTCAAACATGAATAAAAGTTTCTATGCAGATGTAAATACTAAAATACAAGAAATCAAACAAGCTGGTACTTATAAGAGTGAAAGAATTATAGCAACGCCTCAAGAGCCTATAATTATTCTAGAAAATGGTGAAACTTTAATTAATTTCTGTGCTAATAACTATCTTGGTTTTGCAAACAACCATGAAATAGTCGCTTATGCTAAAGAGCATATTGAAGAATGTGGTTATGGTATGGCCTCAGTAAGGTTTATTTGTGGTACTAACAGCGTCCATAAACAACTAGAAAGAGAATTAAGTAATTTTTTTGAGTTTGAAGATACAATTTTATACCCCTCATGTTTTGATGCGAATACCGGTCTTTTTGAAACACTACTTACAAAAGAGGATGCTATTATCAGTGACTCTCTTAACCATGCGAGTATTATTGATGGTGTTAGGCTTTGCAAAGCAATGAGATTTAGATACAACAATAATGATATGCAAGATCTTGAAGCAAAACTAATCGAAGCTGATAAAGCTGGAGCAAGATTCAAGATGATTGCTACAGATGGTGTATTTTCTATGGATGGTATTATTGCTGATCTTAAGTCAATCTGCGATTTAGCTGACAAATATAACGCTATTGTCATGGTTGATGATTCTCATGCTGCTGGTTTTGTTGGTAAGCATGGAAAAGGCTCAATAGAGCACTGTGATGTAATAGGTAGAGTAGACATTTTGACAGGTACTTTAGGTAAAGGTTTAGGTGGCGCTTCTGGTGGCTACGTTTGTGCTAAAAAAGAAGTAGTTGAACTACTTAAAAACCTTTCTAGACCATATCTTTTCTCAAATTCACTTGCACCAATAATTGCTAAGACTTCAATTAAAGCTTTAGAAATTACTAAAAGCTCGAATGAACTAAGAGAGCAATTACAAGCCAATCAACAAAGGTTTAGATCAAAAATGACAGCTGCTGGATTTGATTTAATCCCAGGTGAACACCCTATTATCCCTGTAATGATCTATGATGAGAAAAAAGCCGCTGAATTTGCTGAAAAACTTTTAGACTATGGAATATATGTAATTGCCTTCTCATACCCTGTTGTACCTAAGGGTAAAGCAAGGATTAGAACACAGATGTCAGCTGCTCATACATTTGAGCAAATTGATAAGGCGGTTATTGGCTTTACAAAAGCTGCCAAAGAATTAGGTATTATTCAATAATATTCATCACAGGAATCTAAAAATAATGAAAGCATTAGCTAAATTAAAAAAACAACCAGGCATATGGATGATTAACGATGCACCAATACCTGAATATGGTCATAATGATGTTCTTATTAAAATCAAAAAAACTGCAATCTGCGGTACAGATCTGCATATTTACAACTGGGATACATGGTCACAACAAACTATTCCTGTACCAATGATTACAGGACATGAGTTTGTTGGTGAAGTTGTCGCTATAGGTAATGGTGTCACCGGTATAGCTATCGGTGATAGGGTATCAGGTGAAGGACACATCGTATGTGGTCAGTGTCGTAATTGTAGAGCTGGTAAACGTCATCTTTGTAGAAAAACTATTGGTATTGGCGTAAACATCCAAGGAGCTTTTGCTGAATATTTAGCTATGCCAGCGGTGAATGTATTTAAAGTGCCAGACGCGATTAGTGATGAAATTGCTAGTATTTTTGATCCTCTTGGTAATGCTATTCATACAGCTCTATCTTTTAATCTAACTGGTGAAGATATATTGATAACCGGAGCTGGACCTATTGGCCTTATGGCTGTTAAGATAGCAAGATTCTGTGGTGCGCGTAGAATAGTTATCACAGATATTAATCAATATCGCTTACAAATGGCCAAAGATTTTGGTGCAACTGTAGCTTTAAATGTTGCGCCATTTAAGAATCAACAAGACTTAGTCAAAGAAATGCGTAAAGTAATGTCTGATATAGGCATGACAGAGGGATTTGATGTTGGTCTGGAAATGTCTGGTATTAATTCTGCTATTTCGATGATGCTTGATGTCATGAATCATGGTGGCAAGTTATCTTTATTAGGTATAGCTGCAGGCGATGTTGCTGTTGATTGGGGAGCAATATTGTTTAAAGGTCTAACTCTCAAGGGTATCTATGGTAGAGAAATGTTTGAAACTTGGTACTTAATGTCGAGTATGCTTCAGGCTGGTATGGATATGAATCCAATTATAACCCATAGACTTAATATTGATGAGTATCACAAAGGCTTTGAAATAATGAAAAGTGGTAAATGTGGTAAAGTAATACTTGATTGGAGTAGCTAGGATGAAAAAACTAAATTATCCCAATACTACAAAAATTGATATTCAATGGGTATTTACATTGTTTGGTACAGCAATAGGTGCAGGATTACTTTATCTGCCTGTTCAAGCTGGAGATAGCGGCCTCTGGGCTCTGATAACAGTACTTATTTTTGCTTTACCTTTGACATATTACTCACATAAAAATATGTCAAATATCGTACTTTGCACGGATAATGGCGGTATTACAGATGTATTTACCCATAACCTTGGTAAGTTCTTTGGTTTAACTTGTGTAGTGCTATATTTCTTTGCAATATTTCTAAATATGCCGATGTACTCTATTGGTTTAAATAGTGAACTAAGTAATTTTCTTTTAAACTACAATATTGCAAAAACTAATTTATCTACGCATATATGGTTTAGCTTTAGCATTCTAGCTGTTTTATTGATAATAGTTTCTTTAGGTATCAATATAATCCTAAAATTTATGCAACTTATAGTTATATTTTTAATTATACTAGTAGTAACGCTATCGATATATATAATACCTTATTGGAACTTTGAGTTTATAACTGATAGTCATTTTGATACTCTTGGCTACATCACAGGTGTATTAATGGTATTACCAATTTTGATATTATCGATGAATCATTCGCCTGTTATTTCTAGTCTAGTAATTTTTTATCGTAACTATGTAAAAATTGAGCGCTCACAAGAAAAATATAAAGTCTATAAGATACTTAAGATTAATGCGCTAATCCTTTTTATCTTTGTATTACTGTTTGTGACATCTTGCTTACTTAGCACTACGATACCAGACCTTGATAGAGCTAATGCAAATAATCTATCAATAGTAACGCTGATACAAGAACAACATTCTGGTACTTTATTGAATATTTTAGCCCCAATGATAGTTTTTACAGCTATTATTAGCTCATTTATAGGCTGTTATATAGGTTCAAAAGAGGCTTTGAAATATCTATTTAAATATTTCTTTAGGAATATCTATAAAATCGAAGTTTCTGATTCAATAATAAATAAAATTTGTGTTGGACTAATATTTATAGTTTTATGGATATGTACAATATGTAATTTCAAAATACTTAATATTATAGGTATATTAGTTGCACCTACGGTGGCTTTTTTACTATATGTCTTACCTGTAATAATAATTTATAAAAATATTCGATGCAAAGACTATAGGCGCGTAGTATTAGACTCTATCTTATTTATAATGGGCTTAGTAATTATATTTGGCTATGTAATAGGTTTACTTTTAAAGTAAATTCTTAGCTTAAGTGCCAATTAGCATACTCTAAATCATCTTTAGTTGTAATCTTGATATTTTTCTTTGAACATTCAACAACTATTGGATTTATACCAAATATTTCTAAAGCTGAAGCTTCGTCAGTTACTTTATCAACAAGGTTATTTGAGTAGCAAAAATCAAAAGCTTTCTCTAACTGTCCAAGCCTTGATAATTGTGGTGTTTGAGCCAGCCAAATATTATTACGATCAAGCGTTTTGACAATTATACTCTTTGTAGCAACTTGCTTGACTGTCTCAAATGCTCTTACTGCTAAGATTCCCGCCTGAGAATGCGATATTTTAGTCTGCTGATATAAATTGATAATGCTATCAAAATCAATACAAGGTCTAGCAGCATCATGCACAAAAACCCAATCATCACTATTACGCTCATCGATAGTCTTAAGTGCATTATAAACACTATCAAATCTAGTCTCACCGCCACTACAAACTACTATTTTATTATGATTATAATATAACGAATCACTCCAAAAATTATCATCAGTATTAATTGCGATGAAGATTTTATCAAACAAAGAATTCTCAACAAACTTTGCTAGAGTATTATCAAGAATAGTCTTGCCATTACTAAGTTTATAGTATTGTTTAGGAATATCTAACTGCATTCTAGTACCTACTCCAGCAGCTGGAATAATTACATATTTATTTGACACTGTAAAAAACTTCTCCTTGCTTGATTAGTCCCATATTCTCACGAGCTAAGCTTTCAAGTACCTCACTATTTTGACGTAATGAGACTACCTCAGAATATAATTGTGCATTAGTTTGAGATTTATGCTTAACTTCTTTTAGTTGACTAGCTACAGCTTTTTTTAGCGCTTGATATTTGATAAGGCCTGTATTACTAAACCAAAGATCATATTGCAGTATAGCTATTAGTAACAAGACTACAGAGATAAAAATGTAAAAAAAAGAATTAGCCTTGATATCCATGAAACAATTATTCTTCTACTTGAACTACAACTTTCTCAGTTTCACTATCTTCTACAATGATTTCTTGAACATCATCTTCAGCATTTTCATCTGAATTAAATACAAATGCTTTTATACCAGGGTAAATTGCATTTTCACCTAATTCTTCTTCTATTCTAAGTAACTGGTTATACTTAGCTACACGATCAGATCTAGATAATGATCCTGTTTTGATTTGTCCAGAACATGTTGCTACAGCTAAATCTGCGATAATAGTGTCAGAAGTTTCACCGGAACGATGTGACACTACACATGTGTATCCTGCTTGGCCAGCCATTGCCATAGCTTCAAAAGTCTCTGTCAAAGTACCAATTTGATTTAGCTTAATCAAAATTGAGTTTGCAATACCTTTTTCGATACCCTTAGCAAGAATACTTGGGTTAGTCACAAATAAATCATCACCAACTAGTTGCACCTTATTACCAAGTTTTTCAGTTAACAGTTTCCAACCTTTCCAATCCTCTTCTGCTAAACCATCCTCAATAGATACGATCGGATACTTTTCAACCCATGCTGCATAGTAATCGATCATTTCTTGACTTGTTAAGGACTTATTCTCTGACTTAAGCTCATACTTGCCGTCTTTATAGAACTCACTACTTGCTGGATCTAGTGCTATAAATACATGCTTACCAGGCTCGTAACCTGCTTCTTTAACTGCTTTTAATATTGCTTCTATAGCTGCTTCGTTTGATGGTAGATCAGGAGCGTAACCACCCTCATCACCAACACCAGCTACTCTATAACCATCAGCAATTAGTACTTTTTTAAGTGTATGGAAAACCTCTGTGCCACATCTTAGAGCCTCAGAGAATGTATCAAAACCAGCTGGAACTATCATAAACTCTTGCATATCAACATTATTATCAGCATGTGAACCGCCATTAATGACATTCATCATCGGTACTGGCATTAGATATTCTTTGACATCCATTAGATAACGATAAAAAGGTTTTCTAAGTTGTGATGCTGCAGCTCTAGCAGTAGCCAGTGAAACACCTAAAATTGCATTTGCACCTAAGTTTTTCTTATTCTCAGAACCATCTAGTTCAATTATAGTTTTATCAATCAATCTTTGGTCTAATGCGTCTAAACCTTTAACTGCTTGAGCTATTTTAGTATTAACATTCTCAACAGCTTTATATACACTCTTACCTAGAAAAAGAGCTTTATTACCATCTCTTAACTCTAGAGCTTCTCTAATACCTGTAGAAGCTCCTGAAGGTACAGCAGCACGACCAAAAGCACCACTTTCCAAAACCACATCTACTTCAACTGTAGGATTACCACGCGAATCTAATATCTGTCTAGCAAAAACTTGTTTTATTTGTGATGACATAATTACAAACTCCTTTAGATAAATTAAGTCTTTTATCAATTTTTTAAAACTTTATCAATTATAAGCTAGCTATGTATGCTTTGCAATTTAATATACTTATTTGAAGATTATTTGTTATTGCTCGCAATCATAAATGCCAATGCTCATTCTCATTTTTACTTTTTTTGTTCTGAAAAAGTGAGAATATAATTCTCGATGCTCGTAAAAGGTGAGAATAAGAAGGTGTTTTATGTTGGCGTTGCCTTCTTAACTAGTTCATAGTATCCACCTTTATCTGTATAAAAATTAGGCAATATTTTATTTATATCATATGGGGCAGTAAACTCGGCTATTTTAGTTAAAAGAATATTATATTTACCCCTATCATTAAAATTACGAGCATTTCTTACCCATTTTAAGTCAAGTTTCGGTATTTCTTCAAATGCATATTTTTCCTGCGGTGTGACTGCTAGATTAAAAAGTCCTTTAGCTGACTTTGTCATATCGATAGTATTTATAGATAGGTTTCTTGGTGCAGTATTAGACGACCTTACAATTGGCAATATTCTGAGAATACATTCAAATAAATCTATTAGCTTAGCCTCACTAGGATAATAATAATTGTTAATGCAAGTATTTAAATAAGTAATAACATTACTTATATAAAATCCTTTATTATCCCTATGTCCAAAATGACCGTACCAATAAGATGATTGGTTTTTTAAACTTGTAAAAAAATCTCTTAAACTAGTTAGTTGCTGTTGCTGTTGCTGTTGCTGTTGAATATTATATTCTAGACTTCTTCGTACACTGCTATATCTGCGACCTCTAGCAAATGAATCTCCTTTATTTAGTAATTTTTGTTTTTGTTCTTTATAGTATGTGTAAAAATTATTTAGAATATTATAGTATTTATTTGTATGACTATCATCCTTAGATAAGGATGAAATAGATGATTTATATCCAAAATAATTAAATTCAATACTTTTTGTATTGATATAGTAACCTGAAACGTTATAGTTCTTTGCAGTTTCTAATAAATTATCTAAATCCTCTAATTTATGGGCACAATATATCCATGGATCTACCAAAATAGCATTATTTAAAGAATCTATATTTTTAATTTCATCAATTTTGGCACATATTTCATAGTTATCACTTTTTCTGTGTAGCTCCTCTGACTGGTGTAATATTAAAAAACCATGATTTATGTATTTAGATGTATTTAAGCAAATAGTACTAGTATATATTGTTTCCTCGATATCAACTTTTATCATATCTGCTACATATAAAGCAACCTTTACTAGTTCGCCACATAAGCCAGCTCGTAACTCTATAGCTTTTTGAGCCTTTTTTATATAAGTTGTTAATGTCCGGTCATTCCTCTGTATATCGAATTTTAAATCTAAATCTGTATACATTCTTGTATCTTTTAGCCCATCAAATAACTGACCTTTGTCGTTCATATTATATGAGTATTTAATCTGGGATCTAACAGTCTGAACCAAAGCAGCACCAATAGCTAATAACTCATCGGAATCTATCATCTTCTTAACTCCTTATCTTAAAAGACTCTAATTTCTGTCTGATATTTAAGCTTGATTCCTTTGGAAGCTTATTATCAAAAAACAGCTTAATTTCTTTCCTTGTTGTACTTAATAATTTACATAAGGTATCTTCATAATAACCCTTACTTGCGAAATTAGATTGAATTGATTTTATATCTACATATAAAGCATCTTTTGCTATATCTAAACTTATATTAGGTTCACCTATCTCATAAACCGATAAAATAGCTTTCTTTAAATAAAATTCAATCTGTAGTGGTATTAAAAGATCTTTAACTAAATAGCTTATAGCTTCCTTATCAATAACCTGTTCTATTTTTATGTTATTTTTTAACCTCATAGTTATCCAATTTCTTATTATAATTTCATTATCATCTACTTTTGTTCTAGTATTGTACTTTTAATTCGAACATGTGTGCTCTATTCTCATTCTCACTTTTCGTAGCAAAAAATGGCTAGTGAGAATGAGCATTAGCATTTATGATTGCAAGCAACTACAATTATTCTTCAGATGATTTCTCTGAGATGATTTCCTGTGCCTCAGTGAAGTTAAGACTTTCAGGAGTTACTATTGTAAATGTAGCTGTATCTGTAGCAGATTTTCGTGCTGATATTCTATATACTGAGTACAAGCATAAACTAATACTTAGCAATGCTGTAATTATAAAAAAGCCAAATGGTCCAAAAATAGACATCACGCTAGATATTACCACAGGGCTGATTACCGAACCTAAACCATATGCAATTGTTAAAACACCAATTGCTCCTAAAATCTCATTTTCATCAAGAAAATCACTTGCATGAGATATAGATAATGGATATATCACAAAAGCACAACCACCGAAAATAAACATAATTACAGCAAATATAAAATACGATGTATGAAAAGCAAATATAAACATTGAGGTAATAAAAATACCTGCCCCTGCTAGAAATATCACTTTACGCCTATCAGTAAGATCTGATAATTTACCTATAGGCACTTGTAATAACATCCCTCCTAGAATTGTAGTCATCATTAATACTGATATCATGTCATGATCACTTCCAACTCTTACAAGAAAGATAGGCAGCAAAGTATAAATAGAACCTAACAATGAGCCACCAATCACACTAGCTGCCATTGCTAGAGGAACTTTTTTGATGATTTTAGCAGGGGAGCATATTTCTTCGGAGTTTGGCACGGGTGCAACTGTTTTTGTAAAAGCCATCAATACTATCGCAACACTACACAAAGAAGATATAAAACAATAAGCTAATATCCCCTCACTAAAGTGAACATTTATCATCAACTGTGATAATGCTTGTGTACCATAGTATACAAACAGATATATTGAAAAAATCAAACCTCTATTTCTCTTATCTGATGATAATATACACCAGCTTTCGATAATGATAAATAAAGCTGCTAATGAGTAACCACAAACAAACCTAAATAATACCCAAACAGCGACACTTTTATTTACACCAACTATTAGTGTACTGATAGCCATAAGAGATGCAAACAGTACAAAAGCTCTTATATAACCTACTCTAATTATAGTAAACTGTGAAAAATAAGATCCTGCTGTCATACCAAAGAAATATGCTGCAGAAATTATACCAATCATTAAACTAGAGCGACCAAGATTATCTAGCTCAATAGATGAATAAGTTGTAAAAAAGCCATTGCCAAATGATAATACGCACATTGCGATTATTGGTGTAATAATAAGAAATAAAGTCTGTCTAACGGTCATCGCTCTAACCTCCAAAGAAAGATATAATCAATACTGCAAATTATATAGAAAGCTATTAATTAAGTTAAGCTAGTTATAGGAAAGTTTCGCAAAGAAATTTTAATCAATGTTTTTTTAATTTTATCCAGTTTATATAGCCATATAGAGCATTTAATAGATAAATAAGCCACATAGCTAAAAATGCTATACCTTCACCTGTACCAGAGAAATATTGTTGTAACCAAATAATTGTCGAAAGAGTATTTATAATAATCCATAAAACCCATTGTTCAATATATGCTTTGACCATTAAAATAATAGCCACAACCGATACTATGCCAGTCAAAGAGTCCGCAACCAAACCAACCTGCTGGTTAAAATAACCCTTCAAGATAAAAGCCCCATAAATATACGCTGCGATGATTATAGCTATGACAAGATAGGCTCTTTGTTTTGCTGACAAAGTTTTTGTAATGATATTATTATTCTCACTAGTATTTTGTGGTTTTGTCCAATTATATAAACCATAAAACTGCATAGGGAAAAAGAAAAAAGCAAAAAGTAAAAACTGCCCATAAATACCTTGACTATAACAAACATAGGCATAAGTAAGATTATTAATAAATGCAAAAAGATAATTAAGAATCTTACCTTTAGCTACTAGTAAAATATTTAGCATGCCCGTAACTGTAGCTATGGTAGTAACAACTAAATAATCCTCTGTCGTTAAAATACTTATAATACCTAGGCTAGCTACAGAAATCACCAGCCATAGTATTTCAAAAATATTCCAATCATTAAAAATACTCGAAAGCTTTATATTTTTAAATCCCTTGAAATAGTTTGCTAGTTGTGAAAAAAAATCATTAATAACTTGAATAATCATATAAGCATATTCCTAACTAGATTAACTTGCCACAAGCTCCATAGCTCCGTAGATTCCTGCCTGGTCTCCTAGCTTAGCTAGTTTAAAGTCACATTCTGCATAAATATCAGCAAATGAATTTTTGATTGCTGCTTTTTTAACCTGACTAAGATATTTTTCACCGATAGCTTCCATAACACCCCCACCTAATATAACCATTGATGGGTTTATCATATTTAAAGCGCTTCCTAGCCCTGTACCTAAATACTCCATAGCTTCGTTAAGTATATCCATGGCAATTTCATCATGCTCATCTAATGCTTTTTTGATATGACTACTTTTTAGTTTACCGCTATTCTCAATCACCAGATCAATTAAAGTGCTATGAACTTTTTTCTTAGCTAAATTCTCTATTTTCTTCTCTATACCAACTTTACCAGCATAAGCTTCCAAACATCCTTGTGAGCCACAACCTGGACAATATGCTCCACCTTGTTTGATGATAGTATGACCTAGCTCTGCTGCCAAACCACTGTTTCCTGTATACAACTTGCCATTTAGTACCAAGCCACCACCAATACCAGTACCTACAAAAGCACCAATTATATCATCACAGCCAACACCTGCACCATACTTAGCTTCACCTAAAATTCCAACATTTACATCGTTATCTATCACAGATTTAACAACATATTTATCTTGGATAAGCTGCTTTAAATTAACACCGTTAAGATTGATATTGACACTTCTACGCACAACTGATGTTTTCTTATCTATAAGGCCAGCAACTCCTATACCAATACCTTGTAGCTTTTTATCGGTTGGTATTTCTGTTATTAGCTTATCGATAACTTTAAATAATTGCCCAACAACTACTTCAGTTTCTTCTTTAGCTTTTGATTTAACTTTTGCAGTTGTAATTAGTTTTTTATTTTCATCAAATAAGCCTGCAACCATATTTGAGCCACCAATATCAACACCTATAAACATTACCAATTTCCCTCTAATCGATTGACTGCTATATCCATAGCACCATACACACCTGAATTATCACCTAAAGTTGCAATCTTTAGCTGACATGCATCTAACATTGTTTTAAAAGCATATTTTGAGCATGACTGATAGATAGTATCTAAGTACTGCTGTCCAACTGCTTCGATAACCCCACCACCAAATAAAACCATTGATGGATTTAAAAGATTTATATAATTTGCTACAGCAATCCCTAACTGAGACATTGCATTAGTTATTATATCTTCTGCAACTTTATCTTTAGCTGCTAATGCTTTTTTGAGATGAGAGCCTTTGAGCTTACCTTTATTCTCTAAGACAAAATCTATTAAAATACTTTTTATACCTTTTTTATGTAGATTCATAAGTCTGTTTTCAATCCCAACTTTACCAGCATAAGTTTCTAAACACCCCTGTGAACCACAGCTCTGGCAATAAGTGCCTTGGCTATTAATAGTTACATGACCAACAGCACCAGCACCACCTGTGACCCCATACAAAAACTGGTTATTTATCACAAGACCACCACCGATACCAGTACCGGCAAATATACCAACAATATTCTCATGACCCTGGCCAACACCGTATTTCCACTCACCAATAACGCCAACATTAACATCATTCTCAAGAAATACTGGTACATCTGCAAACTTTTGGCTGACTTCTTGAGCGATATTTATACCATTAAGATTGATATTAGCACTGAAATTTAAAATACCATTTTTTGAGTCGACAAACCCAGCTATACCAATACCTATAGCTTTTATCTTATCTTTAGTTGAATCATCAAGTAATTTATTAATCACTTTAAAAATCTGACCCAAAATTATATCAGACTCACTCTTACCCTTTGATTTGACTTTTGCAGTTTTAATTAGATTTTTTTTCTCATCAAAAATACCAGCAGAGATATTACTACCCCCGATATCTAAACCTATGTACATAGCTATACCTTCTCAAAAACAGCTATTGACTCTACATGCATTGTATGAGGGAACATATCCATAACACCTGCGCTAACTAATCTATAACCCTTCTCATTTACCAAAATGCCAGCATCACGTGCTAAAGTAGCAGTATCACATGAAACATACACTATGCGCTCAACATTAAATTTTTCAATATTGCTACAAACTTGTTGTGCACCTGCCCGAGGCGGATCTAAAAGCATTTTGTTGTATTCAAAATTATTAAACCACTCTTTATCCTCAAAGCTCTCAAAAAGATTTGCTGCATAAAACTTAGCATTTGTGATGTTATTATTAGCTGCAGTTTCTTTAGCTCTTTGAACCATCATAGTATCACCCTCAACTCCAATTACAGCTTTAGCATATTGAGAAATTGGTAGTGTGAAATTCCCTAAGCCACAAAATAAATCGATAATAGAATCTTGCTTTGCTATATCAAGAAGTTCTATAGCTCTTTTGATCATTTTTCTATTAATATCATTATTTACCTGGGTAAAATCATTTGGCTCAAAACCAATATTAATCCCATCAATAGGTTGATAACTTAACTTGACTGGAACTACATCTTTTTGAGGATATAATCTAAAAATAGTATTAGGTCCTTTTGATTGTAAATACACCCAGTAATCATTATCTTGGGCAAATAATCTTAGCTTATCAAGATCCTCATTTGCAAACGGTTCTAAATGACGCACAATAATTGCTGGGCGCGTATCATCTATTGCTATTTCTAACTGTGCAATATGCTGATATATTGAAAGTGTTTTTATAAAAGTAGCTATTATTGCTATTTTTTCGCCCACCGCTGGGTTTAATACTATACAATTATCTACCTCAGCTAAAAATCTACCATTGCGTTCTCTAAAACCTACGAGTACTTTGCCTTTTTTTGTAACATAGCGTACACCAAGACGTGCCTTATTCCGGTAACCCTCGGTATTATCTGTGCGTAGCGGTTGTAAAATACTTTGTGGCTCAACACCGTTACCAATGTATTTTAATTGATTAAGTAAAGTTTGTTGCTTATGCTCAAGTTGTGCTGCTGTAGACATATGCTGTAAGCTACAACCACCACAAATTTCAAAATAACCACATGGTGGCGCAACTCTGCTAGGAGATTTTTTTATATACTCGACTACTTTTGCCTCATCAAATTTTGCTTTTGTAAAGGTGTATTCAAATTTGACTATCTCTCCAGGTAATGTAAAAGGTATAAAAGTAGTTTTACCATCAATTTTTGCGATACCTCTACCATCATGACTTAATGCTATAATTTCTGCCTCAAAGACTCCCTCTTTTGGCTTATTATCACGTCTAGATCTTCCCATAAATAATTCAACAAAAAAATATTACGACAATTGTATTTAATTCAAATCACAAATACAACTTAATCACAAAAGTTCATATTGGCTTTTAATTATTTCAGATTGATAGCTTTACCATCATATGCTCCGCCAATATTAGCAAAAACATCATAGCGTATATCTTGAGATTGGGATTTTTGCGGCACAAATATGATCTTTATATTGTGCCTATTTAAAAGACATATCTTTCATGCCAATAGTTTTATATTTCAATTCAATTGGGCATATTGAAGCATTCTTAGCAGTATCTGCATAGGATACCGAGCAAACGCCTAATGATAAAAATAATGAGCTTAACAAAACTTTTTTCATATAATCTCTTTAGCTAGGCTTCTAAAGAAATTCTACCGCATCTTAAGCAGCTATTATTTAGTACAAAAAACAACCAAAATTAAAATTTAGAAATAAAAAAAGCGACAAAAAGCCGCTTTATCATATCGTGGTGGGTGCTGAGGGGTTCGAACCCCCGACCCTCGCCTTGTAAGGGCGATGCTCTCCCAGCTGAGCTAAGCACCCGATAGCAACTTATTATATAGAGCTTTTGATACAAGTCAAGATATTTGTTAGAAGTTTGATAAAATTATCCTTCTATCTCATTTCTTAGTATTTGCTCTGGGGTAATTTCTGATTCAGCTATTTCTCTTAAAGCTACAACTGTGGCTTTTTCTTTTTTCTCATTGTCTATAGATTCAGAGTAGCCATTTTTTAGTATCTTATTTGCTCGCATAGAAGCTAAAACTACTAAATCAAACCTTGTTTCTACTTTATCTAAGCAATCTTCTACTGTTACTCTAGCCATTTTTCACTCCATTTTTTTTCAATAATTGTCTTACTTTATTATATATTATATCAATCACGGTTTTATTTTGCGCACCGTCAGGAATTATAATATCTGCTTTTCTCTTTGATGGTTCAATAAACTTGATATGCATTGGTCGCACTGTTTCTAGATACTGGTTTATAACACTCTCAACACTCCTGCCTCTTTCATTTTGATCACGCATCAAACGTCTGATAAAACATAAATCAGCAGGCGTATCCATGTATACCTTAAAATCCATCATTTTTAATAATTTACGATCATTAAACAGCATAATCCCTTCAAGTATAATCACACTTACACCACCAGCAATTTTCTCTGCTTTTTCTTCAATCCTTGAGTGAGTAGTATAATCATAATGAGGAATATAGATATCATTTCCTTGGACTAGATTATTTAAATCTTTTCTTAGCAATTTATGATCAAAAGCATCTGGATGATCATAGTTGATTTTGCAAGCCTCTTCAAAGCCAACCATTTCACCCCAGTTTTTATAATATCTATCCTCAGAAATTAACGCAATCTTGTTTAAATGTTTTGATTTTAATTTTTTAATGATAGCATTTGAAATTAATGTTTTACCAGAGCCTGAGCCACCAACTATACCTATTATAAAAGCATCGCCTTTACCAGCCATTATTTATACCCTATAGTTCTAACTTTGGTTGACTTTTTACTAAATGATCAAGCTCTTTTAGTAAACTTAGAAACTCTTTTATTTTATACATTGGGAACGAATTAGGGCCATCACTTTTAGCTTCATCAGGTTTTGGATGTGTCTCCATGAAGAGTCCATCTATACCAACTGCCATAGCTGCTTTTGATAAAACTGGTACAAATTCTCTTTGACCACCAGAAGAGCTACCTTGACCTCCTGGTAATTGCACTGAATGCGTAGCATCAAATACTACAGGACACCCTGTAGCTTTCATAATCTCAAGTGAACGCATATCTGATACTAGATTATTATAACCAAAGCTGACACCTCTTTCACAAACCATAATCTGCTCGTTACCAGTAGATTTAGCTTTTGTTACTACATGCTGCATATCCCAAGGTGCCAGAAACTGACCTTTTTTGATATTTACTGGTTTTCCTTGCTTACAAACCTCAACGATAAAATTTGTTTGACGGCATAAAAAGGCTGGCGTTTGTAATACATCAATAACTTCAGCAACCTCAGCAAATGGTGTATCTTCATGAACATCTGTAACAATAGGTATATTATAAGTTTTTTTGACCTTTGCTAAAATTTCAAGACCTTTATCTACACCTAATCCTCTAAAACTATTTATAGATGAACGATTAGCTTTGTCAAAAGATGATTTATAAACAAAGTTTATACCAAGATCCTTAGTTACTTCAGTAAGGTATCCGGCAGTATCCATTGCCATTTGCTCAGATTCAATAACACAAGGGCCAGACATTAAGAAAAATGGCTTACCATTCCCTACTTCAAAGTTAGCAATTTTCATAAGATTTTTATTTACAAATATTTAAATACACTTACCAGTATTATACAGAAAAAGATGAACCACAACCACAAGTAGTTTTGGCATTTGGATTTCTAATTACAAAATACGCCCCTTCAATATCGTCCTTATAATCAACATCAGCACCAACTAGATACTGAAAGCTCATCGAATCAACAACAAGGCGAACACCATTCTTAGTAATAACCATATCATCTTCTTTTACTTCATTATCAAAAGCAAAAGCATATTGAAATCCAGAACAACCTCCACCTGTGATATATACTCTAAGGTTAAGAGAATTGTCGCCTTCTTCTTCAATCAACTCTTTGACTTTCAAAGAAGCAGCCTCTGTAAAGTTTATTGGCTCAACACTTTGAACTTCTGCACTCATAAAATTACCTCATTACAAGAGAAAGTTTAACTCTACCCCCTCTATCAATATTCTGTACCAAGACTTCTAGACCTTGACCTTCGATTAGAGAGTTAGTTTTCATACCAGCCTGTTCAATTTCAGAGAAAGGTAAGTAACCATCTTGATTACCAAGCAAGTTTACAAAAGCTCCAGAATCTAAAAGCTTAACTATTTTGCCTTTATAAATTTGTCCTTCCTCAACTTCTGCGACGATTTCTTCTATCATTGCTATAGCCATATCCATAGATTTTTTGTCTTTAGCAAATATCTTAACTTCACCTGAGTCACTAGTATCGATTTGTGCACCAGTCTTTTCGATTATACCTTTTACAGTAGAACCACCACGGCCAACAACATCTTTAATCTTAGCAGGATTAATGTTCATCACATGAATTTGTGGAGCAACATCAGATACAGCTTCTTTATGTTCTTTTATTATCTCATTCATGATTCCTAGAATGTGTAATCTACCAACCCTTGCCTGCTCTAGTGCTTGCTCAAGAATTTCTCTCGAGATACCTTTAATCTTGATATCCATCTGTAATGCTGTAACACCATATCTAGTACCAGCAACCTTAAAATCCATATCACCTAGGTGATCTTCATCACCTAAAATATCTGATAATACTGCGTATTTAGCGCCATCTTTGATAAGTCCCATAGCAATACCTGCTACTGGCTCAGCAATTGGCACACCAGCATCCATCATTGATAAAGAAGAACCACATACCGTCGCCATAGAGCTTGAACCATTTGACTCTAAAATTTCAGAGACAACCCTAACAACATAAGGGTATGCTTCTTCGTTAGGAAATACTGCCTGAGTTGCACGCTTAGCTAAGTTAGCATGACCAATCTCACGACGCTTTGGAGCCATACCAACCATACCACATTCTCCTACAGAATATGGCGGAAAGTTATAATGCAACATATAACGACATTTCTCTATACCATCCAAAGATTCTACAAGCTGTGCATCTCTATCACTACCTAGAGTGGTTACAACTAAAGCTTGTGTTTCACCACGCGTAAACAAAGCAGAGCCATGTACGCCGGGTAAAACACCTATTTTGACATTAATAGGTCGAATAGTCTCAGTACATCTACCATCTATTCTTGGCTTACCTTCAAGGATATCTGATCTCACAAGGTCTTTTTCAATATCATGGAAAGTCTCTAGAATTTCTTTGTCACTATATTCATTACCATCAACATCACTAGAGAAAATATACTCTAGAACATTCTTTCTAATTGCGTTAAGTTTTAGATTTCTTTCTTGCTTTGATGCTATAGTATAAGCGTTCTTAATTTCACCAAAAAATTGTGACTTAATTTGTGATTTAAGAAACTTGTTAATTTGATATATAGAGTATTCCATACGAGGCTTAGATGCTACTTTGGCAAGTCTACTAATAGAGTTAATAATAGTTTTTAGATGCTTGTGAGCATATAAAATTCCACCAAGCATAACAGACTCTGGCAGACTATTAGCCTCAGACTCAACCATCAAAATAGCATCATCAGTTCCAGACACGACTAGATCCAAGTCTGAATCTTTCAAATCCTGCTTATTTGGGTTAAGAATGTATTTACCATTTGTATAACCTACCCTTACACCAGCAATAACATCATCGTAAGGTGCTCCAGATATTGCTAAAGAGGCCGAAGCACCTATCAAAGCTAACATATCAGGTGAAAAGGCACCATCATAAGATAAAACTGTGGCAACGATTTGAATCTCATTAAAAAATCCATCTGGGAATGATGGTCTTATAGATCTATCTATTAACCTAGAAATAAGAATCTGTTCTTCGGAAGGTCTACCTTCTCTTCTTAAGAAACCGCCAGGTATTTTGCCAGCAGCGTAAGTTTTCTCTAAATAATGTACCGATAAAGGAAAAAAATCAGCACCATCAGCTACTGATTTTTTAACCACTGTAGTTACTAATACAATATTATTCCCACAACTTACAGTCACTGACCCATCTGCTTGACGTGCCATACCACCTGTTTCAAGAACTATTTCTTTGTTACCTAGTTCAAAGACTTCTCTATATATTTTCACAGTTTAACCTTATTTTTTGAATTTAATGACGTAAGAACGATTAAGATGAAATTTATTATCTACGTATATTTAATTTCTTGATTAGACTACGGTATCTTTCAACATCTTTATCATGTAAATAGTCTAACAACTTACGGCGTTGACTTACTAATCTTAAAAGTCCTCTTCTTGAATGATTGTCTTTTTTGTGAGTCTCAAAATGACCTTGTAAATCATTAATTCTAGCAGTTAAAAGAGCTACTTGCACTTCTGGTGACCCAGTATCACCCTCTGCTAATTGATTTTCTTTAATTATTTTTTGTTTGTCTTGAGTTGTTAACATAAATTTACTCCATTTGTCTTGATTAAATTAACACCGAGCAAACCGCACAAAGGAACAGTTTACCAATAGATAATTATATACTATAACAATAAAAAAACAAACAGTTTAGTTGGCAATCTTATCTGGCTTGACACCTAATATTTGCAAGCTATTTAATGCAACATCTGCAAAAATTGGCGCAGCTACAGAACCACCACCATACTGGTCGCCTTTAGGATCTTTGATTGTCACAACTATAGCTAGTTTAGGATCAGTTGCCGGAACAATACCAACGAAACTTGCTAAATATTTAGCTCCATAACTACCCCCAGAAAGCATTCTAGCTGTACCTGTTTTGCCGGCAACATGATAAAGTGGAATTTGTGCTTTAGAACCAGTTCCACCAAGGTCTTCAACAACAGACTGCATCATACTTATCATTTCTTTTGAATTCTTTTCAGATATGATAGGTCTTGTTTCAATCTCTTCTCCAGCTCTTCTTTTTAGAATAGTTGGTTTAATATACTGGCCATTATTAGCAATTGCAGAGACACCAGCTATTAGCTGTAAGTCAGTAGCGTTCATACCATAACCAAAAGATAGTGTCGCTAGTTGGAAATCACCCCATTTATCTTTAGTTGGAACATAACCATCTCTTTCACCAGGTAGTTTTATCCCAGCCTTACTACCAAAACCAAAATTTCTTAATGAAGACTCTAATATGCTTGGCTCTGTCAAACCTAAAATCATCTTCGAGATACCAACGTTACTAGATTTCATTAAGATATGTCTTAAATCAATATCACCATAATCTCGTTCATCTCTGACAGTATTTTTACCGATACGATAGAATCCTGGATGAGTATCAATTACTGGCTCTTCTGGATTTACATTATCACCATAGGTTAGAACTGTTGCTGCTGCAAAAGTTTTCATTACCGATCCTAACTCATAGACATCAGTAATGGCTCTATTTCTTCTCCTATCAGGGTAAGCATCCGCCATACTGTTAGGGTTATATGAAGGATAATTTGCCATTGCTAATATCTCGCCAGTATGAACATCCTCAACTATCACAGAACCTGCTTCGGAGTTAGTTCTAATCACCCCTTCTTTAAGATATTTATATGCGATATATTGCAACCTAGAGTCAATACTTATCTGCAGGTTATGACCATTCTTAGGTTCGACATATTTATCTTCAACCTTAGAAGCCACACCACCATGCAGATCTTTTTTGTATTCAAAATAGCCATCTTGCCCGCTTAAAAACTTATTAAACTCAAGCTCTAAGCCCTCTTGTCCCTTACCATCAACATTAGTAAAACCTACAATATGCGCTGCTACCTCCGCCATTGGATAATAGCGTTTAAACTCTCGTATTACATGGATTCCCGTAATATCAAGGTCTTTAACCTTTTGCGATAAATATGGTTGCACCTTTCTTTCAATGTAAACAAAGCCACTTCTTCCCTCTCTAACCTTAACTTGCTTTCTTATTTTTTCTCTGGTTTTCTTAGTTAAATTTAAAATATCCATGACTTTATTTAGCTCGGGGCTATCAGCACTAATATAAAAAGGGTCCACCCAAATTGTATCAACAGGTGTACTTATTGCCAAAGGATTACCATTTCTATCAAGAATTATTCCTCTGTATGCCTTTATATTTATACTTCTATCACTGCGATTATCGCCTTCTTGCTTAAGCTTAGAATATTGGACAGTTTCCATATAGATAAGCTTTATAAATAAAACAATAAAACTTAGCAGCAGTAAAATAATTACAACAAGATGACGCAGTTTTGGTCGATAACTACTCATCACTTAACTCCTCTTTTTGCTCATTCAAAAAACCAATAGTCTTACGTGTTGGTAACATCATTTTTTCTTTTTGAGCAAACTTTTCTACAGCAGTTGGCGTAGCTAAAGAGCTGTATTCTAATACAATCTGACTCCATTGTTCATTTAAACGAATATCTTCAAGGATTAGATTTTTTTGCTCATTTAGCTGCAACTTATACTCAAAACGCACAACTATAAGGCTAAATGCGGTAATAAGCAATACGAATAATAATGCAAAAGAAATACCAACAGTTCTTTTAAAGAAACTATTTTTAAGTGACTCAAATAATCTTATCCTTATTTGACGGTTTGTTAACATCATAGCTTCTCGACCACCCTTAAGATAGCACTTCTTGAACGAACATTTTGTTTAAGCTCATCATCATTAGCTTTGGCTTTTTTTGTAATCCATTTTAGTTTTATCTGGCTATTATCTTGCGGTAACATCTTTGTAATTCTGTTAAGCTCTTGTTTGGGATTTATAAGTGTGCTAAATTTTTGTTTCACAATCCTATCTTCTAATGAGTGAAAAGATATAGCAGCTATCCTACCACCGACTTTAATAATTGCTAAAATATTTTCTAGCAGCGCTTCTAAATCTTTAAGCTCATTATTAACATAAATCCTCAAAGCTTGAAAACAGCGTGTTGCTGGATTTTTCTTTTCTTTTTTACCGATAGTTACGCGAATAAGCTCAGCTAGTTCTAATGTTGTTTTAATATTACCATTTTGTTGGATATAATCTTTTATGCGCAGTGCAATTTTTCTTGCAAAACGCTCCTCACCATAAACTTTAAATATATAACTTAGATCATCTACTGATAACTCTTCTAAAGCTTGGCTAGCTGTAATTCCTTTAGAAACGTCCATGCGCATATCTAGTGGACCATTGTGCATAAAGCTAAAGCCTCTAGCAGCATTATCTAACTGTGGTGAAGAAACCCCAAGATCCATAATTATGCCGTCAATTTGACCAAGAAGATTATTTTGCTGACAATATTGATAAATGCTTGCAAAACTTGCGTGAACTATCTCAAAATTACTAAACTGAAAATTAAGCTTAGCGTAGCTGATAGCATCAAGATCTTTATCAAAAGCTATTAAACGTCCTGTAGTAAGCCTATCTAAAATAGCCTTTGAATGTCCTCCTCTACCAAAGGTTGCATCGATATAAATACCCTGAGGATTAATATTCAAATCATTGATAGACTCTTGCAGCAATACTGAAAAATGCATGTTAAATTATGCCTTGACTAATTCATTAGTTAACTTTTTGGCTTTTGAAAAATCAGTTTTACCAGAACCAAGTTTAGGTATAGATATAACCTTAAAATAGTTTGTTGGTTTATATAAATTTTCTATACCCGAGTGCCTTACAATTTCTTTAAGATCAGATGGTTCAAGTTCTTCTAGAGTATAAAGTAAGCTAATTATCTCACCTCTTTTTGTATCTGAAGTAGCTACTGCTAAAACCTCAAAATCTATCTTTTGTGAATCATAACCTTTCTCTCTTAAAGCATCATAAACTTTTTGCTCAAGCAAGCCTAAACTTACCATCTCACCAGCAACTTTAGCAAATCTAGAATACCTATCAACAACTGTCAAATAGCCTTCTCCATCAATCTTACCTTTATCACCAGTTATATACCATGTATAACCATACTTTTGTATCATCACCTCGTTTGTCTTTTTAGGGTCATTAAGATAGTAATCCATCTTATTAACTCCTCTATATATAATCATACCCTCAACCCCAGCTGGTAGCTCTTCGTGTGACTCAGGATGGATGATTTTAAACTGTCCTCCTGGTACGGTTAGTCCAACAGTACCTATTTTGTTTGGAGATTTAGTAGGTCTATTAACTGCTGCCACAGGTGAAAGCTCAGTAGTCCCATAACCTTCATTAATCATTTTATCAAATTTATCTTCAAACATTGTACGGACTTCTCTTGAAAGTTTTTCAGCACCTGTAATAATCAGTCTAAGTGTAGCAAAATCTTCTTTCTTAACTGATTTATTCTTGGTGTAGATGCGCAAAAATGTTGGCGTGGCACACAGTACTGTGTTTTTATTCTTTTTAATTAAATTTGCAATACCCTTTGCATCTGTTGGATCCGTGTGACAAGCTATGTAACCACCTTGAAATAAAGATACTAGCGAGATTGTAAGTCCAAACGCATGAAAAATAGGCAATATTCCTGCTACAGAGTCATTCTCTCTACACTCAATAACATTTGTACTTTGGTAAACATTTGCCAAAAGATTTTTATGCTTTATAACAATACCCTTAGGTACACCCTCGCTACCACTACTAAATATTATAAACGAAACATCATCTAACTTAGTTGGCTTAAGATACTTCTTGACTAACCATGAAGCAGGCAAAATCTTAATTTCTAAAAATGTTTTTATAGCTTCTGACTTAGTAATCTTTGCTTTAATGTCCTCAAGATAAACAATCTTACACATTGAAAAAACTTCTTCAACATAGAAACCTTTATGTGTTAGCTTCTCAACAAATGCTTTAGAGGTAATAATAGTTTTGATTCCAGCATTATTAATAGAATGCCTTAATGCTTCCTCAGAAGCTGTGTAGTTTAGATTAACTATTGCTTTAGCACTCATCATCAATGCCAAAATTGCCAAATAGCCGCCACCGCTTGTCGGTAAGCAAACGCCTACATTATCTTCTTGCTGAGTAATTTCTTCAAGCTTTTTAGACATCAATACTGCACCAGTAGCAAACTTATAACCATCTAATGCCACCCCAGTCGTATCAGTCAATACTAGATTATTTTTAGCATTAAGCATCTGCCTAAACCATATCTCTGCAGGTGCTTTGAGTTGATTTAGATATCCTTCCCATGTTTTGACAGAAAGATCCTCCATCTCATCATTTAAGCATCTAAGATTTTCTAGCTTAGCAATATCAAAATAAATTTGTCTATCTAAATTTTTTCGTTGTGAAAAGTATGGCATTTCTGGACCACAGATAAATAATATAAATCTATTTTCACTTTGCTCAACTTGAGAAGTTAAATTTTTATTGACTAGTAACACACTTTGATGATCCCAAAAACTAATATGATCGATATATTTAATACCGATTTTATCCATACTTTTTTCAAGACCTTTAGCTCTATTATCAAAAGCTCCTAAAACTGTAATGCGCTTATCTTCAAAGTAAGTTCTCAATGCCAGTATTGTAACTATAGTGGTATCATTAGCAACAATTATTGAACCATTTTTAAAGTTTTTAAAATCGATATTTTTATTACAATCATATATGTACCACTGATTTAGTCTTTTATGTATTGAAGATTTAAGCTGTTTTAAATGCATTTCTCTACCAGTATCAAATCATAAATAGTAAACTTATAGATAAGTTACTATGTTATCATATAGTCACTTTAATTTTTATAATAATATTAAATTTATGCCTGAACTTCCTGAAGTAGAAACAGTAAAAAGAGGCTTAACCAAAACTATTATCAATAAAACGATAATTGATATTGAAATTAATACCGATAAACTTCGCTATGCTGTTGATAAAAATCAGTTACTAAAAATTAAAAATAAAGCATTCAAACAAATTCAGCGCAGAGGTAAGCATCTAATAGTCTTTATCAAGAAAGACTTACAATTAATCATCCACTTAGGCATGTCTGGAGTCATTAGGGTTATAGACTCAGCAAACTATAGCAAAATAAAACATGATCATATCATCGTAAGACTATCAGACAATCTAACTTTAGTATACAATGATCCACGCAAATTTGGTTACTGGCTAGTAAATACTAATCAGACACCTCTTGAGCATAGAGTTTTAGTTTCACATGGTGTTGAACCATTAACAGCCGATTTTAACAGTGATTATCTACTTTCTAAACTCAAGCAGACATCGAGAAAAATCAAACAAACCATTATGGACAATAATATTGTCGTTGGCGTTGGTAATATTTATGCCAGTGAAGCACTATTTGATAGTAATATCTTACCATCAAGAGCTTCTAACACTATTACAACCCAAGAAGCAAATAAGCTTGTAACCTCAATCAAGAAGATACTAGAAAAAGCTATTATTCAAGGTGGTACTACACTTAAAGATTATAAAAATACTGAAGGTAAGCCTGGGTATTTTACTCAACAACTAAATGTCTATGGCAGAACAGATCAACAATGCTACCTATGTAACACAAAAATCGAAAGTTTAGTTATAGCTCAAAGGAATACTTTCTTTTGTAAAAAGTGCCAAAAATAAACTTACATCGCAAGGAAATACCCATGTATAGTAGGATCTTGAGTTAATTCAGGATGAAAATTACTTACAAGAATATTTGCTTATCTAAGTAGTACCGGTGATTTTTCATTTGTGAAAATTTCTCAAAATCACAATTAATACCAGTCATTGGCTCGCCAAGGTCAGTAGAAACCTCCAGCTATTCTTTTCAAAGGTTTGTACAACCACAAACAAATGGTACTTTGAAACTATCTTTATCAATATGATTTAACTCATCAGCTGGAGTTAAAACCTCACTCTCATCAATAAAATTAACCCCTAATGACTCTAAAATTTGCGCTTCGGCAAAATGGCCAATTCGCGCTTTCGCCATTACTGGTATTGAAACTGCTAACATTATCTCTTTAATAAGTTTAGGATCAGACATTCTAGCTATACCACCATCCTTTCTGATATCTGCAGGCACTCTCTTAAGAGCCATCACAGCCACTGCCCCAGCTTGTTGTGTATTGACAGCATCCATTATGACACCACCTTTAAACATCTCTGCTAAACCTATCTTTATGTTAATACCTGATATTATTGATTCTCTTAATTTTGTTCATACTAACTAACTCAAAGGGTTATAATTTTTTTAGATGCTATAGATAAGTTAATTTTTGTTAAGATTTATAAACAATATTAAGATAATTTTTGAAGGCTAGATGTGACTAAACGTCTAAATTAACAACGTTTAAAGCGTTAGATTCAATAAAGTTTCTGCGTGGCTCAACTTCATCACCCATAAGAGTAGTAAATAAAGCATCTGCTTCAACCGCATCTTTTATTGATACTTGTAAAAGAACTCTATTATCAGGATCCATAGTGGTCTCCCAAAGCTGACCAGGGTTCATCTCACCTAGACCTTTATAACGCTGCACATCATTACCTCGTCTTGCTTCTTTAAGCAGCCAATCAATCGCTGATTCAAAATCATCAACATATTCTTTTTTAGCGCCTCTTTCTACATAAGCACCTTCAAAAGAAATATCTGATAAAACATCCCCGTATGTAACTAGATCTTCATAATCTTTAGTGCTAAAAAAACCACTCTTAACAATATAGTCAGTATCATAACCATTGATATAGTGATTAACTCCATACGATATAATTTCTTTACCATCCTCATCTACATCTTTTGTTTCGATAAGCTTAAAGCGCTCATAAGACAAAGCTTTTTGATTACATTTCTCAACGATTTTTTGCCACCATTCATAAATATCAGCACTTTCATCAACATACTTAGTTCCATATGCCATGACTCTAAGAAGTTTCTCAGGATATGTTTTTGTATACTTCTTGATTACTTTCTGTGATTTTTGATAAAGCTCATAATAGTTAGCCAAAACTTGACCAGAAATAACATTACCGTTATTTAGATAGATGCAAGCGCCTTCTAAGCCTATATTACCAAGGTATTCTGCTAGAGCATCCTCATCTTTTAAATACGTTTCTTGCTTACCTTTTTTTACTTTATATAAAGGGGGTTGAGCAATATATAGATAGCCTCTCTCAACTAACTCAGGCGTTTGTCTGTAGAAAAATGTCAATAGTAGAGTGCGAATATGCGACCCATCAACATCGGCATCTGTCATTAGAATAATTTTATGATATCTAGTTTTATCAGGGTTATATTCTTCAGCACCAATACCGCAACCTAAAGCTTTAATAAGCGTAGCAACCTCCTGAGAGCCAAGCATTTTATCAAAACGAGCTTTTTCAACATTCAAAATTTTACCCTTTAATGGCAAGATTGCTTGCGTCTTACGATCACGAGCCTGCTTTGCTGATCCTCCAGCAGAGTCTCCCTCAACAAGATAAATTTCAGATAATGCTGGATTTTTTTCTTGACAGTCAGCTAATTTACCAGGCAACCCTGCGATATCTAAAGCACCTTTACGACGAGTCATATCGCGGGCTTTACGCGCAGCTTCACGAGCTTTTGCTGAGTCTAAAATTTTCTCACATATAATTTTAGCTTCTTTAGGATTTTCTAAAAGAAACTCTTGTAATTTTTCATTAACTAATGACTCCACAGCTGACTTAACATCAGATGATACTAACTTATCTTTAGTTTGTGATGAAAACTTTGGATCAGGAACTTTCACAGATAATACCGCAGCTAAGCCTTCGCGCGTATCTTCACCTGTCAAAGTAACTTTTAACTTTTTATTTAAGCCTTCTGACTCAATGTAATTATTCATAGTTCGCGTGACAGCTGCTTTAAGACCAGATAAATGCGTACCACCATCTCTTTGCGGAATATTGTTTGTAAAGCAAAATATTGATTCTTTATATGAGTCATTCCACTGTAAAGCAAGCTCTACTTGGATATCATCCTTAATACCATTTACCGCTATAACATTTTCATGAATAGGTTTTTTGCTATTGTTTAAATACTTAACAAAAGCAACAATACCACCATCATATTTAAATATTTCTGATCTATTGTTAATTTTATCAATAAGCTCAATTTTGACCCCGGAGTTTAAGAAAGATAACTCACGGATTCTCTTCATCAAGATATCATAATCAAAGTCTACAAATGAGAATGTTTCTTTACTTGGTTTAAAAGTAATTAGTGTTCCAGTTTTATCTGTTGAGCCAACTTCTTTTAATGGAAATTGTGGTACACCGTGAACATACTCTTGATAATGCTCTATACCATTTCTATAAATTGTTAGCTTTAATTGTTCAGATAGAGCATTTACAACTGATACACCAACACCATGTAGCCCACCTGACACTTTATAAGAGTTATCATCAAATTTACCACCAGCATGCAGTACAGTCAAAATAACCTCTGCAGCAGAGCGCCCTTCTTCTTTATGAATATCTGTAGGAATACCTCTACCATTATCTGATACAGATACAGAGCCGTCTTTATTTATAATAACTTTAATATCATCACAATAACCAGCTAAGGCTTCATCGATAGCATTATCAACAACCTCAAATACCATATGATGTAAGCCACTACCATCATCGGTATCACCAATATACATCCCAGGTCTTTTTCTAACAGCATCTAAACCTTTAAGTACCTTAATACTCGATGAGTCATAAGCTTTATTCTCAGACATTAACAAGCTCCAAATTTATCGTTATATTTAAAATTCAATCAAGAAGTATTATAGCACAAATAAAAATTGATATTAATTTTGATAACAATGTAGTTAATAAACATTGAGGGTTTTCATTTTATCTAAAAATGCTAATATTAACTCTAACAATTTTGCAGATAGGTTTATTTTAAAATTTTGAAAAAGAAAAATATATTAATAATAATAGTAATAATTGCTGTCATAACAACAAGTTTTTTGCTAGGAAAAAAGTCAGGATTTAATAAAGCTGAGTCAATTCATCAAAGTGAGCTTAGGATACTTGAGCAAAGTAAACTATCTCAAACACCTGAGAATAGTATCAACTGTCGTCCTGAAGTTAATCCAAACAAAGGTAATTATGTTATTGGTTATGGTAGTCTTATGAATAAAGACTCAAGACAAATAACGGTTCCAGATGCAACATATGCTGCACCAATATTAGTCAGTGGCTTTGAAAGATTATGGGCATCACGCGGTGAAAAATCCCGTGCCACATTCTTGCTTGCAGTACCTAACAAAGGTTATGTAATGAATGCCATATACTATAAAGCTGATGCTAAAGATATCTCAGCAACAGATTTACGAGAAGCATCATATTGTCGCGTAAAAATACCGCGCAAAGATATCGTACCTCTAGGTATCAAAAGTTTACCAAAAGGTGATTTTTGGATGTATGTTAAAGATTTTAAGGATGCTGAATTTCCTAATAAAAACTATCCTATTTTACAAACATATGCTGATGTTTTTATGACCGGGTGTCTACAAACCCAAGCAGAATTTAACCTAACTGAGTTTGGCAAACTTTGCTTTGATACAACATACAACTGGGACCTAGCAAACTGGTTGTATGATCGCTCAAACCCTCGCTATAGTAGGTATTCACAAGATACTGAAAAATATCGTCCTCAAATTGATAAAATCATTCGTCGCTTAACTTTTGATGATGATCCTCTATAAACTGTAACAAACTAAATTTTCGTAGCTTCTAAGATGAAAATAACAACTAGAAAAATATGTATAGCGCCAATGCTTGATTGGTCTGATAGACATTATCGCTACATGATGCGTCTGATCACCAAACATACGATGTTATATACCGAAATGATTACTTTAAATGCGATCTTACATGGTAATAAAGAATTTTTGCTTAAATATAATCCTGAAGAAAACCCTGTGACACTACAGCTAGGTGGTTGTGTACCAAAAGACTTTATCAGCTGTGGCAAGCTTGCCCAAGAGCTTAGCTATGATGAAATTAATATAAATGTTGGTTGCCCTAGTGAACGAGTTAAAAAAGGTAATTTCGGTTTATCATTAATGGCAGAACCAGAGCTTGTAGCAGACTGTGTCAAAGCGATGAAAGATAACTTAGATATCCCAATTTCTGTTAAATGTCGTATTGGCTATGACCATAATGATAGTTATGAGCAACTATATAATTTCGTTGATAAGCAAGTTCAAGCCGGTGTAGATTATCTTTGTATTCATGCTCGCAAAGGTTGGCTTAGTGGCCTATCACCAAAAGAAAATCGTACCA
Organism: Francisella opportunistica; assembly: GCF_003347135.1. NCBI lineage: Bacteria > Pseudomonadati > Pseudomonadota > Gammaproteobacteria > Thiotrichales > Francisellaceae > Francisella > Francisella opportunistica. Next base: position 535,603 of record NZ_CP022377.1, on the reverse strand, counting down.
TACCTGAGCTTAAATATGACGTTGTTTATAATATCAAAAAAGATTTTCCAAATCTTGAGCTAGGTATCAATGGCAGTATTACAACAATTGAAGAAACCAATCAACACCTAAACCATGTAGATAGTGTTATGATAGGTAGAGAAGCATATCACAATCCAATGTTATTTAAAGACTTTGATAATATTTTCTATAATCAGCCTAATACCGATATCTCAGTGCTAGAAATTGCTTATAAAATGGCTGAATATATAAAAGTTCAAATGGATAATGATCCATACATAAAGCTTAGTAATATAACTAAGCACACCTTAAACTTATTTAATGGTTTAGCTAACGCAAAAATATATCGTCGTTATCTAAGTGAAAATGCCACAAAAAAAGAAGCTAATGTTGATACTTTCTTAAAAGCTTTAGAAGTTTTTGAGAATAAGCTATAGCCTAAACTACTTAATATGCTAATAATACTAATGTTACTGGTTCAATAACAAAATCAAATAGTTCTAATACATAAGCACTACTAGCAATAACAGTTGTACATACAAATAATGTGGTTTTCTTGTGTAAAAGTAATAGCTTTTTGAATTTAAAGAGTCTAAATATCAACTTATCTTGCTGCATTTCTAATAAATCAAATCTTTTGGATATGAATGAATAATTATATTTAGGCCAATTTTCTATAATATTTGATATTAAAGATAAGTGATCGACTTTAAAATATAAAACATTAAAGTTGTTAGCATAAAAGTTTAGATTATTATTTTTAATAAAATATCCGGGTTGATTCGTTGCTTTGAATAAAGCTATTTTTGTATTCTTTAACTTGCCTGTTGGTTGAGTTTTACCTAAAACAATATCGAAATCTTTGCTATCTAAAACTCTTTGTGCATAATTTTTATCTAACTTACTTGTAAACTCATATATATATTCTTCAATATTTCTTCCTCCCTTATCTGGGTTAAAGTGAGCATGGTGTTTTTCTTTCTTACCTTTTGGTATATGTGGGTCTAATAATATTAACTGGATATTATTAAATCCTTGTCTTTCTAACCAATAAGCCATTTCAAAAGCAATTAGTCCACCTAATGACCATCCTAATAATATAATTTGCTTATTTTTATCATTGAGATCTAATCTTTCTAAGTAAAGCTTGGCTAAAAATGAGAGTGAATTAATTTTATTTTTTGCATATAAATTATAATTTTCAACCCCTATGCAATTATAATAAGGCGATAGTTTTTCTATCAGAGCGCGGTATACTTCACATCCAGCAAAAGCAGGGTGAACAAAAAATAAATCTTCTTTATTATCGTCCTTTTGATTAAAATAACTAATTAATTGAAATTCATTTGTAACATTTTTCAATATATTAGCTATTGTTTTATACCTAAATATATCAGCTATAGATATTTCAGTATTAAATAACTGTGTCATTTTATATGCTGCTTGAATAGATAAAATAGAATTACCACCAATATTAAAGAAATTATCAGTAATACCTACTTTATCTATTTTAAGAACCTGTTGCCATATTTGACACATTTGCTGTTGTAATTCAGTAGTAGGGGCGAGATATTGTTTTTTGGTTAATTCAATTTTAGGCAAAGCTTTTCTATCTAATTTACCATTAATAGTTAGAGGGAATGATTCTAATTTCATATAAAAACTAGGGATCATATATTCAGGTAGCTTTTTAGCTAAATGATCTTTAATTACAGATTCATTTATTGATTTATCAGCTACATAATAAGCCACTAGTGTTTCATCCTTAACTAAAACACAGCTTTGTTTAATATTATCAATTGCTGATATTACATTTTCAATTTCTCCAAGCTCAATCCTAAAGCCTCTTAATTTAACTTGGAAATCATTTCTACCTATATATTCAATTTCTCCATTAGCTAACCATTTACAGATATCACCTGTTTTGTATAAACGTGTATAACCTTTGGCAATATCATCTGGTGTGGCAAAAGGATTATTGATAAATCTTTCTTTAGTTAATTGTGGTAAATTTAAATAGCCTCTAGCTAAACCAGCACCACCTATATATAACTCCCCTGGTACACCTATTGGTGAAGGGAATAAATTATTATCTAGGACATATAGTTTTTCATTAAACAAAGGAGTTCCTATTACAGAAGATTTTGTACTGGAATCAACTTCTTTTATTGAACTCCATATAGTTGTCTCTGCTGGTCCATATACATTGTAAACATACTTAAACTCTTCTAAAAAAACTTTGACCTCATTATTTGCTGCTTTTTCACCCCCAAATAATAAAGTTTTATCATGAAATTTGCCTTTGTGTATTTGACATAAATTACTAATAACTTTTGGTGTTTGTTGTATTATATTACTTTGTACAATTTGCTCATCGGTAATTTTATCAGCTGAGGATAAAATTAGCTTATAACCATTTAACAGTGGTAGGGCATACTCAAGACCAAATATATCAAAAACAATGTTTGTCAAACTTAATAGGTTTAATCCATTATTAGTTTTTATTTTTTCACTAAATAGTTTAATGAAAGAAACAAAGCTATAATGTTCAATCATTACACCTTTAGGTTTACCAGTAGTTCCAGAAGTGTAAATTACATAAGCTAGATTATTAGGTTGTACATTAGTATTTAAATTATCTTTAGCATAGTTTTGAAACTGTTGTGAATCTGTAGCAATAATCTCTACATCTTGAGCTACTTCTTTAAGCTTATTAATTAAATGTGTTTGAGATAGTAAAATAGTTGCATTAGTATCTTCTAAAATATATTTTGTTCTATCACTAGGAAAGTCAGGTGATATAGGCACATATGCAGCTGCTGCTTTGAGTACTGCTAATATTGATATAATCATCTCTAAGCTTCTATCTAAGTATAAAGCTATTAAGGTATCTTGTTGTAGTTGCTGATTAGTTATAGATCTATATTTATCTTTGATATATCTAGCAAGTTGGTTACTTCTTTGGTTTAATTCTTTATAAGTTAGTTGTTTATCTTCAAAGACTAAAGCTATATTATCTGGAGTTTTAGCTACTTGCTCTTCAAAAAGTTGATGGATTGTTGTCTGAGGATATCCTCGATATTCACCCTTTGAAATAGCTAATATTTGTTTATATTGATCATCATCTATTATGCTTATTTCTGAAATCTTTTTATTTAAGATAATATCTAATTTAGATAATAAAGTTTTATATCCATTAATAAGCGTGCATATAAAATCTTTTTCATACTGATTATTAAATTCAACTCTACATAATATCTCATCATTTTTTAAGTCTACCTCAAAATATAATCCCTGCTTAACATAACCTGAATGAGAATATATTTGGGTTTGGTTATATGGAAGACTATGAGTTTCCTCTGTTTCAAAATTAAATTGAATATCTGATAATAGTCTAATATGGTCTCTATCTAAATTATCTAATAAGCTTTCATAAGCAATAGCATTATTAATATTAGATATTATTTCTCTGCCAGCCTGATATATAAAATAACTCAAATCATTATTATTAGCAAAATCTGATACTAAAAACATATTGTTTATTAAACAGCCTATAGTATCTTTATGTTTAGGAGTATATAAACGTTCATCTATATTTGTAATAATTGCAAACTTATTTTGATTTGATATTTTATGTAAAACTAATGTAAATAGAGTATACAATATAGAGAATTCACTAATATTAAGATTTTTAGACACTTGTAGTAATTGTGTTCTTGTCTTTTTATCACAATTAAATGAAATCTGTTTTCCTTTATTAGTAAACTCTTGATTATTTTTTGGCAAATCTAAAGGAGACAAGCTTTCTAATTTATTTTTCCAGAAGCTAAGCTTTTCTTCAAAATTATTTTTGTAATGCTTATTAATATAGTAAGATGCCTCATTAAAATCATTTATACCTGATTTTCTATTATCTTTTTCATTTAAAAATAAATATGAATATAAATCAGGTAAAATAATATTGATTAATGATGTAGCATCAAGTATCAGATGGTGACAAGAAATAAATAAATATTGTTTTTTAATATCTAAAACATCAATTAGATAAAATCTAATTAGTTTATCATTATATAAATCAAAACTAATTCTCTCGATCTCATTGAGAACTTGATGTAATTCAGTTTGTGTTTTTACTATTTTTTGTTCACAAATGCAGGAATTATCATAATTTAGTATTCGTTTAAGGCAACCATCATTATTATAAATATAGTTACTATGTAATAACGTATATTTATCTAGTAGATATTTAACTCCTGATTTTAAATTATTTAAATCGATATATTTTTTGTAATCAATAAGGAAACTCTCATTATATATTAAGTTATCACCTGATGATAATTGATGATTAAATATAACTTTTTCAAAATGATGTAATTTTTTCGATGTTAAATTTAAACTTTCGTTAGAAATATCATTTGAATTAACTTCTAAATTAGATAATTGTTGAATAGTTTGTGATTTAAATAAATCTATTACTTGGTAGGATTTATTAGTTATTTTATTAATTCTCATGATAGTAGTAATTGCTAAAATAGAATTACCGCCAATATTAAAGAAATTATCAGTGATACCTACTTTATCTATCTTTAGAACCTCTTGCCATATTTGACACATTTGCTGTTGTAAATCAGTAGTAGGGGCTAGATATGGTTGCTTAATATTAGAAATATCAAAATCAGGCAAAGCTCTTCTATCTAATTTACCGTTAATAGTTAGAGGAAATGATTCTAATCTCATATAAAAACTAGGGATCATATATTCAGGTAATTTTTTAGCTAGATGATCTTTAATAGCTGTTTCATCTATTTCTATATCTGATACATAGTAAGCTACTAATACCTCATCCTTAACTAAAACACAGCTTTGTTTAATATTATCAATTGCTGATATTACATTTTCAATCTCTCCAAGCTCAATCCTAAAGCCTCTTAATTTAACTTGAAAATCATTTCTACCTATATATTCAATTTCTCTATTAGCTAACCATTTACAGATATCACCTGTTTTGTATAAACGAGTATAACCTTTAGCAATATCATCTGGTGTGGCAAAAGGATTATCTATAAATCTTTCTTTAGTTAATTGTGGTAAATTTAAATAGCCTCTTGCTAAACCAGCACCTCCTATATACAACTCTCCTGGTACACCTATCGGTGATGGGAGTAAATTATTATCTAAGATATAAAGCTTTGTATTGAATAGGGGTTTGCCGATATTATTAACTTTTTTATCATTAATTTGTTTGCCAGCGGCATATATAGCTGTTTCTGTTGGACCATAATAATTATATAAGTTAACTTTATCTTTCCAAAATAAAGCTGTTTTATGATTACAAGGTTCTCCAGCTACAATTATACCTTTTAGTGATGGATAAACTTTATCCATTGGTAATATTGATAAAACAACTGGTGGTAAAAAAGTATAATGTATACTGTTATCAATTAAATAATTACTGAGTATATTACTATCTAACCTAGTTGATTCATTATAAATATGCAAAATGTTTCCATATAAAATGGTTGAAAATATTTCAGAAACTGAAACATCAAAAATATAAGATGCATAAAAACCAATATTAATTTTACTTTCATTACTATCATATATATCAAATATATTTGAAACTGTATTTATAACAGAAATATGCTCAATCATAACCCCTTTAGGTTTACCAGTAGTTCCAGAAGTATAAATTACATAAGCTAGATTATTAGGTTGTACATTAGTATTTAAATTATCTTTAGCATAGTTTTGAAATTCTTGTGAATCTGTAGCAATAATCTCTATATCTTGAGCTACTTCTTTAAGCTTATTAATTAAATGTGTTTGAGATAGTAAAAGAGTTGCATTAGTATCTTCTAAAATATATTTTGTTCTATCACTAGGAAAGTCAGGTGATATAGGCACATATGCAGCTCCTGATTTAAGTACTGCTAATATTGATATAATCATCTCTAAGCTTCTATCTAAGTACAAAGCTATTAAGGTATCTGGTTGTAGTTGCTGATTAGTTATAGATCTATATTTATCTTTGATATATCTAGCAAGTTGGTTACTTCTTTGGTTTAATTCTTTATAAGTTAGTTGTTTATCCTCAAAAACTACAGCTATATTATCTGGGGTTTTAGCTACTTGCTCTTCAAAAAGTTGATCGATGGTTTTATCTTGAGGAAAAGCTCGTTGTGTTTGATTTACTGCTTGGATAAGGTCAGTAATATTGGAATACATTTTTAATACCTAGCAATATTAAATTACGAAATTGTATTACAAATATAACTTTAAATAAAGCTTATAATAAGGCATTTATAATGAAATTAAATTACATTTGTTAATATTTTAAAATTAGAAATTATGTTATTCTTTATTTATTTCTATACTTTAATGCTAATATTAATACTGAAGAGCAAGTTATAAGAGCAAGTAGATAACCGATAGCTAAAATCCAATCATTTTTAATTATTCCATATAATATACTTACTGATTGAATAAATATAAAAATTGCAAAAGTTATTAATGAAATAGACTTGGATGATTTCGTTTTATAAATATTTATAGCTTGTGGAATAAACGCCAGGGCATTTAGCACTAATGCGAAACTAAATAAAAAAGCAATTACATCGAAAAAATATAACATTTAGGCTAGCCCTAATAATTTAAGAAATTCTAAATCTTGCTTAAAACATCAAATACAGCTTCTGCTGCCTCAGATCTTTTTTTGTCTTTTTCTTTGAGTTCTTTATTTTTCTGCTCTAGTTGTTTTTGTAATTGTTTTTGCTTAGTAATATCGACTGATACACCTACAAGTCCAATAACATTACCTTTTTCATCTTTTAAACAAGCTTTTTTAGATAAATAAATTCCAATCTCATTATTCTTAGTTGGATAATTTTCTTCATATGAAATATTAGAACCACTATGAATAACTTTTAAATCATTCATTAATATGTTTTTAGCTAATAAATTCTTATTACCAAGAAGTTCAAGTTCATTTTTATAAAGAGCATCTTTAATATTAGTAATTTTTAATGTTTCTGCGTTAGACTGATTCATTCCTATATATTGGCCTTGAGTATTTTTCCAATATATATTTGCGTCTATAGTATTTATTATTTGTTGGAATGTAACATCTAAATTTTCAATCATAAAATAATTATCCATATTAGTATCTTTGAATTGATTGATATCAATTGAAATAACGATAATTTTTTCAACGTTGTTATTCTCATTTTTAATCATTTTTCTTTGAGTAAGGAAAATCCCATTTTTAGTGTTTTTATCTATATATTTTTCACGGAGAAAAATATCAGTATTTACATGCTGCGCTACTGTTTCATTACCTGAAATTTCTTCTGGGTTATCAGTAACAACAAGCTCTCTTTCTGGTTTTCCGATGATATCTTTTTCATTTATCTTTAAAGTATTAACAAAATGTTTATTAGCACCTAGTAATTTTCCATTGCTATCTTTCCAATAAATATCAATATTTAATGAATCTACTATATCTTTATAAACTTTATACGATTCAATCTGTTGTTCTAATTCTTTGATTCTTTTTTCTGACATGTCTGACATGAAAAGTTCTCCCAAGTATCTTTCTATTAATTAATTTAACTTATAATATAACTGTAAAACAAGTAAAAAATGGCTCTGATTTTAATTTTTATTTTTCTGAGGCTGTTGATTTAATGTACAACTTATTTTACAAATTTTGTAAAATATGAATATTGAAAATATTTACCTATTGTATGATTATAAATATTAACAAATAAAAAATAGACATAGAATATTTTTTTTTTAAAAAAAAAAGAAATACCCCCCTCTAAATCCATTACGACTTGATAGAATTATTGATTAACATAAGGAAATAATTAAGAAGAGTTGGCATGAGTTAGCTAGAGAAATTTTTATAGCGCCTAATATTAAGAGATAAAATATTTGGTATAATTAGAAATTTAAATTTTTCAAAAAGTTTTTTCAAGCTTAGCAGTACAAGGTGAAAGATTAATGCCAGATTATAGAGTTAAAAATTTTTTCCCCAAGCTAAATAAAAAAGAGCTAGAATATTTATATAAAGCTATTGATAACGAGCTACAAAGGTGGAGTGATATAATTAACTTGAATAATTCTGAAAATGGAAACCATGCTCTTGCGGCAGATTACGAAAATGACTCACTTAGGCTAGATAATTTGCTAGGCGCGGTTGATCAATATGTAAGAACTAGCGCAAAACCTGAAGGAATTTCATTTTCTCAAAGAGATACTGCATATGTAATAGAAGCTTTAGAACATGAATGCGAATTATGGAAAAAAGGAAAATCCTCTTTTAATGCAGAAGAGTTTAGTATTATCGAAAAAGCAAGGTCGAAAATAAAAGAGCTTGCTATCAAAGAATATGGACCTAAAATTTTAGAACTTGTGAATCTCAATATTACTCAAAGAATTTCTTAGCGTAATCCTTAACATTATCAAACCATGTTTTACTTTTTGGAGCATGTTTGCTTTGATAATCTTCGCCTAAACTATCAGCAAATTTTTCTAATAGTTCCTTTTGCTCAGCACTTAAATTTACCGGTGTTTCTACTACAACCTTACATAATAAGTCACCTCTTTTGTGCCCTCTCAAAGATTTCATACCTTTTTCGCGCAGACGGAAAACTTTGCCTGTTTGAGTTTCAGGAACAACTTTTAAGACAACTTCACCATCAAGTGTCGGAACTTTGATATCACCACCTAAACAAGCTTTAGTAAAGCTAATTGGCATTTCACAATACAGGTTCATATCTCTTCTTTCGAAAATCTTATGCTCTTTAATTATGATTTGAACATACAGATCACCATTCATAGCACCATTTGAACCAGAATCGCCTTCACCTTGAAGCCTGATTCTATCGCCACTGTCAACACCTTCTGGTATTTTAACTTTAAGAGTCTTTTGTTTCTTAACTTTACCATTGCCATAACAAGCATCACAAGGATCAGCAATACTATAGCCAGTACCATTACATACTGGACAAGTTTGTTCAAAAGCGAAGAAACCTTGTTGTCTACGGATATTTCCCTGGCCATGACAAGCATGGCAAGTAGCTTTGGTTCTAGATTTAGAACCTGTACCATCACAACTATCACAAGATTCCATTCGAGGTATAGTTATCTCTTTTTCAACACCAAAGAAAGCTTCTTCTAAAGTTATTTCTAAAGTGTACTCTAAATCGCTACCTCGAGATGCTCTAGATCTAGCAGAACCACGCGAAGTTCCTCCACCAAAGAAAGTATCAAAGATATCTTCAAAACCACCAAACCCTCCAGCACCTGCCTGTTGATTTACCCCAGCATGGCCGAACTGATCATATCGAGCTCTTTTACTACCATCACTTAGGATTTCATAAGCTTCAGATATTTCTTTAAATTTAATTTCTGCCTCTTTATCACCAGGATTGCGATCTGGATGATATTTCATTGCAAGCTTTCTATAAGCCCTTTTAATTTCAACATCTGAAGCAGTTTTTGATATATTTAGAATTTCATAGTAGCATTTCTGTTGCATTTTACTTAACCTAAAAATTTTGGACAGATAATTATAACAAAAAGAAAAGTGTGGATAAACCACACTTTATTGATTACTAAAAGATTATTTATTTTTGTCTTCTTCAACATCTTCAAAGTCAGCTTCAACGACATCATCTTCTTTCTTAGACTCTTCAGCCTTAGTTCCACCTTGAGCGCTAGCTGCTTGAGTTTGCTCAGCATAAGCTTTTTGAGCTATAGGAGCAAATGCTTCTTCTAAAGCTTTAGTTTTAGCTTCAATTGCTTGTTTATCATCACTTTTAGCTGCCGCCTCAAGTTCTTTACAAGCTTCTTCAATCTTATCTTTTTCTTCTGCTGTTACTTTATCGCCCAACTCTTGGACCGCTTTTCTTGAGCTATGAATCAAATTATCAGCAGCATTTCTAACAGTTACAAGATCATGGAATTTCTTATCTGCTTCAGCATTAGCCTCAGCATCTTGTACCATTTTCTCGATATCTTCTTCAGATAGACCGCTAGAAGATTTAATTACGATATTTTGCTCTTTACCAGTAGCTTTATCCTTAGCTGATACATTTAATATACCATTAGCATCGATATCAAAAGTTACTTCAATTTGCGGCATGCCACGTGGTGCTGGTGGAATATCTGCTAAGTCAAATCTACCTAGAGATTTGTTTGCAGATGCCATCTCACGCTCACCTTGAAGTACATGAATTGTCACCGCAGGCTGATTATCTTCAGCTGTAGAGAAAACTTGTGACTTCTTAGTAGGGATAGTCGTATTTCTCTCAATAAGCTTAGTCATAACGCCACCCATAGTCTCAATACCTAGAGAAAGTGGAGTTACATCAAGTAAAAGTACATCTTTTACATCACCGGCTAGTACACCACCTTGAATAGCAGCACCAACAGCAACTGCCTCATCAGGGTTTACATCTTTACGTGGCTCTTTACCAAAAAACTCTTTTACTCTCTCTTGTACTAGAGGCATACGAGTTTGTCCACCAACTAGTAGTACTTCTGTTATATCAGATTTACTTAAACCAGCATCTTCAAGAGCTTTTTTACAAGGCTCTAAAGATCTCATTACAAGATCAGAAACTAAAGACTCAAATTTAGCTCTAGTTACTTTAATATTTAAGTGCTTAGGTCCAGTAGCATCTGCTGTGATGTAAGGTAAGTTAACATCAGTTTGTTGAGCTGAAGATAATTCCACCTTAGCTTTTTCAGCAGCTTCTCTAACTCTTTGTAAAGCAAGCTTATCATTATGAAGATCTATACCTTGCTCTTTTTTAAACTCATCAATTAAGTAGTTCATTAAGGCAACGTCAAAGTCTTCACCACCCAAGAAAGTATCACCATTTGTTGATAATACTTCGATTTGATTATCACCATCGACATCAGCAATCTCAATAATTGAAATATCGAATGTACCACCACCTAGGTCATATACCGCTACAGTTTGCTCACCTTTTTTAGAGTCTACACCATACGCTAGTGCAGCAGCTGTAGGCTCGTTGATGATTCTTTTCACTTCAAGACCAGCTATTTTACCAGCATCTTTTGTAGCCTGTCTTTGACTATCGTTGAAGTATGCTGGCACTGTAATTACAGCTTCTGTAACTGGTTCACCTAGATAATCTTCTGCAGTTTTCTTCATTTTTCTTAGAACTTCTGCAGAAACTTGTGGTGGAGCCATCTTCTTACCATCTCTAGTAGCAACCCAAGCATCACCGTTATCTGCTTTGACTACTGCATAAGGCACTTTCTTTTTAATGTCATCTTGAACAGCTTTGTCATCATACTTACGACCTATAAGTCTCTTGATAGCAAAGAATGTGTTATCAGGGTTAGTTACAGCCTGTCTTTTAGCTGCCTGACCTACTAATATTTCACCGCTATCAGTATACGCAACAACTGAAGGTGTAGTTCTATGACCTTCAGCATTTTCTATAACTTTAGCAGTCTTGCCATCCATAATAGCAAGACAAGAGTTAGTGGTTCCTAAATCTATTCCTATAATTTTTCCCATGAAAATTCTCCTGTATTATTTTAATTTTATTTTTTAAACTTTTTTTCAATCTCGACTTATAGATGGGTATATCTATTAGCTTTTCAAGTATTTTTTTAATTTTTAACTACAACGACTTTCGCAGCTCGAATAACACGCCCATTTAACATATATCCTTTTTGGAATACATCAAAGATAGTATTATCATCAAACTCTGGATTAGGAATCATTGCCATAGCTTCATGTAAATTAGGATCAAATTTTTCGCCCTTTGGATCTAGCTCTTCTAAACCATTTTTCTTGAGTATATCAGCTAGCATTTTTGCCGTTAGCTCAATACCTTCTTTCATAGCAACAGCTTCTTCAAGCTTAACCTCATGCTTTAGCGCTTGTTCAATACTATCTAGCACAGGTAATAGTTCTTTGGCAAAATTTTCTATGCCAAATTTACGTGCATTAGATATATCTCTTTCTGCTCTTTTACGAATGTTATCCATTTCAGCTTTTGCTCTTAAAGCTTCATCTTTAAATGCATCACAACTCTCTTCGAGCTCTTTTATTGTATCTCTTGCTCTTTCTAATTGCTCTTCTACGGATAATTCTTCTACAGCTTTACTGGTAGACTCTTGATCCATCTCTTGCTCATTGTCTAAAGCCTTATCTTCTATATTATTTTTTTCTTCTTTACCCATAAAACAACCTTTTATTTTGATCCTGTTAGTACTACAATTTGTTAGATGTTTTATACATAGTGGTTATTTTTGTATTTTCAAGAAATTATTGGCATTTTTTTATATGAATATTAGAAAAATAAAAAAGAATTTAAAAAAAATAAGCTTTATAGCACTTTTAATTCTTATAAGTAGCTGCTCAAATGTAACTGCTCAACGTTATTTATCAAAGAAATATTCAGATAAAGTTGACTACAAAAAAGCTGATTTCAAAGATCTTAATAACTGGGATATGAGTGATCAACTTATATCTTTTGATACGTTTAAAAAATCGTGTGCAAAAATAGTTGATGAAAATAAGCCCGAATATACTAATTGGACAAATATTTGCCATAAAGTGATAGCTGCTAAAATAGAAACAAAAGATCAAGCAAAGACTTTTTTTGAGCAGAATTTCACTCCATACCAGGTAATATATAAGAATAAGGATACAGGAACATTCACGGGATACTATGAACCTACCATAAAAGGCAGTCTAGTCAAAACTCTACAATATACTGTACCTATTTATAGAACTCCCAACGACTTAGTCAAACAACCTAAGGGCGATGATAATTTTTCTTTTGGGAGATATAAGGATGGTAAATTTGTCCCCTACTATACGCGTGCAGAAATATCCAACGGTAATCTACTAACAAAAAAAGATGTACTAGTTTGGGTGAAATCAAAAGTTGATAGAACATTCTTGCAAATACAAGGCTCAGGAAGGATAGAAACTGATAGTGGTGATATATTGGTTGGATACGATAGTCAAAATGGACATGAGTATAAACCTATAGGAAGATACCTACTTGATAATGGCTATATGACTAGAGATGAAATGTCAATGCAAGCAATCAAAGCTTGGTTAGACAAAAATAAAGACAAAATAGATGATGTCCTAAATTATGATCCCTCTTTTGTATTTTTTAGATATATTGATCGTAAAAATGCTGTAGGCGCACAGGGAGTTGAGCTGACACCTGGATACTCTCTTGCTGTTGATAATAAATACTACCTATATGGTGTACCTTTATGGTTAGAGACAGATTACTTTGCGGATAATCACCATGATACTAAACCTCTTAATAGACTAATGATAGCACAAGATACTGGCGGAGCTATTAAAGGCGCGATCAGAGGTGACGTATTTTGGGGGCATGGTAAACAAGCAGAATTTAACGCCGGTCACATGAATAATCGCGGCAAACTATGGATACTCTTACCAAATGGCTGAAATAAAATATTTTAACACAATCATAATTGGTGCAGGAATCTCCGGTATCTCTTTAGCCAAACGCTTAACTAATGCAACAATAGAAAATTGTATATTTGAAGCTAATAAAGTTGGTGGTTGTATTGACTCAATTTCATACAATGATTTTTGGTTTGAAATGGGCGCACATACTATATATAACTCTTATGCCGATACCATAGCTTATATGTGTGATAATTCTCTTGAGCAAAATATTCAGCCAAGAAAAAAATTACCGTTTTTATTTGTGCAACCAAACAATAAAATCCAAAGTATTATTACAAATCTTAATCCTTTTTCACTGTTATTTAGTTTCCTAAAAAATAGCAAAATAACAAAACAGGATAAAACTGTCAATGAATATGCTATAAAAGTTTTTGGCAAGGGTAATTATACTAAGACCTTAAAATACTGTTTTGATGCAGTACTATCTCAAAATAGTAAAAACTTCCCAATGGAATATTTATTTAAAAAGTATGATAGAGATACAACATTACCGCGAAGTTTTACTCTAAAAAAAGGGTTAGCTGAGCTTTTTAAAAAACATAACCAAAATGTTATAAAAGAGACCGTCATAAGTGTAACAAAACAACAAAAATGGCACATACACACAAGCCTTGCCGAATATACTTGTGAAAATCTCTGTTTTGCAACACCATGGGATGTGACCGAATCTTTATTAGAAAAGATATTACCAAACTTAGCAGCACATCAATACAGACCTACAATGTCGAAATTGATAAGTGTAGGAATTGTTTCAAGTAAAACAAGTTTAAAACATATTAAAAAATTAGCCGGCTTAATTGGTAAAGAACAATTCTTTTATTCTGCAGTTTCACGAGATGTTGTCGATAATCCAGACTATAGAGCAATTGTTTTTCATTGCCTTAATGATTTTTCTGAAAATGAGTTAATAGACAAAGTAACCAAACTCTTGAAGATAACTAAAGAAGATATTTTACATATACACATCAAAAATAACACCCTACCGTGCTATCACCGCCATCATAGCCAATTTCTACAAGATCTAGACAAAGAGTTACAAAAACACCCCAATCTTTTCATAAGTGGTAACTTTTTTGACAGATTAGCAATTGAGAACTGCATTCGAAGGTCAAATAACCAGGCAGATAAAATTATTCAAAATAAAACATCTTAATGATTTGATTATTTTGCGCGAAAAATGTATCATATAGTCTGCTTAAAATCTTAAAGTCCAGCAAGCTAAATCTAGCTTGTGAAATCAAGAATTTTTTGCAAAAACTGAGTAATTGACAACAATAAATAAAGGAAAAAAGATGAAAACGTTTACTGCAAAACCATCAAATATCAAAAGAGAATGGCTTTTGATTGATGCTACAGATAAAACTTTAGGTCGTCTAGCTACTGAAGTAGCAATGATCCTAAGAGGAAAAAACAAACCAGAATATACTCCTCACATGGATACTGGTGATTATGTTGTTATCGTAAATGCTGAAAAAGTAGCTGTAACTGGTAACAAAAGAAAAGCAAAAACTTATTACCATCATACTGGTTATATTGGCGGTATCAAATCAGTATCTTTCGAGAAGCTAATCGCAACTCATCCAGAAAGAGCTATTGAAAAAGCTGTTAGAGGGATGCTTCCTAGAACTCCACTAGGTCGCACTATGTTTAAAAAGTTAAAAGTTTATGCAGGTGAAACTCACCCACATACAGCTCAACAACCTAAAGCTCACAATATTTAAATAAAGGATGGTAAAAATGTCAGAATATAATTATGGTACAGGTCGTCGTAAAAGTTCTGTAGCTCGTGTATTTATGCAAAAAGGTACTGGTCAGTTTATTGTTAATGGTCTTCCATTAGAGCAATACCTATGTCGTGAAACAGACTGCATGGTTGTAAAGCAACCTTTAGAACTAACTAATAACACTGATAAATTTGACTTCAAAGTAACAGTTAAAGGTGGTGGAACTACTGGTCAAGCTGGTGCTATCCGTCTTGGTGTTACTAGAGCTCTAATTGAGTATGATGAGACTCTTAAACCAGCTCTTCGTGAAGCAGGTTTTGTTACTCGTGACCCACGTAAAGTTGAGCGTAAAAAATTCGGTCTTAGAAAAGCTCGTAGAAGAAGACAGTTCTCTAAGCGTTAATATATTATATATTACCTTTCTATTATTCTTTTATTTTTCTAGGAGGATACAACCTTGCTTTTATATACAAAAAAGGATGATATTTATAGCGATATAGTCCGCATGGTCCTTCTTATCAAAGGAGCTAATGCGAAAATTATAGATGTTTCTAAAGAAGAAAACTCGAAATATCTAGAAGAACTAAATATCATTACACCTAATGGCAATATCCCTACGCTTAGTACCGATGATTTTGCTGTATATAGACTTAGTGTAATTATAGAAGCTATAGAAGATCTATATCCATTTCCTCCGATGTTTCCGGTGTTTCCAAAACAGCGTGCTAATGCAAGAATATTGTTAGAATATGTCAATAAAACATTTCTACAAAACATTATCAAGTTGCAAAACCCTGACTTGGATGAAAAACAAGCCACCGAAATTAAAAAGATGATGCAAAAGGATATAATTAGTACTTATAAAACAATAGTTAGTGAAAGAGAAGTAAACGCAGAAAGTAATCCTGATGCGCAAAATATAAACGTCTTAACTCTGATAATAACTTTTGTTTTTTATTATTTCATTAAGCTAAAGATCTCAATACCTACAAAAGATAAGAATATTATCAAAGAGATTAAAGAGTTACTTAGTGAACCTAACTTTATAAGAACTATCAAAGCAAAAGGAGCTTAATATGGCTATGCTTAGAGCATATGTAGTTAAAGCTACATACAACTGGCTAGTTGATCATGGATTTACACCTTATATTTTAGTTGATACTGAGTATGAAGATGTTGTAGTACCTGTAAATTATATTGATGAGGATAAAAAAATACTCTTAGATTTATCTCCTCAAGCAATACAAAATTTAACTATCGATGATAACCAAATTAGTTTTGATGCAACATTTGATGGTGAGCCAATATCTATAAATATTCCTATCAAAGCAGTTTTAGAAGTATTTTCTAAAGAAACAGAACAAGGAATGTATGCTCGTGAATTTGGTTACGGCATCAATATTAATGAAGGTGAAGATGACGAAACTGCTAACCCTAAGAAACTAGGACAATCAAATACAGGTAATGTTCTTTCATTAGATTAGTTTTTAATCTCAATATTCTTTTCTTTAAAGTAATTTATAATTACAGGTAAGTACCCTGCTACAAAGCTTAAAGGAATAGATATAGTTGCCCAATAAAAAACAAAATCATTTTGTTTAAAAAACAAATAAAAATATAAGGCGCTGCTTATCCCTACTACTACACTCAAAATTGCTCCTGATAAATTAAATTTATTACCGTAAAAACCATATAATAAACTAAATGCCAAAGCTGCTATAGGGATATTAAAAAGTAGCATCTTATCAAGGACACGATCAATGAAAGTATTTGCAATCATATAACTTAAAATAGCTATCGCTGCTACAGTGATGATATTATTTTTGTTAGTTTTATACTTTTGAAAATGAATAAAATATATTGAAGCCATAGTGTTCCATAGTGCTGCTATAGTTGTCAACGCTATTAAAAATACCACTATATAAAATATTACTAATAATGGTTTAGTCAGAAGACTTGCTATTATATATGTTAATGCTTTATCAGGATTTTTTATATCAAACAAACCAGTATACTTAGCTGTAATATAAACTGCTATTAAGTAAATTAAACTCACAATAAATGCCGCAAATATTACTGCATAAAAAGCGACTTTTTTGTTTTTTGCAGCGAATATTTTCTGACCATACCATGGTGAAAGGATATATGTAAAAGCAGTAAGAACTGTTAAAGAGACTGAAAAAGAGATTGGTAAGCTTTGTATATGACTGCTATTAATACTTTTTAATGATGAAGTATCAGTTTGATAAACCAAATATGCTAAGTATATAAATAACAACAATGATAAAATAAAGCTTAATTTATCAATTTTAACTATTATTGAAAGACCATCTTTTATAGTGAATAATAGCATTAAACCACACGCTACAGCACTTATTAGCCAATGATTATAGCTAGGGAAAATTTGCTCCAAGTAAATCGTAGTAGAATATATAAAATTAGCACCAAAACCACCCATTGCTGTTAGCAAACATAACGCTACTAATAGGCCAAATGCATGGTTATAGCGCTGAGAAAAAAATTCTGATACACAAATTGCATCAAAGTTTTTCCATTTTTTTGCAACAACAAAAGAGTAAAACAATAGACCAATTAGAAAAATCATCCCTAAAGATAATGCCGAAAAACCATAAAGATAACCTAAGCTTGAAAAACCTATCAAAGTAGATAAATTTAATTCTGTCATTACTAGCGTCGCCGTCAGAGCGAAGATTCCTAAGCTTTTGCCAGCAGTATAATAATCTTCTAATTTACTCATTTCAAAGTAGTAGCTGTATTGGCCTATAGCTTTTTCTATGAATATCTAATACGCCATATTTTTCTATATTTTCTAAATGCTCTTTTGTTGGATAGCCCTTATGTTTAGCAAAGCCATACTCTGGATATAACTTATCATGCTCAAGACATATTCTATCTCTATGTACCTTTGCTAATATCGAAGCTGCTGATATTTCTATAACTTTTGAGTCACCTTTTACTATAGCTTCAGAATTATACTGCCAATTTGGTAATTTATTACCATCAACTAGTACTTTATCAAACTGCCCTTTTAAGTTATCTGCAACTTGACGCATTGCTTTTAATGTTGCTTGAAGAATATTTAACTCATCAATTTGTTGTGGGCTAATTTCTACTATTGTATACGCCTTTGCCTGAATGATTATTTGCTGATATAAAGATTGACGTTTTTTCTCAGTCAGCTTTTTCGAGTCATTAAGCCCTTGTATAACGTTATCATCGTTTAGAATAACACCCGCAGCCACTACAGGACCAGATAGTGGCCCACGTCCTGCCTCATCTATACCTAATATAATCATCTTAATCCCTCTGTTTATCAATAGATGCTAAAAAACCTCTAAGAATATTTACTTCTTGCGTTTCTAACTCAGATCTTTGAAAAAGCCTTCTTATTTTATCCATCACATGCCCTGGTTTATTTTTATCCAAAAAACCCGACTTTAACATACTATCTTCAAAGTGCTGGTATAGTCCTTGTAGCTCTTTGACAGAAGCTTTTTTGTGCAAATGATTATATTCAGGAACTTCTTTTAGATTGCTAATCTCAACTGCTTGCTTATAAATTTCATAGGCTACTAATTGTACCGCTTGAGCTAGGTTTAACGAAGTATAGCCTTCATTTGAGGGTATGTATGCATGGACATTACTCATCAAAAGTTCTTCATTTAGCAAGCCTGTTCTCTCGCGCCCAAATAGTATCGCAATCTTTTGATTAGATTTTTGAATTTTAGCAAGGATATTTGTCGCAACTCTAGCTATAGGCTCTATAGTTAAAGAGACTCTACGCACTCTTGCACTTGTACCAACGACATAGTCAATACCCTCAAGAGCATCTTCTAGGCTAGCTACTATTGTTGCATTTTTTACTACCTCAGTAGCATGACAAGATAGCGCTATTGCTTCGCCATCGATACCTTTCTTAGGATTTACAAGCCATAGATTTGTCAAACCCATATTTAACATTGCTCTAGCAGTAGAGCCGACATTACCACTATGAGATGGCTCAACTATAACTATACGTATATTATTAAATAAATTATTCATTACTAGTATTGGTAATTAAATTATACAATTCTTCGGAATTTTCTGCTTGCTGAAAATATTGCTGTGTTTTATCTTCTTTTAGATACAAAGCTAGCTTTTTTAGCAGCTCCATATGAATTGCAGATATATTATCAGGAAAAAAAACACCTACTGCCATTTTTATATCATCACTGACAGAATCATCATAGTAGCTATTTTTTAATGTGACAATAATCAACCTAGTAGTCATAAGATTCTCAACGCGACAATGAGGAATATAAATATTTTTACCAATATAAGTATTACCTATTCTTTCGCGTTTATAAATATTTTTAAGCACAAGATCTTCACTTACATCAGGGTAATTATCTGCTATCCTATTTGCAAAAAACTCAATTAAGCGTTTCTTAGACTCAATATTCAAATTTAAGATAATATTTTTCTTATCAATAAGTGCTTTTAAATTCATAGGTAAAAATCGGATAGATTCGCGTAAAGAAGAATAATTATTCGCCGTGATTACATCTCATTTTATCTTTGTGTTTTTTTAGCTGACGCGCTAATTTATTTTCAAGCATATCTATAGCTGCATATAAATCTTTGTCTTCTGCTTTTGCAACAAACTCACTACCAGGAACTGTAACTATAGCCTCCGCTACTTGTTGTTCTTTCTCAACATCTAATATAACTTTAGTTGAAGTAATATTATCAAAATAGTGTCCAACTTTACCTACTTTTTCATTAACATAACTTTTAATTGAATCAGTAACTTCTACGTGCCTACCAGTAATTTGAATATTCATATAAACCTCCGGTTTGAATATCGAGCTCACAGAATTTTATAGAGCTCTATGTTAATAACCACCTAAGTGGTATACTTGTAATCATATTATACAAGCTAAATATTATAAAGCAAAGTAATGAACAATAATGTAAAACAAATTTTAACCTCACTGAGTCTTATTGCAATTGCTATATTATCATTCATCCTTTTTGCACCTTTATTTGTTTTTTTAATAATTTTTTTGACGATTTTTTCATTTTTTATACGCAAAAAAATAATTAAAGAAAATCCAGAATTTTTCAGACAATATAAAAGCAAAAAAGGTAGAATTATTGACCAAGAAGATGATGATAATTTTGATAGCTCAAATCAGAAGTTAAGATAAATATGTATACAAAAGATACTATAGTTGCAGTAGCAACTCCCCAAGGTAATGGTGGTATAGGTATAGTTCGCATATCAGGAATAGATGCTCTAGCAATAGCTGAAAAACTTACCAAAAAACAACTAAAACCTCGTTATGCAACATTCTGCAATGTTTATGATGATAGCGAAGCAATAGATCATGGTATCGCAATATTTTTTAATGCGCCTTTTTCATATACAGGTGAAGATGTGGTAGAGATACAGGCCCATGGTAATCCATTTATATTGAATTTGATTATCAAAGCAGCTCTTAACTGCGGCGCTAGGATGGCAAAGGCGGGTGAATTTACCGAGAGAGCGTTTCTCAATAATAAACTTGATTTAGCTCAAGCAGAAGCTGTTGCTGATATTATTAATGCCTCATCAGAAATAGCAGCTAAATCTGCAGCTAAGTCACTACAAGGAAATTTTTCTAAAGAAATAAACAACCTTTTAGAAAAACTTATTTACCTAAGGATGTATGTAGAGGCATCTATTGATTTTCCTGAGGAAGAAATAAACTTTTTAGAAGATCAGAAAATTCACACTAGTTTAGAAGAAATATACAAGGTTATTTTAGCTGTAAAAAATAGCTGTAAACAAGGTGTTATTCTTGCCGAAGGAATTACATTGATATTAGTTGGAAAACCAAATGCTGGTAAGTCAAGCCTATTGAATGCTCTAGCAGGTAAAGAATCAGCAATTGTAACCTCAATTGCAGGTACAACTAGGGATATTGTCAAAGAACATATTCAAATAAATGGTGTCCCTATGCATATAATTGATACTGCAGGACTACGCAATAGTGATGACATTATTGAAAGTGAAGGGATTAAAAGAGCTATCAAGAAAATTCAAGAAGCTGATCAAGTACTGTTTGTAACTGATGACTATACGAATAACCAAGTTAAATTTAGTGATATAAAACAAATAATTCCTGAATTTTATGATCAAATTCCTAAAGACATTGATATTACATATGTACATAATAAGATAGATCTTCTCAAAGAAGTTCCACAAAACCATGATAACCATATATACATATCAGCTGAAAATAATATTGGTATTGATAAATTAAAACAACATATTCTCAATAAGGTTGGCTATACAAATCAAAATGAAAGTATTTATACCGCGCGCGAAAGGCATGTTACAGCGATAAATAATGCTTTTGAACATATTAAACTTGCTAAAGGACAATTAGAGCTTGGTAATGGTGAGCTTTTAGCTGAAGAGTTGTTAATTGTTCAACAATATCTCAATTCGATTACTGGTGAGTTTAGTTCAGACGATTTATTAGGTGAAATATTCTCAAGCTTTTGTATTGGTAAATAACTTATCTATTACGATATTTACTAGCAATAGCTTTTCTTTCCTCTAATTGTTGAACTCTAGATGGTTCTTGTTGCTGGATGTCTTTACCATTAACTACTGAGTTGTTATTAACAAACTTATTTTCTCTAGTATTAAATGAATACTCAGCATAGGAATTTATATAGATAATTATAGCCTACTAGGCATAAAAGTAGTATATTCTTTCATCCTGAACTCGTTTCAGGATCTCAATAAAATCAATACTTATAGTGAGATGCTGAAATAAATTCAGCATGACATTTTTATATGTAGTTAGCTGTATAATAACTAAAAATTATTAATACCTTTCTCATAGTAGTTAGTTACTTATTGTTATTTAGCTTTTTATTGTTGTATTAAATTTAATTGGTTAAAAGAATATTTCCTTAGTAACGATTTTTTGAAAACTATAGTTAGTCTGACTATATTTTCTAGACTTTAGAAAAAACACCTATTGGTCATCCTATGGCTTGACCATAGGATACACCTATTTTGCTTAGGTATATGACATAATCCTTTCAGATTAGCTATATTGTAAATATTACAAATTATTTAAAACAATTTATCTTGTAAGCATACATCGATAAACTTAACAAACTCTCGTTCTAAATTACTACGCACACCAGTAGCACGTATCAAGTAGAAACTTGTTTTACCAAAATAATATTCACTTAAAACTGGTTCTATATTTGCTTTACTATCAGCAAAAACATCTAAAACATTAATAATTCTGTTACATTTAGTTGCTAAGTTAATATCATAAATAGCATTATTAAGAAATAAATCAGCATTAATATTAACTTCTTGACTAGAATTATCTTGTTCTGAGAAACCCACCAAAATATTCTGACACTTATCTTTATCTATAAAGCCCACAATACGATGGTTTTCCAATTCTTTTATCGTCTGAGGAATTCCCTTTTCTTGAATATATTTTTTAGAGGCATAAAGCTTATTTTTAGCTCTAATCAGAGTTTTTATAGTACAATTATGAGCTGTCGGTTTTCTTGTCGTAATTGCTATATCTATGTTATCTTTTACTAAATCAACAGCTACTGCTGTATAACTAAATATTAGCTGCACATGAGGATAGCGTGCATAGAATGTATCAAGCTTAGGAGCAAGAATATTATCAAAAAATAGTTTTGGTATCCCCACTTTTAAAATACCATTAACTTGTTTAGAATTATTAACCCATTTTTGAAGTGCCATAACAGCTTGTCCTTCAATATAACTAAAGTTGTTATATAGTGACTCACCTTCTGCTGTCATTTCGATAACACCTCTTGAATTCCTCTTTAGTAGCTTAGTATTAATAGATTCCTCTAAACTTTGAACTCTACGCGAAACTGTACTCTGAGAAACATTTAACTGTTTTGCTAACTCAGTAAATGTTCCTATATTAATAAGCTTAACGAAAAGAAAAATATCATCAAAATTCATAGATCCCCTCCATTTACGCATAATAGTTATGCATTTTTTGCTACAGACAAATTAATACTACTACAAATATACTAATAGCGTAAATTAAACGATTAAATTAAAATTATTTAATTTATTAGATAAGGAAGGAATATGAAAAAAATAATCTCAAGTATTTTATTAACTAGCAGTATTTTTACTATAGTGTCTTCTACTTTTGCTTGCTCAGAATTTAACCATAACTTTGGTGGTGATTTAGGTGTTTACACTACTAGAACCATGGATCTATTTATAGATTTAAAACCAAGCTTAACTATATATCCAAGAGGTACAAAAGAAACAGGTGGTTTAAAAAATAACCCTTTAAAATGGACCAATAAATATGGTTATGTATCTATCGATGAGACAAATTTAGCAAATCTAACTGGTGAAGGCCTTAATGAAAAAGGTTTAACTGCACATTTACTTTATCTTGGTGACACTATTCAACCAAAGAGAGACATAACTAAGCCTGGCGTAAATGGACTATATTGGGTCAGATATGTATTAGGTAATTTTGCTACTGTTGAGGAAGTTCTTAATAACCTTGATAATTATCAAATATACAGTCCTACGCTAAAAATTAATGGTGAAGAGAGTAACATTCCTGTTCATTATATGGTTGAAGATAAAACAGGAGATAGCGCACTAATAGAGTATATAAATGGTAAATTAACTGTACATCGCAATGTTAAAGCAATTAGTAATGAGCCAAGTTACGATCAACAACAAAAAATTCTTAAACAAGCTAAAGAACTTGGTTTTTATAATGTTGATAAACTACCCGGTGGAGCAAATTCTGCCTATAGATTTATCAGAACAACATTTATAAGTGAAAACCTTCCAGAGGCAAAATCTATGAATCAAGCTGTTAATTACATGTTTGCCGGTGCTGACTCAGTTTCCGTACCATTTATAAAAGGCTATAGAAATGAAAGTCTAAATAATCCAAGCTTAGAAGATAAATGGCCAACACAATGGAAATCAGTAACATCATTATCACAAAATAAATTATATGTAGTAGATACTCTAATAGGTAATAGAGTATATGTAGACTTAAATAAAGCAAAACTAGACAAAGGTCAAGCTATTAGGACGATCTCGCTAATGAATGATAGCTTAACGGGAGATATCACTAATGATATGATCCCTACAAAAGGTACAGAGTAAATTAAAACTTAAAACTAGGAAAAATCCAGTCAAAAAAATAATATTAATATCATACACTACGGTAATTGCTTCCCAAGCAGCAATAGTATATCAATTTTATCTTACTCGATGGCTGTTTATAAATCTATTAATAAAACACTTAAATTAATTTTTATAGCAAACATTTTGTTAAAATATTCTAAGTTTTAAAAGTCATCAATTAGAATAATGCTATCTCTAATAGGAAAAACTCCTATAATAAAACTTAAAAATACAATAAATAATCATAATCTTTATGCCAAATGTGAATGGTTAAATCCAACGTGTAGTATCAAAGATCGTGTTGCAAAATATATTTTAGAAGATTTAATTATCAATAAAAAAATCCACTCTGAACAAGCTATTGTCGAGGCTAGTTCTGGCAACATGGGTACTTCCCTTGCTATGATCGGTAAATTATATGGTTATCCAGTATATATAACTTGCCCTGAAAAAACTGGGAAAATTAAAAGAAGTATGATTGAAAATTTCGGTGCTAATCTAACTATTTGTAAAAATACTGCTGATCATAAAGATAAAGATTTTTATGTCAATAAAGCTCAACAAATAGCTAAAGATATAGATGGCATATTAATCAACCAATATGATAATCAACTAAATACTGAATGTCATTACAAAACTACAGGACAAGAAATAGTTAATTATTTTCTAACACAGCTACTTAATATTGACTACTTTATAACTGTTGGAGGATCAGGTGGTACAATCACAGGATGTGCAAAGAGGATAAAAGAGATCTATCCTCAAACTAAAGTTATTATGCCAGACCCTAAAGGCTCAGTTTATTATGATATTTTCTATCATGGAGCGCCAATTCAAGAAAATATATACAGCTATAAAGTAGAAGGACCAGGTAATCCTGTTTTTTGTAAATCAATGGATCTATCATTTATTGATGAGATAATACAATTTACCGATAACCAAGCAATACAAGGGTGCTATGATTTAGCTCATGAGCAAGGTATTTATGCTGGACACAGCAGTGGTGCTAACTATTTCATTGCCAAAAAACTAATCGAAAAATTACCGCAAAACCAAAGCTATAATATTCTCATAATGATATTGGACAGTGGTATGAAGTATACTTTTGAGTAGCATAATATACAAATTCTATATGCAATATTTTATATTTACTGCTATTATTTAATTGTAATTATTAAATGTAGGAGAGTAATCATGCCTGGTATATTAATAAGTTTCACATTACTTTTCGTTGCAGTATTAACTGCTTGGTTTAATAGGCGTTGGGGAATCATCACATTTAGCATTTTCTTGGTTGTAGCTGGACTTGTATTTTTCCATCATGCGACAAACCATTTATCTATTTATTTATAATTACAAAGGAGCTGCTGATGAAAACATTTATGAAAAATGATCTAATTAAAGCTCTAAATGCTATAGAACTAATGGGAGTAACTGTGATTATAGTTGCAGCATTTTATTTCCAGTTTGTAATAGATGAGATCCCTTGTCCTTTATGCCTGCTACAGCGATTAGGACTATTAGGTATTGGATTTGGTTTCTTACTTAACATGCGTTTTAACATACGTCCAAGCCATTATGCGTTATCATTACTAGCTGCCGTGTTTACATCATTTGTATCTCTTAGACAGATTGCCTTACATATTACAGATCCAGCTGGGTTTGGTTCAAGAGTTTTAGGTATGCACATGTATAGCTGGGTATTTGTAATCTCAATGATTGCTATAATTTATATCGCTATAGTGATGTCATATCCTCAGCAATATGAACTTAGCCAACGACCTCAAGAAATCACTCAAGCAAGTAATAAGATATTACGCACCTTTACCCACTTTATGTTTATAATTTTTATTCTAATCATTTTTGCTAATATGATTTCAACATTCTTTGAATGTGGTTTACATGAATGTCCAGATAACCCTACTACTTACCTTTATAGATAACTAATACACTCTTTCTTTTTTAAAGATTTTACTACTACCTATTAGCTGCAACTACTTATAGCGTATTGAATCCATTTTTTATGGCGTTTTTCGTCTTCTAACCCTTTTTTCAAAGGCTCAATTGCATCAATCCATTTATCTTTATATTTATTTATTCTCTCATAAGCTGTATTAGTATCTTGTTCATTTGTATTCATGGCCTTAAGTACATTAATATCATTTCCTACTATATCAGATATAACCACTTTACCTTTGGTTAGCCATTGTTTCATACTAGGTTTCTCTACTTTTTTCTCTCCATGTGCATCCAAGACAGCGTTTAATTCATTTATATGTCTTTCGTGATCTTTTTTAAATTGCTGTAAACGATTTCTGTAATTTATATTTTCTAACCTATTAATAGCTGCCTTGTATGCTTCTACCGCATCAAAATCCAACTCTACCAACTCACGAACTGCCTTAGCAAATTCTGCTTGAGTACCAACTAAAGTAGCCATATTTTTTTCTCCTATATTTTTAAAAAATGTGTTTACTTTGGTAGTAATTATACTAGTGATCTATATGCATATAGTCAATAAATTTAACAGCAAATATTAAATATTATTTAAAATAAAAATTAATTTATATCACGTTTTTATTAAAATTAATTATTACATAAATTAAAATAGTCAATAAATAAACTATTAATTATATAGCTGAGAAAAAGGCTTTCATTAGAAACCTTATACCAATCCAAATACATGATTAGGTAAACATCCATTTTCTAGAGCAGATAGATTTCACCAATTCAGCATTAGATGAAAAATGATTCCATGCAATAGTTAATTTTTCAAGAATGTCATTGTAACTGTCAAAGCAAATATTTGATAGATAGTTATTTTTCATCCATTCCCATACCTGCTCCATAGGGTTAAGTTCAGGAGAGTATGGAGGTAATGGTATCAAAGTAATATTTTTTGGTATATCTAATTGCTTTGAGGTGTGCCAGCCTGCATTATCTACAACCAAAGCTATATGTCGACCAGCAGCAATATGATTTGATAATTGATTTAAGTAGGTTTGCATAGCAATTGTATTTGCAGTTGGAAGTATCAATCCAAAACTATCTCTAGACTTTGCACATGCTGCACCATAGATATATGTAGAGATAAACTGTCCCTGCTTAACCTTGCGTGGTCTTGTTCCCGTTGGAGCCCATATTCTTGTTAAGCTACCTTGCTGACCAACTCTTGACTCATCTTGAACCCATATATCTACAGTAGATATATCAACATTCTCTGGGATTAATTTTCTGACATAACTTTCAAAGTTTTTTTATATAATTCTTGAACTTCTATGTCTGATCTTGGATGCTTAGATCTACAGCTTATCCAGCTAAGATTTAAGCTATGTAGGGTGTTGTATATAGTTTGCAAACAACATTCTATAGCAAAATGCTGTTTTACTAAACATAATAATTGTTTACCTGTAATACTACCTCCAACCTGATTACTATATAAGGTTTTCATGAAATTAGAAATCCAAACCTTAACTTCCTCCGTTATTTTAGGTGGTTTATATTTTGTGGTTTTCACATATAAGCTAGATATGCCATATTTTCTAAAGTTCTGTAGCCATGTTTGTATAGTTTTCCAGGGTGTTTTTAAAACTTTACCAGTATCTTGCAAACTCATTCCATCTTTTATATTTGACATTGCTAACAGTCTTATCTTGTTTTTATGGTTTGACTCTTTTTTTGATAGGCCAGCATAATCGTACTTGTCAAAATCTACTGGTAACTTAATAGGTCTAGGCATGGGTATTATTAAATAGTTATCTTAATTACATTATAACATAAGTATGAGAATGTTTTTTGTTTGGTATTAAACGCTCTGTAGCAGAATGTTGTATCTACTATTTTTATAGATTAGTTAACTATAATTATATTGATTAAAATATATCTATTTTGTTGAGCCATAAATACAAAAGCCCCTAATAAAGGAGCTTTAGATTGCTTATCACGATAAGTCTTCTGTTATTTGAAAAGAATGGCGACTACCTACTTTCACCTGGGCAATGCCAGACTATCATCAGCGTTTTGTAGTTTCACTTCTGAGTTCGGAATGGATTCAGGTGGTTCCTACAAGCTATCATCGCCAAAACTGTGTTTGGACATAAAAATATTTAACAATTCAGCATAGAAATAGACTTAAGTCTCTCGGATCATTAGTACTGGTAAGCTTCATACATTACTGCACTTACACACCCAGCCTATCAACGTCGTAGTCTCCAACGTTCCTTACCGATTTACATCAGAGAGATCTAATCTTGAAGGAGGCTTCACGCTTAGATGCTTTCAGCGTTTATCCCGTCCGAACGTAGCTACCCGGCAATGCTTCTGGCGAAACAACCGGAACACCAGTGGTTCGTTCACTCCGGTCCTCTCGTACTAGGAGCAACTCTTCTCAAATCTCTAACGCCCACGGCAGATAGGGACCGAACTGTCTCACGACGTTCTGAACCCAGCTCGCGTACCACTTTAAATGGCGAACAGCCATACCCTTGGGACCTGCTTCAGCCCCAGGATGTGATGAGCCGACATCGAGGTGCCAAACTCCTCCGTCGATATGAACTCTTGGGAGGAATCAGCCTGTTATCCCCGGAGTACCTTTTATCCGTTGAGCGATGGCCCTTCCATTCGGAACCACCGGATCACTAAGACCTACTTTCGTACCTGCTCGAGCCGTCACTCTCGCAGTCAAGCGCACTTTTGCCTTTATACTCTTGGCACGATTTCCGACCGTACCGAGTGCACCTTCGTACTCCTCCGTTACTCTTTAGGAGGAGACCGCCCCAGTCAAACTACCCACCATACACTGTCCTCGAATCTCTCCTGAGTTAGAACTTCAAATATTCAAGGGTGGTATTTCAAGGTCAACTCCACAACTACTGGCGTAGCTGCTTCTTAGTCTCCCACCTATCCTACACATAAATATTCAAAGTCCAGTGCAAAGCTATAGTAAAGGTTCACGGGGTCTTTCCGTCTAACCGCGGGTACACTGCATCTTCACAGCGATTTCAATTTCACTGAGCCTCTGGTGGAGACAGTGTGGCCATCGTTACGCCATTCGTGCAGGTCGGAACTTACCCGACAAGGAATTTCGCTACCTTAGGACCGTTATAGTTACGGCCGCCGTTTACTGGGGCTTCGATCCAGAGCTTCGCCTAAGCTAACCCCTTCAATTAACCTTCCAGCACCGGGCAGGCGTCACACCCTATACTTCATCTTACGATTTCGCAGAGTGCTGTGTTTTTGATAAACAGTCGCAGCCACCTGGTATTTGCAACCCCCAACAGCTCAAAGAGCAAGTCTCATCACCATCAAGGGCACACCTTCTTCCAAAGTTACGGTGTCATTTTGCCTAGTTCCTTCACCAGAGTTATCTCATAGCCTTAGTATTCTCTACCTACCCACCAGTGTCGGTTTACAGTACGGTCGCTTATACAATATACTTAGAAGCTTTTCCTGGAAGCATGGTATCAATAGCTTCGTCAAACAAGTTTGACTTCGTCTCGTATCTCAGATCAACAAGATGCCGGGTTTGCCTAACACCTCTACCTACATACTTTCACCTGGACAACCATGCGCCAGGCCTACCTAACCTTCTCCGTCCCTCCTTCGTTCATATAAGCGGCACAGGAATATTAACCTGTTTCCCATCGACTTCACTCTTCAGCTACGCCTTAGGGGCCGGCTTACCCTACGTTGATTAACATTGCGTAGGAATCCTTGGGTTTTCGGCCAATAAGAATCTCACTTATTTTACGTTACTCATGTCAGCATTCGCACTTCTGATACCTCCAGCAAACTTCTCAATTCACCTTCATCGGCTTACAGAACGCTCCCCTACCAATATACTAAATATATTCCGCAACTTCGGTGCATAGCTTAGCCCCGTTAAATCTTACGTGCAGGCCGACTCGACCAGTGAGCTATTACGCTTTCTTTAAAGGGTGGCTGCTTCTAAGCCAACCTCCTGGCTGTCTGGGCCTTCCCACTTCGTTTCCCACTTAGCTATGACTTAGGGACCTTAGTTGGCGGTCTGGGCTGTTTCCCTTTCCACTACGGACCTTAGCACCCGCAGTGTGTCTCCCGTGATTAAACTTCATCGTATTCTGAGTTTGCATCGAGTCAGTAAAGTCGTAAAACCCCCATCGTCGAAACAGTGCTTTACCCCAATGAGTTATACACGAGGCACTACCTAAATAGTTTTCGGGGAGAACCAGCTATCTCCGTGCTTGATTAGCCTTTCACTCCGATCCACAGCTCATCCCATACTTTTGCAACAGTATTGGGTTCGGTCCTCCAGTTAGTACTACCTAACCTTCAACCTGGCCATGGATAGATCGCGCCGGTTTCAGGTCTACTCCTAGCGACTAGTCGCCCTATTAAAACTCGCTTTCGCTACGGATCCCTTATTCAGTTATCCTCGCCACTAAAAGTAACTCGCTGACCCATTATACAAAAGGTACGCAGTCACATGTCTAAATCATGCTCCTACTGCTTGTATGCAAGCGGTTTCAGATTCTATTTCACTCCCTTTATAAGGGTTCTTTTCACCTTTCCCTCACGGTACTAGTTCACTATCGGTCATTCAGGAGTATTTAGCCTTGGAGGATGGTCCCCCCATATTCAGACAAGGTTCCACGTGCCCCGTCCTACTTGTTCGTATGCTTAGTTCCATCTCGATTATTTCGTATACGGGACTATCACCCTCTATCGTCAAGCTTCCCAACTTGTTCTACTATAATTAAGACTATATCATACCAGGCTCTTCCCACTTCGCTCGCCACTACTACGGGAATCTCAATTGATTTCTCTTCCTAAGGGTACTTAGATGTTTCAGTTCCCCTCGTTCGCCCTACACCCTATATCGAGTGAGTGACTAGGTTATCCTAGCCGGGTTCCCCCATTCGGAAATCTCCGGGTCATAGCTCATTTACCAGCTAACCGAAGCTTATCGCAGATTATCACGTCCTTCATCGCCTCTGAATGCCAAGGCATCCACCGCTTGCACTTATTTTCTTAAGTCTATTTCTATACTAAATTGTTAAATATCTCTATCTTCATGTAAATAAAATATTGGTGGAGCCAAGCGGGATCGAACCGCTGACCCCCTGCGTGCAAAGCAGGTGCTCTCCCAGCTGAGCTATGGCCCCGTGTCCGGAGAACAGAAGACGGAGGACTGATGACAGAAACGTCTCATATCCTTCGAACAACTACTCTCCTAAAACTTAAATAATTTCTTCCAACTTAAAACGTCAAAACTTAAAACTCTAGCTAATCTTTAAACACAATCGCTTTAACGCATAATATGTTTAATAAATCAACTTCCGTCTTCTGTCATCCGTCATCAGTCTTCTGAAATGGTGGGTCTGAGTAGACTTGAACTACCGACCTCACCCTTATCAGGGGTGCGCTCTAACCAACTGAGCTACAGACCCGTATCTTATTCACACTAAAATATATTATCTACAAACACCATGCTAAATCACTTGATCAGCAATTAAAGCTTTTTTTCTTATTCTTCGTATTTCCGTTAAGGAGGTGATCCAGCCGCAGGTTCCCCTACGGCTACCTTGTTACGACTTCACCCCAGTCATGAATCACTCCGTGGTAAACGCCCTTTCGTTAAGCTATCTACTTCTGGAGCAACCCACTCCCATGGTGTGACGGGCGGTGTGTACAAGACCCGGGAACGTATTCACCGCAGTATTCTGACCTGCGATTACTAGCGATTCCGACTTCATGCAGTCGAGTTGCAGACTGCAATCCGGACTAAGAGTACCTTTTTGAGTTTCGCTCCAGATCGCTCCTTCGCAGCCCTCTGTAATACCCATTGTAGCACGTGTGTAGCCCTGGTCGTAAGGGCCATGATGACTTGACGTCGTCCCCACCTTCCTCCGCCTTGTCAGCGGCAGTCTCAATAGAGTACCCAACTTAATGATGGTAACTATCAATAGGGGTTGCGCTCGTTGCGGGACTTAACCCAACATTTCACAACACGAGCTGACGACAGCCGTGCAGCACCTGTCACACAGTTCCCGAAGGCACCAATTCATCTCTGAAAAGTTCTGTGGATGTCAAGACCAGGTAAGGTTCTTCGCGTTGCATCGAATTAAACCACATGCTCCACCGCTTGTGCGGGTCCCCGTCAATTCCTTTGAGTTTTAGCCTTGCGGCCGTAGTCCCCAGGCGGAGTACTTATCGCGTTAGCTGCGCCACTAGAGCCTTTACACCGACTCCAACAGCTAGTACTCATCGTTTACAGCGTGGACTACCAGGGTATCTAATCCTGTTTGATCCCCACGCTTTCGTCCCTCAGTGTCAGTATCAGTCCAGAATGTTGCCTTCGCCATCGGTGTTCCTTCTGATCTCTACGCATTTCACCGCTACACCAGAAATTCCCCATTCCTCTACCATACTCTAGTTTGCCAGTATCAAATGCAGTTCCAAGGTTGAGCCCTGGGCTTTCACATCTGACTTAACAAACCACCTACAGACCCTTTACGCCCAGTAATTCCGATTAACGCTTGCACCCCCCGTATTACCGCGGCTGCTGGCACGGAGTTAGCCGGTGCTTATTCTTTGGGTAACGTCCTCCCCACAGGCTATTAACCCATAGGCTTTCCTCCCCAACTAAAGTGCTTTACAACCCTAGAGCCTTCTTCACACACATGGCATTGCTGGATCAGGGTTGCCCCCATTGTCCAATATTCCCCACTGCTGCCTCCCGTAGGAGTTTGGGCCGTGTCTCAGTCCCAATGTGGCTGATCATCCTCTCAAATCAGCTATGGATCGTAGCCTTGGTAGGCCCTTACCCTACCAACTAGCTAATCCAACGCAGGCTCATCCATCTGCGACAGCACAAAGGCCACCTTTAATCCACAGATATTATGCGGTATTAACAGTCGTTTCCAACTGGTATCCCCCTCAAATGGGTAGATTCCTACGCGTTACTCACCCGTCCGCCACTCGTCAGCAACTAGCAAGCTAGTCCTGCTACCGTTCGACTTGCATGTGTTAAGCATGCCACCAGCGTTCAATCTGAGCCAGGATCAAACTCTTCAGTTTAAATCAATTTCTGACTCTAACTACTGTTACTCAAATTCTTTAACAAAGTGTTTGTATATAATATATCTCTTAAATATCAACTAGAAACTCTCGCCTCTCAACAACTAACATCATCCGTCAGCCGGTGAAGACATATAATACACATCACCTATCAACAACGCAAGTACTTTTTCGAAAAAAATTGAAGTTTTTTGAACTTTTTTACGCGTTTTTCGCAATCATCTTCACAACCATATCAATAACAAGTAAAAATAAATAAAAAATTAAGTCTCTCTACAAGCTTCCAATCTAAAATTAACTAATTAATCATCTTCACAATGATGGCTGTATAACTTATTATTTAAGGTATTTATAGCTATAAATATCTAGCTAATAAAAAAGCTCTTCTGTAAAATGTTTAATACTAAGGATTTGTTTAGAAGTGTATGAAAAGACTAGCTAATATATCGGAATTAAATATACATAATTTAGTATATGAACTAGCTGATGAAATAAGAGCTGGTGAAAGCACTCAGTCTCTAGCTGAGATAGCTGCACAAGTTAATGACTATCTTATAAGTACTAACCATACAAATTTTAAGCTGTTAACTACCCAATTATCAAATGTAAAAGCTTTATGTAAAGATAGCGTATTGACAGAACTAGACTATAAAAAATACCAGAAATTTTACAAGATCGCTCAGCTAAAGCAAAATATCGATGATTATATATCTTATTTCTCTACTAACTATAAAGACAACATAAAGCTTACCGTTGCTCTTAATCAAATTAAAAAGTCGTGCTCAACTCAAACTATTTTAGAATTATCATCTGGGTATATCAAGAAAATAGATATACTCATGAATATCCTTAACAATGCTATACAAAGATCTCCTGAATTAGACAAGAGAATATTAAAACAATTTAACAAACTAGAAAATACACTCGCCAAAACAATTGCCTATAATGGTTTACTACAAAAACAAGAGCTTACAATAAATATAAAACCAATAGACTCAGACTTTAAACTTCAAGATTTAAATTTTGTTTCCTCAAAAAACAAACAATCATTTAAAGAAAAATCTCTCAAGCTAAATAACTTACATATAGAGTGCTTAGAAATTCAAAATTATATGTATGGCTTAGAAGGAAAACTAACTTTTCAGCTAGCATACATTAATAATCACAAAGATTTTGATTTCTTACTAATTCCAAATCAACCATTATTAATAGATATCCAAATAAATGACACCTTTAATTTCTTTAAGAAGGAGTCTAAGAAAGATCAGCATAGACGATCCACTCGCTTTGTAGCAATAGCTTTCACACCTAACCAAATTAATATTAAAGAAGATTATCAATATAGTATATATTCATACTCCAAAAATGTTTCCTCAGGTATTAAAGAATTCAGCTTAAATTTTTATGACCCTTTAAAAGCACTCTGGATGAAACATAAACCATCATATGTAGATATCAACAAAAGCTTAGATGATATAATTAAAGATAACTTCTTTTTTGATAGTTTATTAACATTAGATAACAATAAAAGCAATAGTTTAAAATCACGTATGCCTCAGGTGTTTATATCAACTATAAATAGAAGCTTTTATGACTTTTTTATCGAGCAACTACAACTTAATAAGTGTTTCTTAAATTACTTTTGTGACAAAAAAACCGGTAAAGTAACTTACTATGCTGTAGATGAGATTGATGCATCATTACAAAAAAACATTGCCAACTCAGATGAAAACTTAAAAACTAAATTATCACCATATGATATAAGCTGCTTAAAAAAGCAAACACTAGTTTCAAAAAAACCACAATTTTATATAAAAGAGAATAATATTAATCCTGATATAGTTACAAGCTCATCTAGAAAAGAAGAAAAATCCATTTCAGATGCTGGAGTAAAAGCTTTTTCTAAAATATACCAAGACAATATACAATCTATATCATATTATTCGCAGAATGCTGATAATAACAAAGAAGTAGAGTTACCACAACTTGAGCTTGAACTTATATCCAAGAATACTCTACCATTTATTGACAATGATATCTCACTGGCGAAGTTAGAAAATGATGGTAGCTATTTATTAGGTTCAAGTGATACAAATGGTTTTTTTATTGCCAGAAAAACCTTGTCATTTAAAAGGACCAAGTATACTACTAAAGAGCTATATAGAAATGTATCTAATTTTCATTACCAAAGTGATTCAGAATCAGATATCTATGAAAAAATAGCATATAATAAATACCCTAATCTTACTCATAAAAATACCATAAAATATATTATAAAAGACTATAAGCAACTAAATCCAGAATATCCAACTCACATTAAATTCAATAGTTTTTATATTACTGGTAAAATAACAATAGGAGAAAATGTAAATAAAGACTCCAAAAAGGCTTATAAATTCTTTAAAAATTATAAACCAGAAGAAAGTTCTTTTGCAGAATTTCAAGAATCAGGTGAAAAAGGTTCTACTTTAATACTAAATAGTAAAGTAGGGCTTTTATATGCTATCGAAATAGCAAAAGAGATGCTCTACCCTAATTCATCTGAGAAGCCTATTATATACCTTCCATCAAAAATAAATATAAATTCTGCCAACAACCAGTTTATGCCTCTAAGAAATCATGATATTATCATGATTGAGGTACAGTCAATAAGTGAAGGTGAGATTATAGAACTAATTTCAAATTCGGCAATCTCAACTGAGAAAGCACAAAAAGAACTCTTACAAAGGCAACTATTAGGCGCTAAAGAAAATTGTGAAATTGCATACAGTCAAACAAGTGACGGAGAGACCTTCTCATTAACGCAACTAAATAGCGCTAATGAGAACTCTTTTTTAATAAATAATAAGAAAGGAATTTTTCTAAGATACAAATCAAAAGGAAATTAGGATATGAGTTTTATAAAAAATCATCAAATAATAGTAATTTCTATATTAATAATAACACTCATCTTATTAGTTTTCGGTGCTTTTGTTATAAAAAAATGGCGCAATTCACCAAGAACACCAAATAAAAAATCCCTATCTAATATTATAAAACAAGCGAAAACACTAATTAAAAGCCATAAAATAAAAAATAAATTAAGTGAGCTATATATATTCTATGGTGACTATTCTGCAGTGAGAGATTATATAACTAAATTAAAACCTGAAACTAAAGTTATTGATAATGATGATTTGCCATTAATAGCTATTGATAGTAATAATACTTCAATAATATTTGCTAATGATAATACTCTAAACCTAAAAAAAATTAAGAAAAAGCTTCATCTTCATTTCTACAAGTTAAATTTCTGTTTTGATATATCAAACCCGCATTTTTATGAAGATAGTAAAATTAAGGAAACATACAAAGATCTAGCAAAACTGAGACTTAAAACTTTAATAGTCTCATTTTATAGTAACTCTAACGCCGAAAATATTGAAATCTTTAATAAATCAATTGGTAAAAAATCAATATTTAAGCTTACTAAAGATGAGGATGCTAACAAGAAAGTTGATGAAATAATTTTATCTAAAATTCTTCACTCAAAAAATAGTATTAGCAATAAATATTTCAATATTAGAACTCTCAATCAAATTAGAAAATGCTTAAAGGTAATTTATCCTGAGTTTAGTAATATTGATAAAGAGATATTTTTTAACTTTAGCGTAAATAAACCTGATAATATAACAGCAAAAACAGAAGCTATCTTTTTTAGCACTTCTCCAAAAGGAATCGCTATAAATTTCATTTCTTTATTATTTAGCTTAATATTTATAATAAATATTTTCCAACAAATTAATTTAAAACAAAAAATCTCACTTAAAAATCTAAAAGAGCTACCGAATAATAGTAGACATAAAATACTTCAAGAGTTTAAAAATAAAATCAATGATGCATTATTACTAGAAAGCATTTATCCTAACAATATAAAATACCGTTATATTTATAAGCAGTATGCTAGTAACCTTTTAAAGAATGTAATCCTACCAAAATATAGTGAAACTGATGAGTTATCATTGATCACATCATTCCTAATATTTTTTGAGTATATGAATAATGGCTCTGCTACACCTGAAGCAGATAATGTGCTCAAAATAATAAGTAGCCTAACAAATTTATCTGAAAGTCAGTTACAAATAGTATTAAAATACACTAGTTCGAGTGTAAAAGCAGAGACTATGCAACAAGTTCTTAGCAGAGCTAATAAACTATATACTAATAATCTTATCGTAGTAGGAAATGATTCTGAGAGTTATTTAAGTACTCAAGGATTTAACGCTGAATACTTAGGAATATCTGACACACAAAGAGCAAAAACGATAAGTGATATTTATATAAGATATTTATATAAATGTACTATCGATAACACAGTATCTGCTCTAAAAAATAATTATATAATACCTATCGAGGTAAGTAATATTTTCTTAATGTATGAAGAAGAATTTGATACTTCCTCAAAAAAATTATGTAACTCATCGTATATTAATTCAATCACAAAGAATGTTTCATTAATATTTAATCAGGAAGAAACAAATAAAAAGTTTGAAAGTTTCAGCGAGATGTTAGATCATATTGCTTACTTAATAAAATCTCTCGAGAAAAATGCTAAAGATGTCTCTGATGAAAACAAAGAGCAATCTCAATCGATAACAATCTCGCTAATAAATTACGTATTAAACAGCCTTATTAATTCTACTTACAATAACAAAGAATTACCTTTAACAACTCCAGTAGATAAAAAATTTTATATGGAATTTGCTCCTAACTTCTATAGTAAAAAAATCTTTATATCACCTATATATTCGAAAGATTATATAAAAGATAATATAGACCCTATCAATAAGAAGTTTAATAGACTTATTGAAAACCTAAAAAGTAATTACAATATAGAACCTGACTTTATGTTAGCAATTTATAAAAGTTCTATAAACAATTATAACTCTCAATATATTAAAGCTTATACTCAGATGATTGATGAACTTAATAGCGACCCTGAATTTAATAAGAATATAACAAGTAAAAATTCTCTTAATCTTTACCTATTAGCAATGTCATCAAAGGACTCATCTTTCAATAG
Organism: Francisella opportunistica; assembly: GCF_003347135.1. Lineage (NCBI taxonomy): Bacteria > Pseudomonadati > Pseudomonadota > Gammaproteobacteria > Thiotrichales > Francisellaceae > Francisella > Francisella opportunistica. The sequence continues at coordinate 497,018 of NZ_CP022377.1, read as the reverse complement.
CTTAATTGATTTTTATGCTGCAAATACTAATCTAGCAATAAATGAAAAAGTAGATAACGAAACAAATCAAATAACTAAGGTTCAACAATTCTATAAAAAGATATCTAATAATGTAATTAAACAAGATAATAAACAGCAGTATGATGTTTCTCTATGGTCACCTATAGATAGCTATTTTAAAGAAAATGATGACTATCTTGAGTCAAAAAGCTACTCAGACTATAAAAATATCTTTAAACAGCTTAATAACCTAATAAGGGAAGAAGGTTATACAAATACTTACAAAGATATAAAACAAGGTTTCAAGCCTCTACAAAAAGTCTATTCTGATTTATCAGCAATAAATGATCCAAATAATAATAATAACTTATATATTCTGCTTAAGAAGCATCTTGATATTGCCGTTGATGCTATCAGAACAATTACAATACAAGATGCAATAACTAATCTTGACAATACTGTCAACCTAGAATATGAGCTAATAAATAACCAATTTCCTTTTAACAAAAATAGCGATAAAGTCGTTTCAAATGAACTAATAACAAAAGATTTTGATAATAACGGTTATATATACTCTAACTTTGTAGAATACCTAAAGCCTTTACTTACTTATAACAATGCGAATGACAAATGGGAAAGCCAGGATTTAACAACTCCAGAACAACAAGATTATCTTATCAAATTTAATAAAGTATATGCTTTAAATAAGCTACTATGGGACGATAAGAGAAACCCTAAATCTATTGAGTTTGATCTGACTCCAATTGCAAATAAAGATAATGACTATATATTCTTTAGCATTATTTTAGATAAAGAAAACTTTGTCAATTCACTAAATATAGAATACTCAGAAAGTATGAAAATCTTATACAACTGGAATTCTATCGAGCCAACAACGTTAACTATAAAATTTGATGATGGAAGTACAGATCAAATAAGTTATCAAGGTAAATGGTCTATTCTAAAAGCAATCAAAGCTGCAGACTGTAACCAAGATAACATTTGCACATGGAAAATAAAACATAAAGGAAAAGTATATCCTGTAAGCTTTAAAGTAGAGTCAAAAATTTTAGAAATACTAGGATGGGAAAAAGAAGGAGACACTAATGTACAATAACTTTTTAAAGACCTTTTTTTTAATAATAGTTATAGTACTAGGACTTACTAGTTGTGCAAGTGATGGTCTATATATCAAAAATAATGTTCCCAAGACAAAAATAGTTCTAGAGTCTCAACCGAACAAAAACATTTTCTACTCTGATACATATCAGTCTGTTACTCAGAGGATTTATAATGATAATGTCAAAGTATTTAATCTCAAAATAGGTAAAAATGAGTTCCCCTTAGATAAAGATAATAAGAACTATGCCGTGTACTTTATATTACCAAATAAAAAGATTGATAATTGGAAATACCTAATAAATTCTGATAGTGTAAACGAGTTTATTATAAATAATGATAATATAGAAAAAAATTAAAGGATATTACTATGTCAAAAGCAGACCATATTTTCAACTTAGAGGAAAAAGGGTTATTTATAGATATTAAAGATGAATCTAAAGGCTGCTCAACGAAACTACAATCCTCTGGTAAGATTACTACTAATGCAACTGAGTCTATAGAATCAAGCGCAGATAAACAAATCATTGAAAATGTTAAGGACTCAAAGATCTCAATAGCTGAGAAAGAAATAATCCTAGGGACAAAAAAATCGAGCATTATGCTAAGTGATGATAAAATCGTTATAAAAATAGGCAGTTCGACAATAGTTCTTGATAATTCTAGTATTTCTATTGAATCTAATACGATTAATCTAAAAAGCTCCGCAAGCACAAATATTCAAGCATCTCAAAATGTCAGTGTAAAAAGCCTGAACACCAGCATTAAAGCTGATGTTAGTTTCAATGCTGAAGGGGTTGATGTTAATATAAAAGGAAGTGCCACTGCAAGTATAAAAGGCTCTGCAACTACTATGGTAGGATAGTCATGAATAATATAGATAAGAGTTTTGAAACTCTAGTTATAAATATTTCTCTATACTATCAGCAAGAATATCAATTCATCATTTCTAAGCTAGATACTTGTCTAAGTATTATAAAAGAATTTATCTACAATCCAATTTCTAGAAGAACTGATATTTATAATCTTACATTTGTTATTGAAGAGATAAAGTATTCAACAAATTATATTCTCTCAGACAAAACAGCATATTTGAGTGAGACAATAACATTAATATTAGAAAATATATCAAATACAAACAACTACGAGGAAATCAAAAGTTATTTAAAGAGTCTAAAATCTCTTATAGAAAAATACAAAGTAACTTTAGGCAAAGATTTTTCTGAGAAAATTGAGGTTATCAAAACCAAGAATCTCTCTGATCTAGTAGCCAAATTATTTAATAAATTAACTGAAAAAGACCTAATCACCCTAGACAAAGATGAACTTGCGCAAATATATACCAGAACTATAAATAGTCCAAAACAAGTTATAATTGATCAATATACAGAATTTTTTAATCGCCTCAAAACATTTTTAGAACGATTATATGCTATAGATAATTTTATACCATTAAAAGAAAATCCTATCTTAAGTCTACTAAAACTAGCATACCTAATCAAAAATGGCTCTTGTAAGAAAAATAGGCTGTGTAATAGCGATATCTTGCTTTTAAAAGCTTTCTACTCATCAAAAAAAGATATAAAAAAATTAGATATAATAAATATCCAGATAGAAAAAGATAGTAATATTGAAACTTTATATAACACGCCCTCTAAAGTTTTCCAATCACTTATAGAATTTGTAGAATTGCAAATCTTTCGTGTATCTAAATTTTTTTCTGACTTCTGTATAAATGATATTTTTTTTCCGCCTCAACATCAACAAATAGATATATCAAATCCTGAATCTCTAGAACAATTAATTAACTGTTTAAAAGATCTACCAAATATTCTTTTTGATGAACATACCCTTTATAAGAAAATAAATACCAAAGATGAACCATATAAAAAATTTTTTATTAATAATAGTGATAAAAGACCTCTAGAAGTAATTATAGAGAACTCTCCTGCAACTTTGTTAACAAAAATAGCTAATAAATACTTTCAAATGTTACTCGAAGTAGCAACAATAATAAATATTCAACTATCAAAAAATGACTTAGAACTACTCTCGCCTTTTTTAGATTTTGAAAAATATTTTAATCAATTAGCTACACAGATATCTAGAAATTCTGAGCTAGATCTGCAGATTTTGAATAAAGAAATTTCAAATATTGTCAAAACAAGCTATTCATTAATAGAAGCTTATAATACACTTAAAACTAAAGAACTTGATATAATTAATAATCAAAATTTCATAAATTCAGTAGATGTAGATAAACTTAACTTTTTTATAAATACACAAGAATTTTTAAATTTTAAACAAATTAAAATTACAACGACTATGAACCATATAGATATTAACATTGACAAAGTATTAACCAAAATAAATAAAAGTATTGCTAATGCCAAATTTCAAAATGCTTCATTAACCGCAAAAGACTTAACTATGCAGCTTTTATGCAAAATATACTACTCATGTCCTAAATTAATAGGAGTATATAATCTCCCGCCAGTTTCACATAACTTGTATTTAGCGATTAAAGAGGTTACAAATAGACCAGCTCTTGATAATATAAAAAATAAGCAAGAAATCTACTGGAGGGTTTAGATGTTAGCTACTATAGATGATTCATTAAAACGCTTAGAGCAAATAAAAGCTAATGATGAAAGTATTAAAAACTCGATAGATGATTTAGTTTCAGAATTGAATAATATAAAAACGCTACTATCCCCTACACAGCTAAATATATCAAGTAACGCATCAAATTTAGTACCTTCAATGGGTGCTCAAATTAAATGCTCTTTTAGCTTAGCTCCAGGTGCTTATCTCAGTACTAGGGTAAAGACGTTGGCAGGCAACCTACCCGCTTCAAATATTACAGACTCTAAACTTGGAACGAATATACTGCCTTTTGCTGGATGTACAAACCCTGCTAACCCTACTATGAACCCATTTAGCTTTCCCTGGGTATGTATTCCAAATCTTTCTCCTTTCATACCTACTAACCCAACAACATTGCTAGAGAATGCTCCTATAACTACAATGAATAGTAAAGCAATGTGTATGTTTGCTCCTGGAGGAATGATTAATTTTATTAGCAGTGGACAAATAAATGCAAAAACATCTTAATAAGGCTTTTTATATGGATGATTTAAAAAAAGAATTAACTATAAATGAAGCCACTATTCTTAAAAGAACTTTTGAGAAAATAGGCAATGATATAAAAAATGATTTTGATAAAAGAATTTCTGATTATAGTAATAGCTTATTATTTAAGTATTATAGCGGTCTTTATTACTTTCTACCCAAGTCATGTTTGCTGGAGGTAAAAGATAAAAGCCACAATGGCTACTATATTCGCCCTAAGGAATATTTTTTCATAGAAGACAAAAGAACTAATAAAACCCTAATATATACAACACGCTCAGAAAATATTATAGTTCCTATTCAAGAAATCACGACTATAAAACAGAGTGATACATCTATAAATATTTCTTTAACTTTTGAAAATAACTTTGAATATGATCACCTTACTATCTGGCTAGATCCAAGATTATGTGAAGAAGATCCTTTCTTTGCTACATATATTTTTAATCAGGTGCTGCAGAACAATGGCTCAGCTAAAGTTGAATTTTCAAACCATACTTATGTGACAAAAGATATATGTATAGAGCCAGTTAACTTACAGTTAAAGCCAACAGAAAAATTAGTGCTTAATCTTCATTCACCTAGCCTTTTGTATGGTTTTAATATAAAAATCAAAGACTTATTTAAATATAAGCATAATAACCTTGAAAAAATTGACTTCTTCTTGAAAGTTAAAACTGAACATTTCAATGAGGAGAAATTATCTGCTTTATTTAAAGTCAATTTAGTGCCTATATTCAATAGTTTTGATGATTACTCTACCGCTACTTTTACTATGATGAACTTATCAGATAGTAAGTTAAAGCATCATCAAAGAGATGATGCGCAGGCAATCGAAGTACTATCAGTCTATGAAAACAATAAATCATGTATTTTTAATAGCTTTCTTTTTACTGGCCAAAATGAATACTACTTTAATCGCAACTTACAATCTTTAAGTTATAATGTATTTTTTCCTAAACTTGGTAATAAAATACTAGAAACAAAAATTCACACCTATACTACTTGGACACAAATAACAGAAATTTCTGACCTTATCGAAATTAACTCAAATGTAATTACATCTATAAACTGCAATATTTCAGCAATAGTCGTCAATAAAGCGATAGATAACTATAATACTAATACTAACGCGATGTTTAATATAGTAGATATGGTTATTTCTAAGAATATATATTCAAAAACAACATTTCTAGCTATAGCAAAGCTTTTAAAGGTTGATAGTAATCATATATCATTATTATCAGAATTATTGCAAAATGTAGAAATAGATTCTATTACAAATGAACTAGTTTTGATTGCAAGTGATAAGTATAATAAAAAGTATAAACATTTTTTAGATTTTTTTGTAAATATTATATGCAAATTTATAAATCAAAACACTTTTAGTTTTATTAAGAAAACGGTTTTGATCAACTCTAGATAAAGGATTATAAAATGGCAGATTTTGTAGAAATAGAAATTATTCTAGATATCATAAAAAATACTAGAGAAATTACTAAAGAGTATAATGTTGACAATGAACAAATAGCTTATTATCGAAATAATATAAGAAAAAGTGTCTTTTTCCTTCAAGAAGAACTTTTAGAAAAATATAGTGAAACTATATGTAAGTATGTAGTTTTTCCGATACTTGCATATGTTGATGAAAAACTAATGTTGCTCAGAGAAGAATCAGGAAGTAGTATTTCTTGGAGCTTACTACAATTAGAGTATTATGATAGAGAAAATGGCGGAGAATATGTATTTGAAATAATAGATAATCTTTTATCTGATAACATCTATCCTCAAATTTGCTACCAAACAATATCTCTTATTCTAAATAATGATTTCTATGGTAAATACTATCAAAACATCTATAATCACAGCTTTCTTACTTATAAGAAAGAAGTCGATAAATATTTAGATAAACTCTCTGAAACAGATTCAATCAATTTTATCGACACTTCAGTTAATAGTAGTCTACCATTGCGAAGATATCGCAAAATCATAAAAATGTTGTTAAGAATTGGTGTTCCAGTAGGTCTATTTATTATGAGTTTATTGATTTTTTTAAGCTGGTAACGAAAGGAGATATTCATGAGTGAGCTGATGTCTGCATTACAAAATATTGAGTTAATAGCATTAGATAGAATAAATCTTATTAGCAATATGCAAATTCAAGCAAAATATGAAAATGCTGAATACAGATTTTTTATTGATAAATTACTAAATAACCTTAATGATACAAAAAGCATCGATATATACAATTTATTTTTAGCCTTAAATTCTGAAATATGTCTTAACTTAGCTGAAATTGAAAAAATTCCAGAAATTATTAGCTCTTATTACTCTTTTTTAAGCACTAAGTTTACAGAAATTAGTCCTACAGATACAAAACAAAAAAGTGAATTAACTGAAAAAGGTATAAATAAATTTTTATTTATGCTTGAAACTAACTTCGCAGAAATAAAAGACTATAATAAACTATCATCTAAAGACATACAATCAATTATAGATTTAGTACAAAACTTAATAAGTTTTTTTGAGGAAAATGATCTAGGTTATGATAACGATACAAAACTACAATTAAATAAAACTCTCAACAAAATCAAAGACTCACTGCTATTAGAAGAGAAAAAACACCAAGAGAGTGATGTTAGTTCTTATAAAGAAACCACAAATGAATCTCCTAGTCAGGATAAACAAACTTACTTACCAGAAAATATTAATAATGTTACTACAGGTTCTACAAAGTGGACAACTCTTATTGAAAAAATAGAAGTTTTAAAATCATTAGTCGATAGCGGAAGAATATTTGAAACATCTGTTGTTTATAACGATATCCAGAATCTACTAGCAAATTTTGATCCTAAAGAGTACTTTCCTGAAGCTTTTTTTCCTCTATACAAAAAAATTGCTCCTTTTATCGGTGATATCCATAAAAACATAGATTACTATTCATCAAGTATCCAATGGAGTATCGCCAACAAGATGTATCAAATTGATTATAATCAATTTTTAGAAAACCTTGAAAAAATGCCTGAAAATAATTTTCTAGATCCTGGATTAACCTTAGCAAAGGAGCATTTTTATGAGACCTCATCCGAGGCTAAAGGTTATGCTAAGGAAAGTAACAAGCTATTAGAAAATGAAGATGCCTACAAACAAAATATAAATCTGACTGCAAAAAATACTAATAGGTCTAAAGATAATAATAACCAACTTAGAAATATAAAGGATGTTGATCTAAGCAACACTGAAACACAAAGCTCAGATTCAGAGGAAGATGATTTAAATAAACTGTTTGATTTCTAGTTATGTATGAAAAAGAAAAAATCCAAAATATAGAAGATATAAATAAGTTTAGTGATAAACTTTCATTGAATAATCTTCTTAAAATTCTTGCAAACTATAATGTTCAAGCAAGAAATATAAGGTTTATTCCTGTTCTAGTCAATAGTGTCTCAATACCTACTATACTTGGTGTCTCAAAAAATCATGATAATATCCAAGTAAAAATAAATGTCTTTAAACTCAAGCCATTTGCTAGTCTCGAGAATATGTACCAAGAGTACCTTCGTAATGATAATAACTTAGCAATAGAAGTACTTGAATATGGTATAAAAACCTTATTATACAGATATATTATCATGACTAAAGAGTTGTATGAGCTAACTCAAAATAACTCTTATATTCAAGCTGCACCGCAATACAGTATAGATAATATAATAAATAAATTATATAAACTATTCTCTGAAGACTATTACACTATTATAAGCTATGAAAAAGAACTTATCAAAATTAGAAGAACCCCTACTTTAGTAGGCAAGAATAATATAGGTAATATATTTTTGGGAGGCTATATCCCTGCTTTGATATACATAATAAAAGTTAATATTATTCTTACTAATAAGTGTGACACTATTGTAAACAAAATTAGGTTACAACTTAAACAGTTTGAAAACAGCATACAAAATAAACTAATCAAAATAGAATTACAAATCACTTCAGAAAATCACATAGAGACTAATAGATATATAGGAGACTTTTATATATAGAAGCGTTTTATGTAAATGCTATAAAAAAGTCGAAGTTTTCACTCCCATCAAAAGCAGTAAATACTGCACTGCTATCTGCTAAAATAAAATCCCATTCAGAGCCTTTTTGAATTTCATATATTGCATCAATACTATCAATACTTGTAGTAAAGTTTATTATCGAATGCTCAACATCTAAAAGCTTAACACCAGACAAAGATAACGTTACAATGTTCTTATTCCTACTTATACTTGTAATTCTTAAAGCATTCTTATTATCAAACTTAATACCAGCTGGTGCCATTGGTCTTTTCTTAACAAAAAGATAATATCTAGTTGCAACAAAAAATTCTTCAGGAAAATTCTCACAAATATACTTCTGCCCGTGCAGCTCAAATCTAATAAAGTTATTAATCTTTCGATGCTCACATAGGCTTAAAACCTTATCAGTTAAAAGATTTAGCTTAATAAAAGGTTTTTGAAAGTCATATATGATATTTTCGACTTTTTCAGTTTTATCTAGATTTAGCTGAATTAAACTGTAAATATCATGAAGAAAATTAAAAATTTGTATAGGAGAATTATTCAACCTATATGATTCTGCAAATTCTAACTCTCTTTCTAACTTATTTATTAAAAAAACCAATAGAATGGCAGCATACGATCTAGAAGTCGAGAAAACAAATCGGTTAAAAGCTTTCAGTTCGGATACTATTCTATTTAGTTTGACAAAAACACCATTCATCAAGTAATGATTCAAAGTTAATAATGGGAAGTCATAATCTTTAGTGACCAACCTACCTCTATCTAATCTAAACAAAGCTATTTGCGTACTATACTTCATACTATAATCATGTTCTACTGAGAGTGATAATTGATTATAAATATATTTATGCCCTTCTTTCTCTACTACTTTCTCCCTAACATTTAAAAATAACGGTATTTCTTCAGCAAAGTCATCAGTGGAAACCTGTAAGGATAGAGGGTAAGTACGATCATAAAAAATCAAATTTTTATCATCTAAATATAGCTTAAGATCTTTTACCAAGATAAGTCCCGAATTTAGACTCTCAATATCAATATCAAAACTGACTATTCCTCTATTAAGATTAGATGGTAAATGGTTTGTGATAGACATCCTTTCTACAAGAGCTAAGCTTGCTTTTTCTAGAACAGCACTATCTAGTCTCAAACCATCTTCCCAATATATTCTTTCTAGAAACATTATAGTACCTCTTTGCTATGAAGCAGCAATATAACCTATTTTAGCTACTCCTTTATCTGTGCTTGCTGCACCGCATACAGGTAAACTTCCTTGAGATGTTGTTAGACCATCAATCGAGATTATGTGATATCTCATACCATCTTTTGAAACACCCATAAGCTCTGTTGGCTCTATATTTATACTAAATGCTTCAGCACCTATTGGATATAACTCTAAATTAGATAAATCTATCATTATACCCCAAGCATCATCAGTTTTATATTCTTGTTTTTTATTAGAATTACCCAACTTGATCGTCATATCAGTTCCGCTTGCTTGTAATATGTTTGAAATTTTTTCCTCAAGAGTAGTTCTAATGCTAGATTTGATCAAAGCACCAAAAACAATACTTATAGTTGGATTTATAGAACCTGGAGTAATAGATAAACGTATTACACTAGCTGCAGCAGTAGCAGAATCAGCCTTTGTAACATCATCTCCACCCTCTATAGCAACAATATTTTTATCAAGGGATTCACCAGCTATAGTTAATGAATCTATAAATAATCTACGTCCTGGGTGAGAGCCTATACATGCTGTAGGATCTGTTCTAACATTAATAGTCTCTCCACTTGTCACCTGTTGTCTTGTTATCATTTCACTCATAGTCATTCTCCTTTTTCCTAATTAAATAGTTCTGGTTCAAGTCTTGTATCTATTGTCATTGTAGTATCCATACCTTCAAACTGAATATGAGGTATTACATTTATCTTACACGAATACCATCCTGGTTTACCTGGTATAGTCTTAACTTCAATAGAAACATTTCTAAATGGATATCTTGCCATTTCTAAAGGTGTAGGCTGATATACTGTAGTTACAAACTCAGATATCCAATCAGAAAGGATAGTCTGAATTTGTTCAGCTCCAACCACACTACCTATCTTGTCTCTAATTACACATTTTATGTAATGAGATATTCTCGATATACACATAGTGTAAGAAAGATTTGCTATTAACATTGAATTTGCTGAATCAAAGTTATCAACGAACTCCTCTACTTTCTTAGTAGAATTGACGCTAAAGAAACAAGCATTACTTGTACCTTTTTCACCAACAAATGGAATCAAGCCAATATTTGCTAATGAGAGCTCCATGTAGTCAGCAAATAAAACATTTAGCGGTGGTTTTGTTTCTAAAACACCCTTGTTATCATAAACACAAGATACTAAATTTCTAACATATCCCCCACTTTCGACACCTCTAATATACTGAAACCACCTAGTCTTATCATAAGATCTCATCATATTTTTGACTAATTGAATAGACGAAGGCCCCCATAAATAACTGTTATTATCTTCATAATTAACAAATTCATTGAAGCCTTCCATGAGTTTATACTGTACAGGATTATTTTCAGGATTATATGGTTGACGTAACATAAAATCACCAACTGTTAGACCAATATATGCAGCAACATCAAGGTTCCTAAAGTCATTCCACTCCTTATACCTTGGATGCTCTAATAAAGCTTCAAAACTTTTTATATGAGTTATCTCAGAAAGATCTTTAACTCCAAAGAATGATTTATCAATTGATCCGATAAAAGGTGCATGTGAATTTTTAGCTACCATACCCATTCCTGTCAACCAAATTATATCATTAGTACTGTTTTCAAAATTATAAAGTCCTAATATAGCACCATATGGTTCACCACCATATTGATCAAACTCTGAAACATATACCTTCTTAAAAAAATCACTACTTGATATATCATATAGATTTCTTTCAAAATCATATTGTAACTCATCTTTCTTAACATCAAGAATGCTTACTTCAACATTATCATAATCTTCTTGACAAACTTCTTGAATTTTTAACCATTCTTGCTCTAGAGTTCTAAATTCATCATTTGATATAATTGCATTAACTTGCAAATCTATTAGTTTATCAATAATTGTAATAACCTTTTGAATATATTTTTGATTATAATTATTTATACCTTGATTATTTGCTAACACTAAAGACAAAGCCATTAGATTCCTAGCATTATAGTCATTAGATAATGATAATACTTTAGAAGTATCCTCAGAAACATCAAAATCTATACTCTTAAGTACGTTTTCTGCTTCTACTGATCCACCAAAATTATTTAAAAGCTCTTCTGTAAGACTCAATTTAATCTCTGACATGTATCCTCCTTACTTATTATTTATTTCTTCTGAGCTATTAGACTCTTGAGAATCAATATTAACAGAGTCACTAGAATCTTTTATAGCATAGTTAGTTAATGCCGGAATTTTCTTTTTCAAAGCTTCTAACTCATTATTATCTGAGAAGATCATATCAATAACTTTTTTTAGATTTCTATTATTCTCAATATCCTTACCAAAAGAAGCTAATATTTCTTTCATTTCTAACAATGCTCTGATCTCTGGAACCTTTTTTGCAACTGCATCAGGTTTAAAATCTTTCATACTTTGTATTCTATAATTAACTTTTAGGTTACTAGGATCTTTAGAAACAAAATTTGGAGCTTCAAAGTCAAAAGATATGTTCATATCTTCAAGTGCTCTATCAACACCATTTTTTACTCTTCTTACTTCTCTATCAACAAATTCTTTCTTTGCATCTACTGATCTTCCTTTTGACAAATCTCCTACGACTAAAACTCTATATGGCAATTCTTTTTTCTTTAGAACATCATCAACCTTAGTCTCATAATTTATCATCAATCTCGAATTTGGAATTTTATTCTTTGACATTCTATCTCCTTTTTTAACACCCTTATAAGCAACATACCTTAACAAAGCTAATAAAACAATATTATATAGCTAAATTAAACCCAAATCATTGGTCTATACTTTCTATTTAAATCATCAATAGAGTATCCTCTAGCTGGTACAGTCGCTAACACACTGAATCCTTGTGAACTTCTAATTTCTTCATGTTCAAAACCAAGGTTCAAAGCAACTTTAGCTTCAACTATGTTTTTAATTTTTTTAACATATTCTTCTTTACTTAGATTACTGTATGAGTATAAACTTTCTTGATCTTTATTAACTTCAACAGAAACATCATTACTTATTGGATCATACGTTAAACCAATATTAAAACCAGTTTTATCAGTATTTGTCGAATTTTCTTGTTTCAAGATTCTAAAACCTCTAAACAATCTCTCTAAATCTTGCTCATCAAGTGCAATTATATTATCATAAATACGTTGTAAGACAGCTTCAGTATTAGCTTCCCTGTCAATGCTAGTAAATTCATTAACCTTACCATCGCCAGCTCTAACTGGTGTGCTCTTGATGTTAAGTTTCATCTCTTGTTGACTTTCTTTAAAAAGTTCTGATGAATAGCTAAATGTCGACTCAAACACTATTCCAGTAACACCGCTTTTTTCAACTGTATAGCAAATATCCTTCAATAAATCTTTGTTAGCGTTTACTAGAGTAAAGAAAGCGTCATTTGGAATACAAATTGATGCACACAACCTCTGTACTTCAACAAAACTATCCATAAAATTCAACATATTAACTAAGGCAGATAGCAATTCAGCATCCTCACCAACTTTCTGAGTAAAAACTCTATATGGTTCGCATAATGATGCTAAAACCTGCTTAACCATATTAAGGTGACTCTCAGAGACATCGTGAGAACCTACTCTTGCATTTCTATTCTTCGCCATTCTTCTTAGCAGCAAATAAAAACCTCTCACAAGTCTATCTAAAGATTTTATAATTTTGCACAATTTAATTACAGTTTCAGAAGAAGAATTATCTTCTTCAATTGAGAAATTTATTACTAGGCCAGTAAAGTAAGCATACTCTTGAGACAGCTCAAAATCAAAACCAGGAAGTCTTTCTTTTAGCCAACCAGTAAAACTAAAGCTACTACTACTTGAGAAAGCACTCTTAAAAGATGAACTACTTTTCCATTTAGCATCTTTATTTAGAATAACCAAATTGTCTAATAATTTCTTCTGACATTCCATCATTGGCGATACAAATGATTTTATAAAGTCAGCTTCATCATCTATCATAATGACTTCCATATACCTTTGAATCGCTAACTTAGTAAAATATTCTTCAAATGTAATTTTATATTTATTTTTTTTCGCTGAAAAGCTTGATAATTCTTCTAAAGGAGATACTCCAACCATAGAAACTCTTGAGTCAAGCGAATACATCCTATTAAATCCAGCTAAACTAACTGTTGAACCTAAAGATACAGAAGATGCTTTGTTATTTTCATTAATAACTCCCCCTACACCTTTATTACAAAGGACGTTAATAGATGTATAACTGATATTTGATTCTGGGCTTATTACAGTAGTGGTATTTTCTAAAGCATCAATAAACTCTTTTGTTTTATTGATATTTTCTTTTTGACTTAGAAAATCTTTAGCCTCATTTTTTCCTGACTCACTAGTCATCATTTTACAAAGATTAAATAGTATAGGTAAATCACTGTCACTACCAAACTCAATAATATTTATTGTTGACATCTGATCTCTAAACTCTTCTTTTTTTAGAGTTTGTGAATAGTTAATTAAAGTATCTTGAACATAGAAAGAATCCGGATTATTAAATATTTTTGCCTTATTAAAACTAGGATTATATTGCTGTTGACTCGTCGATAATATAGCTTCAGATGCTTTTTTCTTTATATCTATAGATGCGATATCCTTAAACTTAGATTTTAGTTCATTGAGATCAGCTCCAACATTACCAGACAGCCCGGCTAAGGAAGAATTCTGCGATAAAACATTAAGGATGTCATTAGAGTCAATACTTGTCAGACCTCCACCTTTAAGTTTATAAATCTCACTTAAGGAACCTATTACTGAGTCAAAAGTACTTCCTTTATCATATATACTTGATAAAGTATCTTGCACAACCCCAAGAGCACTATTTCCAGTTGATTTGACCAAATCAAAATCCTGCTGGGCAGCATTTGAAACACTCTCCATCAAAGAGCCAGCCTTATCTTTTGCATAATTACCAAAATCGACATAATCTTTTGTCAAATCTGTAGCTGTAGAGCTCAATTGTTTTTTTAAATCTAAGCTTTCGCCACTAAACAGTTTTTGAGCAGAATTTTCTAGAAGACCTTGTTTATAAGCTATTGCTCCTTTTAACTCATTTCGCTGAGCCATTGAATAACCCATGCCTGATTTTATGTTATATGATCCAGATGTTTGATTAAGATCTAACATTTTAGTAGTCATAGGAATAGAGATTCTTATAGTTCTCAACTTAGATGCTGATTGTTTAGAATATAAGCCAAACCTTGCCTTGATCTCCATATCACTAAATTCAGATAGATTTGGTATCTTAAAAGGAGACTCAAAACTCTCACCAATATTATTCTTAATAATCGTATCAACTTGGTTTCTGAACTTATTAACTGAACCTTTAGCATCTGAAAAACCAATTAAGTCATCTGCTAAGATCTTACCTTTTATTTCTCCAGATAAAAGATCAAAACTAGCCGTATTAATTGAAGTTTTGACCTGAATTAGTGGGTTTTCGTAATCTTTAGAGCTTACTCCAAGAATCATTAAACCATCACCATTTTTATCAATACCTAAACTTTGCTTTTGATAATTACTTTTTGAATAACCTGATAATGCACTTCTACCAAAGTATATTTGCTCTATCTCAGGATAGGTATATTCTCTAATTAGATCAAGCCCATCCCTAGTTTTAGGAACCAAATATCTATATGAACCATCTGGGGTATTTAGAATAAAACCTAAATCATTTAAAAGCTTACTATCTTCTTTAAATTTTGGAGTATAAATAAAGCTTTTTGCCTCTTTAGAGCCTTTCGCAGTTACCAACTTGAGATTAATATTTCCTTTAAAATTATCTAATAACTCTAAAGACTTAGAATCAGTAAAGTTTAATTTATTTGTGCTCGCACTTATATCGACATTATAGCTAAACAATGCAGATGAAGCCTTACCACTCATCTTTAAATAAATTGGAATAAATGACTTAACTTCTCCACCTTCACTATCATAAACAGGCAAGTTAGACCAAATATTTATACATGAACTTCCAAGAAAACTTTTTTCTCCAGCAGCTGCAAGACTAGCTGCTGCAGATATGTTTTCACTATTAACCGATGCTGTAAGTTTTGCATTAAACTTAAACTTTGGTAGTGATGTCAATTGGGCTATATTACCACCACCAAGCATCTGGTTAACACTTGATTTTATAAAAAAACTATAGACCTCGGTATCAGTAATACTACTCCATAGTTTAACTCTAGTAGGGTCTTTATAAAAAGCAAAATCCCTATCTTTTATTCTTGTAAGAAGACCTTTTTGCTTATGAGAATCTTTGAGAAATTTTTCAAAATACTTTTTTCTCTCTATAGCGTATGTATTAGCCATGATATCTATTGTTTTGAGTTTCTGAGCCACAATAATCTCATCCTCAAAAAACATATGTCTTTCAACATCGTTATAAAACCAAGCTTTTATAAAATCAAAAAAGCCTCCATTTACTTTTTCTTTTTTTAAATCATCAGTATCATATAATAAATCGTTGATATCTTCAGCCATACACACTACTCCCTACAAGCAACCCATAACATAATTTCATTCTTACATGAACTCTATATTTATTTAAACCTATTTTACAGCGTTTTTCCATTAAAAATGATTCTTATTTAATAAAAATTTATCTGGCCTAATATAACTCTACTTTTTGCTCCGGTTGCAGATGGTATATTATTATAGTTTTTATGAAGAGTTTCATTACCTAATACAGCAAAGGCTATAGCCTCTTTTGCATTACTACTCTCACCAATATCTTCAAATGTTAAAACCTCAACATTAACTAAATCTGAAATAGCTTTTATTAAGAACTTATTATATGCTCCGCCACCTGCGAATATAATTTGATCTAGTTTATATTTGCCAAAAACAAACTTTTTATATGAGATAGCAATACTCTCGGCAGTAAAGATTGTTAAAGTATGAACAATGTCCTCAGGCCTATTACTTTTATATTTATTTATAATAATATCTGTATACTCAGTTCCAAACAGCTCCCTACCAGTAGTTTTTGGAGGTTTTAGCTCTAAATATTGATTTTCTAGAAGCTCTTGTAACATATCAGGAATAACTCTACCTTTTGCAGCAATGTCACCATCTTTATCATAGTCTTTATTAAACAAGATCTCTACTGCTCTATTTATCATCATATTTCCAGGTCCAGTATCAAAAGCATATATGTCATCAATATTTGCATTTTTTGGAATGATAGTCATGTTAGCTATTCCACCTATATTATGCAAAGCTCGTGATTTGTTGTTATTTCTATATAATAGGTAGTCAACGTAAGGAACAAGTGGTGCACCATCACCTCCAGCAGCTATGTCGCCAGCGCGAAAATTTGACACTACTGTTGTTTGACATTCGTAAGCAATAGTTGCAGCATCACCTAACTGTAACGAAGATTTAATAAAGTTCCCATTATTCTTTGCCTGATGATAAATAGTCTGTCCATGGCTAGCTATAAACGCGATATCTTTTAAGCTCATACGATTAGCTTCTACTATTTTTTTTACTGCACTAGCGTATTCAATACCGAGTTTAAAATTAAGACTACATAACAACTGAGAATTACTACTCTCTAAATTGATTGCTTTTTTAATGTCTTTAAGAACATCATCAGGATATGGATATGTTTTAAAATTCACTAATTTAATATCAGTTTCTAAGCTACAACCTTTTATTTTACATAGTGCTACATCTATACCATCTAACGATGTCCCAGACATGACACCAACACAATACTTATAATCTTCCACTTGGTAAACTCCTCCTATAAAATATAATCTAATTAAGTGTATGATATATTTTACAAGTCATAAAAACTAGCTGGAGTTTTACTTGTTTATACACATTGATATCCCTAAAATAATAACTTAATATTATATTGTTTTTTTAAACATGAATTATTTTCAATTAAATTTTTCTCTATTTCTTATTTTGTTTATCAATGCTATTTTGCTCAATAATGTTGGCGTAGCTGTATTGCATTTTGTTATTTATTATCAAGTTACAGAAATCAGTATTAGCATTTTGGAAGCTTCTAAGTATCTGGCTACTGCAGGAGTGTCTTTTTTTGTATATGTTCTTTCACATATAAGATTAGCTGTAATTACTATAGGCTGCATTATCATGGCTGTTTTAAATAGTTTTTTAACTGGTGAGATATCGTCTATTCTAATTGATGCAGTTTTTACTCTAATCAAAATTTCTGCATACCCTAGTATTTTTAGTAATAAATCGGAAAATTTGCAATTTGCCTTTAATTTCCTAATCATTATATTTTCCGCCTTAGGCAGCAGTACTATTAGATCTAAAATAATTGCTTTTTTAACATTGTTATTACCTCGAGCTAAACTACAATGAAAACAAAAAAAATGTCTAATAATCAAAAACCATTAATACAATTATCAGGTGAACTTTTTGAAGCAGTACAACTTCAGCCATGTTTTGAAGATTCAAAATATTTTGTTGATATGACTCCAAAAAAATGTCCTAATGAAATTCTCGATAATTATAAAAAAATAAAAAAAGCAAGAAATTTTAATCTTAAGTCTTTCATTGAAAAAAACTTTGACCCTCCTGTTTTAGAAAGAACGTTTGATAATACAAATAAAAGATATTTGCAACAGCATATAAAACAAATGTGGCGTTTTTTATACCAATCATCTGATAAACAAAATTCTTTAAGCTCTCTTATATATTTACCTAAATCCTATATAGTTCCCGGAGGCAGGTTTAGAGAGGTTTACTATTGGGACTGCTACTTTACTTGTGAAGGTCTACAAGCTGATAGTGAAATTCAAATAATCCAAGATATAGCTGATAACTTTGCTTACCTTATAAATAAATTAGGATTTGTACCAAATGCTAATAGAAAATATTATCTAACCCGTTCGCAACCACCTTTATTCTATCTAATTGTTAATATTTTATATAAAGAATTAGGAATATCTGCTATCAAAAAGTATTTACCAATTCTAGAAAAAGAGTATTCATTTTGGATGAATACCAAAAGAAATATAAATGGACTAAATAGATACTGGGACGAATCAGATACACCAAGACCTGAATCTTACAGAGAAGATATTGAGCATGCTAAAGATATAGAAAATAAATCTAAATTCTACCGTAATATTCGTGCAGCTTGCGAATCAGGATGGGATTTTTCTAGTAGGTGGTTTGCCCAGAAAGATGATTTTAGTACAATTCAAACAATAGATATTCTACCTGTTGATTTAAATTGTTATTTATACGGTTTAGAAAATTCACTTGGAAAATGGCTAACTGAAATCTCAAAGCAACAAAAAGCTGAGAAATATTTAACTCTAGCAGAGCATCGAAAAAATTTAATCCAAACTAAGTTTTGGTGTTATAAAAAAGAATTTTTCTACGATATAAATCATATAACTAATAAATTATCTAAAACCATAAGCTTAGCAGGAATAACACCTTTATTTCTAAATATTGCAACAAATCAACAAGCTGAGAAAGTTGCTAAGCTAATAAAAAGTGACTTTCTAACCGAATATGGACTTATTACGACTCTTACAAATACAGCACAACAATGGGATTCTCCAAACGGCTGGGCACCCTTACATTTTGAAGCTGTCATAGGTTTAAGAAACTATGGCTTTGATAGACTTGCAAAGACTATTGCAAAAAGGTTTATAAATACTGTTAATGCAAAGTTTAAACAAACTGGAAAAATCCGTGAAAAATATGATGTAATAAACCCAGAAAAAAAAGCAGGTGGTGGAGAGTATATAGTCCAGGATGGTTTTGGCTGGACTAATGGAGTAATCGCAAGCTTTATTAAAATGTATAACTTATAAAAATGGTTGTTAAGAAAACTCTCAACAACAGGTTCTAGCTATTCCTCATTCCTTTAATTATCATAAGATTTTAAAAGCTTAATCAGTTGTTAAATAGCAACAGTGCAAAAAAAGTAGCTAAACTCTGTTATTTAAATTTTTGAAAGGTTGCTTATTTAACAACTGGGTCTAGTTCACCACTCTCATAGCGCTGGAACATTGCCTCAAGTGAAATAGGCTTGATCTTACTAGCCATACCAGCACTACCAAATGCTTCATATCTAGCTTTGCAAATTTCTGACATTGCTGTTTTAGCTACTGCATTATATTTACGCGGATCAAATTCAGCCGGGTTCTCAGCTAAAAATCTTCTCACAGCACCAGTTGCAGCCATACGTAGGTCTGTATCAATATTTACCTTACGTACACCATACTTAATAGCCTCAACGATTTCTTCTACGGGCACACCATAAGTCTCTCCCATAGCACCGCCATAAGTGTTAATAACTTCTAGCCAGTCTTGTGGCACAGAAGATGAGCCGTGCATTACTAAATGAGTATGAGGAATTCGCGCATGAATTTCTTTTACTCTTTTTATAGATAATACATCACCTGTAGGTGGCTTAGTGAATTTGTAAGCACCATGAGAAGTACCAATAGCTATAGCTAAAGCATCGACTTTAGTTTTTCTAACAAAGTCACTTGCTTCTTCCGGATCTGTAAGTAACTGATCCATGGTTAAAGTACCTTCAGCACCAACTCCGTCTTCTTCACCAGCTTGACCTGTTTCTAATGAACCAAGACAACCTAGCTCACCCTCAACTGATACACCACAAGCATGAGCCATTTCAGATACAGTTTTTGTAACATTGACATTATACTCGTAATCCGATGGAGTTTTGCCATCTGATTTTAAAGAACCATCCATCATTACTGATGAAAAGCCTAGTTGTATAGATCTTTGGCAAACTGATGGAGATGTACCATGATCTTGGTGCATACACACTGGTATATGCGGATATTCTTCTATCGCAGCTAAAACCAAATGTCTAATAAAAGACGCACCTGCATACTTTCTTGCACCAGCAGAACCTTGTAAAATAACCGGTGAATTAACCTTATCTGCAGCTTCCATAACAGCCCTAACCTGCTCAAGATTATTGACATTAAAAGCTGGTAATCCATAACCATGCTCAGCAGCATGATCCAATAGTTGACGTAATGAAACTAAAGCCATTATATTATCTCCTTATCTTACCTGACCTGCAATTATTACTTTAATCTTATTAGTGCTCCCATGAACACCCATACTATCGCCACTAGTAAGAACAAAAATATCACCATTTTTAGCTAGCTTCCTGTCTTCTAGTTCCATAGAAGCTGATCTATTTACATATAGTTTAGACATCCTAGTTGAATCAAAATATATTGGTACCACCCCTCTAAATAAAGTCATAGCACCTAAAGTTGTAGCATTTCGCGATAATGCAAAAATAGGTAAATCAGTATTGATACGTGACATCCAGCGTGAAGTATTACCACCTTCAGTCAAAACAATTAATCCTTTTGCACCAATATCATTAGCGATTTTAACTGCTGCAACAGATACCGCGTGATCAATCCTATCACAATCAGCTATCTTTTGCTTTTTAGAAATATGTGTATACTTACTTCTCTCAGCTGACTCACATATTCTTGACATCGCAGAAATTGTCTCAACAGGATATTTACCCACTGCTGTTTCAGCTGACAACATCACAGCATCTGTACCATCGAATACAGCATTGGCAACATCAGAGGCTTCAGCACGAGTTGGTGATGAGTTTTCTATCATCGATTCCATCATTTGTGTTGCTGTAATAGAGCCTTTTTCATTTCTTCTAGCTGTACTAATGATAAGCTTCTGTACAGTTGGCACATTCTCATCACCAATTTCAACAGCCAAATCACCACGCGCCACCATTACAAGATCAGAAGCATCAATGATACTCTTAAGATTATCTTCTAATACAGCTTCTGCTCGCTCAATTTTAGCCACCATAGCAGGCTTCCAACCAGCTTCATGGACAAGCTGACGCGCATACTCCATATCCTTACCATCTCTGACAAATGATACTGCCAAGAAATCCACTTGCAGCATTGCTGCTATTTTTATATCTTCTTTGTCTTTCTCAGTAAGAGCAGGTGCTGTAAGTCCACCACCTTTCTTATTGATACCTTTATTGTTAGAAACTTTACCACCAACCACAACTTTAGTGACTGCTTTGTTTCCTTTTACAGAGTCAACTTCTAAGACAATTTTGCCATCATCTACAAGTAGTATATCGCCTTTTTTTACATCCTGAATGAGCTCCTTATAGTCAATACCTACATTATTCTCATCACCATCACCAACTCCAAGATCAGCATCAAGTGTAAACTTTTGACCTTTTTTAATCGCTACAGAACCATTTTTAAATTTTGATAATCTAATTTTTGGTCCCTGTAGATCAGCTAATATACCAACATAAGTATCTTGCTCTTTAGCAATCTGACGAATCAGCTCAACTCGCTTACGATGATCTTCAGCAGAGCCGTGTGAGAAATTACATCTGACTGCGTTAACTCCAGCTCTAATCATTTCTGTTAAAGCTTCTCTTGACTCACTTGCAGGACCAAGAGTAGCTAAAATTTTCGTTCTTCTCATATAATTTATCCTAAATTACCTAGCTGCTTTTTCTTTAAGTACCTCTACAGCTGGTAATTTTTTACCCTCAAGAAACTCTAGGAATGCTCCACCAGCTGTTGATATATAAGAAACTTGATCTTTGATGCCAAATTTTTCTATCGCAGCAATAGTATCACCACCACCAGCTACTGAAAAAGCACCCGACTGTGCTATAGCCAAAGATAAAGCCTTTGTTCCTGCGGCAAAATTATCAAACTCAAATACTCCAACAGGACCATTCCATAAGATAGTATTTGCTGATTTTAGCAGTTCAGCAATATTCTTTTCAGTTATTGGACCTATATCTAAAATTATCTCATCAGCAGCAACATCAGAGACTTTTTTAGTGACAGCCGCTGCATTTTCACTAAATTCCTTAGCTACTCTTACATCAACTGGTACAGGAATATTAACTCCTAGATTTTTAGCTTTGGCTAAAATATCTCTTGCTTCAGCGACAAGATCTTGTTCATATAATGAATTACCAACATTATACCCTTCTGCTTTTATGAAAGTATTGGCAATACCACCACCAACAATAAGAATCTCAACCTTATCAAGAAGGTTATGCAACACTGATAGCTTAGTTGAAACCTTAGATCCCCCAACTATTGCCGCCATTGGTTTTTTAGGCGATTTCAAAGCTTTTTCTAGCGCTCGGATTTCATTAGTTAGTAGTATTCCGGCACAGGCAACTGGTATATATTTAGCCACACCGTAAGTAGAAGCTTGTGCCCTATGTGCTGTAGCAAAGGCATCCATTACAAAGACATCGCCTAAGCTTGCAATCTTTTTAGATAAATCTTCAGCTGATTTTTTCTCACCGTTGTTAAAGCGTACATTTTCACACATAACAATTTCACCAGCTTTAACATCAACACCATCTAACCAGTCTTTAGCAAACTTAACCGGCTTATTGATAATTTGAGACAAAGCTTCTGCTACTGGCTCTAGAGAAAACTGTGGATCGCACTCACCTTCAACAGGACGCCCAAGGTGAGACATTAAGATGACTGCACCACCTTGATCTAAAATATATTGAATAGTCGGAATAGCCGCCTCAATTCTAACCTTACTTGTAACCTTACCATCTTTAACAGGTACATTAAAATCAACACGAACAAGAACTTTCTTAGCTTTTAAATCAACATCTTTTAATGTTAGAAAACTCATTTATATCACCTATAGTGTTTATAGAGCTCCGAAGTACTCTACTACTCTAACCATTTGATTTGTATAAGACATCTCATTATCATACCAAGATATCACTTTAACTAGAGACTTATCACCTAGTGAAGTAACTTTAGTTTGAGTTGCATCGAATAATGAACCTTCAGAGATCCCTATGATATCACTAGACACTAGCTCTTCTTCTGTATAACCAAATGATTCATTTGCAGCAGCCTTCATAGCAGCATTAACTTCTTCTGCTGTGACATTTTTAGATACTACTGCTACCAATTCTGTTAGCGAACCAGTAGCCACAGGTACTCTTTGTGCCGCTCCATCTAATTTACCAGCTAGTTCAGGAATTACCAGTCCAATAGCTTTAGCAGCACCAGTTGAGTTTGGTACGATATTCACAGCAGCAGCACGAGCACGGCGCAGGTCATCTTTTCTATGTGGACCATCTAGGGTATTTTGATCACCAGTGTAAGCATGAATAGTTGTCATAAACCCTTTCTCAATGTTTGCTAATTGATGAAGAGTTTTTGCCATCGGTGCTAAACAATTTGTCGTGCATGAGGCTGCAGAAATTACTTTGTCTTCTGCTTTTAAAATATCATGGTTAACATTATAAACAACGGTTGGAAGATCATTTCCAGCTGGAGCAGAAATCACTACTTTTTTAGCACCAGCATCTATATGAGCTTGTGATTTAGCTTTTGTAGCATAAAAACCAGTACACTCTAATACAACATCAACACCTAATTCACCCCAAGGTAATTTAGTAGCATCTGCTTCAGCATATATTTTTATTTCTTTACCACCTACAACTATAGAGTTTTCTTTTGCTGTTGTTACAGCTGCTTTTGAGAATCTACCTTGAGCAGAATCATATTTCAATAAGTGTGCTAACATCTTTGGATTTGTTAAATCATTAATCGCTACAATCTCAATGTTATCTTTACCAAACATTTGACGAAATGCTAAACGACCAATTCTACCGAAACCATTAATTGCAACTCTCATTTTAATCTCCTTAAGATATTATCTTGCGAAAGTTATTACACATATTTAGCAACAATATTGCTAATATTTTCTACAGTAAATCCAAAATGCTTAAATAAATCTTCAGCTGGTGCCGATTCACCAAAGCTATAGATTCCTTTTACTTCTCCTCCAGCTTTTGGCATATACTTATACCATGTATCAGGTTGTGCCATTTCTACAAAAACTGCGGGAATATCAGCTTTTATTACTGATTTTTTATACTCTTGAGTTTGAGTAGCAAAAACTTCTACACACGGTATAGAAGCAATATTTATCTTTATACCTTTCTTTTCAAATTCACTAACTGTATTGACAGCAAGCTCAACTTCAGATCCTGTCGCAACAATAGTTAACTTAGCGTCAGCATGCTCTTTAACTAGATAGCCACCTTTAGCAATATTTGCAACTTGATGCTGTGACTGTACTATTGGCATTAAGTTTTGACGCGTTAATACCATTACGCTTGGAGTATCTTTTGATTTTACCGCTTGATGCCATGCTATCATTGTCTCCACCGCATCAGCAGGTCGCCACACATTAAGATTAGGTATAAGTCTTAAGCTTGGAATATGCTCTATAGGTTGGTGTGTTGGTCCATCCTCACCTAAACCGATAGAGTCGTGTGACATCACATGTACCACAGGCTGCTTCATCAATGCTGACATTCTTATAGCATTTCTCGAGTAATCACTAAATACTAAGAATGTGCCGCCATAAGGTTTGATACCACCATAAAGACTTAGACCGTTCATTATTGCAGCCATACCAAATTCTCTAACACCATAAGAAAGATAATTTGCGCCTTCTTGAGTATTATTCAACCAAACTGAACCACTCCAATTAGTGTTATTTGAGCCTGTCAAATCCGCTGATCCACCAAACATCTCTGGCATATTCTTACACAAGACTTCAAGTGCCATTTGTGAAGCTTTACGTGTTGCTACTTTAACAGGATTACTCAATTGCGAAGCTATATAGTTATTAATAGTATCTTCTAATTCGATAGGTAACTCTTTGTTTAAAATTCTTTCAAACTCTTTAAACTTAGGATTATCTGCAAATAAATTCCATTGCTTTTGCCAATTTGCCTCTAAAGCTCGTCCCTTTTCCTGAGCATCCCAGTATTTGTAAACATCTTGAGGTATTTCAAAAGCTTGATAATTCCAGTTAAGCTCTTTAGCAGCTGAAGCCCTTTCTTGCTCACTTAAAGGTGAGCCATGCACAGAAGCAGTCCCAGCTTTCTCAGGTGAGCCAAAACCAATTACAGTTTTACAACAAATTAATGTCGGTTTTTGCTGCTGTGCATGAGCTTCATTTATAGCTTTTTCTATCGCAGCAAAATCATGACCATCTACATTTTCTATAACATGCCAACCATACGCCCTAAATCTTTCAGGCGTATTATCACTAAACCAACCTCTAGTATCACCATCTATTGAAATATTATTATCATCCCAAAATGCTACTAATTTGTTTAGTCCTAAAGTTCCCGCTAATGAACATGCCTCATGCGAAACTCCTTCCATTAAACAACCATCACCTAAAAATACATAAGTATGATGATCTATAACTTTTAAATCTGTTGTATTATATCTTTGTGATAACAATTTTTCACCTAAAGCCATACCAACAGCATTTGCCACTCCTTGACCTAGCGGGCCAGTTGTTGTCTCAACTCCTGGTGTGTAGCCATACTCAGGGTGTCCCGGAGTTTTTGAATGCAACTGCCTAAAATTTTTAATATCTTCAATAGTCACTTTATATCCAGTTAGATGTAATAAAGAATATAAAAGCATTGAGCCGTGTCCATTTGAAAGAACAAATCTATCTCTATTTACCCAATGTGGATTGTTAGGATTGTGTTTAAGAAACTTTGTCCACAGCACTGTGGCAATATCAGCCATACCCATAGGCATTCCAGGATGTCCTGATTTAGCCTTAAGTGTCGCATCAATAGATAAAAACCTTATAGCGTTTGAAAACTCGCGCGGAATAGATAAAGACATTAGTATTTAACCCTTAGTTATGTGATTGTCAATTTTTATAAAAATTATAACTAGTATGATGATACCGTAGAGGCTTTCATAAAACAAGAAATGTATATACAATAATATTACTAACAAAATCTGTCAGCAACATCAAAGATGAAAGGTAAGCACAGCCAGGTAAATTACTCAATATATGCTAAGCAAAAAAGAGAATTAGAAAATGTCGAGGTAACTATTGAGCATCTTGATAAAATTTCTGATTTCATCACAGCTACTCCTCACACATTTGTATGTTCATTCTCTTTTTTTGAAGAAAAAAATCATGCCTGTATTAAATACTCCCTAAAAAGCACATTACAACTTATTTGCCAAGATTCTTTAGAAATATTTGATCTTGATTTTGATATATCAAACACTATAATAATTACTGAAGATGACAGACTAGTAGAAGATAGTCTTTATGAGCCATTTATATGTAAAAGCGTCATCATTGATTTAAAAGATATAATTAAAGAAGAGGTACTTTTAAACCTACCTTTAATACCAAAAAAAGACACAAGCACTTGTAAAAATACAAAAAAACATTCATACTATAGCGAGCAAGAAAATGTTATACAAGAGAAAAAGAATCCTTTTGAAATTCTTAAAACACTCAAGTAACATACTGATTTAGACTTATTTAAAACACTAAGAGGTTATCTAAAATGGCTGTACAACAAACCAAAAAAAGCAGATCAAAGAGAGACATGAGAAGATCTCACGACTCTTTAACAACTCCTACACTATCTACTGATAAATCAACAGGTGAACTACACTTAAGACATCATGTATCACCTAATGGTTTCTATAAGGGTAGAAAAGTAGTAGAGACTAAATCAGAAGACTAATATTTCCCATCAACTCTTTTAATCAGCTTATCAAAATGATAGTGAAACTATTAATGATGAGCAATAGACAATGTATATAGGAAGTTTTATCTATTATGGGTTACAAAATATCTATAGATGCGATGGGTGGAGATCATGGTTTAAATACTACTATCCCAGCAGCTCTTGAAGCAGTAAAAAAAGACTCTAATTTACAAATAGTACTAGTTGGAGATCATCATAAAGTTAAAAGAGCTTTAGACAGGTATTCAAAAGTTAAGAAAATAAAACTACCAGTTTTACAAAGAATAGCTATTCATCATGCTAGTGAGACAGTTGGTATGGATGAATCACCATCTATTGCTGTCAGAAAGAAAAAAGATTCTTCTATGCGCGTAGCTATTAACCTTGTCAAAGATGGCACTGTTGATGCCTGTGTTAGTGCTGGTAACACTGGTGCGCTAATGGCTACATCAAAATTTGTATTAAAAACTATTAATGGTGTTGATCGCCCTGCTATTGTTTATGCGTTACCTGCATTCAATAGAGAAACTAAACAGCTTAGTAAAACTTATATGCTTGACCTTGGTGCAAATGTGGTTTGTACATCAGAACAACTTTTTCAGTTTGCAATCATGGGATCAATACTAGCAGCAAGTTCAAAAGGTATTGCTGAACCTAGAGTTTCATTATTAAACATCGGTGAAGAAGAAATGAAAGGTCTAGATAATATCAAAAATGCGGCAAAGTTATTACAAGGTTGCGATTTTATTAATTATAATGGCTATATTGAAGGTAAATATATTTTTGATGATACCACTGATGTAATAGTCTGTGATGGCTTTGTTGGCAATGTTTCTCTAAAAACAATGGAAGGAAGCCTAAGACTTATAGAATCTCTTATTAAAAAGACAATACAAGAAAGCTCTTGGCTAATGAAAATTCCTATAATAATGGCATTACCAATATTCAAAAAAATGAAAAAAGGTATGAATCTTGATAGCTTCAATGGTGCATCATTATTAGGCTTAACTGGTATAGTGGTTAAAAGTCACGGTGGTGCAAGTGCTAATGCTTTTGAGACTGCTATCTATGAAGCTATCAAAGAAATTAAGTATAATATTCCTAAAACAATTCAAGAATCTTTAGAAAAAGTTCTTTAATCTTTTTTATTCATGCTACAATAAATATCAAGCCATAGGCGAAAGCTTATGGTTTTTTGTTGTTAATCATAATTTAAAGTAGGTATAGCTATATAATGTTTGCACAAATACTAGGTACAGGAAGTTACTTGCCTGAAAAAATCTTAACTAATGAAGATATAAGTAAATTTGTTGATACTTCAGATGAGTGGATCAAACAAAGAGTTGGTATAGAAAGACGTCATTGCGCTAATGAAACAGAGACAACAAGCTATATGGCTACACAAGCAGCTAAAAGAGCTCTTGAAGCCGCACAACTAACCGCTAATGATATTGACACAATAATTGTCGCAACAAGTACCCCTGATTTCATAATGCCCTCTACCGCCTCGATGATTCATCAGAACCTGGAATTAGATAATTTCAAAGTGCGCTGTTTTGATGTTTCAGCTGCTTGTAGTGGTTTTGTTTATGCTCTAGATATCGCTAAACAATACATAGAAACCGAAATTTCAAAGAATATTCTTGTAATCGGCGCTGAAAAAATGACGCGCGTCTTAGATTGGAATGATCGCTCAACATGCGTACTTTTCGGTGATGGTGCTGGTGCTGTTGTAATCTCAACCAGCCAAGAGAAAAAGATATTATCATCTTTACTTTTCACAGATGGCTCATGTTTGGATATGCTTAATATTCCAAATAATTTACCAACTTCAAGAGGGCAAAGTATAAATATTGATCCTTACTTAATAATGGAAGGTAATAAGGTTTTCAAATTTGCTGTTTCAAGACTGTCTTCATTAGCTGATGAGCTGATACAAGAGGCAGGAATAAAAGCTAGTGATATTGATTGGCTTGTACCTCACCAAGCAAACTATAGGATACTAAACTCAACTGCCAAAAAAATTGATATGCCAATGTCTAAGGTAGTCACAACATTACAAGATCATGGCAACACATCAGCAGCCTCTATCCCATTAGCTTTAGATCATGCTGTAAAAACAAATCAAATCAAGCCTGGCGATACAATAATCTCTGAAGCATTCGGAGCTGGATTTGTCTGGGGTGGTTTTATCGCAAAGATATAATCTTTTATAAAATTATTATTTTTAAATATCATAAAAGGAGGATTATTATGTCAAAAATAGCTGTGGTTTTCCCTGGTCAGGGTTCACAAAAACTAGGGATGCTTCAAGATTATTATGAAAATTTTGAAACTTTTAAAAACATAATCGATGAAGCTAAACAACATCTTGGTTATGACTTGTGGAATATTATTCAAAATGATGAAGAAACTCTAAATAAAACGGAGTTTACTCAGCCAGCATTACTTGCAACTAGTTATGCCATATATGAAGTCTTAAAAAAGCAAAAACCAGACTTAAAAGTAGCGTACTTTGCTGGACATAGCTTAGGTGAATACACTGCACTTCTTGCAGCTGGGTGCATTTCATACAAAGACGCTTTACAACTTGTTTCTACACGCGGCAAATTAATGCAAAATGCTGTTACTGATAAAGAATGTGCTATGAGTGCTATTCTAGGTTTATCTAATGAGGATGTAATTAAGTGTTGTCAACAAGCAGCTGATGCTGGTATTGTTGAAGCTGCAAACTTTAACTCAACAGGGCAAGTTGTTATCTCTGGTGAAAAAGCAGCTGTTGAGAAAGCTAATACAATAGCTAAAGAAAAAGGTGCAAAACGTGCTCAGATACTTGCTGTTAGTGTACCTTCACACTGCTCTTTAATGAAAGATGCTGCAGATAAGTTTGAAGCCGAGTTAAATAAGGTAGAGTTCAAAGAGCCTATTACTGCTGTTGTACAAAATTTTGATGCTAAATCACATGCAAATCCAATAGAAATAAAAACAGCAGTTATTAAACAACTATACAAGCCAGTACTTTGGACACAATCTGTCGAAGAGCTTGTCAAACTTGGAGTCACAGAAGTTATTGAATGTGGTCCTAACAAGGTTTTATCTGGACTAATCAAAAGAATAGATAAATCACTAGTTATAAAAGATACAAACAGTGTTGATAGTTTAGAAAATATTTAAAAGGAGATAATAAATGTCTTTGAATGAAAAAGTTGCTCTGGTCACGGGTGCAA
This sequence comes from Francisella opportunistica, assembly GCF_003347135.1. NCBI lineage: Bacteria > Pseudomonadati > Pseudomonadota > Gammaproteobacteria > Thiotrichales > Francisellaceae > Francisella > Francisella opportunistica. The sequence goes on along the minus strand of NZ_CP022377.1, from coordinate 466,633 downwards.
GTAGAGGTATAGGTTTTGAAGTTGCTCATGCATTAGCAAGCAAAGGCGCTACTATAATAGGTACTGCAACTAGCCAAGCTTCTGCGGCAAAATTTGAAAACTCAATGAAAGAAAAAGGTTTTAAGGCAAAAGGATTAGTCTTAAATATTTCAGATATTGAAAGTATTCAAAACTTCTTTGCTGAAATAAAAACTGAGAACCTAGCAATAGACATCCTAGTTAATAACGCTGGTATCACTCGTGATAACTTAATGATGAGAATGTCAGAAGATGAATGGCAATCAGTTATAAATACTAATCTAAGCTCAATATTTCGTATGTCAAAAGAGTGCGTACGCGGTATGATGAAGAAAAGATGGGGAAGGATCATATCTATAGGTTCTGTAGTTGGATCAGCTGGTAACCCAGGTCAAACTAACTACTGTGCAGCTAAAGCAGGTGTAATAGGTTTCTCAAAATCTCTTGCTTATGAAGTTGCTAGCCGTAACATCACAGTGAACGTTGTAGCGCCTGGATTTATAGCTACAGATATGACTGATAAACTAACTGATGAGCAGAAATCTTTTATCGCTACTAAGATACCTTCAGGACAGATGGGGGAGCCAAAAGATATTGCTGCAGCTGTAGCTTTCTTAGCTTCTGAAGAGGCGAAATATATCACAGGTCAAACACTTCATGTTAATGGTGGTATGTATATGGTTTAAATTTTGCAAAATTATTGCAAAAACGATTAAAAAATAATATTATTGGACATGAATAAGGTTTTTAATTTTTCAAAACAAAATAAGAAGGAAAAAAACATGAGCGCAAATGAAGTATATGCTAAAGTAAACTCTATCATAGTTGAGCAACTAGGTGTTAAAGAAGAAGATCTAAAACCAGAAGCTTCTTTCATTGATGATTTAGGTGCTGACTCTCTAGATACAGTTGAACTTGTAATGGCTCTAGAAGAAGAATTTGATACTGAGATTCCAGATGAAGATGGTGAGAAAATCAGAACTGTTAAAGATGTTTACGACTATATCGACTCTAAAGTAAACTAATCAAAATTAATCTCAAAGTCAGTATGAAGAGCATTTTCATACTTTTTTCTACAATGAATATAAACAGGTTAATTTAAATTATGAAATCTAATCGTAGAGTAGTTGTTACTGGCTTAGGTATGGTAACACCTTTAGGAAATGATGTCCCTACGACTTGGGCTAATATCCTAGCTGGTAAAAGTGGTGTAGAAACTATAACTGGTTTTGATACACCTGCTCCTGATATTAGCGAGTTTAAAGTTAGATTTGCAGCAAGAATTAAAAATTTTGATGTAGATGCACTTGTAGGTAAAAAAGACGCAAAGAGAGTGGATCCTTTCTGCTATTATGGTATTGCCGCTGCTAATGAAGCTCTTAAAGATGCTGGAATTGGTAAAGTAACTGAAGAAGATTCTTATAAGTTCGGGGTCTGTGTTAGTTCTGGTATCGGCGGTATCGAGACTTTAGAAACTACTAAAGCTGTAATAGATACAAAAGGGCCTTCAAAAATTTCACCGTTTTGTATTCCCTCTTCAATCGTGAATATGCTCTCTGGTATCATTTCAATAAACCATGGTTTACGTGGTCCGAATGTACCAATTGTTACGGCTTGTACTACAGGTACACATAATATTGGTATGGCTGCCAGATTAATCGCTAGTGGTGATGCTGATGCTATGCTTGCTGGTGGGTCTGAAAAAGCAAGTAATGCTATTGGTATGGGTGGGTTTGCTGCTGCTAGAGCATTATCGACACGTAATGATGATCCACAAGGTGCCTCACGCCCTTGGGATAAAGACAGAGATGGCTTTGTGCTTGGTGATGGAGCTGGTGTTGTTGTCCTAGAGGAATATGAAAGAGCAAAAGCTCGTGGCGCTAAGATCTATGCAGAAGTTGTAGGTTTTGGTATGTCTGCTGATGGATATCATATGACTATGCCTTATGCTCCAGGACAAGAAAGATGTATTCAAAATGCTTTAGCTGATGCTGGACTTGAAAATAACCCTGATGCAATAGATTATGTCAATGCACATGGTACTTCAACTCCATTAGGAGATGTTCAAGAGTCACAAGTTGTTGAAAAAGTAATTGGTCAATATAAAAAAGACCTAGTTATGAGTTCAACAAAGTCAATGACTGGGCACTTACTTGGTGCAGCTGGAGCTATTGAATCAATATTCAGTGTACTGGCAATAAGAGACCAAGTAGCTCCGCCTACAATCAATCTGCATAATTTAGATGATGGTTGTAACTTAGACTATGCTGCAAATGCTGCTAAAAAGATGAAAATTGATTATGTGCTTAATAACTCTTTTGGTTTTGGTGGCACAAATGGATCTGTAATTTTCAAAAAAATCTAAGTATCAACAGCTACTACATTTAGCTAATCTTTGATAAGCCACCAAGTTTGGCTTTTTTTGTATAAAAATTAAGGAGAAAATATGCAAATTCATATTATTGACCTACACTATTTGGTTGATCAAGAAGAAGTAGCCAAAATTAGACCTTCACATAGAGATTTCTTGGATATTGGTTATACTAAAGGAATATTTGTAGCATCTGGACCTAAAACATCAAAAACAGGTGGAATTATTATTGCACGCGGAGATCTACAAGAGATCAAAGGATTTATCAAAGAAGATCCATTTTATATTAATAAAATTGCCGAATACCATTTTACTAGTTTTGATGCTGTCAAACATATCCCAGAACTTGCTAAGCTCTAAATACTCCATACATCATTTCTCTTTTGTTACCGAAGCCTTTATCTTTTTTTATCTCAAAACCCTGATTGTGTAATGCTTTTCTTACTTTGGAACTAGCCGTAAAAGTTGCAAAGCTACTGCCATTGTGACAAAGTTTTGAAATATTTTCAAAAAGGTTATCACTCCACATACAACTATTTTTATTTGGCGCAAAACCATCAAGGAACCATGCATCTATAAATGGAAGGTTATAGTGATTAATATTATTAACATCATCGATTATTAGCTTAAGGTTAATATTATCAAACTTATAAATATTTAAACCCTCTATAGGGTTATATTGCTCGAGAAAATTTTGATAACCATCTAACTCATCAAAACTCTTGAGTATTTCTCCAAGGTCATTTAGTGCTATAGGAAACTTCTCAAATGAGATAAATTCAAGTTGAGAATCCTTGCAAGCATATTTATGCCAAAGATTCATTGTCAGGATAAAATTAAGGCCGCTACCAAAACCTGTTTCACAAATTCTAAAGTATTGATTTTTTTGTAACTGAGAAAATCTCTGTTGTAGGCTATTATGTACTAAAAAATTGTAAATACTCTCCTGTATACCAGATTGCGTCGAAAAATAAAAATCATCAAAAGATACCGACTTAGGTGTATTTTTCTCCCAAATTATTTTAGCAAATTCCATAATTATATAACTTTTCTGATTAGGTATTATTTACATAAAGAATAGCAAATTAGGAGCTTGCTAAAAATAGCTGTATATGCAAAAATAATGCTTTGACATCCTCATTATCTAAAACTTAAACATGGAAATTACAATATACAATTCACCATCACTAAAAAATAAGCTTCTTATAACATTTATCTGCTACTTTTGTTATTTTTATACTGCAAATGTAGTGCTAGTCACAGGTGCAGTAATGCAACCCTTATCAGAATATTTTCATAATAGTAATATTGGCTTTGCTTTCACATTTATTAATGTTGCAATGTGGTTTGCAATATTAGTCATAGGTATTTTGATGAATAGATTCTCTATAAAATTATTACTAATTGCTGCGGTAGTAATAGGAATTATACCATCATTAATTACTAGTATAATTCCATCAATGTTTACTCTTAAAATACTACTTACTGGTGTTGGTATCACTGGGGGTCTTTTTATGGCTATTGCTAGCTATATGATTGTACATATCTACAATGACCATAAAATAAGAGCAATGAACGTGATTTTTACCGATTTTTTCTTTAGCTTTGGTGGTGCATTAATTCCGATATTTGCTGCTTATCTAATCACGCAAAGCTTTGAATGGTACACTATTTATTTAATATTACAAATAACTGCTGTAATTATCTTAGTCTTAGTAATATTCTCAGATTTCACAATCCTTAATCGTCACAACAATGTCAAAGAGATAAGGCCAAATTTGAATTTCTCTTCCTGGAATCTTAGCTTATATTGTGTCGCTTTTGCAGCTTTCTTATTCTTATTAGCTCAATTAACTATGACTAGCTATGCTCAATCATATTTCCAAGAAATACTCGGCTGGGGTACTATCGATGCAAATAAGCCATTATCATACTTCTGGACAGCGCAATGCGTTGGCTTATTTATTAGCCCATTAATAACTAGGTTTATCCCACTACGATACATCCTACCAACATTTATGCTTGTGGGGCTAGTTGCATTATCATGTATCTTGTATATACCAAATATAGATACCGTATTTAAGGCTGCGATTATATTTGGGTTGTTTAACTGCTATATTTATGCTGGGCTATTAGCTTATGGAACATTCCAAATGGAAAATGCTCCACCAACTTTAATTACAACTATACTTCTATTTGGTACAACTGGTACAGCTCTTTCTACTACTACTGGTGCTTTTATAAACCAATATTTTGGCTTAACTAGTGTGATTCACGCTGTAGTAATCTTTTATATAATATCTTTCCTACTTGTTATATTAGCAGTTATTTTCTCAAAAGAGCAAAAAAACGCTTAATCATTTTTATTAGTTTTTCTAATAAAACATATAAATTCTTTTTGTTATAAAATCGCTTATCCATAATGTATAGTTACACAAAATTTATTTAAATAAACTTGTAAATAAATATGAAAAAACACTTAACTCAATCAATGATTTTCGGAGTGCTACTAGTAGCTATTTTTGCTGGTATTGCATATTTTATCGCAAAAATCCCTGCTATTAAGAATCTTGGTATTAGTCCTTTAATTATAGGAATAGTTCTAGGTATGGCTTTGACTCATACTCCAGTAAGTAAAATTATCCATAAATGGAAAGAAGGTATTGTTTTTAGTGCTAAAAAAATTCTTAGATTTGCAATAATTTTTTATGGTTTTAATTTAACATTTCAGTTAATAGCATCCGTCGGGTTAGCTGGACTTTCTGTATCGATAATCATGCTTATATCTACTTTAATAATAGATATTGTCTTAGGCACAAAAATATTTGGTCTAGATCGAGATAGCTCGATTTTAGTAGCTGCTGGAAGTGCAGTATGTGGTGCAGCAGCAGTGCTAGCTACTGAAGGTACTCTAAAATCAGAACCATACAAAGCAGCTATGGCTGTAGGTACTGTTGTACTCTTTGGTACTGCTGCAATGTTCCTATACCCTATCCTTATGAAAGTAGGTCTTTTAGGACATATGAGTGATGCTCAATATGGTATTTTTGCTGGTAGCTCTATCCATGAGGTAGCTCAGGTTGTAGCTGCTGGTAGTGGCATAAGTCCACACGCAGAAGAGATAGCTGTTACAGTTAAAATGATTCGTGTGATGATGCTAGCACCTATGTTAATTGTGATAGGTATATGGATAGCTAGATCAGCCACTACTGTTAGTGAAGCAAGTGGCTCAAAATCTGAGAAAGGTTCTATCAAGAAGGTTATCCCATGGTTTGCGATTGGTTTTATAATAGTTGCAGGATTTAATTCACTTGATCTTTTACCTGTAGCGACTGTTAACAACATTAGAGTAGCTGACCAATTCTTATTAGCTATGGCAATGACAGCATTAGGATTAGAAACTCATGTATCCAAGTTTATCCAAGCTGGGATTAAACCCCTCCTTCTTGCATTAATCTTATTTGCATGGTTATTTTTTGGTGGTATAGCTATCACTTATGGCATAACCAGTATAATCTAATAGCTTATTTAAGCAAAGCTATCCTATTTTGATACTAAATAATGTATTATATCTAAAAATAATAATTTGATAATATTTCAACGATGAAGCCTATTCTAAATGTTGTTACAACTGTTGCTAGAAAAGCTGGCAAAATTATTCTTCAAGCACAAAATGATCTAAGTTCTATCAAAATTTCTCAAAAGCTTGATAACACAACTGTATCAAATATTGATATCAGTGTCGAAAACTTTATTATTGATAATATCAAAAAAGCAGGTTTTAATGATTATTTTATAACTGAAGAAAATGGTGAGTTTGGCAACAAAGATAGTCGCTTTACTTGGATTATTGATCCAATAGATGGAACTAATAATTTTGTTCATGGTTTACCGCACTGTTGTATATCAATTGCTGCTAAGAAAGATAATGATGTAGTTTTAGGAGTTATTTATAACCCTTTCTTAGACTTGATGTTTTGTGCCTACAAAGGTCAAGGGGCCCTTCTTAATGGTAAAAAAATAAGAGTTGCCCAAAGTCAAGGTTTTAAAAATACTCTAATTTCAGCATCATTGAAATATTCACGCAAAATATTTAATGATAGTTATGTTGCAGAGCTAATTAAACTTCAACAAGTAATATCAGGATATAGATATTCTGGTAGTATTGCTATGGATATGGCATACCTAGCAGCAGGATACATCGATGGTCTATGGGCATGTGGTGATGTAAAAGTATGGGATCTAGCTGCTGGATATATAATCATGAAAGAAGCTGGAGCTATTGTTACAGATATTTATGGCACAAGTAATATTAACAATGGTCTGATTATCGCTGGTAATAAGAAAATCCAACCAAAACTTATTAAAATTTTAGCAAAACATATCAAATAATGAATACCCGTGCTATTGCAGCTAAAACTATTTTAGATATTCTTGATAGTAAATATTCTCTGCTAACCCTCGAACAAAAACTTCTTAGTCAGAACTTGTCAGAACAAAATAAATCTTTTGTTAAACTTTTATGTTATGAGTTCTTCAGAAACTACTATTCTTTAGAGAATATAGCAGTGTTACACCTGACACAAAAAACTAAAGCAAAGGCTAAAGTTTTAATAATGCTTGGAGCATTACAAATATTTGAAATCAAACAGCCCTACTACGCAAGCATTAATGAAACTGTAGCAGCTTGTAAAGATCTCAAAATCACCTGGGCGAAAAAGCTTATTAATGGAATACTAAGAAAAATTATTCGTAATATCCAGGATATGACTAATATATATAACCAATCCAAATTAATAGATATGCCTAAATGGCTTAGTGATACGCTTAAAAAACAGTACCCTAAGCATTATCTAGCAATAGCCCAAGCAATTAATGCAAAAGCGGATATGTTTATTCGCCTAAACCAAACTAAAGATAGCAACAAAGTGTTAGATTATTTTAAGCTAAATAAAATAACATATTCATTTACAGATTTAAAAAATTGTATAAAGCTTGATCAAGCTATTGATGTAAAACATAATCAACTATTTCAGCAAGGCTATTTTACGATACAGGATATCTCTGCACAGTATGCAGGACATATTATCAAAGCTAACAATGAGGATAAGATTCTTGATGCTTGTGCTGCTCCTGGAGGTAAAACTTCGCATATTTTAGAATGCGCTCCACAAGCTAATATTACAGCTATCGATATCATTGATAAGCGTTTAGAGCTTCTTAAAGAAAACTTAGCTAGATTATCAAAAGATAATCATGTCAATGTTTTAAAACATGACTTGATACTACCTCTAGCTGGAAAATTTAATAAAATCATACTCGATACTCCATGCTCTGCCCTAGGAACTATAAAGAGAAATCCTGATATCAAAGTACTAAGAAAGCCAGAGGATATTCAAACTATCAAAGCTTTACAAAGTAAAATTTTAGATAACTTATGGAACAATAACCTAACCAACAATGGTTACCTACTATATATTACATGCTCAATATTAGAAGAAGAAAACCAACAACAAATAAAAGACTTTTTAATTAAAAATAATGATTCTGAAATTATCACTATAGATATTCTTGAAAAATACAAAACTGATTGCGGCTACCAAATACTGCCCTCACACCAAGGCGGTGATGGCTTCTTTTATTGTTTACTTAAAAAAAATTTTTGTTCTTAGCAGCAATTTTTTGTGCTGTTTCTTGAGGAGACTCAGAAAGTTTCAACTTATTTAGCTGATACTGTGAAGAGAAAATAAAATCATCTACTCTATCTTCAATAATAAAGCCTATCGAAGTATAAAAAGCCATAGTTTGTATATTTGCACTGAATACATATGCAGCATCAACATCATAATTCTCTAACAAATATTTAAGCATAAAGCTTCTAAAACCTTTACCTAAAAGTTTCGGATCAACAGCAGAAAATAGTATTTCCTTATCTCTTATACATGAGATTCCAATAAGCTGTTCTTCTACTATTAATACAAAGCTTTTAAGTGCTGGATCGTTAATATATTTATCTACTACTACTTTTTCTTGGTTTTTTATCTCATGAGTAGTAAAAAACTGACAATTAGTTAGTAAATGCTCTGACCATATATATGCAATACCTTCAAAATCTTTATTTGTCGCCTTTCTTATTTTCATATCAACCCTTTAGTTCTGTGAATACTTTAATACAAATATCTTTCCAGTTGATTTTATGCCAAACCACTAAAGTTGTAAACTGTTATTAGACACTATTCAAAAAAGCTTTATAAGTAAATTTATTATCTAATGATAAATTATTGGGATGTGAACCAGGCTGGCCTTGAGGAAATTTTAAACCATATTCATTATAAAAATCAAGCCAATATTGAGATACTTCCGTATCATTAGTTGCAATATAATTAAGCTTATGTTGAGTAAAGTATTTGCCATTACTTACATTATTAAAAGTTGCATGGATCAACTCTGAACAGTAAAGTCTTCCCTTCACATCAGGTAAAAATAGATCATTATAACCGAAACCTATAAAACCTTTGGCAATAGTAATTACTTTTGCTAAAAAAACGTTACTTTCCGAGACACGAGCAATAAGAGTTTTTTTATCTAAATATTTAGATAGCTTAGCCTGTATAACTCCTGCAACTGTCACAGCTTCGATAATTTCGCCATCACCAATATATAAAGCACAGTGATAATAACTATAACCACCAAAACCAGTAGATAAACTTGAAATATTCCTTTCAGCCTCATCGACTATAAAAACTACATCACCTTTTTTTAAATCAATAATATTCATAACAAGTTTTGTAATTTACCCTCAACAACGACTTCCACATCTAAAACTTGGGCTTTTGTAAGTTTGCTACCTGCATTATCGCCACAAATAAGCATATCTGTTTTTTTGGAAATAGTTGTGGTAACTTTTGCTCCCATAGCTTTTAGAAGTTGTGTAAGCTCTGTACGATTATAGTTCTCAAAAGTGCCAGTAATTACTACAGTTTTACCAGCAAAATTAGCATTATGTTTCTGCTCTAGTGGTTGAGGATTTTGTATATTAATTCCAACGCTTAAAAGTTCTTCTACAATTTTAACGTTTAGAGAATCCTGCCAAAATGAAACTATGTTGTTAGCCATAATCTCACCGATATCATTGATTTCAATAAGTTCAGCGGAGCTAGCTTGGCGGAAACTTTCTAAACTACCGAAATGATTTGCCAACACTTCTGATGATACTTCACCAATATCTTTTATTCCAATTGAGAAAATAAACCTTGCTAGAGTTGGTGATTTACTTTTCGTGATTGAGTCTAGGACATTTTGAGATGATTTAATTCCCATTCTCTCTAAATTAAATAACTGCTCAAAATTAAGCTTATAAATATCAGCTGGATATTTAACCAAATCTACAGCAACTAACTGTTCAATTAGCTTAGCGCCAAGTTTATCGATATCCATAGCTTTACGAGATACGAAATGTTTTAGTCGCTCTGTAGTTTGCGCCTGGCAATGCCAGCCGCCAGTACAACGATAAATAGCTTGATCGTTGTTATTCTCAATTGCTGAATCACACACCGGGCAATTTGTTGGCATCTCGACGATTTGTGCATCAGGCTTGCGATATTTAGCTAAACTTTTAACTACTTCTGGGATTACATCCCCAGCTCTACGCACTATTACCCTATCACTAATGCGGATATCTTTACGCTTTATTTCATGAATATTATGTAGTGTTGCATTTGAGACTATTACCCCACCGACAGCTACCGGCTTAAGTCTTGCAACTGGAGTAATAGCTCCTGTTCTACCTACTTGAAATTCTATATTTAGAATTTCTGATTCAACTTCCTCAGCTGGAAATTTATATGCTACAGCCCATTTAGGTCCTCTTGCTGTATAGCCGATGGTATCTTGTAGCTTAATATTGTTTACCTTAAAAACTAAGCCATCAATATCATAAGCTAAATCGGCACGCTGATGACTCATATTACGATAATACTCTTCAACTTCTGCAAAGTTTTTTGCCAAAAACATATTACCACTAATTGTAAAACCAAAACTTTGAAGCATCTTCATTAGCTCAAATTGAGTTTGGGGATGAATAAAATCTTTTGAAAAATAACCAATACCATAGCTATATAGTTTAAGCGGTCGTTTTGCGACAACTCGTGAATCAAGCATGCGAATACTGCCAGCAGCAGCATTACGTGGGTTTGCAAAAGCTTTATTCTCCTGTGCCTGCATGTACTCATTAAGTGCCAAAAAACTTTGCTTATCTAAGATAATTTCACCACGTACTTCTAGCTCTTGTGGTGGATTTGTTGTATTAAGTTTAAGCGGAATATTACGAATAGTCTTAACATTTTCTGAGACTTTTTCACCTTGGATACCATCACCACGCGTTACAGCATAATCAAAATCACCATTTTTGTAAAAAATACTGATAGCTAAACCATCCATCTTTGGCTCACATTCAAGCTCAACATCATATTCTATTTTGTCATAAAAATCACGCAACTCCTCAAGACTAAAGACATTTGTTAGAGATGTCATTTTCTTTTTATGCTTGATAGTTTCAAACCCTGCTAACACCTCTCCACCAACTCGATCTAATACAGAGTTTACAGGCTTAAATTGGGGATTATCATTGACTAAATTTTGCAGTAATCTAAACAGCTTATCATAGTCAGAATCAGAAATAATTGGCTTATCTAAGGTATGATACAAATAGCTCTGTTGACTAAGATAATCAGCTAATTTGTTGATGTGAACTTTTAATTCTGCTTTAGCTAAAATACTGTAATCTATAGAAAAAAAATCGCTTGGAGTCATCAAAAAAATATTTTTTAATAATTATTTTATAAGTGCTATTTTATACTAATTTAGCTGCTTTTGCATAAGAGAAAACCTTTTAAATTATAATCTTTTATCAATTATTCCATCTTATATTTAGTTATATAATTAATACAAAAATTATTTTTGTTGCTGTTAAAAGTTTGCTAAGTATTTAGTGATATGTTATAAAATTTGATTGCGAAAACAAGACTGTATACACAAACTAGTAACAGTACTTATACTTTGCAAAAATATTGACCTAGTTTGTTAGGTAATAATAACGATTTTAATTTAAAAATGGACTTGATTTATGCAACAGGTACCTAGATATGTTATTGTCGGCAACGGCAATGTAGCAACACATATGTGCTACTATTTTGAATGCTTAAAATTAGATTTTAAACAATGGTCGCGAAATAAACCGTTAGATAACCTTGATAATCTACTAGACAATGCAACTCATGTTTTAGTTTTAATCAAAGATGCTGAGATACAAAGTTTTATACAAAAGCATCTCTTAAATAGATTAGATAATTTGATAATAGTTCATTTTTCTGGGCTTTTGAATATCGAGAATGCTTACTCAACACACCCCTTACAGAGTTTTCCAAATAAGTCTTTATATTCGTTAGATGAGTATAAATCTATCGCTTTTATAACTACTGATAAAAATATCGCTTTTAGTCAGCTTTTGCCTAAGTTACCTAATGCTAATTTTTGTATCAGTAAAAATGACAAAGCTTACTATCATGCGATGTGTGCCTTAGCTAATAATGTAACTACACTGATATGGAAAAAATTCTACTCTGAAATGGAGAATCGCTTTGAGATTAAAGCAAATTATCTAAAACCTTTCTTAGAAAGAACATTTAAAAATATCGAACAAAATCATCATGCTTTGTCTGGGCCAATTGCACGAGGTGATAACATCACACTACAAAAAGATCTCGACGCTCTAGCTGGCGATGATTTCTATGATTTTTTTAAAGCGATTGTTAATCAATTTTCATTTAAGGAGAAAATATGAAATCAATTTTAAACTTCAAAAAAGCCAAAGCCAATCGTGAAAAGATCTCAATGATCACATGTTATGATTACACTTTGGCTAAGATTATAAATACTACTAATATAGATTGTATTCTTGTTGGTGATAGTGGCGGCATGGTATTACTTGGTAAGAAAAATACCACATATACAACTCTAGCTGATATGCAGTTTATGACTCAAGCAGTAGCTCAAGGCGCTACAGATAAACTTATAATTGCTGATTTACCATTTATGAGCTATCGTCAATCCTTAGAAAAATCTATGCAAGCTGTAACAAGCTTGATACAGTCAGGAGCTCATGCTATTAAACTTGAGGGTACAACAGGAAATTTAGATAGCATAAAACATATTGTTGACTCAGGAGTTCCAGTAATGGGACATATTGGTATGACACCACAATTTGTAAATAGTTTTGGCGGATTTAAAGTCCAAGGTAAAACTGAAGCTGCTGCTAAACACTTACTTGAAGAAGCTAAACTTCTCGAACAAGCAGGATGTTTTGCCCTAGTGCTAGAATGTATACCTGCAAAGATTGCCAAACAAATTACACAATCAATAGAGATTCCAACTATAGGTATCGGCGCTGGCAACGATACTGATGGTCAAATCTTAGTACTCCAAGATATGCTCGGAATGAATACTGACTTTCAACCAAAGTTTGTTAAAAAATATATAGATGCCTCCCAATCATTCTCTGAAGCGATAAATATATATGTTAAAGAAACTAAAAACGGCATCTTTCCTACTAAGGAGCATAGCTATGATTATTGCTAATAATATTCAACAATTTCGTTCAATAAGAAATAGTTTCACTAAACAACAAAAAATAGGCTTTGTGCCAACAATGGGAGCTTTACATAATGGTCATATTAGCCTAATCAACAAAGCTCAAGCAGAGAATGACATAGTTGTTGTAAGTATATTTGTAAATCCAACACAATTTAATAATCAATATGATTATCAAACATATCCTAATCAATTACAACAAGATATACAAATATTAGAGTCACTAGATATTGATATATTATTTAACCCAAGTGAAAAAGATATCTATCCAGATGGTAACCTTCTAAAAATACAACCTGATCTTGAAATAGCTAACATTTTCGAAGGTAAAGCTAGACCTGGACACTTTAGTGGAATGTTAACTGTTGTGCTAAAACTCCTGCAAATAACCCAGCCTGACAGCTTATATTTAGGTGAAAAAGATTATCAACAACTTATGTTAATAAAGCAACTTGTAAAAGATTTTTTTATTGATACTAAGGTTATTAATTGCCCTACACAAAGAGAACCGTCTGGTTTACCACTTAGCTCTAGAAATAAAAATCTCTCAGCAACAGATAGAGAAATTGCTACAGCAGTGTATAAAATCCTCAAGCAAGATGATTTTTCAAACTTAGAAAAACTTGTCAGCAAAATTAAAGCTACTGGTGCAAAACCTGAGTATATCGATGAATTAGATAAGAGAATATTTTTAGCATTTTATAGTGGTAAAGTACGTTTAATTGATAATTTCTTAAAGGAGAGCGGGCCATCATGTTAATTTCAGTTTTAAAATCAAAAATCTCTTATGCTACTGTGACTGGCAAAGATTTATTTTATGTGGGTAGTATAACTATTGATAGCGAGATAATGAAACAAGCAAATATTATTGAAAATGAAAAAGTGCAAGTAGTAAACCTAAACAACGGTGAGCGTCTTGAAACGTATGTAATAAAAGGGCAAGCTAATAGTAAAATCATTGCATTAAATGGCCCTGCTGCGAGAAAGTGTGAAATAGGTGATCAACTTTTTATAATCACTTATGCTCAGATTGACCCTGCTAAAGAAAGCATAAAGCCTAAACTCGTTGATCTAAAAACTGGAGAATAACAAATGATAGTATGTATAGATATCGGCAATACGCATATATTTGGTGGAATATTTATGGGAGATCAAATTAAGTATAACTTTAGGTACCCATCAACTACACCTTGTACTTCTGACACTTTGGGTTTGTTTTTAATTTCTTTTTTTGACAGAAAAAAACTTGATGTAGAAGCTATCGAGGCAGTTGTGCTTTCATCGGTGGTTCCACACTTAGAGTATTCGGTTAACTCAGCGTGTAAAAAATATTTAGGTATCACTCCACTTGAGCTTAAACCTGGGATAAAAACAGGATTGAAACTTGATATCAAAAACCCTTTAGATTTAGGTGCAGATCGTGTCGCTAATGCCATAGCAGCAATATCACATTTCCCGTCAAGAAATATTATTATTGTCGACTTTGGTACAGCAACAACTATCTGCGCTATTTCACAGAATAAAGCCTATATCGGTGGTGCTATTTTAGCAGGGATTAATCTATCAATGGAGAGCTTATCACAAAAAACTGCAAAACTATCTGATGCACCTATCTCACTTCCTAATTCTGCTCTAGGTAAGACAACTATCACACAAATCCAGTCAGGGCTAATATATGGTCAGTTAGGTGCTGTTAAAGAAATTATTAGCAGAATTTCTCAACAAAGTTTTGCAGACAAAACACCAGTATTAGTAGCAACAGGAGGCTATGCTCATTTGTTTGAAAAAGAGCAATACTTTGACATTATTATCGCAGATTTATTATTACATGGCCTAAGAATAATTTGGGAGATCAATAAATAATGCATCCAAATATCCGATAGGATACCTGATTAATTAAATTAACAAGTGACAATCAGCCCTTTAGTTATATTGCGTTATTTGCTAATAAGACTCTCTATCCGTCTATAGAAATAAAGGAGGACTGAGAAGTTTATATATCAATATAAGCTTATATCTCAACAACATGTCTTGGAAAATATATTCAAATAGGTTTAGATATATTAATAATCACCAAGCTCAACACAATCATTAACTAAATCAGCTATATTTGAATATCTATAAATTGACTTTTGTGTTATAGCATTTAGATTAGTATATTGACTAATGATTGTTAGTCTATGCTTAGCTCGTGTGATAGCTGTATACAATAGCTGTTTACTTAAAGCTTCATTATCTTCTGCCGGAAGTATTATCACAACTTCATCAAACTCTGAGCCTTGAGTTTTATGAATTGTCATAGCATAAACACTCTCATGTTTAGGTAGCATATTGAGACTAAAAGCTTTATCTTGTTTACCATCAAAATACGCGCGAAGCTTACCATTAGCATCAGGCCATACAATCCCAACATCGCCATTAAACAAACCTAACGAATAGCTATTTTGAGTTATCATAATTGGCTTGCCTTTGTAATTAGAATCTGCTACTTTAGCGATTAGTTTTTCTATCTTTTGATTTAGCTTATCAGTGCCGATTTCTAAGTTTTTATTTGCTACAAGTATTCTAAACTTACTTAGCTCAACTAAAGCTTGTTTATAGTTATGACATTTTTCTAGTTGTTTATATTTATCAGCACATATTTTTAGGCAACTAGCTAAACTTTTTAGATCATAAAAGCTTATACTATTATTTTGATATTTTTGTCGATCTACATAACCAGCTAATACATCATTAGCAAGGTTATTTATATACTGTTGTGAACGATAATTTTTGAGCAGTTGTGTTGTATAAGCTGTGATAGTTGTATCACTAGCAGCTGTGAAATTAGCTAGAAGACTACCTGCCTCTACCGAAGGTAACTGATTAGCATCACCAATTAAAACCAGCTTTGTATTCTCAGCAACAGCGCGTATTAATTTGATAAAAATATTAATATCGAGCATCGAAGCTTCATCAACAATAATTACATCATAAGGTGCTTTTGATTGTTGATTATAACTGACATGGTTTGAATTTGGTCGTAAACCTAAAAAACGGTGAATAGTCTGGCCTTCTAACTTGTATAACTCTTCAATGATATTGGCGATATTCAAATTTTTAAAATTAATATTTTTAAGAGTTGATCTTAAAGATTCTGTTATCCGCTGAGCAGCCTTACCCGTTGGCGCTAAAAGCGCTATCTTTTGCTGATTTTGATTAAGCATTTGTGTAACTAGCAAAAGTTTGGCAACTGTAGTTGTTTTACCAGTACCTGGCCCTCCTGAAATAATACTAAAATCATAACTTAGACTTTTGATAACTGCTTGTTTTTGCCAGTCAATCTCGACACTAGGCTCAAATAGCTTAGTTACAATTTGTTCAAGTTGATTAATATCTGCGGTTTTTTCAACTGTCTTTTGCCTAATAAACTTGGCTATTTCATTCTCATATATCCATAACCTTTTGATGTATAAAGAGTTATATTTTTTAGCAAAATGAATAGGTAGTTTTGTATAATCCAAAGACTCTAGAATAGTTATAATTTCTTGGTAACTTGTTAGCTTAAAGCCTGCTTTACTCTGATCTTTGTCACAAGCAAAAATAGTCTTGTCAGCTAAGTTGCTTATTTTTATACAACTATGACCATGACTATAAGCTGACATAAGCTTCATTAGAAGGTGAAATAAAACACTTTGCTTTGTATCATACTCGCGTGGGCGGGTATATTTATCATGTAAGCCAAAAGATTCCCGATTGGAGCCGGGAGTGGCGCTAGTTTTTTTAATTAGCTCTAATATCTCTTTAGCAAAGAAAAAATCTACTGCTTTAATATTTGCTAGTTTCTCACTAGCTTCACGGAAGTTTTTATACATTATCACCTCCATTAAACAATTTAGCTAACATATTTATAATTTCTAAAGGTGGCCTTGCTTGATAGACTCCAAAGCCGTCTTTCATACCACGAAGATAAAAATAATATACTCCGCCAAAATGTTTCTCAAAGTCATAGTTTGGTATATTCTGCTTAAGATATTTATCTAGGGCAACACTATATATCAAGTATTGCAAATCATACAAACTACTTTGATTTTTCTCTTGCATAGCTTGTTGATTATAGTCTTCTAATTTATTACCAAGATAGTTTGACTTATAATCTGCGATATAAAACTTATCATTATACTCAAAAATTAAGTCTATAAAACCATGTAACATACCAAAGATTTTATGATTTAGTATAGCATCGTCATACTCGCGTAGGCGGGTATTTTTTTCAAATAAGTTAAAAGATTCCCGATCAGAGTCGGAAATGACTTGAGTGGTTTTGCGATATTCCTCTAGAATTTTAATGATATGCATTTTATAAAGTTTTTCATTTGTCACGGGGAAGTAAAATTCTGCTTCTTTTAAGGTTTTTGAATTTGGAATATCTTTTAGGCTAAAACTATTACTCAATTTATTATTATAAATAATATTGTCATCCTGAACTCGTTTCAGGATCTCACTATTTTGACAATTGCTGCTATATTTAAAAGATTCCGTGGTCAAGCCTGACGGAATGACGCTTATAGGTAAAATTGGAGCTACTAAACATTCTTCTAACCATACTTTTAAATTACTAAAATCTTCTGCAGCAACAACCTTATATCTAGCGATTTGCTCTTGTAAAAGAGTATCATCAATTTGGCCATTACTAAAATCCGTATGCTCTAAAACATTATGGAGAATATTACCAATGTCAGCTCCTTTAGAAGCTGTAAATCTAAATTCTAATTTTTTGTCTAGATCTTGATTTTTATCATCCTCTGACTCATCATTTTCTTTCTCTAAAGCTGGGTTTTGAGCTTTTGCTTGCGATATTTTAGAGAAAGATAACATTTCCCAGTTATCATTTTTTAAGTTACCTATATGATTTGGTTTTAAAGCTTCATTATTTGACACTTCGACTCCGTGGTTGCTGAATGAAGTCGAAGTACTCGGCGTCCTTTTAAAATTAATATTTTGATTATCTTCAACATTTATAAGCAAACTTTGATTATCTATATTATCTGTGATTTTTTGAATTCTTTCTAGCCAGTCTTCACCCTCTTGATAACCTAAAAATTGTGCTAATGGTGACTTTTCACCATTATTATATTTTGCTACTCCAATATAGCAGCGATGTTCTGCGCGCGTAACTGCGACATAAAATAATCTCATTAGCTCTTCAATAGTTTCTTTTTCAACTGTTTTTTTTAACTCACCATCATTACCGCCAATTTTGTAAACAGTTTGTTTTAGTTGATTATTATAATATTTATTAATTTTATATAATTTAAGCTTTGAAGAACTTACATAACTTGCAAACGGTATAAATACAACAGAATATTCAAGACCTTTCGAGCCGTGAATTGTGATTATTTTTATCAAATTATCATCACTTTCTAATCTTAATTCAGCTTCACTACTAGCAGTATTTTTGAGTTGTTGACGATACCATTTAATTAGCTGATTTGAATGTTTATATTTATTTTCAGCAACTTTTATAAGCACAGCAAGATGCAGGATATTAGTTATAGTTCTTTCTTTGCTTTCATTTCTTTGGCTAAAACTCTCATGAACTATTTGCATTATAAACGCCATAAAACCATACTTATGCCATTTGCTGCGTAATTTTTTAGCCTTCTCTATCTCCTCATCCCATACTGATAGATCATCTTCGGCGTGATATTTAAGCATTTTGTCAGCAGTACCGCCTAGCAGACTAGTAGATAATGCTCTTTTGAGTAAATATTTATTTTCAAGATCATTGATACCCTCCATTACAGCTAATATCTCTTGTGCCTCTTGACTATGGTAGACATTATCTCTTTGGCTTAGATAGACTGAACTAAGATTTTTCTGGCGTAAAGCTTGTTGAATAATTTTTGCTTGGGTACTATTCTCTACAAGTATTGCAATATCATTTTCAGCTACTTTTTTAGAGTTTAGTAACCTATCAATTTCATTTGTTGTCCATACTGATAATTTTTTATCAATATCACTTTTATTATCATCAACTGCTACTTGATAATAAAAGTAGTTAATAGGCTTAAGATTATCATCAAAATCTTTATTTTTACTATTAGTATTTGGAGATGCTTTGACAGTTTGATAGTCAATACCTGCAATAAAAATATCTTTACCGATAACTCCGTCTTCTTGGTAATCTTGAGTATAGAAAAGGCGATTATAAGCCTTTATCATTTCGTTGGTAGAGCGCCAATTAGTATCCATACTCCATTGGTTAACTACTGGGCAACTATCTTTAGCTTTTAAATATGTGAAAATATCGCCACCTCTAAATCCATAAATTGCCTGCTTTGGATCACCTATCATAAGAAATAATAAATCATTTTTATCTTTGGGATAGATAGTATCTAATATTTGATATTGTTCAGCATCAGTATCTTGAAACTCATCTATAAGAGCAACTGGATATTGTGCTTGTAGAGTTTTGACTAAATCAGACGAATTTTTAACACTTTGACAAAGTTTAGTAATTAAGTCATTAAAATCTAAAATACTCTTTTGCTCTTTGGCTTTAGCAAATTCTTGACGGATTTGTAAGCAGGCTTGTTGGATAAATTGTGCTGCTTCAAACTGTTTTTTATATTCTTCTAAATTTTTTATATCTGAATATTTATCTTTTAAAGCTTTAATTTCCTCAAAGATTTCGGCAATATCACTTCTTCCACGATAACGATTACCATGTATAAATGCAGAAATCTCTTTAGGCATCAAACTAAATTTATTATCATTAGCCCAACTTTCAATAAATTCCCACTCTTGAGTTCTAACTTGCTCTTTTTTAATAGATGGTTGCTTTTTATCTTTTGCTGTTACTAAAGCATCAAATATAAAAGCTTTGTTTTTTACCAAATTACCAAAAACTTGTTTTTTCTCTTTTATTAATTTGTTAACTTCCTGCTCAAAGCTATCTGCTAAAATCTCACAATTAGATCTAATAACATTAAGCAAACCATCTCTATCTAAAAATTTGCCTGGTGTATGTAAATTATAGGCTTTTAGATACTCAAATTTAGTCTGGTTTTTATTAATGTTTTTTCTAAAGAAATCTTCGACAACCTTGTGCAAAATATCAGAAGTATCAACCTCCATAGTGACATCCATCTCGATACCACTAGCAAAAGCCTGCTCACTTAAAACCTTTTTACAAAAACCATGAATTGTGAAAATAGCTGCCTCATCTATCTCAAGTAATGCTCTTTTTAGATGCTTGTAGTTGTCATCGCCTTTTTTAATTAAAGTTTCTTGTTTATTTATCCAAACTTTGACCTCTTTTGCTTTAGCTACATCATCAATAACTGCTCTAATCTTAGCTTCAACTCTACCGATAATCTCTTGTGTAGCATCCTTAGTAAATGTCATCACAAGAATTTGGCTAGGTAATAATTTCTTCTCTAGCAACAATCGGATATATAGCTCGGTGATATTATAAGTCTTACCCGTACCAGCACTTGCCTCAATGATATGGCGACCTTGTAAAGGTATTGTTTTTGCATCTAGGTTTTTCATTATTATTTTTTAATCCTATTAAATAGTTAAGCCTGTATATTAGTCATCTGTTCTTATCCTAAAAATCCTACTAATAAATATAAAAAATAATGCTATTGCTGTACCACTAAAAGTTTCTATCAAACGCAAACCAGTATTTAAAAATGGTGAATAACTAGGTTGATATAACCCTAGTGCGACAATCACCCCAGCATTAGCACTACTCATTTTGATAGCATTCTCCAGGTGCAGACTAGCAGTGAGCAAAACACTAATAGCTACGGCTAAAATCATAACATAATAGTGATAACCTAAAATAGATGTAAAAATAAACGCCGTAATTCCACCAATCACAGAGCCTACTAATATTTGAAAAGCTGCCAAATACGAGTCTCTAATACTTAGTTGTAAGATTGTTGAAACTGTAATCAAGCACCAAAAGCCTCCAATTACAGATTGTCCTCTATGTAACAATTCAGATAAATAAAAACCTAATAAAAAACATATACAAGCAGCTATCGCTATTTCAAAGCTTATATAAATGTTTTTGTATAGTTGTGGCATAGTATGTTTATAATTGATTTTCATTAATAACCTCAAAAAACTCTCTGTAAAACTCCTCACCCTCAAAATCTTCTATAGTTGGAAACTCATTATAAAAAAGCTTGAAATACTTATCATTTTCCAGAGCATCAAAGTTGTATTGTGAAGACGCTATCACACCTCGCCAAGCTAGTTGTTTTTTCTTATCAGTATTATTTTTAGGATTATAAATAACTTCAGCCAAAGATAAATATACTAGTTTAGGTTTAGTTACTATCTGCTCAGCTTGATTTATATAATGCTCTAACATTTCTTTAGCTGTTGTAAAGCCGATATTTTCTAATCTAAATTCTTTTGGTTGATCTTTTTCTAGCCCATAATAAACTGCACGAATATCTCTTTGCTCACTATATGCTACTAATAGCGCTGTCAAATATAGTTCAAATTTCCTCCTTATATTTAAGCTTGATGATGTAAATAATAAAATTTGATTATCATTAATATAGCAACTTGTTTCTAAATCATATCCAACAAAATTTTTCTGGAAAGTGCGCCTTTGATAATCTGGTAAACTCATTACACCTAGTAGCTTTTGGATATTCTCAACTTCTAAGTTAATCTCAGTATCAGTAAGTACAGATTCTGGAAACTTACCACTTAGTTTAGCTGTTTTTATTGTTAGATTTTTATCTTTATTAGTGCTTAAAATATCAAGTAATTCATGTTTTAAACTATGCTTCTCAAGATTATCTATATCAAAAGGCTCACTGTCTTCTAACTCTTCAAAATTATCTTCTAAATATAATTCTAGACTATAATTTGCATAAGCTTTAAGCGGATTAGCAAATATTTTCGCTAATTTTGATATAGTAAGATTTTGTGGCAAATTAACACAGTCATTGCTACGAAGGTGGGAATCTTTTGAATTTTGCTCACTATCTAAGAGATACCCGTCTTCACGAGTATAACCGCTACTATTTGAACTTATTCTCCTTTGGTGCGAAGAGTTGATAGTGGTAGACTGACTGGGCGGTTTTTTGTCATCATAAAAAGCCATAGGCTGTGTTTGTAACAATCTTAGCCAAGCTTCATCATAGCTTCTATATTCACCTGAATAACACTTAGAACTAAAAGCATGTAATGGGTATTCTTTTATGTCAACATCCTGCCATCCATAATTTACTTTTAGATAACTCATCAACTCTTTTAATATCAAGCTTGGCTGTTGTTCTGTATTTGTCTTAACACTCCTACCAATGTAACTTATATATAAATAATCCCTTGCTGACAAAATTGTCTCTAAGAATAAATATCTATCGTCATCACGCTTTGTTCTATCACCTGTTTTTCTACCAAGTCTTGCCATTAGATCAAAACTAATAGCTGATTCTTGGCGTGGGAATTTACCATTATTCAGTCCTAGCATAGCTATAACCCTAAACGGTACGCTACGCATCGGTGTCATTGAGCAAAAAGTAACTTTTCCGTTTAAAAAATGATTATTTATAATCGGTTCTGATAATTGAGAAATTAGACAATACCTAATTGTATATAAATCAATCTTTTTATCAGCTAATATATCCTTAGCTGTTGCCACTGTCTTTGCGATAATATCTTTGATCTTTTTAGCGATATATTGCTCTTGTTGGGTGATATCAAAAACATTATCAAACATTTCTAAAAGATATGCTTGCCAAGCTGCGAAACTTCTTGGTTTAAGCAACTCTTGATAGTACTGCTCAAGTAGCTCCAATAATTCATATAAACCACCTAGTTCAGCTATCTCACTTCCCTCAATAACTGCTACAGTCATTAATTTATCATCAATAATATAGCTACTATCACTATAGCTAAAGCCAAGCATCAGCCTTTTTAATCCCCAACTCCATGAAAATGTTTGGCCATTATTACTGTGGTGAATACGTGCTTGCTTTAACCAATAACGAATAGTCTCTAGCTGATCATCAGAGATTTTAAACTTATGTTGAATTGCTGGTACTGATAAATAATCTAATATTTTATTTACTTCAAAATTACTCTCTGGTAACTGTAAAAGCTCAATAAAGCTAGCCGCTAAAGGTTCTGAATCGAGAAGTGTTCTATCTGCTATTGAACAAGGTAGCTTTTTATCTGTTGGATACCTTGAGAAAACACTATCAATATATGGTGAATAATCTTCAATATTTGGACACATTACCAAAATGTCACGAGGCTTAATAGTTGCATCAGCTTTTATCATATCCAAAAGCTTATCATGCAATATCTGTACCTCCCTAAGTGGGCTATGACAAGAATTAATACTTATACTTAAATCTTTTTGTTTAGCGTGATTTTGGCAATCTAGCTCAAGTAAATTTCTTTGTAAGCTAACTAACTGACTTTGATTATTATTCTCAAGTTTTGTAAAATTTAATTCACTGGTATCAAATTGTTCAAAAACTTCTAGTTCTTGCTTATCCTCATTTAAAAGTAGTTCTCTAAAAAATTCTTTGCCTTGCTGACCAAGGTTTGCTAAAAGTGGCTGAATTTCATAATCATCATTATCTAGCCATACTGAGACTTTATCTTTGTGTAAGTCATACCAATATTCACTACATGGATTAATATACAAAATATGTAAATTAATATACTTAGCTAATTCAAATATAAATTTAAGGTTTTTAGGTGAGATCGTGTTTATTCCAAAGATATAAATATCATGTGGCACTTTTATATTTTTTAGTGTTTGCTTGGTTAGTTTACTTATAGCTTGAGATTGTATTTTATATGGTGTCTCAGGCATCTCAGCAACTAGATTTTGCCACAGTTGCATCTGCCAGTCTTCGTCATTTTCAGGGTTACTGGAATTTATATACGTGCCTTTCTCCCACTTTTGCAACCATTCAGAGCGATATGACAAATATTTTGAGAAAACCTCGGCTATTTTAACTGACAACTGATATTTTTTAAGGTCACTATCTTGATAATATTCTCTAAGTTTAAAACTATCTATATTGGCTAAGCTTTTAAAAACTCGCCAAATAAGAATGTCCTTTGTATATGCTTTTTTATATTCTTGCTTGCCAGTTATTTCATAACAAATATCTAGAATATAGCCATTAATCATGTCATATTTAAGATTCATTGCAACATTACGATTTTCTGCTAGTTGCATACTTAACCAATGTTGCATACCACGACTACCAACAATTAGCTGTGTCGGTGTAAAAATATCTTTCTGCTCAATATCTAAAAGCTTAGATAAAACCTGCACAAGATACTCTAATTTGTTTGAGGGGTAAGTATATAATGCCATGCTTTGTCAATCAGAATAATTATATTAGCTATTTTAGCAAATCAGCACTACAAAGATTAATATTTATCTTAAAAATGAATTTCTAGGTTTAAAACTATAATTTTTTGAATAAGCTAAAAAGAATCAGCACAAGCTTTTTCCCAAGCTCTAGCAAAACTTGCGGGAATGTTACCATCAACTAAACAATTTTCTGGAATAAAATCATACAAGTCTGCGTACGATTTAATCTCATTTACAGATATACGCTTTTTAAGATTTTCCGGTTCAACATCATTAGTCGAAGTAAGTCCCATAGCTCCAATAATTTCTAAGCAAGATTGAATTGTAGCTTTATGAAAGTTATAAACTCGATACATTTTGTCTTCGACTATTAAAGCTTTTTCAAGGCGTGGGTTTTGGGTTGCAACACCAACTGGACAAGTGTTGTTATTACACTGACGCGATTGTATACATCCAATAGCCAGCATCATTGCTCTAGCTGAGTTACAAGTATCTGCTCCCATAGCAAATAACCTAACCATATCAAAACCTGTAGCTACTTTACTACTTGCAATTATACGAATCTCATCACGTAGACCACAACCAACTAAAGCATTATGCACAAAAATTAAGCTATCTTCTAAAGGCATACCAATATGATTAGAAAACTCAAGTGGCGCTGCTCCTGTGCCGCCATCAGCACCATCGACAGTTATAAAATCAGGTTTTATACCTGTCACAAGCATTGCCTTACAGATAGCTAAGAATTCAACATGACTACCAATACATAGCTTAAAGCCAATTGGCTTACCATTAGAAAGATCTCTTAGCTGCTTTATAAAATAGCAAAATTCTATCGGCGTCGAAAAAGCACTATGCGCAGGTGGTGATAGTACATCCTTACCTAATACAACACCTCTAATTTCTGCAATTTCTGGGGTTATCTTAGCTGCTGGTAAAACTCCGCCATGAGATGGTTTAGCCCCTTGGGATAATTTAATTTCTATCATTTTAACGCTATCTAAATTTGCTTTTTCAGCAAATTTCTCTGCTGAGAACTTACCCTCTTCAGTTCGACAACCAAAATAGCCTGTACCAATTTGAAATACAAGATCACCACCTTGTAAATGATATTTAGTCAAACCACCCTCGCCTGTACACTGATAAAAACCTCCAAGCTTAGCACCTTTATTCAAAGCCATAACAGCTTTTGCAGATAATGCACCAAAACTCATTGCTGATATGTTCAAATGCGATGCCATATACGGTTGTTTACAATCAGAACCACCAAATTTAACTCGTGTTTCAATCTCACCAAGGTGCTTAGGCATGAGTGAATGTGTTACCCATTCATAACCAACCCTATCAATATCTTTCTCCGTACCAAATGCAACAGTATCATTAATTCCCTTAGCACGACGATAAATTGTTGAACGCAACTCTCTACCAAAAGGTTTTTCACTTTCATTATCAGCTATAAAATACTGCTGAATTTCTGGACGCAAGAATTCAAGTATATAGCGCATATGTCCAACTACAGGAAAGTTTCTTAAGATAGAATGCTTTGTTTGAATAACATCATATATAGCTATCACCACTAAAACGGTAATAAAACCAATACTAAACCATATTGGAGCATGGAGTAATGAAAGTGATAACAATACTATTACCACAAAAACAGCAAAGCCTATATACCATTTACGACGCTCACTAATATGCATTAATTTATTCCTTAAATTTAAAAATTATATTTTGGATAATTTAGCATGTATCTTAACAAGATAAAATCTTTAAATTCTGCTTTTATAGGAATTATCTATTTTAGTATACAGTTAATGAGATTTACCATTCTAAAACTAAGTGATATTTAATAAATATTTTGCAGCTAATTAGCATAAAGATTATTTGCTTTCATGATATCATCAGCTTAATAGTCGCTTGCTAAGGAGATTACCATGAATAAGGACTTCTTTATAATACTATTTGCTCTTTCTAATCTTATTGTAGCATCTGTGTTAATTAGGTATTCTGAAGTTGGTCCAATCGCAAGCTTTGGCTATAGATTATTAATCCCTTGTGTATTCCTCTATTCATTTTTAGCAATTTCTAAAAACGAAGAAAAACTCCCCAAAAAAACTTTTAATATTGCCGTTATCACTGGTTTCTTTTTAGCATTAGATTTAGCTTTCTATAGTATATCTTTAATTTATACATCTATCGCAGAAGCTAGTCTTTTGACAAATCTATGCCCTTTTATTACGACTTTTATAGCAAATATATTTCTAAAAGAAAAAGTCTCTTTGAAATATTATTTTGTTCTTTTACTAGCATTTTTAGGTCTGCTACTGTTAATGAGCCAAGCTGGCCTAAGTTCCAAACATCTTTTAGGAAACTGGCTTGCTATTATATCAGCTATATTTTATGCACTTTTTATAATACTTTCTAAACAACTAAGAAATTCATGTTCTACATTTAGAATGATGTTTACTGCATCTTTAAGTGGCTCAGTAGTCCTTTTCACCCTAGCTTTAATATTTAAAGAGCAAATATTTCCAACTACATTTAAAGGTGCCTTAATATTATTATCTATAGCTTTATTTGGTCATCTGCTTGGAAATATACTTTATATCAGTCGTATCAAGCACATTTCATTAGTCATGAGCTCTTTAGTTTTATTAATTGGACCTGTTTTTGCTTTGCTTTATGGTTATGTTTTATTTAGAGAAACATTCTCAACACAGCAACTAGCAGGAATGTTTATTATCATAATGTCAGTTTATTTAGGTAAAAAAGTGTTAGAGAATCAACAAGACAAAAAAGCGTAAATGTGAGTTAATTGAAAAAAATAGGTGTTTTTTAGAACTTTTTCCCATTATTGTGCATATAAAAATCCACTAACTTTAACTTCAGTTTTTTTGATAATCCTCTATGAACCTTAATCCTATTTTTAAGATCAGCAAACTTACCACCATCGAGATGATTTGTAGTATTTGGAATATAAAAACCTTTATACTTTTTATATGTGAATAGATAATCTAAATTAGCACATAAACTAGAATATGCTGCTCTTAATCTCTGATGAGTATATGTTATTTCTCCAGTATCTTGATTGACTGAATATTCATCCAGAAAACCTTGATATTTATTGTGCCAATTTTGTAGCTTTAGTTTAAAAGTTTGTTCAGTAACTTTAGTCAAACATCTCATTATTACTTGTAGCTCTATATTAGCTTCTAGTTTTGGATATTTTGTAATATAGCGCTGTTTGCTTTTGATGGAAGTGACACATCTGTATTTGATAGCCTTTAAATACAGTATTTAAGCCACGCTTACCATCTATAGTAACTGAGTTTATTGTGTATCCAAGAGACAGTAATTCAAATAACATCTCTCTATAATATTTACATCTTTCTGACTCAACATGATACCATAACAAGACTTCATCTTCTAACACATCATAGAAGAATATAGTTGCTAACCTATCTCTTCTTTTGCCATAAAAGTAGTATCACATACTAAAGTTACAGCTCTAGGATTATGTTCTTTTTTAGCTAATTCATAACTATGGATATGAGTATAAATCCATCTCTTAGTTTTGCCATACTCAATGGCTAAATCAGCATAGGTTTGATGCTTAAATACATATTTGTAAAACAGTAATTCTAAAAATTTTTTAGGTCTTCTATTTGAACTAAATCTATGTTTACAATTATTACATTTGTATTTTTGTATAACTCTTTGAGCTCCTGATTTTATTGTTGATTTTGAACTGCATTTTGGACATCTTCTAGTCTTTTTTTACAGCCATTTGTAAATAATCCTTTTAAAAACCTTTTTCTATAATGTTTATAGCTCGTTTTTAACACCTATTTTTTTCAATTAACTCACACCTTTCCACCTAACTGCTAATAAGTTAGGTAAACTAATAACATCTTTAGTTATTTCAAAATCAAACATTAACACCTCCCACAGTGCTCCCATGATTAAACACTGCCAAACATTTGGGATATGTCTTTCGGTAGCGAACCTAGACAGTGCTTAATTAGTTTATATACTCTTTCTTAATAATGAGTATAACTCTATATTTATAAAATATTTGTATTTACCTATATTTGCTTCTTCAAGTATTCCTATATCGCATAGTTGTTTAAGATATTTAGATGCTGTCTGCCTTGTTATATCTAATCTAGTCATCAAAAAATCTATTTTTGTATATGGATGCTCAAATAGTATTTCTATAAGGTCTTTACTATATATTTTAGATACTTTACTTTTTATAGTTAATTTAGTACTAGAAATTAGATTTTTAATTTTATTTATTAGTTCTATAGTATCTTTTGCTGTAACCTCTACACTATCTAACATAAATAGTATCCAGCCTTGCCAATTATCTTTAGTTTTAACTTCTTGCAATAACCTATAATAATCATGTTTATGTTTAATAATATAGTTACTAAGATAAAGTATTGGTATATCTAGTAAATCTTTCATTATTAAGTAAAGTAAGTTTATAATCCTACCTGTTCTACCGTTACCATCATAAAATGGGTGTATACTCTCAAACTGGTAATGAATAATAGCCATATTAACCAAATCATCAATATCATTACTATCTGTATTAATATAAGTCTCTAAATTAGACATTAAATCTATAATCTCTTGATAATCTTGTGGTGGTGTATATATAACTTCGCCAGTCTTTTGATTTTTAAGGCTAGTACCCATTTGAGTTCTAATACCTGCATTATTCTTTTCTAATACTTCTTGAATAGTTTTTATAAAATTTACAGATAAATAACCATTCTCTTTTATAAGGTTATAGCCAGTTAATAAAGCTTCTCTATAGTTTTGCACTTCCTTAGCATTAGGGCTACTAACATCAATATCTAGGCTACTTCTATATAATTCATCATGTGTAGTTATAATATTCTCAATTTCACTACTGTCTTTTGCTTCTTGTAGTACTAAAGAGTTAATTAGTATACTTCTATTTGGTATAACATTTGATAAACCATTAAGCTCTGCTAAATATCTATTGGCCTGTATAGATTTTTTAAATATCTCTTTAGTTTCTAAATATTTACTATCTATAGGTAATCTTGATAATTTAAAGCATTGCATAAATGTCATGTTAACTTTTTCGGTTATTTTTAACATGATATCATGTCATGTTAATATTTTTGAGTTTTTTTAACATGATGTATCATACTATATCAGGTGGTTTTATTGCTGCAGCAACCAAGATAGAAAAACGATTTAATTAGCCTATATCTTGCATTCTTATTACATTGGCATTTACTTTGATATGGTCTATATAATCAGCTAAAGCTTCTATCATCTCAGCCCTTTCATTAAAATAGTCATAAGTATTATATAGCTAACTCCATATAAAACTAGTACGCATAACATTGTGTTACGGAGCATTTATATTTTCTGATAAAAGCTTTTTTCTCAGCCCATTTGTTCTCTATAGGGTTTAAATCAGGAGAATATGCAGGTAAAAACTCAACAAAATGTCCAGCCTTTACAATATCATTTAATATTTGAGAATTTTTGTGAAATGTTGCATTATCCATAACAATAACTGTATTTGTCTTTAAGTTAGGAAGTAAGAAATACTTTATCCAAGTTTTAAACACCTCTGTATCAATGTTGCAGTTGAATAAACCCACTGCAAATAGAATTTTGCCAATCAATGCACCTATGACGTTAGTACGACCTTTAGCACCCCAGTCACAAGTTCCATAACACCTTTCTCCTTTAATAGAGTAGCCATGTGTTCTAGGCATATCTAATGCATGACCAGATTCATCTAGGTAACAGATAGGCAAACCTTTAGCTTTATATTGTTCAATCTTTTTCTGAAATAATTTTCGCTTGTCTTCGTCTGCTTTGGGGTGAATCAGAGTTTTTTTTATATGTAACATCTAACTTTTTAAGATTATAGCTAATACAATGCTCGCTAACTCCCAACCTTTCTGCTCTTTCTTTTAGATATGCATCAGGATAGTCCAATACATCTTGTTTTAACTTAACTAAATCAAGTTTGGTATTAGGCTTATTTCTTGTACCTTTAGGTAAATTACCTTTTAACCACTCTTGGATACTTCTAACGCTAATATTAAATCTATTTGATAATTTTAAAAAGCTAACACCTTCTGATTTTAGCTTTAATACCTTTTTTATAAAGTGATGTGAATATGCCATAAGAGTAAATAAAAAATAGCATACTACTTTTATACGTGGTTAGCTATATAATTTACATTTTCTACATGTATTATATCCAGGATACATTTTAGGATACAGTTTTTTGCGGGTTTTGATGAATATTTATGATACAACATGAAACAATAAATGTTCTCAAAGTATTGAAAATATTAGCTTTGTGATACGTGATGATATTTATTAAAACAATAAGATGGTGCCCGGGGCCGGACTCGAACCGGCACGGAGGTTAAGCTCCGAGGGATTTTAAGTCCCTTGTGTCTACCAATTTCACCACCCGGGCTAGTATGGAGGCTGAGGCCGGAATCGAACCGGCGTCCAAGGCTTTGCAGGCCTCTGCATAACCATTTTGCTACCCAGCCACACATGCAAGAGTATGGAGCGGGAAACGAGGCTCGAACTCGCGACCCCAACCTTGGCAAGGTTGTGCTCTACCACTGAGCTATTCCCGCGTTATAGAGTCATATATTACCTTATTTTGAGTAGTTGTCAATAGTGATATTGCTTTAAATTACGAAGAATTATCTATTTTCAAAAATTTAGATCAGTTGTATAACTGTTTTTTAATTAATTATTAACATCAAAACTAATTTTGAATATTTTTTGAATATTGTTTATGAGCTTAACATTAGGATTATTACTAAGATCAACATTACCATTATTATTGACTGGATTGTGCTTTTTGAGTGTTTTAGCATCAGCAACTAACCTATTCAACAAAGCAATTTCATTAATTGGCTTATTTGCTTTAGCATGGATAGTTATATTTTTTGGATTTTGTAAAAACATTGCAAAAGCTGATAATGTCTGCTGTAAAAATCTATCTTGCTGTTGTACCGCAAAAAGTTGTAATAAAGCGCCATAAGATCCTAGGATTTGCTGTGGTGTTGTATTTGGATCCTTATTTGTATAACGAGCAACTTTTTCAAGCAAGCCATAGTTAGCAAATTTAATATCAAGATTGTTTAAACATAACTGGTTAGTACAGTTATAGAGGTTGGTTTGATTTTGTGCACCTGCGCCGAGATATGGTAGTAAATTTAACTTGCCATCTACTGCTGCATTAGCACTTGCACTTAAGCTAGCTAAGCCATCTGCTTTTAGATAAAAGTTGGTATTATAGCTAGTGCCCTCAAACAGATGTTGTGAAACTATTGTAAATTTGATATTGTTTTTATCTAGAGCTGAAAATACTTGGATAATAGGTGAACCTTTAGGGAAAAAGTCTTTTTCAAAATTAAGCTCAATCCTAGAACTAGAAGTGTTTGACTGTATATAAGCATTATCTAAAGCATTACTAGAGCCAGCAACGATATCATTGATTGTTGCACTAGCTAAATTAATCCCATTAATAACAATATTATATTTAACATAGTTTTGAGAACCTAACTTACCATCAACATTTAACATCAACTGGCCAGGAGTTTTACCCAACTTAGCATTAATATCTAAAATAGGTGTTTGCTTGTAATCTTTACCAAGATACTTATTAGTGATATCTCTTAGAACTTCTGAGAAATTAGCATCAAACTCAAGAGTTTTGATCTTAGCATTCATAGAGTCACCAAGTAGAGTTGCTAGAAAGTCTGTAACATCAACATTAGCCAAGTCGATATCTTTTAATTGAGCATCCACTTTTAGCAATGGCTTATTATTTAACTTAGAGTCAAGACTATAGTTAATTGTACTATTGTCATAATTATAATTAATCTCTAAGTTATAAATAGCTTGTCCTAAACTGTTCAGAGCAATACTAAATAATCCCTGATTATCAGCTAACTGCTTAGGATCTACCTCTGCACTGACTAGATTACTATTAGCCACCGCAGCTGCTAAATTAGCTATACTTAAACCTTCTACTTTGATATTAACTATTTTTTCCTTGAAGCCATTTGCATATAAGCCTTTGAAAATAAGTTTATTTATAGTTAGATTTGGATTTTTTGAGTCGCTGCTCATTATTAGAATATTTGATGCTACAACATTACCCTTATCATCTTGACTGATTTTCCCTATTGTTATCTGTGTCTGGTATGGGAATAGAGAATCA
Source organism: Francisella opportunistica (assembly GCF_003347135.1). Classification (NCBI taxonomy): domain Bacteria; kingdom Pseudomonadati; phylum Pseudomonadota; class Gammaproteobacteria; order Thiotrichales; family Francisellaceae; genus Francisella; species Francisella opportunistica. The sequence continues at coordinate 433,990 of NZ_CP022377.1, read as the reverse complement.
AGGTTACTTTTGAGCATACTTTTAATATTATCCTGCTGTTGGACACTTAACTGCTGAGTATTAGTAGTTGGTGCAGCATATAAATTGACTGTAGCAAATGTAGCAGTACATATTGATGTTAATAAGAATATTTTTTGTAAACTCATCTGATAACCTCTTTTTTTTAATTTATTTTTTCTAGTTTCAAGAACTCTAGATCTTTTTTGCGTAATGAAAATGAGCCACAATTAGTCTCAAAAGCTATTGGCCCACCGAAGATTGACTTATTTGTTACAATCATTTGTTGACCTTCAATTACGCCCATTGCGATTATTTTATCTTTGAACGCAGTTGGACAGTTTGTATGAAAGCCTCTAACAATAAATTTATCATTTTTGTTATAAGTCATAATAAAACCCTATATATTTACGTAACTATTAATTATAATCTTTTCTAGTATAATATTAACATATTAAACACTTACCAAGTTTAATAAATTTATTGAAAAAATACACTTATGAAAGATCTATCAAAGCTTGATATTCCAAAAAAAACAACCAAAGACAACTCTCAAGAGCCACCAAAACCAAAAAATACTAAGAAAAAAAAGATTTTAATAGCCTTAGTTGTATGTCTTTTAGCTGTAGCTATAGTATCTAAACTCATAAATAAGCATTTAAAGAAAATAAAAGCTGAACAAGAAAAAGTCAAAATAGAATTACAAGCAGAAAAAAATCAAATTCCAAAAATAGCAGATAATAAACAAAGCTCAAAAACAAACAGTAATGAGACAGCTGATTTGGCTGAAAAAGAAAATGACTCAAATGATAAAATGGTATTTACATTTTATAACAACCTTAAACATGATAGTGTTGAAGTAGATGTAGAGCCAGAAGCTCAAAGGGCTCAATATAAATATACTTATATTTATCAAATTGCTTCTTTTAGAAACATGGACGAAACTACTTGGTATGTTAAAAAAATGAAAGAAGATGGTCTTAACCCTCAATTTGATCGCGTTGGCAACTGGATTAGAATGTACATAGGTCCTTATGACAGTAAGCGTGCGATGGCACCGGACATCATCAAACTACAAAGAATTGGCCTAAATGGTGGTTTCCCTCGCGAGATTAGTCGTACCAAAATAGAACCTAAAGATAACAACAAAGATTCTAATTCTAAGCCCAAACCTTCTGATAAAGGTTCAACTAATTCAGCTAACAATAATTCATAAAACTAAAAATCTACTTTAAACGTTTAAATACTTTAACTTAGCGGAGCGAACAAACTAGTTCAAGAAAAATACCAATGATTTAATTAAAAGTTATTCTTTAATTCTCTTAATTTGACAAACATTTCTCTCCCTAAACTATAGTCAGGTAATACTTTCAAAAGAGCCTTATCTGTCATCGCTCTGATAAAAATATTTAATTTAGCTTCTTCAGCTAAATTGACTACTGGTTTATCCTCAGCAGCTAGCTCAGCAACTTGAGTTCTGTAATAATTAAAATAACTATCATCAGCAAGGATACTTAATGCAAAATCGAGATTACCAAGCCAGTAATCATGAGCAGGATATGGCTTAATATTACCATCTAGCTTAGTAATTTTGACTAATGAGTCATATAACTGATTTACATCTGCTGACTCAGCGTGTACACCACCAACCCCAGCGTTAAATAATGTATCGCCACAGAAAAGTGCACGTTCTTGCTCAAATAAAAAACTCACGTGATCAGCTATGTGCCCAGGCGTGTAGATAACCCTAAAATTAGTAAAGCCAAGATTTATAAAACTACCATCCTTGACATAAACATCTGGCTTGAATAACTCATTTTCGGTATATGCATAGACTTTCGCATTTGGATATAATGCTAATAATTTTTTAACTCCTGCAATGTGATCACCATGTTTGTGTGTAATCAATATAGCTTCAAGCTGTAATTTACTTTGTGTTATAAATTCAGCGAAGATCTCAGACTTTAAAGGATCTACAACTATAGCATGGCTTTTATCATATAAAAGATACTGATAGTTCCTTAAGCTATTATTTAAAAACCATCTTTTAATTTGCATACTGGTAACCTCACTAGTTATTGCCATAAACTACTCGTGCTACTGATAAGTCTAAGCCTGCTACTTCACCATTTTTTATAAAAAACTTACATAACGTATGAGAGTATTTTTCTAATTCTGCAGTAGATAAAAAGTCTTTAAGATATCTCTCGATATAATCATAAATCAACTTAAAACAGTAATTATCAGATTTAAGCATTGCAAAATCTAATAAAGTAAGAATACTATTATAATCTTGATTCGCCCTATCAAGTACCTTATCACAAAGTCTGCTAATTGGCATATTAAAGGCATTGATATACAACTTAAGCATTTCAGCAGATATATTTAAACTTGCTAATTGTTTCTTTGCAAACTTCTCTGCGCTAATCATTTCACCGAATTTAAGCAACTGTTCTAGATACACTCTACTTAGAACTTTAGTCGTATCAGATTTATTATAAATATCTGCTAGTTCATTAACATCTTTTGCTGCTGTTAAAGCTAGGATTATAAGCTTTTCCTCAAGATCCTCTTTTAGATAGGCATCGTACTTTTCTAGAATCTTCAATGCAAAAGCATCATTGCCATCTGCTAAAGCAATATTACCAGCAAGGTTTACAATATTAGGCATAAAACTTGAATCATTTTTTTCTAGCATTACAACTATTTTTGTTTGAGCTTCACTAAATTTCTGCACTAGGTAAAGCTTATATATTTCAAAGAATTTGTATGTAGAAGTCTTAGTATCAATATGTTTAAGAGCTTTTTCTAATTCTTTGATACCTTGAGTAGCTGCAATCACATCTAGCTTCCTAAAAAGAATATAGTCTTTTAAGTGTTTAGGCGTCAATCTCAAGATATAACCTATACTGAACTTTTTAACAAGTCTATTATTCTCTAGAGCTATATCAGCAACAAGTTCAGCAAATTTCTCCTGTTTATCTACACTAAATAATCCAATAAACCAACTAAATAACAAATATGGAAACTTAAAAGCTAATCTAACTATTCTAACACTAAGAATTAATATAAATAGTAGTATAAAAACTATAAATACAAATGCAACTAAATTCATTTTGATAGTTTTATCTGCTAACACCAGCATGATATAACCATGATACTTAGTTGCCCATATTCCAACTAATGTAGCTAAAGCAACAGCTATTATAAGTTTAAAAACTTTTATCATTTTTTACTTCCTTCTGTGCTTATATTAGTTTCAGTTAAATTTGATTGTTGAGCTAAAAGTTGATTTTGTTGCTTTGATAACTGGCTAATAAGTTTATCGATACTAGTATTAAGGCTATCAAGGTTTTGAGCTTTAATACTTTGTATAGCATTTTCAAGATTTTTAGCATCTTTATTTTGAACAAAATATTTTTTAACAATATCAACAAGATTATTTTTAGCCTTATCTATAGCATCTTGATTGTTAATATACATAGCACTTTGTAGTGAAATCAAAGCTCTGTATAAATTATCAGCAACAAACTCTTTAGTCTGAGTAGTTGCTACTAGAGTTTGATTTTTTGGTATATCTTGAATCTCAACAATAGCGCTTAAAAGTTTGATATATTTATTTTGTGACTTTTGTGACTTAGCGGTAGTAGATATATTTTCTGGTGTTAAGTACTCAAGTTTAGCAAACTGCTGCTCAATTGTGATAAACTCTTTGATAATATCATCTCTTGATGAGTATTGCTCTAAAGCACTATTGATATTTTGACGCTCACTAGCACTTACAGTTGCCACCCTGCTAGCTTGTATTTTATCAAAGGCACTATCTACTAACTCAGATGCTTTTTGAGAATCTCCAGCAAAAACCATCACATCTTTAGCTAAAATCAGATAATTTATAGCTGATTGAATGTTTATCACACTCATTTGCATATACAAATCTTTTGCAGGAAGCGTCATTTGATTATTAATAGTTGTGAGTTGTGATTGAAGAGCCTTAATATGCTGTGTCAGGGCATCATTTTGTGCACTTAAGACATCAGAGATACTCTTTTGCTGGTCTTGAGTTGATTTAATTGCTTTAAGTTGTTTGTCAAAAGCTGTATAAGCTTGAAGATTTGCATTAGAATTTTTAATCTGAGATATAGAGTTAATAAGCACATAGCTAGACAAACCTATAGCAACTATAGATATCACTAGTGTGATCTTAACAAATATCCCTACTGAAGATTTATTACTTGCTATTGTTGTTTTCTGAGCTGATTTATTTTGAGTGCTATTTTGTTGCTGGGTGTTTTTTTCTACTGACATCTTTTGCCTCTGTAAATTCTAGTATTCTTTGACAGATATAATTATTATCTAGTTTCTCAAGTTTTAAGGTGTTTTTAAAGCCTTGTTGATTAACAAATTTTAGCATCTTTGGGCTTGTTATGGTAACTGTTGCAGCTTTTGGAACAGTTATTTTTTCAAAAACTCTATTTAGTGATTTAAAAACATCAAGACTTGTAGCAATAATAATACCCGGTTGCTGATGCAAAAAAAGTTTATTATATTCATTAGTCAACTCATCGATTTCCATAAAAACTCGTGAATATGTCTCAAATTTATGACACTGTGTTAACTTAGATAACTCTTCAACCAAAAGATTATTACCAGAAACTCCAGAAATAATTGCAAACTTATCTGTTGAAATATCATAATTTAATATAATATTCAAAAGCTCTTGCGAACCATGCCTAACTGGATATATAGCATCAAGTTGGTATTTTTTTAACACAGCAGCAGTACTAGCACCGACGCTATAGATTTTTTTGTTTTTAAACAAATCAGCATCATATTGACTAAATAGGCTTTTAACAGCATATTTACTAGTAAATACTAAACTAGTATATTCAACGACATTCTTAGCTATTTTTTGATAACAAATTTTGATAGTTGGTAAACTTATAGCCAAAAGACCATTTAGGCAGAGTTGCTCCGTTAAACTATCAGCATCATCCTGAGGTCGACAAACTAATATTTTCATTTACTGATTTTTTTAGCTGTAGCATATATATAATTAAGCATAGATCTTAAACCATTTGCACGCGTTGTACTTAAGTTATTGCCAAAACCTATTTGCTTGATGAAATCTGTATTTGAAGCTAGTATTTCTGCTGGAGTTGCATTATTATAAACTCTTAGGAGCATTCCAATTAAACCAGAGACTATCAAAGCATCACTTGTAGCTATAAATTTTAGCTTACCGTGGTCTATATTACTATCAAACCAAACCTGCGATTGGCAGCCTTTGACTAGATTTTCTTCGGTCTTCTTATCCTCAGGGTATTCTGGCAACTGCTTAGCTAATGAAATCACATAATCATACTTATCTTCCCAGTCTTCAAAAAATGATAGCTCTTCGACTAATTCTTGCTGTCTCTGAACAACTTGATTTTCCATCTCTTTATTAGTTTATAGTAGTTGTGTTGATTTAGAATATCTTATCATATACATGCAAGTATATAAACTTGTTAAAAAAATTAATCTAAAGACTCTGAAAAATATTATTGATATTCAATAAATATTCGATGAATATAAAAATAATAAGGAACCATCTTTTGCGATTAGTTAGTTGTTAAATTAATCAGATAGCAACTATTGTAAATATAGTCATGAAATATCCTTTAGATAAGTTTAAAAAAATCAGCGTTTACAGAGAAAAAATTATAAAATTTATAAAAATTAGTTGACAGCTTATTAAAACACTCCTATAATAGCCATTGTTGTTCCCCGATAGCTCAGTCGGTAGAGCAGTTGACTGTTAATCAATTGGTCGGCGGTTCAAGTCCGTCTCGGGGAGCCACTAAAAATTCTGAAAAATTTTCCATAATACTAATAAGTTTTACTTAGGGCTGTTTGGTAGTTTATATTTTTCTCCTCCTTTCTTATCTCTAAATTTATGAATTCTAAATAGCCCTAAGTGTGTTTATCATTAGCATATCAAGCTTACTTATATATAAATTTAGAATTTTCAATTTAACTTATAAGATAAACTAGAATATAATTTGACTATCAAATAAATGATAGGATTTAATAAAATGGTATTTTTAATATTCTCAACAACGCTACTTAGCTTAATATTTGCCATAATAGATAAGTATAAAATAGCTAAAATACTCTTTTTTATATCACTAGGATTATTATTAGTGGTATTTATCCCGCATACTATCAGATACATAAATATTCAGTTATAAGGAGATCAATATGAAACAAGATATTCTAGACTTTTTTGACTCTTTAGCTATCATTGGTATCTGTATAATCTTAGCTATGGCTTTTTATTATCAGCTATTTCTTCAAGAATTACCTTGTGCATTATGTGTGTTTCAAAGAATGGCTTTAAGCTTACTAACTTTTGGCTTGTTACTAAACTTAACTCATGGCAATAGCTATAAGCACTATCTGCTTATAATTTTAGTTGCGTTGTTAAATGCGGCTATGGCAATTACTCAGATACTTTTACATATTGTTCCAGGCACTGGAAATTATGGTGATGCAGTGTTTTCATTACATATGTATACTTGGAATTTCATAGTAAGTATTATTTTTATCTTATATGCTACTATTTGTGGTTTAATCACCCCAAATGAAAATAAAAAGAAAAAATTAAGTCTCGTAGCAAAACTAGCTATTATCCTAATCTTAATCCTAACATTAGCAAATACACTAAATGTATTTGTTGAATGTGGTCCACACTTATGCCCATCTGATCCAAATAGTTATTGGCTCTTTAACCTCTAAAAAATTTATAAAATACTATTGACAAGAAAATTAATGCGCATATAATTTATAGTCCCAAAGATAATTTCAATCCCAGCATTGAAAATTGTTACAGCAGTAGCCAAAAAAAATGCATGTGCTAGCTATAAAAAATGACTCTAGATGGTACTTTCCTTAGTTTTTTCATATCTCCTTAACTTCCTTCTATCTAGAGTCAATTTTTATATTTTATAATTATTTTTTTGCTATAATTTAGCTCATATTTTTATTTTTAAATTTACAGATCCCATGAAGGCAACACAAACTCTAATTGCTACGACAAAAGAACTTCCAAAAGAAGCAGTTCTAATTAGTCATCAATATATGCTTAAAGCTGGTCTTATCAAAAAACTAGCCTCTGGTATCTATACGTGGATGCCACTAGGTCTCAAGGTACTCCAAAAAATTCAAGACATCGTCCGTGATGAGATGAATAAGGCTGGTGCTAGTGAGCTACTCTTACCAAGTGTATTACCTTCAGAGCTTTTACAAGAAACACACCGTTGGAATAAATTTGGTCCAGAGCTTTTAAAATTACGCGATAGGCATGATAGAGATTTCTGTTATGGTCCAACACACGAAGAGCCAATTGTTGATATGGCTAGAGATACTATCAAAAGCTACAAACAGTTACCTTTAAATCTCTACCAAATCCAAACCAAATTCAGAGATGAGATTCGCCCTCGTTTTGGTGTAATGCGGGCGCGTGAATTTATTATGAAAGATGCTTATTCATTTCATGAAAATAGTCAATGTTTACGCAACACTTACGACACCATGTACACAACCTACTGCAACATCCTTGATAAAATAGGCTTAGCATATCGCCCTGTTAGGGCTGATACTGGAGCTATAGGTGGTGATAACAGTCATGAGTTTCAGGTATTAGCAAACGCTGGTGAAGATATTATTTGTTATAGTAATAGTTCTGATTATGCCGCAAATATTGAATTAGCTACTTATGCAAAACCTGATTTAAACCAAAAAGCAATCTCTAAGAATCCAATTACAAAAATCCATACACCAAACATTAAAACAATTGATAAGCTTTGTAATGAAATGGATTTTGATATCAAACAGACTATTAAAACTATGGTTATTAAAGATGCTAAAGGCAACTTCTTTGCTTTAGTTATCCGTGGTGATCACGAACTAAATGAAACTAAAATTAATAAGCTTGAACAAATTGCTGCACCGTATACATTAGCAACTAGGGAAGAGATTTACTCAATCTTTAATGCAAATCCTGGTTCACTTGGCATATATAACTGTCCTATCACTATAATTGCTGACTATAGTGCAGTTACAATTACAAACCTAGTTTGTGGTGCTAACCAAGATGATTATCACTTTACAAATGTAAACTGGGATAAAGATGTAGCTAACTACCAGGTTGCTGACATTAGAAATGTAATAGCTGGTGATATTTCCCCTGATGGTAAAGGAACACTAGAGCTTACAAATGGTATCGAAGTTGGTCATATTTTTGAGCTTGAGGATGTTTACTCAAGACCAATGAATGCCAATATAATCGCTCAAAATGGTAAATCCAAACCAATGCTTATGGGTTGCTATGGTTTTGGAGTATCACGAGTAATAGCAGCAGCAATCGAGCAATCTCATGATGAAAATGGCATCATATGGCCACAAGCTATAGCTCCATATCAAGTCGCAATACTACCTATCAATTACACTAAATCTGAAAAAGTCAAAGAAGTTGCTGATAAACTTTATCAAGATTTGCTTGCAAATGGTATCGATGTCCTTTTAGATGATCGCGGTGCTAGACCTGGTGTAATGTTTGCTGATGCTGATCTAATTGGTTACTCTCATCATGTAGTGATTGGTGATAGGCTACTAGAACAAGGCTTAATTGAATATAAAAATCGTAAAACTCAAGAAAAACAGCAAATAACTATTGCAGAGTTGATGGAGATTTTAAAGTAAGTTCGCTAATATGGTTTTATGCTTAAATTTAGTTTAAACAATAAATAATTACTTTTATTCTCGATAATAAATCGATACTAATAAAGCTAAATTTATCAAGCCACTTATACTATAATCTAATTAATGTCTTAATATCTAAAAAACTACTATGATTCAAGCAAAACCTTATATTGACATGACGCCATCTGTATATGGCAAATTTGCTTTGATGGCTGCTAAACACAAAGCTGTAAACTTCACTCAAGGTGCTCCAGATTTTGATACGCCAGAGTGGCTAATTGAGCGTACAAACTTTTACATGCAGCAAGGCAAAAATCAATACTCACCAATCCCAGGTGCTACTGCGCTACGCAAAGCAATTGTAAAAAAAACTAAGCGATGCTACGACGTAGATGTAACTATCGATAATGTAGCAATTACCGCAGGTGCACAAGAAGGTTTATTCTGTGTAATTTCTGCTTATGTTGGTCAAGGTGATGAAGTTATCATGTTTGATCCAATATTTGATACTTACGCAGGGGTTACAAAATTTAATCAAGGGAAATGTGTCAGACTAAAACTACTGCCAAATGGTAATATAGACACAAATGCTATTGCAAATGCGATTACAAACCGTACTAAACTTATAATACTAAACTCTCCTCATAATCCGCTAGGGTCAATTATAACCAAAGATGAATTCAAAGAAATTGCAAAGATTGTCAAAGATAAAGATCTGCTAGTAATTTCTGATGAGGTTTATGAGCATATCTATGCTGGAGAAAGTTTTACAAGTGCTATACAAATAACTGAGCTACGTCATAAGCTAGTAGTATTCCAATCGCTTGGTAAAACTTATAATCTCACTGGCTGGCGCCAAGGTGTGACTATTGCTCCACCACAAGTGATACAAAATATGCTTGCAATAAAACAGTTTGCAACGTTTTGTGCAGTACATCCAATGCAACTAGCTTTGGCTGAAGGTATCTTAGAACATCCTGAATATTATGAAAACCTGCATAAACTCTACAAAAAACAAAATCAATTACTAAGAGAGAACTTAAAAGGTTCAAGATTTAAAATTCTTGGTTGGCAAGGTTCACCGTTTCAGATACTTGATTATAGTGATATAAGCAATGAAAATGATGATAATTTTGCTAGCAATTTAATCAAAGAGTATGGTGTTGGTTTAGTACCAATATCATCACTTTTTGAGCCTCCCCAAAATGGTCTTTTAAGACTATGTTTTGCTAAAAAAGATGATGAAATAATCAAAGGAGCTAAAATCTTAGCAAATATCTAACTATAAATAAACATATCTATTTAAAGTTAGTAGTATTAAGAGGCAAGAAGTTAAATATTTTTTAGTAAGAGAGTATATAGCTTAATAGAATACTAAGTATTAGCGTAGCGAATATTTCCTTCTATTATACCTATTAGAGCCGATGATCTAATTGAGTTCCCTTGACTACCATATTTAATTGAAATTCTTGTAGCATTATTAGGTAACTTCTTCATTGCCACTTGTAATGAGTCTGTAGGATCACTATCACTAGCAGAATCTATCTCAGCATCAGTACCATCGTTTTTGTTAACTGATATATCGTATGGATTGCCTTTATAATCAAATGTTTGGCCATTTTGTATTGCTTGAAGAGTAGCTTTATAAACTGTTTTAAAATTATAGTTAAGAGTAGTTATATAATAACCATACTCATACTGAGTTCCTTTGTCACAAGCACAACCTGAAATAACAACTAAAGCTAGAGCCAAAAAAATTACATAAATTTTTGCTTTTAATCTTTTCATAGTCTTTTGATATACATAATTTAATTAAATGCTATTATCTTATTGCCTTATTTATTTGTCAATATACAACCTAGCTTTATAGCAACGTAAATTCACTATTAAATAATTTGCTAAAGCTTGCTAAACTTTCTAGACCACCTCGACATCTTTTTTTATATATAAGGATAATAGCTATGTCAAAACTAAAAGTTAGTGTAATCCAATCAGATATTGTTTGGGATAATAAACAAGCCAACTATAATAATCTAGAGGATAAAATTGCAGATATTGATCAAGATACTGATGTTATCGTGATGTGTGAGATGTTTAATACTGGTTTTATAATGAATCCAATTAGTGAAGCAAGTACACAACAAGACATCGTTAATTGGATGTACAGCCAAGTAAAAGGTAAAAACTATGCGATAGTCGGTAGTGCTGCTACTTATAGTGATAATAAGATTGTCAACCGACTCTATTTTGTAACCCCTGATAAACAGGTTTATACATACGATAAAAATCACTTATTTATCCATGCTGGTGAAGACAAAAAGTATACAGCTGGTAATAAGCGTCAAATTATCAATTATAAAGGTTTTAATATCCTTGTGACAGTTTGCTTTGACTTAAGATTCCCAGTCTTTAATTGCAACAATAATGACTACGATATCCTAATTAATGTCGCCTGCTGGCCAGAATCTCGCCGTCAACATTGGCAAGCATTACTAACAGCTCGAGCTATAGAAAACCAAGCTTTTGTCATAGCATGTAATCGAGTTGGTAGTGACCCTAATTTTAGTTACGCTGGTGACAGCATGATTATTGATTATAATGGTGATGTATTAGCTCATCAAGAATTCAAACAAGTTACCTTAAGTGCAATCCTGGATAAAAATAAACAAAAACAACATCGTAGTAAGTTTAATTTTCTTGCATCTCAAGATAAATTTACTCTTCACCTCTAATAGATTTGGCTAGTTTTTGCAATACGGCATTAACAAATTTATAGCCTTCTTCGGTCCCCATGCTATAACATATCTCAACATACTCTTTTATAATTATCTGATATGGGTTTTCAAGGCACTCTATCAGTTCTGCTATAGCTGCTTGCAAAACTGCATAATCGACATAATTAATTGATTCAACACCATTATTTGAGTTTTCTTGAATGTATTTACTTATAGAATCTTGATTTAAGTTAACCGCATCTATAAGTCTATAGAAAAGATCCCAATCAGTATAGTGCCTATCAGCGTTATCAGCATAATACTGAATCTTAAGCTCAGCAAACGTATTATCGGCAACTTTCTTTTGGTACAAAGCTTGTACAGTATATAAACGAGCATTATTTCGAGCTCTAGCTGTAGTTTTCATATATTCCTTTAATGTTTTTTTAGATAAATTGATATATCATATATTTTGCAAATAACTATTATAACCTATCAATAAAAAATATGTATAAATGGTGGCATCAAATTGATCTAAAAGATATGTCTAGTGAACAATGGGAGTCAATCTGCGATAGATGTGGACTTTGTTGTCTAAACAAACTTCAAGATGATGAAACAGATGAAGTTTACTACACTAGAGTTAGTTGTAAGCTTCTTGATATTGGCAAATGCCAATGCAGCATGTATCAAAAAAGAAAACAGCTTGTACCTGAGTGTGTAAATCTAACCTACAAACAACTAAAAAATCACGCTCATAAATGGTTACCTAATAGTTGTAGCTATAAACTTTTATTTGAAGGTAAAGATTTACCTGATTGGCATCATTTAAATACCGGCTCAACTGAAGAAATGCACAAGCAGAAAAAATCAGCAAAGCATTTTGCTATTTCTGAATATGAATTAGATGTCAATGAGTATTTAGAAGACTTTATCATAAAAATAGATAACTAAGTTAATATTTCTAGTATATAATTCGCTTACTCTATACTATTGGGCATATTGATGTCTGATTTACTTGCGACTAATCCTTTCTATGAAAAAATAATTGTTGATTACCTCAATAAGGGTTTTTGTATCATTGATAACTGGCTAACAACTGATGAAACTAACAAATTAACACAACAGCTAGAAGAACTTTACCAAGCAAATTATTTTAAAAAATCTGCTGTAGGCAATCGTTTAAATGAAAGCCTCGAAAGATCAATCCGCAATGATTTTATTTTTTGGCTAGATGAGACAAAATATGCGCAAGTATTTTTTCAAAAAATAAATAGTTTCATTGAGTATATTAATAAGACCTGCTTTGCTGGAATAGTTACTAAAGAATTTCATTACGCTGTTTATCCTCAAGGATCTTTTTACAAAAAGCATATTGATACTTTTCAAAATGATGATCGACGAACGATATCGATAGTTTGCTATCTTAATCAAGTTTGGCAAGATTCTTCTGGTGGACAGCTAAAACTATATTTAAAAGATCAAATACTAGAAGTGTTTCCAAATAATGGCAAAATAATTCTTTTTGATAGTAAAAGTATCGAACATGAAGTCTTACCAGTACTTACAGAGAATAAGAGATTTAGTATTACAGGCTGGCTAAAAACTAATTGATAAAATATAAACCGACTCCCAAAACCACTAGCATAACAGCAAATATTATTTGTAAAACTTTATCATTGAGGCTTTTTTTGACTTTAGTTGCCAAAAGCATCCCAATAGCACTACCAACTATAAACATACTCGCGATGTACCAGTTCATACTAGTTTCATCATAATGAGATATAAAGCCAGATATTGATACTACAAAAATTACTAACAACGATGTATTAATAGCTCTTTTAAGCGGCATCGCTGTTATAAAAACTAATGCTGGTACAATTAAGAAGCCACCACCCACACCAAAAAAACCAGTCAATGTACCAACGACACCACCACTTATCAATAATGCCACTATACATCTTGGTCCGATACTCTTACAAACTGATTTCCCTGAGTTTGACATTAATTTTGCTTTTATCAAGCTCCAAACACCTATCAAAATCATCAATATTGAAAAGCTTAGCATTAATAGTTTATCTGATAATCCTTGCGAGATATAATTACCTATCGGTGCAAAAACAACCCCAGTAACAAACATTACAGCTGCTGCTATATAGTGGATGTCATGTTGCTTATAATTAACTACAAGACCAAAAATTGCTGTAAAACCAACCACAAGCAAAGATATCGTAACAGCACTATGAAAATCTAAACCAACTCCATAAGTAAGCAAGGGAACTGCCAAAATTGAGCCACCACCACCTGTCAATCCTAGCGCGATTCCACAGATAAAGCCAAAAACTATCAAAAACATTTATTCTTCCATACCACATTTCAAATTTGCTGGAACTGCAATATCTATATAGTTTGGTGGTGGTAGCTTTAAATCAGCCATTAACTTAGCGTAATCATCTGGTGATTTAACCTTCAACCTTGGATTATTTTGTCTTTCTTCGGCAACACTACTACTGGTTATACCATTATAGTCATGACCAGGATAAATAATTGTACTACCTGGTAAAGTCATTAGCTTATTCATGATACTATCATATGCTGCATATGAGTCACCATTTTGGAAATCAGTTCTACCAGATCCTCTTATCAATAAAGTATCGCCTGTGAAAAGCATATTTTCAGTAATAAAACAGTAGGAATCATCTGTATGACCGGGAGTATACAAAGCTTTTAGTTGATAGTTACCAAATTCTAGGATATCGCCATCAAATACTTTTTTGGTTGCACACTCTGCTTTGCTTTGACCCCCGATAACAATATCACAACCAGTTTCTTTTCTTAAAATTCCAGCTGCGGTAACATGATCAGCATGGACATGGGTGTCTATTGCATAGATCAGTTTAAGATCTAGCTCTTTTAGCAACTTCAGATACTGATTAACGTTAAATCTTACAGAATCTATTATCACTGCTTGTCTGGTCTGCTCACAGCCTAGAATATAAGTATATGTATAAGTATCTCTGTCAATTAGCTGTCTGAAAATCATAATTCTCCCTAGATGTAACCATCACATTAGTTAAAACATTCCTTTATTTAATAAAGGAATGTTTTACCTGTCATACGTTCAATAGTATCATAATAATCTGAGATCATTATATAGCCACCGGCAATATTATATGCATTGTAGCCATGTTGTTGTAACAGCAAAACGACATTATATGATCTCTGTCCTGTTTGACAATGTACATATACCGGCTTATTTTTATCAAGCTCTGATAGTCTGACTCTTATTTCAGACATCGGTATATTTTTTGCATTTGTTAGCATACCTCGACGAGTTTCGCTAACCTCTCTTACATCGATAATTTGTGCATTTTGTGCTAATAACACTTCAACCTGGGTAAAAGCAACTTGCTTAAAATCACCTTTAAGCAAGTTATTGGCAACATAACCTGTATAGTTGACTATGTCTTTACCAGTTGAGTATGGTGGTGCATAGCATAACTCAAGATCTTGTAAATCCTCAACCGTCATCCCTGCTTTGATAGCTGTAGCAAATACATCAGCTCTTTTATCAACAATTCCTCTTCCTATAATTTGCGCTCCTAGCAGCTTACCTGTATTTTTCTCAAATAATATTTTTGTAAAAACATTTACCGCATTTGGCATAATACTAACTCTATCAAATGGTGCAATATAGACAACCTCATAGTCAATATCTAAGTTATGAAACTTAATCCAAGCCTCGTTTAGACCTGTTGCAGCGCCAGTATAGTTAAATATCTGAATAATTGATGAGGCAATATAGCCTTTATTTACTACCTTATAACCATTGATATGGTCTGCTATCAGACGACCTTGTTTGTTAGCAGGACCTGCCAAAGGTAAGCTGAAATCCTGAGCTGTAAGAGCATTTTTAACCAAAATAGCATCACCAGCAGCATAGATATTTTCATCAGATGTTTGATAATTATCGTTGACAATAATATGCCCAGTTTTTGCCAACTCAATACCCGCTTCTTTTAGGAAGTTAGTATCTGGTGCAACACCTATAGCCAACACAGCCAAATCTGTTTTTATCTCTTTACCAGACTCAAGTAAGACTTTATCACATTCAAAGCCGACAACTTTTTCACCAAGTAATAGCTTAACACCATTATCTAGTAGCTCTTTCTCTAAAAATTTTGCCATTTCATAGTCAAAAGGTCGCATAATCTGATTAGCCATCTCGATAATAGTCACATTAAAACCTCTTTTTTTGAGATTTTCTGCGACCTCAACACCGATAAAACCAGCACCAATCACTGTTATGTCTTTAACAGGCTTTTGCTTATTAAAAACAGCTTGATGAATCTTTTTGACATCAACAACATTTCTCAAGATAAAATGCTCAATTGTCTCAAGACCTCTAAAAGGCGGTACTATTGGCTTAGCTCCGACAGCTAAGATAACTTATCATAACTTTCGCTATATTTCTCACCGCTCTGGTGATTTAGAACTGTTACAAGCTTATTTACTCTATCAATAGCTATAACCTCAGCATTTGTACGTGCATCAATGTTATATTGTTTATCAAACTTCTCTGGAGTCATTAAAATCAACTTTTCAGCTGACTCAATATAACCGCCTAAATAATATGGCAAACCACAGTTTGAAAAAGACACATGCGAACCTTTTTCAAACATAATAATTTCAGCTGATTCATCTAGCCTTCTCAACCTTGCAGCAGCAGAAGCCCCTGCAGCAACTCCGCCAATGATTAGATACTTCTTAGTCATTATAAACTCCTATTTACAATTTATTATTTTCTTCTATTGTATGGTAAAAACTCTAACATCACCGCTAAACCACAAGTCCCTGTCAAACCAGCAAATAAAAGACCCGCACCAAAGAAACCACTTAAAATTGCAAAATATTGCGATACTGTAAATGAAAGCACCACACCTAAAAGCACCATGAAGCCAACAATAATTTGTACTTGGCGCATAATAGGTAGAGGTTCTTTAACATTTTTTTGTGTTGGTTGCTTATACTGTTTCCAAGCATTCAAACCACCATCTAACAAATAAACTTTCTTAGCATTTAAGCCAGCAACTTTGCTAGCTGCTTGATTTGTTCTATTACCTGATTGACAGTGAAGAACCACTACTTCATCAGCTTTAATATCAGCATCATAGAGATCATCAACAAGAATATTCTCGGCACAATCAATACACTCTCTGCTATGCTCAGCAGGAGTTCTAATATCTATTAGTTTAACCTTTTCTTTTTGTTGTAAATCAAGAAACTGCTTTACTGATATTTTCTCTACTTTATTCATTTTGATCTCCTTATTTTAACTTTATCTAATTTAGATTTTACTAATATAAACTTAAAATTTTTTAGACTTTATCACCACAATATATACTATACAATGCTTCTAATATTTTTGTCACCGAAGGATCGTTAATACTGTAATAAACATTTTGCGCCTCTTTTCTGCATTTAACTAGACCTTTATTTCTCAATACTGATAAATGCTGAGAAAATGCCGACTGGCTCAGACTAGAGTACTCTGCTAACTCTCCTACTGTCATTTCTCTTCTAAGGAGCAAGCATAATATCAATAATCTTGACTCATGAGATATTGCTTTTAATAATGAAGAAGCTTTACTAGCATTATCTTTCATCTGCGTTAAATCCATTTTCATAAGCCTGTAATTCATCAAGTGGCGCTATATTAGCAAAACCTAATTTAGAAATCAATAATGTATAAAGAAATTATTTTAAGTTCATAGACCTAATCAGGTTTCAAATAAGTATTTATCAGATATAAATTAAAATCTTTGAGAGTGTAAAACCATAGTTAGTTTATTTTAAAAAGGTTAGGCTCCATGAACAAAAATTTGCTAGTAAATTTAGTTTTCAAATTGAAAAGTAAATCAATATAGTTAAAGATATATAGCTAACTATATAAAAAGTAGTACGTCATTCCGTCAGGCTTGACCACGGAATCTACTGAAATAGCTTGGTTTTAAGCTATTTCAATTAGTACTACTTTTATGCCTAGCAGGCTATAACACCAAAAACAACTTTGTAATTAAAATCAACCAACTTTATGAGTACTTACGACTTATTTTACAAATCAAAAATATAGTAAGGGTTGATACGATTTAGAGATACAAATTTTAGATACAATTACTAAACAAATAAAATACTTCGGTAATTACTACACTTTCATCTCTAAATATTTTGTTTAATTTCATTTTCTTGTTGTTAGGACGGTCCCGTGTATTCATCATATTCCGAGACGTGTGGTGATCCCTTTCCCTCCGGATAATCCATTTCGATTTGCTGGAAATTTGGCACCCTCCATTCGCATTTTCTGTTGATGTTCACATTATCGCTTTCTATGCTTGGCTTTATATTTTCCATAAAATAATCCTCTATTGTTCTTTAGGCATGGACACTTTTCTTACTGACTAAATTCTCGGTGGGGTAGCCGGGTGATAATAATTTAATGTTTTTATAGCAAGAAAATTGTATTACTCTAGCAGGTTACGCTCTTACTTTCAAGGTTTTGCCATCCTGATTTTGGAAGTTAAAAAATATTCTCTGAAAACTTGGCCTTTTTATTATAATAAAAAATAAGAGCATTCGTACCTTCTCTATTTTTATGCACATTCATAGGGTGACTAGTGAATGACCGAGCTTGATTATCATTTAATATACTTATATGCTTTATTTAAAATTTTTGTTCATGGAGCCTATTTATATGTTTAATATAGACCTTCTTTTTTATAGCGTTGATTATACTTAAAAAACTTTGCTAAATTCTTCGGCATAGTATACAATTTGGTCTTTTAACTGAGCGAGTTTAGCCGACAAATCTAGAACCATAAAAACATCAGCTGGGACATCATACTCACATTTTATCTGATATTCCACGGCAGGCTTAAAACCAAACTGTGGATAATAACTTGGATGACCTAAGACAAATATTGCATCAATATTATTTTTCCTTGCTTCTTTGATAATTGCTTCTATAAGCTTAGTACCAATCCCTTGATGCTGATATCTCGGTGCTACACACATTGGCGCAAGTCCAGATATTTTTAGCTTATCGTCCTTCTCTGCAGTCATTTTTGAGATAATCGCTTGACCAATTATACTATTATCATCAGTTTCAGCAACTAACGATATTAAACTTTGGTGATCAGTATGCAAAAGTCTAACTAATTTCTCTTCATCACTAGTTTCAAAAGCTTCAGAGATTAATTTATAGATTAACTCTTGATCTTTTAATTTTTCATAACGAATTTTTACATGCATATTTTCTTAGTCCCTGATAACTAAATCGCGTGTTGAACGAATTTCTAAATTTATAAATTTACCAACTTTTCTAAATCTACCAAAAACAGCAAATTTAGCTCTTTTACCTTTATCAAAATCTAAATATTTTATTTGGCTTGGCACAATAAATAGCGAAAAGCGTGAATTTTGATCGGCTTTAAAAAATAGCTTTTTACTATCACCAACATCAGCAAGTGTAATTCCAGCTATTCCATAGATGAGACAATACTTGTTGTTAAGTTTTTGCGTATCAATATCACTTAAATTAACAATATTTATTGTATAAATATCCTGTTTTGCATACTCTCTAATACGCTTTTCTGTTATCTGCTGTTTTTTTTGTGGCATCAAATTAAGCTCATCAGCTTTTTTAAGCTCACCATTATTTTCTAATTTTGTGACAAGATTTATACATTTTTCAAGGTTTTTATTAACTAAGAAATTAAGCTTACTCATGTCTTTTTTTGAATCACTTAAAACTAGTTCCTTGATTTTTTGATCTTGAATTGGTTTGGCTATGCTTGGACAAAGCTGATCATGTTGTTGATCTTTGATAAAAACAAAATATGGCTCTTGGTCAGCTTTACGCACTAATTTTAATTTTGCCTTACCACAATCAGGACAGAAAATATTATCAAAGTGTAGTTTACTATTATATTCACTTGCTTTTATAAAGCCTTTTTTATATCTGGCTATTTTCACTTTTTATCCTTAAATCTTCTCAAAAAGTATATCTGATATCGGATGTTCAAGATTTTGCCCACGCTTCTCAAATTTTGTCAAAGGTCGCCACTCTGGCCTTGGTGCAAAACCATTATATAAATTTCTATACTTACTATCATTCTCAAATAGCTCTAATACTTCCTCTGCATATGGCAACCAATCACTAGCGTAATGGAACACGCCACCAGATTTTAATTTCTTAGCAAACAGCTCAATATTTGTCTGATTAACAAGCCTACGCTTATTATGTTTTTTCTTATGCCAAGGATCAGGGAAATACACTTGTATATTAGATAAAGATTGATCTTTTATCATATTCTCAAGTATCTCGATTGCATCATGACTCATAACTAAAAGATTAGGGATATTTTGATTTTTTATTTCATAGAGAATATTACCAACCCCTGCTTTATGAACCTCAATACCAAGGTAGTTTTTTGCTGGATTAGCTAAAGCCATTTCAACTAGCGATCCTCCCATACCAAAGCCTATTTCTAGGACTACATCATTAGTATTAGCAAAAATTTCAGCAAAATCTAATTTGTTATCTTTAGCATATTCTATAAGGTAATTTGCAGCATAATTATCAAGCGCTTGTTGTTGTTTTTTTGTAACTCTACCTGCCCTTTGTACATAACTTTTTATCTGACGTAAATTTTCTGTAGATTTATTACACATTTTTCTAGATTTATTCTAATTTTATTAATACTATTCTATCTCAACTATGATAAAAATAAGAGTATAACTGTGCTAATCTTTCTAACAATTCTAGCTTTACAAATAAGCTGCCTTATTCTACCCGGTCCAGATTTTTTTGTAACTATCAGCAACTCTATTAAATTTGGACATAAATCTGGTATATATACAGCAATGGGTGTTGCTAGTGGAATTCTTTTAAATACTTTTATCGTCTACTGGTTCGGTTCATTCTTATTATATAAACAACCGCTATTGTTTAAGATACTAATCCTCATAGGTACAGCCTATCTTGGATATATTGCTTTTAACTTGTATAAAAGTATTTTTACCAAACAACAACTAAATCCAAATGCTAACGAGCATATAAAAAATCTAAATAGTTTTGATAAACCTTCTAATATCAGGCTTTTTTTAAATGGCGCTTTTACTAATCTTGCCAATGCTAAAGCATTAGTTTTCTTTAGCTCAATGTTAAGTTTAGTTGATAATCTAGCTAGTTTTGGTAAGTTTGCAATTTGGATAGCTATAGCTCTTACAACCCTGGTGTGGTTTTGTATTGTCGCAACTTTCTTTGGTAATAATAAACTTAGGCAGATATTTTTTAGAAATATTAAAAAGATAGAATTTATTTCAGCTATTTTTATCACTATTTTTGTAGTAATTATATTAGTTGAGCTTTGCTAGAATAGCACTTTACTCCAACCTAGTTTTTCTCTTAAAGTGTCATAATAATTGTAATCTTTTGTATGTAGAACTGTAACCTTCTTTTGTGCTTTCTGGATAGTCACTTTTTGATGCGCTTTGAGAATAGTATCGTGCCTACCATCAATACTCAAAACTGGTTCAGGTTCATTATATTCAGTTATATAAATATCAATAACACTTTCATCAGATATCACCAAAGGTCTACTATTTAATGAGTGTGAACATATAGGCACCAAGACTATGCTATTTTGATTAGGATTTAAAATTGGCCCACCTGCTGACATTGCATGTGCTGTTGAACCAGTAGGAGTAGAGACAATAAGCCCATCACCTTTTTGATCAAAAGCATACCTCCCATCGATAAACACTTTTAAACCAAACATCAAGCCTCTACTAGCTGTTATTGCTATTTCATTTAAGGCGATAGATGCCTCTAAAGGCGCACGTAAATTATTATCAACACGACACTTTAGCATACTCATCTTTGTCACTGTGCTAACGCCTTTTAATATTGCATAAAGATCATTTTTTAGCGCATTATCATCTGCAGCAAGAGTTGTCAAAAAACCTAGTTTGCCTTTATTTATACCAATAACCGGAATATTACTATACAAAGCTAAAACTCTTGATGCTTTAAGAAAATTACCATCACCACCAACGATTATCGCAACATCACATCTTAGCGCAATCTCTTTTAGGCTTGCTGTGGTAATATTTACAAGTGAAGTATCAGCTGCCGTATCATTTTCTATAGTTATTTCTAAGTCTTGTTGCTGTAAATAAGCATATAAGGTTTCGACCATTTGACTTACTTCTTTTTTATAATGCTTACCAATAATTGCAACCTTATTATATTTAAAAGCCATTTTTTATATACTTTAAAAAAACTTAGATGTATTATAGCAAAAAGACCTCTTATCTTAACAATCCTTTGACTTATATTTATAAACAAATAATAAATTATAGTTTTCTTAAACAAATATAAGTTGCCCAATGCTAATGATACATTTAAAATAAATAACAAAATAGTCATAAGCATATAACCCTATGGATATTAAAGATAAGTTAACAAGTATAATAATCCCCGTAAAAGATGAGGCAGAAGGTATAGAGCATTTGTTTGCTAGACTTATGCCAATCCTTGAAAAACTCCCGACTAAATATGAACTTGTCTTTATCAATGATGGTAGTAATGATAATACTCTTGAGCTTCTTTTAGAAAAACAAAAAGTCATCTCTGAGATTGCTGTAGTTGATTTATCACGCAACTTTGGTAAAGAAGCAGCCTTGTTTGCCGGTTTCGCAAACTGTAAAGGTGATGCTGCAATATCAATAGATGCTGACCTACAGGATCCACCGGAACTTATTTTAGAAATGGTACAATATTGGTTAGATGGCTATGAGATTGTCACTGCTGTTAGAGAAAATCGTGATACAGATACTTCAACTAAAAAACACACCGCAGGACTTTTCTACAAAGTTATGAATAGGATTAGTGACACTAAACTAACCCCTAATGCTGGTGACTATAGATTATTAAATAGGGCTGCTGTTAATGCTTTTTTAGAGCTCAAAGAGAAAATACGCTTTAACAAAGGACTACTTACTTGGATAGGCTTTAAAGAAAAAATAGTTTACCACGCTAGAGAAGAAAGAGCTGCTGGCCAAACTAAATGGAATTATTGGAAGCTATTTAAGTTTTCTATAGATGGTGTCACAAGTTTTAGCCGCGCTCCGCTAGAAATATGGTCGTATATTGGTATTTTTGTCGCGCTTATAAGCTTTATCTATGGTTCTATAATAATTCTAAAATCAATATTAATTGGTGTAGATGTTCCGGGTTATCCATCGTTAGTGACCTTTATATTATTCTTTAGTGGTTTACAAATGATAGGGATTGGAATGCTAGGTAGTTATATAGGCAGGATATTTATCGAAACAAAGCATAGACCGCTATATATTATTCGTCAAGTACATAGAATAAAAGAATAAAATCCTTAACTAAGCTTTCAACCTAATGCCTTTCTCAAGTAAATACCAACATGCATAGTACAATAAGAATGTGAAAATAACTATCGCTGCAAATGCAAAATATGGATTAACTGTAGAAACGCCTATAAAACCATATCTAACAAAATCAACTATATAAAACAACGGATTACAAGATGATATAAAATGCCAAAAGCCAGTTAAATCATTTATATTGTAAAACACTCCTCCTAAGTAGATAAGTGGTGTAAGTATAAATGTAGGAAATATCGTAGTATCATCAAAACTTTGTGAGAATATCGCATTTATCAAGCCACCGAGAGAAAATAAAGCGCCACAAAATATAAAGTCAACTAAAACTAAAGCTACACTGTGTATAGTAGTAAAGCCGCCTAATAAAAATGCCGCTATACTAACAAGCATTCCAACAATAAAACCTCTAAATATACCACCAGAAATATAACCTAGCACTATTACATGATTACTAACAGGTGATACTAACAACTCTTCTATAGCTTTATTAAAACGGATACCAAAGAAAGAGCTAACGACATTACCATATGAGTTTTGAATCACCGCCATAATTATAAGACCTGGAGTAATATACTGCATATAAGTAACCCCATCTCCCATACTACCTATACGCGCTCCAACCACCTTACCAAAAATCAGAAAATATAAAATTATAGTTATCACTGAAGGAAGTAAAGTTTGTGGCCAAATTCTAAAGATCCTTTTACACTCACGCTTAAAAATTGTTATGTATGTTATCCAATAATCTCTTAAATTCATAAATTTACCTGTTTATTTCTTGCTACTTCAATAAATAACTTCTCTAACTTAGCTGCTTTTGAACGTACATCTAAAACATCTAAATCATACTTGCTACTTAGTTCAGCAAATATTTGATTAAGTACTACCCCTTTTGAAACTTCAACCTCGATTGTATAATCATCGATAAGCTTAACCTCACCTAGATTAAGTTTTATCTCTTGCTGACATTTGTCTTTGAGATCAAAGATATAAGTATGTTTATCGGCTGATTTTAAGAAAGTCTTCATATCCGTATTAACACATAACTTACCTTTGTTAATAAGCGCGATATGTTTACACATCAATTCGGCTTCTTCTAGATAGTGAGTTGTCAGAATTATTGTCAAACCTTCTCTATGAAATTCTAAAATCATCTCCCACAATGAATTTCTAAGCTCAACGTCAACTCCTGCGGTTGGCTCATCTAAGATTAATAGTTTTGGTTTGTGAATTAGCGCACGCACCACCATTAATCTTCTTTTCATACCTCCAGATAAAAATCTTACTTGGGTATTACGCTTATCATAAAGATCAACTTTCTTTAACAGCTCTTCAGCATACGCAAATGCGTCTTTTTTAGCAATGCCAAAAAACCCCGCTTGTGTAATAAGTATATCTATTGGCTTTTCAAAAATATTAAGGTTTATTTCTTGCGTCATTACACCTAGGTGCTTTCTAGCTTGGATATAATCAGTATCTATATCATGACCAAAAACCTTGATTTGACCAGATGTTTTATTTACAAGCGAGGATATCATTCCTAGAGTGGTCGACTTACCAGCACCATTTGGCCCCAAAAGTGCAAAAAAATCACCTTTTTTGACTTCAAAACTGATATCATCAACGGCTTTCAAACCACCCTTATAAACTTTGGTAAGATTTTTTATTTCTAATGCTTTTTGATTATCCATAATAATTAATCTATATTAAAAAATATATTGGCGTATTATAGCATTGCTAGATAACCATTAATACTAAGATTTATTTAACTAATTTGATATCACCATATTGCTTATGCAAAATATTGCGTTTTGAGCATAAGCAAAATACTTGTACCCACAACAATTATAAATATTGGTCTAACTAATTTTGAACCCTTTAAAATAACCATTCTTGAACCAGCGATACCACCAAAGAAGCTTCCTACTGCCATCAAAAGTCCGAAAGTAATATTAACCTGTCCTGATAACGCAAAAACAGTCAGCGAAAAAACATTACTTTTTAAATTAAGCATCTTAGCATAACCTGAGGCTTGCAAAAATGTATAACCAAGAAAGTATACAATTGCAATAATCCAGAAGTTACCCGTACCAGGTCCAAAAAAACCATCATAAGCACCTAAAACAAAGCCAAAAAGCGTAAAAAAAGCTATTTCTGACATTCTTTTTTTGCCCTGAGCTACTCCAAGATTTTTATTAACAATACTAAAAATAAAAACTATAATTAACAGTATCGGCACAATATTATTCATAAAATCATTATGTATCAGCAAAGTCAGTAGTGTTCCACAACAAGCACCTATAAAACCTGCTACCAAACCTCTTACTACTGTTTTGATATCAATAAGACCACTTTTGTAGTATTTAAGTACTGCCATACCTGTACCAATACTAGCTTGAAATTTATTTGTCCCTAAAACAGTAACAATCGGCAAACCTGTCAAACTTAATGCTGGAATACTAACTAAACCTCCTCCACCTGCTATGGCATCGATAAAACTTGCCAAAAAACCCATTGATATAATAAAGATACATAAGATATAAAAATGTTCAGTAAAGAAATGTTGCATTATAATCTCCCAAAATGAACAGCTAACCAGATAGTAGGATTGGTGGTAAAAGTAACCCAATGCCTTGTATTTTTAGCGATAAATAAATGTTGCCCTTGTTTGAGAGTATAGTATTCATCTTCTAGTTTAAGTTGTGCTTGACCTCTTAATACCACAACCCATTCATCATGAGCTTGTATATATGGCTGGTCAGCTGGAGTTACTTGCCCATAGGAAATTATTTTTTCAATATGGATATCATCTCTTTTAAGTAAATCAGTAAAGACTTCTTGGTTAGAGTTTTTAAGCTCTAAATCATAAATATTAGTGCTAGTCATACTTTAGATCTTTATAATCAATATTAACAAAATCAGGACAGATGTATTCTTCAAACCTAAAAGCTAAAATTTCTTCATTTCCAAATAGGTGAGCCTTACACACTCTATGCATCCCATCCATTAGTTTACCTTCACAACATAAAATAATAGGGTAGTTTAAATCAGCCATATTGATTAATTTCACGTGCTCTACAATATTTTCACATGTTGGCTTAGCAGCTCCTAAATCTAAATCATACCAATAAGTTTGTTTATATTCTTTAACATCTGATAACTTAATTTTTTTAGGAGTCAAACTCCTTGTTTTAAGGTTTAGTTTGTTAACATCCCAAACCAATAAATCACCACGCTCAGATCTCCTAAAGTGATATTGTTGCCTTAACATCATAATTTTAAAACCTCACAAGTATTTTGATAAGTTTGTGTTGCTACTTGCTGGTAAGATACACCTTTTAAATTAGCCAAAAACTCTGCCACATATTTAACATATTCTGGATAGTTTGGTTTTCCACGCAGCGGCACCGGTGTTAGATACGGAGCATCTGTCTCAATAAGGATTCTATCTAGTGGTAATTTTTTTGCTGTTGCTTGAATATCTTTAGCATTTTTGAAAGTCAAAATTCCTGAAAAAGATATATACATCCCCATATCTAGAGCTTTTTTTGCCATATCGTAATCTTCAGTAAAACAGTGCAAAATTCCACCACATTTTTCAACACCTTCAGCTTTTAAAATAGCTAATGTATCTTGTTTTGCCGCTCTAGTATGGATTACAACAGGCTTATTTACTTGATTAGCCGCTTGCATATGCATAACAAATTTATCTATCTGTGCCTTTTTAGTATCGCTACCATTGTAGTAATAGTCTAAGCCTGTCTCGCCAATAGCAACACATTTTTGATGTTGTGATTTTGCTATAATCTCATCAACACTTGGCTGATGTGTATCTAATTCACTAGGATGTACCCCTACAGAAAAATAAACATCGCTATAATCTTCAGCTATTTTCTGTATATCTTCAATCTCATGCCATGCTACGGCTATTGAGATAACTTTATCAATACCGGCATTTTTTGCATTATTAATAACTTGCTCAAGAGTTATATCTTCAAGCTTTAGATAATTAAGGTGACAATGTGAATCTATTATCATGATTTAACAAATATATTGTATTTGTGAGTATTATAAATTATTCGTAGTATAAAAACTATTTGCAAGCTTGTTAGATAACTAGACTTTTTCTTTAATATTCTCCATTCTCAAAGCTATTTATACTATCATAATAATCTGAACTATAGCAGTAGCCGCTAATTTCATATATGATAGAAAAAACTAAACAAATTTGCTATTAAAAGCAGACTTAAGGATCAAAATTTTAGTCTATATGAATTATGAAATAATTCAGCCTTATATAAAAAATTTAATAATGATAATTTAAAATCACTATAAAGCCAGCCGTATAGGAATTAATTTTGTTTTGCGCATAACTAATATTGCTAATGTAAATACTATTAGTTACCATGTCACTTATAACGAATAAAATTTAGATAAAGGAAATAAGTTATATGGAGCTTCAATTAGAAAATAAACAAGAAATTATTGATCAATTAAATAAAATTTTAGAACTCGAAATGTCTGGAGTTGTGCGTTATACTCATTATTCTTTAATGATTATAGGCCATAATAGAATCCCTATAGTTAGTTGGATGCAATCTCAAGCAAAAGAAAGTTTAACTCATGCAACAGCTGCTGGAGAAATGATAACTCATTTTGGTGAGCACCCATCTTTAAAAATAGCAGACTTAACAGAAACTTATCAGCACAATATAAATGATATATTAATTGAAAGTCTGGGGCATGAGAAAAAAGCTGTTTCAGCCTACTATGAACTTCTAAAGCTTGTAAATGGAAAATCAATAATGCTAGAAGAGTATGCTAGAAAGCTAATAGTTGAGGAAGAAACTCATATTGGCGAAGTGAAAAAAATGTTAAGAAAGCCTACTTAAATGTAGACTATTTGTTATTATTTTTATCTAAAGTTAAAGATAACCTACCACCTAAATGAAGGCTTTTTTAGAGTATTTTCGGCTCTTTAACTCTATATCACTGACATTCTTAAACATATTTATAGCCTACTAGGCATAAAAATAGTACATTTTGTCATCCTGAACTCGTTTCAGGATCTCAATAAAATCAACACTTATAGTGAAACGCTGAAATAAATTCAGCATGACATTTTTATATGTAGTTAGCTGTACATACTCAAAAATAGAAAAATTAGGCTAAATATAAATACAGTATGTAAATTTCAACGGCTACAATGGTTTTAAATAGTATACTAGTTGAAATTTAAAACCAGTTAAAAATTGTTTTTAAAGTTTTTTGTTATTTTTTGGGAATATATGCAAAAAGTTAAATGGTGCCGGAGGCCGGACTCGAACCGGCACTCTGTTGCCAGAACCGGATTTTGAATCCGGCGCGTCTACCAATTTCACCACTCCGGCAAGAAGTGATTATAAATCTTCAGGCCAATTATCAATCGCTGTTCCCAAAGATAAGCCAAGCTCAGATAACTTGTCTTTGATCTCTGTTAATGATTTTTTACCAAAGTTTGGTGCTTTAAGAAGTTCGTTTTCTGTCTTCTGTACTAGGTCACCGATTAATCTAATATTTACAGCTTTTAAACAGTTAGAAGATCTAGCT
Organism: Francisella opportunistica; assembly: GCF_003347135.1. Lineage (NCBI taxonomy): Bacteria > Pseudomonadati > Pseudomonadota > Gammaproteobacteria > Thiotrichales > Francisellaceae > Francisella > Francisella opportunistica. The sequence continues at coordinate 405,467 of NZ_CP022377.1, read as the reverse complement.
GTAAGGTTTAATTCCTCAACATGCTTTAACAAAACAGGGTTTATATCCTTAGTAGGATCTTCTACAAAAATACCTTTATTAATCTCTTCAACATCTACGATATTTCTTAATTGATTTTGAATCTTAATAGCTGCTATTCTTAGCGCTTCTTCACAGCTTACATTACCATTAGTCTTAATGTTAAGTTCAAGTTTATCAAGGTCTGTACGTCTACCGACACGAGCATCTTTTATCTCAAACTCACAAAAAGCAACTGGTGAAAAAGTCGCATCTAAAAGGAATTCACCATCTTTGAAGTTCTCTTGAGCTGGTCTGTAGCCTACACCTTTTTCAACTTTAGCTTCAATTTTTAGCTTTTTACCACCATTATAGCTACAGATAAATACTTCTTCTGTTATAGTTAAACCTTCAGTTAATTTTGCTTCTTCGGAGAAAACTTCTTCTTCTGAGCCTGATAATTCAAAAGTTATCGTACCTGAGTCAACTCTGTCTGCTAACGTCAAAGGAAGAGCTTTGATATTTAAGATAATATCAGCAACTGTTTCATCACATGGAATCACATCTTCTAAAGAAGTAACTTTACCGTCATTAATTTTTATACTAGTAACACATGCACCAGCGATAGAATAAAGCATAGTTTGCTTAAGAGCAAATCCAAGTGTATAACCTACCCCTCTTTCTAGGGCTTCAAAAGAAAACTTAGTAGCATTTTTTGCATATTCATCAATTTTAATATTATTAGGATGTAGTAAATTTTCTAGTGCCATAGCAGTTTAAAACCTAGTTTATATTTTATAGATATAATTTAATTCCAAAGATTATAACATATAAATACAAAAATTTAATAACTTAATTTTATAACTTCTTGATTTTGTTTATACTATCAAGCTTAGTTTTTATTTTTGTTTCAAAACCGCTTGCTGAGGGTTGATAAAAAGTTTGTACAACATTTTTAGGCAAATATTGCTGGATAACATATGAATTTGGGTAGTTATGTGGGTAGAGGTAATTACTATCCTTATAGTTTTTAAGATGTTGCGGCACTTGTATATCACCTAAGTTTTTAACAAGCTGCTGAGCTTGTGCTAATGCTTTATAACAAGCATTACTCTTTGGCGCTACCGCTAAATAAATAGCCGCTTGTGCTAACACTAATCTTCCCTCTGGTAAACCTAGCTTCTCATAGGCGTTCCAAGCATCTATTGCTACTCTTAGCGCTTGCGGATCCGCATTACCAATATCTTCAGAGGCAATACATAGCATCCTTCTAGCAATAACTAATGGATCAACACCATTATCCAACATTACACTTAACCAAAAAATAGCTGCATCAGCATCGGTTCCTCGCACAGATTTATGAAAAGCCGATAACTGCTCATAAAACTCCTTACCCTCACGATGAAAATCTCGTGAAGCCTCACCTACTGCTTGATCAAATAGCTCTTTGTTTAGATAAATTTCATCCATTCTATCGCTAATCAAAAACATTCTCTCAATTAGATTTAAAATCTTACGACAATCGCCTTCACTATAATTATGGATAGCATTATATAAACCATCATCAATTTTGAATGTATATTTTGCTAATACCTCATCTTGTGATAAAGCTCTTTGGATAAGTTTTTGAGTAGCTGATATACTCAATCTTTTAAGGCGCAAAATAAAAAGGCGTGAAACTAAAGCATTGTTTAAGTAGTATGTTGGATTCTCTGTAGTAGCACCAATTAAAACAATTTTACCTGATTCAACATAAGGAAAAAGTAAATCTTGTTGTGATTTATTAAAGCGATGAATCTCATCTAAAAATAATACAAAACTATCTAAATGCTGATTATCAGCAATTATTTTTTTAACATCCTTAACGCCTGAATCAACTGCTGATAGCTCAAAGAATTCTAGTTTTTTTGAGCTTGCAATAATTCTAGCCAAGCTTGTCTTACCAACCCCTGGTTTTCCGCATAATACTAAAGAACAAATTCCATCACCAGCAAGTATTTTTGTTAAAACGCCATGTTGCGATAATAAATGTTCTTGACCTACTATTTCATCAATACTTTGTGGTCTTATTCTTGCTGCTAGTGGGATGTATTTCATTTACTAAATTAAATCCTTAAAGTAATAACCCCCCACCCCCTCTACAATAGAGGAGGAACTTATTACTCCTCTTTCTTGCTAAGAGAGAGGTGGGGAGAGAGTTCTTCCAATCATAATTCTAATAAGAGAGATTACTTTCAACTATCTTTAGCAAATCTGCAAATACAGAATCAATATTATTTATGACATCATCATTTTTATAACGAATAGTTCTTATTCCAATACTACTCATATAATCTTCTCTGACTAAGTCATATTGTCTAGCATCAGTAGTAAAGTGACTATCTCCATCAATTTCTATGGCTAATTTTAGTGTTGGTATATAGAAATCGACTATATATTCTCCTACCCCATACTGCCTACGTACTCTAACACCTAAAGCATCTTTCCTAATACAACTCCAGAGTTTTCTTTCTGCAACTGTTTGATTTGCTCTTAGTTTTCGTCTTTTATCTTTTGTTGATTGTTTATTAAAAACTTCTGTCATCATATTTCATTACTCCTCCTAAACTCCTCTACAATAAAGGAGGAACTTATTACTCCTCTCTCTTGCTAAGAGAGAGGTGGGGAGAGAGTTTATTTAATCACGATCTTATACTTACTTTTAACAAGCTCATAAAGCATACCCTCGCGCACAGCACCATTTGAAAGCTTCATTTGTGTAATATCCAAACAATCAAATATTGTATATAAAATAACAACACCACCAGCAAGGACACTCTCACGATCTTCCCTAAGACCCTCAAAACGAATATGCTCAACTTCACGCTTATCCATCATCATAGTAATTAAATCATTTAAAAACTCTTTTGTAATAATAGAATCACCTGTAAGTTCTTGACATATATTTGTAACCGAGATAATTGTCCCGGAAGAACCCAGAACAGTATTCCAGCCTATTCTTCTATATTTATATAGGATTGGTGCAATTATTTCTCTAGCTTTAGTTGCTGCTGCATGAAAGTTAGCAAAATCAAGCTTTTCATTCGCAAAAAAATCTTTCTGCATGCCGACACAGCCCATATCTAAACTGCGCGCAATTAATATCTTATCACCTCTACCAATTACAAATTCCGTTGAGCCACCACCAATATCTATAACTAGTGTTTTTTGTTTAATATCATCATTATCTCTAGCTCCAACATAGACAAGTCTTGCTTCCTCTGGACCTGAGATAATTTTAATCTTAGTACCAAGAGCTTTATCTAACTTCTTTTTAAAGCCTTTTATATTATTTTTTGCTTTTCTAAGAGTATATGTTCCTACAGCACGCACATGCTCAACTTTGTATTTTTTGATTTCTTGTGCAAAGAACTCAAGGCATTCAATAGCTCTTTCTTGCGCATCCTTACTAATCGTTAGATTATTATTAAGGCCAGCCCTTAGTTGCACTTTGTGCTTCTGCTTAGATAATGTAATAACCTCGCCATCAGGCTTGATTTCACTTATAAGCATATGAAAACTATTTGAACCTAAATCTACCGTTGCTACTATCTTTGACATATAAAACAAAAGCTTATTTCTTAACTACTCCCCATTATAAAAAAATATCTGTAAAATAGCTAAAAAAATTTGTCTAAGAAGTTTTTTTGTTTATAATAACTAGCAATTAGTTTAACTTCTTATAAAATTATCAAATATACAGCAGTAGGTTCTGCTTAATCAGTTTTAAAATCAAAAAACTTAAAGGAAAGTCAAAGCATGTCAAAATGTATCGATATATCAGATAGTCAATTTGAAAGTGAAGTAGTTAATAGTGATATTCCAGTATTGTTAGACTTTTGGGCGCCATGGTGCGGTCCTTGCAAAATGCTTGCTCCAATACTTGACCAAGTTGCAGAACACTACGGTGACAAAATCAAAGTCTGCAAAATAAATATCGATGATAATGAAGAAACAGCAATGAAATTTGGTGTGCGTGGCGTACCTACACTTATGGTTTTCAAAGATGGTGAAAACAAAGAAACTAAAGTTGGTGTAGTACAAAAAACTCAGTTAATCTCAATCATAGACAAATATCTATAATTAGTTATATCAACATATTATTTTTATAAATAGAGAACCAAATGAACTTAAATGAATTAAAGTATAAATCTGTTAATGAGCTAATGGATATAGCTCAAAGTCTAGATCTTGAGTCACTTCGCGCAAGAAAACAAGAGCTGATCTTTTCAATCTTAAAATATCATGCTGATAAAGGCGAAGACATTTATGGCGAAGGTATTTTAGAAGTTCTCCAAGATGGCTATGGCTTTCTAAGATCTTCTGATAGCTCATACTTCGCATCTCCAGATGATATCTATGTTTCACCTGCTTTTATTAGAAAATTAAATCTGCGTACTGGTGATAGTATCGTAGGTAAAATTCGTCCTCCGCGTGATAATGAGAAATACTTTGCCGTCAAGCATATCGACAGCGTTAACTTTGATTCGCCAGAATTAGCTAGAAAGAAAATCTTATTTGAAAACCTAACTCCAGAATATGCTAAAGAAAGACTAACTATGGAAATTGGTAATGGTTCAAATGAAGACATTACCGCTAGAGTTATAGATTTAGCTGCACCATTTGGTAAAGGTCAGCGTGGTTTGATTGTTGCACCACCTAAAACTGGTAAAACAATCATGATGCAAAATATCGCAACCTCAATTGCTAAGAATCACCCAGAATGTAACCTAATCATGCTACTAATTGATGAGCGCCCTGAGGAGGTTACTGAGATGCAACGCTCAGTACGTGGCGAAGTAGTAGCTAGTACATTTGATGAACCAGCAGCACGCCATGTACAACTTGCTGAGATTGTAATTGAAAAGGCTAAAAGATTAGTTGAACACAAGCAAGATGTAGTAATTCTACTCGACTCAATCACAAGACTTGCTCGTGCCTACAACACTGTATCTCCAGCCTCTGGACGTGTTTTATCCGGTGGTGTTGAGGCAAATGCTTTACAAAAGCCAAAAAGGTTCTTTGGTGCTGCGCGTAACACCGCTGAAGGTGGTAGTTTAACGATTATCGCTACAGCTCTTGTAGAGACTGGCTCGAAAATGGATGAAGTTATCTTTGAAGAATTCAAAGGTACAGGTAATATGGAGCTCCATCTTGATCGTAAGATTGCTGAGCGTCGTGTCTTCCCTGCTATTAGTTTTGATAGATCTGGTACACGTAGAGAAGAGCTGCTTACTACTCCAGAAGAGCTACAAAAACTTTGGGTGCTGCGTAAGATTCTTGGTGGTATGGAAGATGTCCAAGCTATGGAATTCTTAACTGAAAAGATGAAAGGTTCTTTAACTAATGAAGAATTCTTTGAAACTATGAAAAGAGGCGCTATTTAGACTTTCAAAAGCATTTAATAGTTTTTATTGATCAAATTCACACAATATTGATTTAATTTTTTTGCTTGCTCATCACTAGCTGATTCAGTATAGCATCTAAGCTCTGGAGCATTACCAGAAGGTCTTAGATGAACAATATCCTGATTTGCTAAAGTTATTCTAACCCCATCAGTAGTATCGATACTTTCTATACTATTGTTGCTGTCAAAATATTCAGATATTATTTTATCTAATAAATCAGACTCTCCAGCTAATATTGCTGTTAATATCTCTTGGCTTTTTTCGCTAGCAAAGTCATCAATCTTACTACTTGTGGTATATCTTGATGGCAAATCAAATAACAGCTCTGATATAGTTTTATTAGCTTTGATAGATAACATCATCACAGCAAGCATTGGTAGGACGGCATCTCTTGTAGGTAGTGCTTTTAGAGTTTTACCATCTCTACAAATATTACTAGCGAGTAAAAACCCACCGTTTGCCTCATATCCAACTACAGTATTTTGATCACTAGAAAATAACTCATTCATTGCCGCAATAACATACGGTGAACCTATCTTAGTTCTAATTACATTACTAAAGTAAGCTATCTTTTCGGCTACGGTATTACTACTAATAGGTGTTGCGATTACATCAGCTTGCAAATATTTTGCTGTCAAGACACCCAAAATATCACCTTTTAGCCAATTACCATACTCATCACTTACTAGGGGTCTATCAGCATCGCCATCAGTGGAGACTATACTATCAATTTGATACTCTCTCACCCACTGCTTCGCAAGCTTGATATCTTGTTGGCGAATTGCTTCAGTATCAACAGATACAAAACTTTTAGAGAATCCTAGCAAAATAACTTTTGCACCTAATTTCTCGAGAATTTCTTTGACTATCTTACGCCCTACAGATGAATGTTGATAAAGCCCTATAGTTTTACCTACTAAGCAATTTCTAGGGAAAAAGTTTATATACCTGTCAACATATTGAGTATATGCTTGTTGGCAAAGCTCTGGTAATTCGAGTTTTTGTAAAAATTTGCCATCTTTATCAAAAATACCTTCCTCAACGCTGATAATTTGCTTAACTATAAGCTCTTCATCATCTTTGAGGACTTCACCATAGACTGTATTAAATTTAATACCATTTCTATCCTCTGGAATATGACTACCAGTAATCATAATCGAAGGAATATTATGAGATACTCCATAGAGCATCACAGCTGGTGATGGTATCTCACCACAATATACCGGCTCATAGCCACTATCTATCACAGCTTTAATAACAGCTTTTGTTATTCTAGGACTACTTTCACGCAGATCATGAGCTATCGCGACCTTAGTACCTTTAGCAATAGTGTATTTCTGCTCTAGAAATTGAATAAAAGCCTTAGTATACAACCAACAGATTTTATCTGTCATCGCTACTACTAAGCCTCTTACACCACTAGTACCGAACTTTACACCACTAGATTTGATTATATTTTTAACGATAACTTCTTTCATTTAGATTCCCGTAGAGATATTTTACACTTTGGCTTTTTATAGTTAGTCCGATTAATTTTTGTGTTATTATCAAACTTTTTTATCATTCTATGTCTTGACCATGGATCCATAAGCAATTTTAAGGATTAGTCAGTATAGACTATAATAATTCATAAATAGCTCAGCTCCCATCACATGTCATTCCGGACTTGATCCGGAATCTCATTTGTATCAAAGAAGATGCTGAATCAAGTTCAGCATGACAGTAGAGTGTTTTTTTAAGTTTTCATATTAAGTCTTATAAATCAACTAGATTTATATATTTCTCGAATTAACTATATCAATTATTAGCTAATTCTAACAATATCATCCTCACTTATATATTCTCCAACTTGCACTTCTATAAGAACAACTGGAATCTTACCATTATTTTCAAGTCTGTGAGGCTCACCTATTTTTATATATACTGACTCATTTGGTCTAACAATAGACTTTGTAGTACCGATAGTTACCGTAGCAGTTCCAGAAATTACAATCCAATGCTCACTACGGTGATAGTGCTGCTGCAATGATAGCTTCTTGCCTGGTTCAAGTTGAATTGCTTGTATCTTATAGCCAGATTTATCCTCTAATATCGTTGCTGAACCCCAGGGTTTATAAATTTGTTTATGCTGTAATAATTCGCTACGCTGCTGAATCTTCAAAGCCTCGACTATTTTTTTGACATCTTGGGTTTTATTTTTATCAGCAACAAGTATCGCGTCTGCTGTTTCGACAATTATTAAATCATTAACTCCAACTGCAGCTAACAAGCGATCTTGCGAGCGTAAATAACTATTTTTGACACCATTAGTAATTACATCACCAATAACCACATTACCACAACTATCTTTTGTAGCAATATCATACAAAGAGTCCCAAGAGCCAACATCAGACCAGCCACTTTGCTGCATAGGTACTATCGCAACATTACTCGCCTTCTCCATCACCGCATAATCTATTGATTGTGATTGAACTGTGGCAAAACTTTGTTTATCAAAACGCACAAAATCTAAATCCTGCTGTGATTTTTGATAAGTTTTTTTACATCCGCTATAGATTTCTGGCTGTAATTTCTCTAAAGCCTGTAGATAAGCTCTAGCAGTGAACATAAACATGCCGCTATTCCAATAGTATTGACCACTATCTAAATACTCTTGTGCGACAGCTGCACTAGGCTTCTCAACAAATTTATCTACTTTATAAACTCCATTTATCGCAGTTTGTGCCCCTTGCTTAATATAACCATAACCTTCATGAGGACAAGTTGGCGTAATCCCAAAAGTAACTAAAGAATCGTCTTTAAGAACTTTTTGCTGTGCTTTTTCAATAGCTTGATGAAAAACCTCTAGATTTTCAATATGGTGGTCAGCAGCCAAAACTAACATAATCGTATTTGCATCACTAGCAGCTAAATGCAATGCTGCAAGCGCAATTGCCGGAGCAGTATTTTTGGCTAGTGGTTCTAGAAGAATATCACCTTTTTTATTGATTTTTCGCAGCTCTTCAGCAACTTGGAATCTATGACTTTCATTACAGACAATCACAGGTGAAGTTATATCCTTGATATTATCTAGTCGCTTAATTGTATTTTCTAATAGGCTATGTTCATCAACTAAAACTATAAACTGTTTTGGTGATGCTTCTCGTGATAATGGCCACAGCCTTGAGCCGGATCCTCCAGATAAGATAATAGGAGTAATCATTATAAAAAAACCTAAATAACTTTGATATTGATTAATTATATAGAAACCTAGTATATTCAACAATAAATTATAAAAGTCCATAAATTCACTTATAATTCTTGTATTCTTAATGTAGCAGGAACTACATTAAAAGTATCATACTGCTTTATAAATTTAAAATATATTTTAATACGTGAATATAAAGGTTCTAAATATTTGATCTACTCTCAAAAAAGTCTCTCCACTTAACCAAATCTAGTAGTAATTTATAACTTATTTTTTTAAATTTCCTAGTGCATATTCCACATCTATATTATGTTTATAAAAAGCGTCTTTAAGTACTTTATTATCTCCAGCTAATTCAGCAGAGCCTTTTTTCCCTACTAACAAACGCCCTCTTAGCTCTTCATATGAGTCATCACTAAGGAGAACATGAATCGTTGATATATCAGTAATGTCCTTATTACCTTCATCAATAAACTGAGAATTACCTTTAGTTATACTAAGATGCGTGGTAATAAAATTATCTTTACTACCATCTTCTTCTAGAATATTATTACTTACTAGATTCTTCAATACTTTATCATTATCTGGCCCAGACCAAACATAATCATGAACAATGAAGTTTATATCCCTTTCTGCCACTAAACTTCCTTGAATACCTTCAAAGATACGAAGTTTACCTATTACCTCTATGTTTTTACCAGGAATACCTGTTTCTATACCATCTGCAAATAAAGAATGATACTTAACAGTTACATTATCTTTAATATTATCTTCTTGAAGATACCTATTAATTTTTCCTTGGACTATGAGATAAAATAATGTATTTCCAACCCTTACTCTATTTGATAGTACAGGATATAATGCATATCCAGGCTCCATATCATATACTTGAATAATAGGAACGTTAAAAGGAAATATATAGTTAGTGTCTTTCCATGAATTTTTTTGTGGGGATGATATATCTCTAGAGGCAAAACAAATTGGTAAGAGGTAATTTAATTCTTGCTTATTTGTATGCTTGTAAAACTCCACATCTAACGGATCAAACGCATAAATATTTTTATATATTAAATTTAATAACAATACCAATAGAAGGCTATTGGTAATAAGTTTATAACTATATAAACTGGCTTTCTTAAAAATGGATACAATCATTACCCAACCAACTTTAATATTCTTTTTCATATATCTCATCTTCAACTTAAAACTTATGGTAGCTTTGCAGTGTTCATTACTCATTAACAATAAACTAATCAATAAAATAATTCAATTAAATTTACGCCAAAAAACTAACTAAGAAAATATTTAAGGAAGTGGGAATCATTATTGTATATAGTTAGTAATCCAAGACAGAAAATACCACGGGCTTACTTATGGATATCTATTAGCTTGATTTAGAATTAATCGTTACTTTAAATAAAACTCTATAGTTTGTCTAAACATCTTGTCAAAATCTTGTGACGGCTTCCACCCCAGCTCATTCTGAATCTTACTATTATCAATTGCATAACGCCAATCATGGCCTTTTCTATCTCACATTCCGCCCCCTTAATTATGTAGCAAATCACGTCTCTGTTGATGCGATAGAAAGATTAATGTCTCCACTTCTTAGTACTTCTAATTTATAATCAGCAATAAATCTATTAATATGTGAAAAATATTTTTGCTTACGGATACGATAATGCTCTAGTATTTCTTCAAAAACTCCATCATCTGCTTCAGGTGATCGTTGCGCCTTTTTACAAGTAGCCAAGAAACCATCAATAAGGTTTTGCTGTTTTAACTCATCCTGCTCTCGCGCTAACATCACACATAAATTCCAACAAACTATTGCCATTTCAAAAGTCATTCTTATTTGATCATCTGTTTCAGCGTAATCAAGCATATCTGATGCAAATTCTTTTATTATATCTGACATTTTAAAGCTATCGCTCTCCTTAACCCTTATATTCTTGTTCTTTCGCATAAGCTCTTGCTGGTGCTTATTCATCAATTTTATTGAACCATCAGTTGACGTGTTTGACTTAGAACTAAGCAAATCGTCCTTACCGTAACAACATTTCTTATATTTTTTGCCAGAGCCACAAATACATGGCTCATTCCTACCTATTTTCATCTAATCAGCTCTCTACTTTCTATTTTTCTTAATTACTCTTTCTTTAACTTGTCTTTATTGTATAAAATTAATTTATTCTGAAAATAATCACGTATTTCTTCTTTTGATATAATTTCTTTAGGCTCAAGATAATCTACCCCTTTGATTTTTTAGATTCCTAAAATAATCTGTATCAACATTCGTTCCGAAAAATACACGTGCTAGCATTAAATTTGTCTTTATAAACCTCAGGTCAGACTTAACACTTTTTCCCAAACAGCAAATATAAAATAACGTTCATATAAGTTAAACAAGTTAATAATATCGTCATAATCAGCGTATTTTAATGTATGCTCTATAATTAATGCTTCTGGAAAATTCGCATAATCACATTCTTTATCATAGCTCCAGAATATTCCCATACCTTTTAACTTATTGAATAAATCTTTCTTTAGCTGGTAATAGTTTGTACTTCCTTTAGCTATTTTTTGCATATAAGCACACTGCCTTACTGTTGGTATTTAATTATAACATAAACCTCCACTTTGATAATAAGATTGGCTAGCACCGTCTTCCTGATATTAGCTTTGATGAAACTATGAAGAGAGGAGCTATTTAATTTTTAATGTTAAATGGTTACTGCTATATTCCTAAAGCAAACCAATACGGTTCGAATGATTCTTCTACTATTTCTATAATTAACTGTATAAAGTCAGTGTAGTCATTCTTACATGAGCTTTATCTAAAGCATTATAATACCTAAGCTTTTTAGATATTGGCGATATTGCTAGTGGATAACCATATTGCATAAGTACCAAATTCATTAAAAGTCTTGAAGTTCTTCCATTACCATCAATAAAAGGATATATTTTTACAAATTCACTATGCAATTTAGCAGCCTGCTCTACTGGATGTAAGTTAGGGCTAATTGAAAAAATGGCTCTATCTATCTTTTAGTTTACACTCTCAAACATTTGATTATCTGTAGAATAGACATTATAATATACCTTATGTAGGTAAAATTGGTTTTTAGGCTATTATTGTGTCCGTACTACTTAAGTCACCCTATGAAATGGCAAAAGATATCGCAAAACGAGCACAAGCTAAACGTTTGGGCCTCAATCTTAGTCAGCAAACCTTATCTAAATTATCTGGAGTAAGCTATGGTACATTGAAAAAATTTGAACGAACTGGACAAATATCACTTGAATCACTTTTAAAAATTGCTATTGTTTTAGATGATTTTGAGAAATTTGAACAGCTCTTTGTAAAGAACGCTGAAGAGCTCCCTGTCTCTTTAGATGAATTACTAGTAAAAGAAAGCACCAGAAAAAGAGGTAGAAAATGAAATTTACGCCTACAAAAATTGTTTACGTTTATTATAAACCTCTGGATGAAAAAAAACTTGTTGGGCGTTTAGCAGTTAAATCCCACAAATTATTCTTTGAATATGACGTTAATTTCCTCAAAACAGGGCTTAATTTATCACCTTTTAAGTTACCACTTAAAGCAGGAATAATACCATCAGAAGACTTTACTTTTGATGGTATGTTTGGTGTTTTTAATGATAGCCTACCAGATGGTTGGGGACGTTTATTGCTTGATCGTGCTCTTGTTAAACATGATATTAATCCGGGTTCTTTGTCTTTATTAGATAGGCTTTGTTTTGTAGGTTCACATGGTATGGGAGCTCTTACTTATGAACCTGAAACAGAAAATGCTCCTTTATTATCTCATGCTTCTTTAGACGAAATCGCACGAGAGATCTGTGAATTCCAGAAACATGATGATGATAGCTATGTAGAAGATTTGTTAAAGCTTGGCGGTTCATCTGCTGGTGCTAGACCTAAAATACTTATTGACATTAAGGGTGAACATTGGCTTATTAAATTCCCATCTAGTACTGATCCAAAAGATATTGGCGCTATAGAATATGCCTACCATCTCATGGCACAAGATGCTGGACTTGAAGTACCAAATGCTAAGCTTTTTCCATCTACTAAAGGATTAGGATTCTTTGGTAGTAAACGCTTTGATAGAAATGATTGTGAAAGAATTCATATGCATACAATAAGTGGACTCTTACATGCTGATCATAGAATTCCGAGTCTAGACTATCAAATGATTATGAAAGCAACCATGTATCTTACCCGTAATATGAATTGTTGCGAAAAACAGTATAGGCAATGTGTATTTAATATTCTGAGTCATAACCGTGATGATCATGCTAAGAATTTTTCATTTTTAATGGCTAAAGATGGCTCATGGCGTATGTCACCATCTTATGATCTTACATTCTCATCAGGTCCTAGTGGTGAACATTGCTCTATGATTATGGGGGAAGGAAAAAATCCTGGTATTTCTCATCTTCTAGAACTTGCAAAAATAAGTAATATTAAAAAAAACGTTGCTTTATGTATAATTAGTGAGGTAAAAGCAGCTGTTGTTAAATGGTCTGAATTTGCACAAATGGTAGGTGTTAGTAACACAAACACAAAATTGATTGATTCAGCTATAAAGGAAATTATTAAAGAGAATTTTTAATAATAAAACACACATAAAAATGCCTAAAAAAATTGAAGTTTTTTAGCGTTATGGAAGATGTCCAAGCTATGGAATTTTTAACTGAAAAAATCAAAGGCACGCTGACAAACGAAGAGTTTTTTGAAACTATGAAGAGGGGTGTGTATAGTGGTGAATTTTTTCGGACAGTATTTAGTCAAAAAATAGATGTCAAATTATCAAAAATATTTTCTATTTTAACTTTACTAAAATACACATCAGCAGGAGTCTTATATTCTAAACTTTGATGATATCTATCAGTATTATAATATTCAAAGTAATCAGTCAGAGCTTCTCTAACTTCAGCTACTGACTCAAATTCTTTTAGGTATATATATTCGTATTTAACACTTCTCCATAGACGCTCAATAAATATATTATCAAAACATCTACCTTTAGCATCCATACTAATTGAGATACCTTTATTTAGCAAGGTATTTATCCAAGCGTTTGAAGTATACTGTGCTCCTTGATCTGTATTGAAAATACCACAGCTACTACTAGCTAAAGCTCTCTTAAGAGTATCAATACAAAATTCTGCTTCTAAACTAATGCTCAACTGCCAATCAATTACATACCTACTATACCAGTCCATTATTGCTACAAGATATATATGCCCATGTTTCATACGAATATATGTTATATCTGAGCACCATACTTGGTTAGGGTAGTAAACACAAATATCATTTAGTAGATATGGATATATAATATGTTCTTGTCTAGATTTTGCGCTTGTGATTGGCTTTGGGTATATAGCTTGTAAACCCATTTTATCCATCAAGTATTTTACTTGATTTCGAGTAACATCGTATCCAAGGTTATTTAGGTATACCATAATCTTTCTAGAGCTTTCATGTGGCCTTGCTGTATAACGCTCATCTATTAGACGCATTAAGTTTTCAGTATGCTCATCTATACCTTTATACTGATAATAATATACTGATCTATTTAAGCCCAAAAGTTGACACTGTCTGACTATTGGGATATCTGGATTATTTGGTTCTATTAACATTTTCTTATCCCTACAACTCAAAATTAGATTTTTTTTTCATCCAGTCAAGCTCCACTTTGAGCCTACCAATTTCTTCGTATAGCTTTGATTTTTCTTTTTCGTCTAATAAATCTTGCTTAACTGGCGGAAGTTTACCTGAAAATAGTTGTTTTATGCTCTCTAAAGCCTGCTTCTTCCAGCTTGTAATCTGGCTAGAGTGAATTTCGTATTTACTACTGATTTGAGCTTGGGTTAATTCACCTTTTATGGCTACAACTGATACCTCATATTTAAATGCAGCACTATGAGATTTTTTCTTCTTCATTTATGTCTCCTTTTCTTATCGAAGACACCTATTTTACCTTCTTAGCTACCTGTCCGAAAAAACCGTACCACTATAGTGCTATTTAAAATACTCCTCCTAACCTCCTCTATAAATAGAGTAGGAAATTATCAATATCCTTAAGTGATAATAACTGGTAATCTATCTTATAATCATTATACTGATTAACTAGTTTCTGAGATTTTAATATTAACTTGTTAAGAGCTAATTTATTTTCATTAAGCTTAACTTCGCATATTAATATTTTTCTATCAATATCATCTATAGCAACTATATCTATCTCATTTTTATTGCCTCTTTCCCAGTATGAACCTATTTTTGTGTAAATTTGAGTGTCTTTAAATATCTCAACAAACAGTCTTTCTAAAACTTTTCCTTTAAATATCGATATATCCCTATAAATTATCTCTTTTAATTTTAAAAAGTTTTCAGCTTCAACTAAGGACTGATATTTAAATATAAACCTAAACCAAAAGGCTAAAAATATATCAACAATCTCATATTTTTGTACTTTTGAATTTGGCTTTGCATTAATAGGTTTTATAGATCTAATGATAGAATAATCGTGCTCTAAGCGATGTAAATGACCAGAAATATTACTTTGTAAAATAGACTCTATCTCAGGTCGAGAGGTTTTAGATTCCGCTATTAAGCTAAGTATTGAAAAATAAGTACCATAATCTTTTCCGAACTCTTCTATTAATCGATTTTTTCCCTCGCTTAAAAATATCGAGTTTGGTTCTATAATAACGTCTATCATTGATCGCAGTTCAAAACTATTGTATAAACTGAAAAGCTCTATATATTTTGCCACTCCACCAGTTAAAGAATAAAAATCAAGCATATTATCAGTAGTGTAACTCTGATTATCTTGTAATATTTCCTTTAATACACTTGGACTAAATGGTTTTAACTCTATTTTAAAATCACAACGCCCAAATAATGGCTCACTACTATCTTCATATATTTTTTTCATAAGATGATATATAGAGCCACATGTTATCAAGTGAATTTTTGAAGTATTTTTATTCAAATCCCAAAGCTTCTGCATACTCGAATATATACTAGGATTAATCCTAAGAAATTCCTGAAATTCATCAATAACAATTGTAAAAGACTGTGTTTTACCCAACTCTAAAAGGTACTCAAAAATATCTTCAAACCTTGTTAATTCACCAAAGATTTTAATACCTAGCTTGTTTACAATTTCCTCACAAAAATCTTGGCATAATAAAGCTTCAACCTTCTTTGATACGAATAAATATAAAACCTTATCTTTTGTATAGCTATGTAACGCTAGTGTAGTCTTGCCTATCCTACGCCTACCAATAAGCATAGTCATTACAGATTGCTTAGACTTAAGCATGTCTGCTTTTGATAAAATGGCTAGTTCGCTTTCTCGATTATAGAATTTCATTATAATAATACAAGTTATGATAATAACTGTTATTATAATTTATAGAAGCAGAATAATCAAATTAGAGGGTTTTCATAGAAAAAATGAGGTAATTGAAGAAATAAAAGGCTTACTAACAAAAAAAGAGTTTTTTGAAACTATGAAGAGAGGTACTATTTAATAAACATAAAATTTTCACTTTAGATAAAACTCAATAGTTTGTCTAAACATCTTGTCAAAATCTTGTGACGGCTTCCACCTCAGCTCATTCTGAATCTTGCTGTTATCAATAGCATAACGCCAATCATGACCTTTTCTATCTTCTACAAAGCTTATTAGCTTATTATGTGGAGCATTCTCTGGCTTATATTGATCCATTAGCTTACAAATAGTCTTTACTAAAGTTAAATTATCAACCTCGTTTATACCACCTATATTATAAACCTCACCAACTATCCCTTTTTCAATAACTGTCTGAATAGCATCACAGTGATCTTCTACATATAGCCAATCACGAATATTCGAACCATCACCATAGACAGGAATAGACTTTTGGTTTATACAACTATTTATCACTACAGGGATTAATTTCTCTGGATGTTGGTATGGCCCATAGTTATTTGAACAATTTGAGATTGTTACCGGAAGTTTATAAGTGTGATAATATGCTCTAGCAATATGATCAGAACCTGCCTTAGATGCCGAATATGGTGAGTTTGGTTCATACGCTTTTGTTTCAGTAAATGCTGGATCATCTTTTGACAGTGTCCCATAAACCTCATCTGTAGATACATGATGAAATCTACAACTAGTTTCATCTAAACCTAGCTCATCTAACCAATACCTTTTCGCACAATCTAAAAGTGTAAATGTACCTATCACATTTGTTTCTAAAAACACTTTTGGATTAGCAATTGAGTTATCAACATGCGATTCTGCAGCAAAATGCACGATAGTATCTATATTATATTTTCTCAAAACATCGGCGACTAGTTGCTCATCACATATATCTCCTTTTATAAAAATATGATTTTGCTGATTTTCTAAATCTACTAGATTATCCATACTACCAGCATAAGTTAGCTTATCGTAAGATACTATTCTGACATCATTATAGCGTAATAACATCATGCGTACATAATTACTACCAATAAATCCCGCCGCCCCTGTTACTAGTATATTTTTTGGTTTGTATTTCATTATTCACCTTTAATGTTTATTTTTTAATCATTTGATATATTAGACTCAAATATATTGATCATTTTATTTAAGATAATCACTTTATCTTGATTTGTTTCTTTAGCTAAGCGATTTTTCATAATCTCTACAACTAATTTAACTGAGTTTATACATTCATCAAAGTATTTATCAACTTCTGCTTTTCCAAGGTCGCAATGTGTAATACCAAATTTTAATAAGAACTTTTTGCCCCACCATTTTTTACTTCCTAATAGATGTAGAGCTGGTATATCTTTATCAATATAAGCTGTAGTACAAACCACATCATACGCTGGTGCTAAATCAATATTATAAATATCTCTGTATAATAGACCAAAATTCTTAAGATGGGCATCGCCATTTTTAAGCAAATAGTTCATAACAGTCATTTTAAAAAAGTTGATTAAAGCCGCTCGTCTATTTGAGGGACTTACAAATGTTTTAATTGTTTTGACAATTTGCTCACAAGTACCATCATATTTATCATCTCTGTGCTTAGCCATGAGAACACACATATCCTCAAATCCAAGACAACTATCATCATCAAGAATATCAAATCTTTTCATCACAAAAAGCTTCTCATCATCAGAGATATAAAATTCTGGTGTAGGAATACCAGCCTTTTTTACAGCTAACATACAATAATACTCATTTAGTGCAAGCTCTTTATACTCTTGTCCCCATGATTTAATAATATAATTATTCACTTTTAATGTAGCTTTCTCAGTTATATTAACAAGAACCTTAGGCTGTACTCCACTTAATGGTGACCTTAGAGCAAATCTACTTACTAACTCATCAAATAAATTCTTATTCTCAGAGTGTAAAACATCATCTAAAAACAATTCATCTTTGACCACATCAGTATTATCATAGCTAATTCTGCCTCTAATCGAGGGGAACATTAGTTTTAGTAAAACAAAATCATTGATATTTGTTATTTTTGCAAAATGCTTTTTGATAATTGATAGCAAATAGCCTTCTGGGAGGTTCATCTCAAAAATTGGATGAAGCTTGGAATGAATATAATCTTTTGCTCTGACAGGCATAGTCAATGAAACAAAATCTGAAGCTATATCTGAGCTATAATCAAATACATATTCATTGTCACTGTAGATTAAGCAACCTATCTGCTTATCAATGACTTTTACTTGTAGTTTATCCATTCAGCAGATCCTCAAAAACTGGAAATAAAGACTTTTCTTTAAAAGAAATCTCGTAACCTAAATAATCAATAATCCTAATAATTTTCTTGATACCCACATCTGTGACACTACCATTTTCTATATTGCTTATAGTAGTTCTAGAAATATTTATATCATCACTCATTTTTTGCTGAGAGATTTTTTTGCTTTTACGAATATTTGCTATTTCTTGACCTATTTGTATTATATCCATACATCATCACATATTGTAAAATATATTTAACATAATACTTACAAATTACATTTTTGTATACTATTTTGAACATTTTAAACCATAAAGCTTTCATAAACCACACACAGTCATTGCGTCAGGCTCCGACCACGCAATCTATTCTTATATTCAAGCTCATCAACCACACTTGAGAGATCCTGAATCAAGTTCAGGATGACAACCGTTCTCATTATTCCCATGTATCTAAAGCTCAATCTTTAACCCTTTCCGTCATTACCACGAAGGCGGGAATCTCATGCCCATATCCAATATTTGAAGGTACACACCATGAGTATAACTGACTATTTTGTCATACTATGGCTCTCGGTTGCTGAGCTTGTCGAAATATGACCATAGTATCCACTCTATAATTCATCCTTAATCAAACTATTTAGATACTGACCATAATCTGTCTTAGAAAGTTTATCAGCTTGAGCTAAAACCTGCTGTGTTGAGATAAAGCCTTTACGCCATGCAATTTCTTCCAAACATGCGATTTTAAGCCCTTGTCTTTTCTCTATAGTTGCCACATATTGACCTGACTCTAGCAATGAATCATGCGTACCAGCATCTAGCCAAGCGAAACCACGCCCCAAAAGCTCAACATTTAGTTTATTCTGCTTTAAATATAATTCATTAAGTGAAGTAATCTCTAGCTCACCACGCATAGATGGTTTGACTTGTTTAGCATACTCAACAACGTTATTATCATAAAAATATAAGCCTGTGATAGCATAGTGTGATTTAGGATTTTGTGGCTTTTCCTCTACCGAAATTACATTTTTTTGCTTATCAAATTCGACTATACCATATCTATGCGGATCATTAACATAATAACCAAAAACACAAGCACCACCAGCTGCACTTTCACACTGTACTCTTGCAGACTCTAGCATTGTAGTCATACCTTGACCATAATAAATATTATCTCCTAATATCAAACAAGCTGAATCACCTGCCAAAAACTCCTCACCAAGAATAAATGCCTGAGCAAGCCCATCTGGAGATGGTTGAATCTTGTAGCTAAGCTCTATACCAAACTGTGAACCATCGCCTAGAAGTTCTTGGATAAGTGGGATATCACGCACTGTAGAGATAATTAATATCTCCCTAATACCTGCAAGCATAAGCACAGATAGTGGATAGTATAGTAATGGCTTGTCATAAACAGGTAATAACTGTTTACTAACACCTAAGGTAAGTGGATATAGTCTTGTGCCACTGCCACCTGCTAGAATTATTCCTTTCATTTTCCTTCTTCCCTAAATTTATATAAAAAAATGATTAAGCAAGTTGTAAAATACATGATATAGTTAACAAAAAAGCCAATTGTAAGCCCATGTAATCCATACATATTAAAGAATATTATAGACAATACCACAAAAGACAATGTAAACCCTATTTCTAAAACTATAAATATTTTAACCGCTGCTTTAGCTAAAAAAGTGTTTGCTACAATCCAAGCTGCTATTTTGATAACATCACCCAAAAGTTGAAAATGGAATAAGTTTTCCATCGGCATAAAACTTTTTGAAAATAAAATAACAATGACTAAATGTCTTAACAAATAAATACATAATGCCATAAAAAATACTATCGGAACAATTACCTTAAGAAGATAAAAAACTTCTTTTCTCAATTCTTGGTTACATTTTACTGATGAATATTTAGGTAGTGCGTAAGTTGATATAACTGTAGTTATTAGCAGTAAATAGGCATCAGATATTCTAAGTATTGCTTGCCAATATCCAACATCTGTCCAGTTAGAATGCTCAGCTACATAGTTTCTCAAAAAGATTTGAGCTAATGGTAAAGATAATCCAGATACAACAGACATTATCGAGAAAATAAGTAATTTTTTTGTCCAGGGATTTCTAAGCTTAATTTCTAGTAGAAATAATTTAATCTTAGTTATCTTTGTGAAAATAAGCACAACTATAAATAGCAAAGCTTGACCTAAGACGAAACCTAATAGCACTCCATTGGTTTGATAAAAATATGCAAGTATAGGTATAACTAGCACAGATATAATACTTGAAATAACTGAAAAAGTCGCATACTCCTTCATCTTATTAAGACCATTAAAAATAGATCTAATAAGCTGACTCATCACATAGCCATATAAAGTAAGCCCAAAACATATAAAGAGCCAATAATATGATGATGTCCCTAATACTAACTGTGATAACTGCTGAGAGAATATCGCAACTATTACCCCAGAAACTAATGAAAATACTGTAACTAAAGATGTAGCTGTACTAATAATTCTATCTTTTGAATTTTCATCATTTTTATATTCGGCTATATATTTAACTACACCTGTCTGTACTATACCGCCAGAACCAATCTGCATAATATTAACAAATGATATAAACTGACCAAACAAGCCAAACGCTGCAGCACCAGCAAATATTGCAATAAATTTAGCTACTACGAAAGTAGATACCAATGTAGCAAGTGTAGCTATAATTGTAAAAAAAGATGTTTTCCAAAGATTCATATTAGTATTTATTGATTATATCAACTACTTTTTTAACGTCATCCATAGATAAATGCTGACCTATAGGTAGACTCAAAACTTGGTTATGAATCTGCTCTGATATTGGATAGTTATCACTATTCCACTCACTGTAAGCTTGCTGATGATGTGGCGCTATAGGATAATGAATAACGGTTTGAATACCGTTATCCAATAGATATTTTTGTAATTTATCTCTATTTTCTGCTCTAATCACAAATAAATGCCAAACGTGATTATTTTTATCTCTAAGCTTTGGTAGAACAATCTTTTGATTACTAATATTAGCAAGATAATAATCTGCTATCTCTCTACGACACTGTATATCTTTCTCTAGATATTTTAATTTCACTCTTAACATAGCTGCTTGTATTTCATCAAGACGACTATTAGTACCCTTATAGAGATTTTTGTACTTCTCATGGCTACCATAATTTGCCAAAGCTGTAATTGTATCTGCTAAAGCTTTATCATTAGTAGTCACAGCACCAGCATCACCTAAGGCTCCTAAGTTTTTGCCTGGATAGAAGCTAAAGCCACTTGCATCACCAAGATTCCCCGATCTCTTATCTGCAAAATATGCGCCATGAGATTGAGCAGAGTCTTCTATAACTTTAAGGTTATACTTTTTAGCTATAGCATTTATTTTGTCCATCTGACAGGTTTGTCCATATAAATGTACTGACATAATCGCAACGGTTTTAGCTGTAATAGCTTCTTCAATTTTATTAGCATCTAGTAAGTAGTCATCTAAATTCGGCTCCACTAACACAGGCACCATATCATTGGCAGATATCGCTAAAATACTAGCAATATAAGTATTTGCAGGAACTATAATCTCATCACCAGACTTAAAGATCCCTAGCTCTTTATACGCTCTGATAATAAGAATAAGTGCATCCAAACCATTAGCTACACCTACAGCATATCTTGTACCACAATACTCTGCAAACTCTTTTTCAAAAGCTTCACACTCAGTACCACGAATATACCAGCCACTATCTATAACTCTAGCACAACCATCTTTTAACTCTTGTTGGTATATACTGTTTATTTTTTGTAAGTCTAAAAATTTGATCATAAATTAAACCTTTATCTCATATTGTGAAAAAGCTATTGTCCTTGCACCAAAGCTTTCTTTTTGTGCTATTAATCCTTCATTTAGATATCTTCCATTATCCTCGTTAGATATCCCAAAATTAAAATATTTATAACCTTTATTTCTATACTCATCTATTAGTTCTTTAATAAGTAGATCTAATGCCCCGAGTTCTCTACCGACAAAATCATTAGCTAAATACTGAGTATGGACAACATCTCTCCATATAAACAATAACGCTCCAGCAACTAAAAGATTTTCTCTCGTTCTTGCTAAGTATAGCTTTATATTATCTGGAAATCTTTGTTTAAGTAATAATAATTGCTCACCTGAGTGTACAGCTTGAGAATTATGTTGAGCTTGAAGGACTTTATTCTCGAGCTCAATGAAAGCATTAAAGTCATTACTTTCCTCTATATGCACACTTTCTCTTCGAGCCTTTGATATACTAGCTTTTCGCCCCTTAGGGAGTTTAACATTTTCATTCAAATCTAGACATGATGACGAATCTAATCGCACAAGTTTAGCATCATTTATAAATAATCCATACAAATCTTCTTGTGAAGGTATTTGATGATAAATAGTTGGCAAGCCTTTATATAGCACTTTAGCTAAATTTTCTTTTTGAGCAAACTCTTTTAGCGATTTAAAAGAATCAAGTAGCTTTTTTTGTTTCATATCTTTGTCAATAATAAAACCGCCAAATGTTAAGCCCTGATGTGAATATAAAACATTATCTCTTATATTTGCAGGAAAAATTGCTAATAACTTATTCTTATCATCATAGAACATTAGAGAACTATCTTCAAATCTATCAGAATGATACTCCATATAATCTCTATAAAACATAAAATGCGAATTTTTTGCATTCGTTACGAACAAATCCCACTCTTGTTTTTTATTAAATGTATACTTTAGTACTTGCATTATTCTTCTACCAATTCGGCATAGCCAAAGCCGTCAACACCCATATTATTGCCATTATAGAACATATATGTTGCATATTTAGTTCTTATCACAGATGGATAACTCAAATGTACAGAGTCCCATCCTTTTTCTGATAATTCTATACCTCTTTTACAATCATCTCTAAGCCAGTTTACACCATCTAAAGACTCTGCTTGACCTGCAATATATCTACCATCTGTTGTTCCATATGTAAAATTCATTACATATTTGTCTTTATTCTTATATACTCTTGGTCTACCAATTCTATACTCTCTATTTAATGGATTATTTTCTATACATTTTATACCTTGATTAGAAAAAGATACTCCATCTACTGACTCAATATAATTGATATCATATTGTGGATAATTTATACCTTTTATATTTTCCCAACCATTTCCCGTTGCATACCAAACTCTAAATTTTCCATTTTCATATATTACAGAATGTATAGCTCTTATATAAAGCGCCTCATCAGAGCGATCTAATATTGGTGTTTTTTGGTATCTAGTAAAAGTTTCTCCACCATCTCTACTAATTGCTAACCCAGAATATGCTAGAAACTTTACTTTTTCAACTTTCTGAAAACCCACATAATACATATAAACATCATCACAAACTCTTATTAAGTCACCTAAAATAACTCCACTATCATCAAACATTCCATCTTGTCCTATATCAAGAACTGGTTTATCTGAAATCTTAATAATTTTAGATGGATTTTTTGCTTCTAAATCTATATAACCAATCCTTCCAATTCCACTCACATCTCTAAAACTAGCATAAACTCTTATAGTTTCTTCATCTAATAAAAAAGCTGTTGGTGTTAATGCTGAATTATCATTCCAACTGCCATCTTTAGGCGGTGTATAAATCAACCCTTTCTTTTCCCATTTCATAATAGTGTTTTTTTATTCCTTGATTCTAAATAATCTATGACAATCAACTTTAGACAATTCTGTTTGTTTTTCTTGATAAAATGCTCTCTCGGGTGTATCTTTCTGTATAAGAGCTCTAGCACCGATAAAGTTATCTTTTGCAATTTTAATATTATTTTCAATAGTACAGTTCACTCCAAGGAAACTGTTCTCTCCTATTTCACAAAAGCCAGAGATTACACAATGAGAAGATATAAAACAATTGTCTTTTATAACAGTATTATGTCCAATGTGATTGCCACTCCAAAGAGTCACATTATTCCCAACTTTAACAAATGGTTGTAGCGTATTATTCTCAAATATAAAACAATTTTCACCCACTTCAACATTTTTCCAGACAAAAGCCTTTGAACTAACATAACTAGCACATTTATAGCCTTTAGCTTTTACTTCATCAAACACCTTAGTCCTGTTTCTATTTAGTTTTCCTGAACTTATTGCAACATATACTTCATAATCACTAATGGAGTATTTTTCTTCTAAAGTTTCTAAAGCAGCAACTGGTAAGCCATACAAACTAGTATCTTGTAAGTATTTTTCACTAACACTAAACGCCTCTACCTCATACTCGGAATCATAATGAAAATATTCATAAGCAATTAAAGCAGTTTCACCACTACCAACAATAATAAGCTTTTTATTTTTTTGCATCGCGAACTTCCTTCATAAAATCACTATAATTCCTAATATAATCACTTTCATCATAAAAGTCACTAGCTAAAACCATAAGTACACAATCAGGAGAGAAATCATACATTTCCCTCCAAACAAGCCCTGATATCTGTAGTCCTTTATCAGGTGAATCAAGCACAATATTTTCCTTACTCTTACCATCATCAATCAAAACTTTACAACTTCCTGAAACACAAATTAAAACCTGTTGTAAGTTCCTATGCGCATGATAACCTCTACGGACATTTTCTTTTGTACCATATATATAATAAACCCTCTTTATACCAAAAGGGATATTTTTATTTTGTTCTAATGAAATCAAGTTACCCCTTTGATCTGATATAACTTCAAAGCTCAATAATTTAAACATTTCTTAATAACCTCTCAAAAACTTTCTTAAAAAAGAAATATGGAAAATATATTGGAGCCAATCTTACACTAGAGAACATAAAACCAATAAGGTTTCTATACTGCTTATGTCTAACACTTTTTATCATTTGAAAATAATACCATATTACTTTTGCTTTTCTAATAGGTTTTCCTAAAAATGGAAATTGTGCCTCAATTATAGCTAAAGTAATTAAAAAGTCTGTATCGTACCCTAATACTTTTGAAGATGAGTAATGCACTCTATATTTTGTTAAAAAATCTTTTAGTACATAGATATTACCCTCCATAGCTATTTTAAAGAAAAATAAATAATCAGATGCCACAGGGATCCTTACATCATAATTATGTTTTATCATACTAGCCCTAACAAAGTAGCTCGGTACAGGCACAATTGAATTTCCAGTTATTAAAACATCCTTATAATTAAAATTCCTTCTCTTAGTTCTAATCTTCCCTATTTTTCTACTTCTATCATCAATAAGAATAGTGCTTGTGCCACATATTGAATAATTTAAGTTATTCTCCATAAAATGAAGTTGTTTTTCTATTTTTGTAGGCAACATTACATCATCGCCAGCAAAAAAACATATATATTCACCTTCACATTTTGACAATAAAAAATTACAATTAGCTGTTATTCCTAAATTTTTTTTTTGTAAATATAATCTTATTATTTTTGGATATTTATTTTTATACTCTTTTAATATATCTTGCGTTCTATCTTGAGATGAATCATCAGATATAACTATTTCAAAGTTTTTATATGTCTGACATAAAATAGAATTTAAACATTCTTCTATATGTTTCTCAGCATTATATACAGGAAGGAAAATACTAACTAAAGGATACCTATTCATTGTCTAACCACTCCTGGAACATCAAAATATTCCATAAAAAATATTGCCAATTTCTCTTACCGCTTAAATGCTCCTGCCAATATTTCTGTATTAAATCAGCATCTAAATAACCTTGCTTATGTATTTTATCATAATTTAGTAAATTATCTGCCCACTCTCGTAAATCTTCTCTTAACCATTTAGCAAGCGGGATGCCAAAACCCATCTTAGGCCTATTGACCAAACTTTCTGGCACATACTTATATAACAGATCTCTTAAAATTCGTTTACCATTATTACCTTGTATTTTATACTCAATTGGTAATGAGTACGCAAACTCATAAATATTATGATCTAAAAATGGCACTCTTGTCTCTAGAGAGTTAGCCATAGCTGCTCTATCAACCTTAACCAATATATCATCTATCATATATGTATTAGAATCAACAAACATCATCCACTCTTGGAAAGATAATTGTGGAATATCATAAATATTCTTATCTCTTAATATATCATACTCTTTTGCTCCTAACACAAAGCTAGTATCATTTATTTGTGAACAAAGTAGTACATAAAGATCTTTATTTGTTTTTGCTGTTTCGAGAACTCTTTTTAGTTTTAGCAGTTTATCTGCTAATAAAGCGAACTTACCAAAATTTAATATCTCAGCTTTTTTTATCCAAGCATCTGGTGCATATTTAAGTAGCTTAGCAAATTTGATTTTTTTAGCGATATTTGGCGCTAAAAAGTATCTATTATAACCGCCAAAGAGCTCATCACCAGCGTCACCTGATAGTGCAACTGTTACTTTCGACTTAGCTATTTTACTCACAAGATACGTTGGTATTTGTGATGAATCAGCAAAGGGCTCGTCATATATTCCAGCAAGTTTTGGTATTACATTAAGAGCATCTCTTTCTGTAACATACATATCTGTGTGGTTTGTACCTATATGTTTTGCTACTGCTCTTGCATGCTCAGCTTCATTATATTCTTTTTGATTAAAGCCTATACTAAAAGTGTTTATCTTATCTTTAGACATACTTTGCATAAGAGCAACTATAGTTGTTGAGTCAATTCCTCCGGATAAAAATGCTCCTAGAGGAACATCTGACTGCATTTGTATTGATAATGTACTTTTAAGCTTAATTTCTAAATCTAGGATTGCTTGATCATACGAATCTTTATATTTTTCTGAATCTAGTACTTTTTTAGAATCCCAATATTTATACTCCTTACTATTACCCTTAGCATCAAATACTATGTAACTACCTACATTTAGTTTAGATATATTTTTGTAAATAGAGTATGGTGTTGGCACATAAGCATACCTCATATATGTTGCTAAAGCATCTCTATCTATATCAAACCTCCAGCCACATTCCTTTAATGGCTTAAGTGCCTTCAATTCTGATGCAAAACCCAAAATACCATTTTGGATACCAAAATATAATGGTTTCTCGCCAAATCTATCTCTAGCTAGTATTAAACAACTAGTTTTTCTACTGTAAACTCCAAAAGCAAACATACCTATGCATTTTTCTAAAGTTTTATCTATACCCCAAAGTTCTATAGCATTAACCAAAATCTCAGTATCACTGTTACTTTTAAACTCAAGATTAGGATAATCACTTAGTAGCTGATTTTTTATAGATAAATAGTTATATATTTCTCCATTAAAAACTATCACAGTATTGCCGCTATTAGAGAACATTGGCTGATGGCCAGAATTAGAAACATCATGTATTGCCAACCTTGTATGCCCTAAGGTAACTTGATCGCTGTTCCAATAACCTCTATTATCTGGCCCCCTATGAGAAACATTATCTAAAGATGCAATTATATTTTTAAAATGTAAATTATTATTAAATGAATAAAATCCAATTATTCCACACACATATTTTCCTTATTATTTACCAAAGTTGAAAAGCATAATAAAACAATAAAAATAGTCGAGCAAGTATAGTAATCATAAAAAAAACTCAATGAAAGTACAGTTAAATTCCATGATTTAAGATATACAGATCTCGGGGTTTTATGTAATTCATAATTCTTATCGATTATACCAGAAATAAATCCTATTAAAGATATCACTATTAATGAACCATAATATCCAAAGTCTAAAAAATACACTCCCAGCATCGTGTATACATTCGTTGGGGCTGGAACGTATATATAATCTAATAAAGGTCTTGGATCGGATAATCCAAATTTAGAAAATATCGCAGCGATAAAAGAAAAAGAATAGTACCCATGATAAGAAAGATCAGGAACTACACCATTAATAATCTTATCTAAGGCATGTATCCCACCCAACAAATAAATCATAAATGAATCTATAGAATAATTTTTTCCCGTAAAATAAGGAATAATAAAAAAAATTGCTAAAATAAAAATAAAACATACTAATATATATTTAAGCTTAATACCATAAGTTAAAACATAGTTTAAAAGAATAAAAATTGAAAGTATTATAAAAAATGATCTTGATGTACTAAGTATACCTAAAGAAATTATAGAAAGTAGAATAATTAAAAGCCTAAATTTAGAGATTTTCGCTCTAGTAAAAATTATCATAGGAATAATTACATATGTGGCAAAATTAAAGATAGAACTAAAATTAATTATCAAAGGATGATTAACATTAACTGTCAAATATTGCCTATATGTAGACAGGTCTAATGTCCACCCCATAACTCCTACATAATTAATTAAAGAAAATATTACATTAAAAATAAGACACCACATCAAAAAA
Organism: Francisella opportunistica; assembly: GCF_003347135.1. Taxonomy (NCBI): domain Bacteria; kingdom Pseudomonadati; phylum Pseudomonadota; class Gammaproteobacteria; order Thiotrichales; family Francisellaceae; genus Francisella; species Francisella opportunistica. The sequence goes on along the minus strand of NZ_CP022377.1, from coordinate 376,659 downwards.
TCTATAATATTAATATTTCTAAAATAAAAAACCGGTGTAAACTTTATTACTGGAAACATTTTTCTAGCAAGAAACCAACCCAAGTATAAAGTAACAAAAACATATAACATATAACTAAGTAAAGCAATAGATAAATGATCCATGCTAGTATCATATAGTGAGAGAAATATTATTATAAGATATATTAAAATAAAGAATACTGGCGCTTTAAGGACTTGATTCATAACATATTTTTCAGTCATTTTTATGCCTAACATATTATATATTTTTTAATAACTTAATTAATAAATTTTTTAATATAAAATAAATATATGCAGGATAATCTTTTATCAAACGAAAAGAGTATTTCATATATCCAAACATTAATGATTTCTTAGAATATTTCGATGTAACACTCCCTTGACTCCTTCTATAATAAACCAAATCATTATTTATGAAAATTATATCTTTTCTTGATTTCATAGCAATATCTATAAAAAAATGGAAATCAGATACAAAATTATACCTATATCTTATATTTTTAAGCTCACTAGATCTCAAAAAAGCACCATTAGTCACAAAGGCAAAACCTTTTCTCAACATATAATCATATTTATATGAAGAGTCTTTATCAGAAACCTTTCCTATAATATTTTTTAAACTATCATCTTTTCGGCCACTATTTAATATTTCTACAGGGCAAAAGCATATAGCTGAATTTAGACACTCATCCATAATTGTTTTTTGATATAATAATCTGTTATGTTTCATTAAATCATCACCAGCAAAAAAAGCGATATATGTACAATTTACGTTTCCCTGAATATAATTTAGAATATTATTAAAATTATTATTAGGGCCGACATTTTCACTATTTTTTAAAAAAACAATTTTATCTTTATGTTTCGCTTGTATATTTTCCACTATATTTGCAGAATTATCAGATGAACAATCATCATAAGCAATTATTATAAAGCTTACCCCATCTTGTTTTAATACTGATAACATAGCCTCTTCAACAAAATCCTCAGCATTATAAATAGGCATAAATACTGCTACATCAACATTATGCATTCTCATTCCCTAGAAATTTATTTTATACCACTCAACAGCATGCTTTATGCCTAATTCAAAGTCAAACTCAGGCTCATACCCTAACTTTTCTCTAGCTTTAGAAATATCAGCATTACTATGCTTAATATCTCCTGCTCTATCTGGACCAAAATTTGGCTCTATTTTTTTACCCAAAGCATCACAAAGGTTATAGTACAAGTCTATCAAGTATTCTCTACCCCCATAAGCTATATTAAAAGCCTCTCCAGCATACTTGCTATCTGCTAGACATGCTTTAAGGTTTGCTTCTATTACATTCTCTATGTATGTAAAGTCTCTAGACTGTTTACCATCTCCATTTATAGTTGGCGCTTCATCATTTAATAACTGTTTGATAAATTTAGGTATAACCGCTGCATATACACCATTTGGATCTTGTCTTCTACCAAAAACATTAAAATATCTTAAACCATAAGTATCTAGACCATATAACTTTGTGTATAGTCTCGCCCACTCTTCATTAGCTTTCTTTGTGAACGCATAGGGTGATAAAATATTTCCTTCTCTACCTTCTTTTTTAGGTAAATTTGGTTCATCGCCATACACTGATGAACTAGAAGCATAGACAAACTTTTTAACGCTGTTTTGCCTAGCCGCCTCAAGCATATTTAGAGTACCTTTGACATTTATATCTTCATACACTAATGGCATCTCGATACTTCTTGGTACACTTCCCCAAGCAGCTTGATGTAGAACATAATCAACACCTTCACAAGTTTTCATGCAAGTATCTAAATCTCTAATATCACCTTTTATAAACTCATAGTTATGATTAGTTAAAAAAGGTTCTACGTTATGATAATGACCATTTGAAAGATCATCTAAACACCTAACTCTATAACCCTTATCAAGTAATACCTCACATAAATTAGAGCCGATAAATCCAGCACCTCCAGTTACTAGAAACATAGAACTTCCTGAAAAATTAATATTTTTGTATGCCATTGAGACTATCTCCTTTTTTATCCATTACCCTAAGTATTTGATTTCTTACATTTTTTATAAAATATATAGATCATGTTTTAGATAAATGGCTTCCATCAGAATAAAAAGGCGTACCATCCTGGTCTAAATTTTTACAGTAGCCGTTTTTACAGAAAGTATTATACGGGTTTATAAAGTAAACATTTGTATGTTTCGATGCGTACTCTTCTAAAATCTTATTCACATTTATTGCGGCTATATTTGTATCTTCATTCTGCAATTCTAAACAGTTATCAGAGTTAAACCACTTTAATTTAGTAATACAATTCATAACATTAAATTTTGATGCTCCTGGAACATCTCCGATAATAATTAGTTTACGATTACCAATAAAGCTTAATAGCCTATCTAGAGATTCCGTAAATGGCTTATAGTCTTTATATGAGGACATTTTACTTGTATTTATATTTAAACTCTTATGATTTTTCAGATATCCAGCTACATTTAACTGAAATTCATAACTTGCAGAATATATTAATACGCTATTTTTGCTTTTTGATAGTTGAGATAACACTTCTTTATATCCAGTTCTTGCACTTTCATCAAATACTGCTTGGTTTGCATCTATCCTGGTTATTCCCGGTAAAAGTAGCGATGATGCATACTGACCAGCACCACCACCAGATACAGTAAATATAGTTAATTTATCTGGTTTAGCAATTACGTCCACTATACCAGTATCCAACATTCCTAAATGACTGTCTCCCATCATTATAATATTAGGGTAATTTGTTTTACCTTGGTATATTAACCCTCCTGAGAAATCAGCACCTCCCCAGTTTTCTTCATGGTATTTAGATATATCTTTAACTTTATCTACAGCTTGTGGTGATTTAGCTCGCCAAACCCAACCATTGCTATAAAATATTGAACATCCCAAAGCTACAAATAATATTATCATAATCGACCATCTTGATAATAACCAAATTTGTTTTGATTTATTCTTCGGTATAGATTTTCTAAAAGGTTGCTCAATAAAATAATACATAAGCGTAGCTATTAATATTGAACTAGCCAACACCATAAATTTAGATAAAATGGATAAATCAAAAGCTTGGCCAATATCTTCATTGTATGTTTTCACAAAAACAATCAACGGCCAATGAATCAAATATAGAGAATAACTAATTAAACCTATAAAACCTATAATTTTGTTTCTTAGTAAATATCCTGCAAATTTTGCTGCGCCTGAATATATAAGTAGAGCAGTACCAATACATGGTAATAAAGCATTATAACTAGGAAACAAAGTATTACTATTATATGCAAATATAGGATATAGAGTAAAGATAAAACCTAATAAACATAATATTTCAAGTATCAAATTTTTATCATTTTTGTATTTTAATAGCCATACTAAACTAGCTCCAATACAAAATTCAAAAACCCTAAAGGGCGCTAAATAATATAAACTCGATAAATTTGTAACTTGTCTATGTATAGACCATCCTAAGCTTAATAAAAATATTACTGTTATCGATGGTATAAGGATCTTCTTATTTATTTTAAAAATAATTAATAATGCAATAGGCCAAAAAATATAGAACTGCTCTTCGACTCCTAAAGACCAAGTATGAAGTAGAGGACTTGATTGAGAAAATATATCAAAATATCCTGCCTGTTTGTAAAAGAAAATATTTGATAAAGATATAGCAGCTGTCGCTAAAGAGCCACCATAAACCTTAAATTTTGCTAAATTTAATAACCATAAAGACAATACAAATGATATACCTAAAACAAATAATAGAGCAGGCAATATCCTTCTAGCTCTTCGTGTATAAAAGTTTATAAAACAAAATTTACCGTTAATCTCTAATTCTTTAATTATAATATTTGTAATCAAAAAGCCAGAGATTACAAAAAATATATCTACACCTACATAACCTCCGCTAAATAAAGAAAAATCTAGATGTACAAATATGACAGATAATACTGCTAAAGCTCTTAAGCCATCAATATGTTTATAGTATTTCAACTACAGCCTCCAATAAATATAATCTTTTTCAAACTCAGATTTATCTAAACTGCCTTTGATATCAAAGATAATCTTTCTAGAATTATGCGCATATAGACTATCAAACTGCTGCTTTGTTATATCTTTAAATTGCTCATGACTAACTGCGATAATGATTGCATCTAGATTGACCATTTTATCTAGATTATCAAATTCAAGTCCATACTCATGTTTAGCCTCTTCCTTATCTGCTACCGGATCTATAATATATGGCTCTATACCATATTCATTGAGCTCTTTTACCATATCTATAACTCTAGTATTCCTGGTGTCAGGGCAGTCTTCTTTGAAAGTAAACCCAAGGATTGCCACTCTAGCTCTCTTAACAGGTATATCTGCAGATATGAGTTTTTTGACTAAATTCTCAACTACAAATTTGCCCATACCATCATTTATCCTACGACCAGATAGTATTACCTGAGAATGATATCCAAGCTCAGCTGCCTTGTACGTTAGGTAATATGGGTCAACGCCAATACAATGCCCACCAACCAAGCCTGGCTTAAAGTTTAAAAAATTCCATTTAGTTGCAGCAGCTGCTAAAACCTCTAGAGTATCAATACCCATCTGATTAAATATTATCGATAACTCATTAACAAAAGCTATATTAACATCTCTTTGAGAGTTTTCTATTACCTTAGCAGCCTCAGCCACTTTTATACTACTAGTTCTGTAAACTCCAGCCTCTACTACTAGCTCATAAACTTTTGCTATAGTATCCAAAGACTCTTCATCCATACCAGATACTACTTTGATAATTGTTTCTAATCTATGGGTCTTATCCCCAGGATTTATCCTCTCGGGAGAGTAACCAACTTTGAAATCTTCACCAGACTTCAAGCCAGACTCTTTTTCAAGTATTGGTACGCAAACATCTTCTGTAACACCAGGATAAACAGTCGATTCAAACACAACATAAGCGCCTTTGACAAGATTCCTACCAACCGTCTCACTTGCCTTAATAATCGGCGTCAAATCAGGAGTTTTATCTGCCTTAACTGGTGTAGGAACTGCAACAATATGAAACTTACACTCTTTAAGACTTGTTTCATCACAACTAAACTTCATTGTCGTATTTCTGACAGCCTCATCTCCTACTTCTTTTGTTGGATCAAAACCATCCTTATACTGTTGCACTTTTGCTTCACAGATATCAAATCCTAACACATCTATTTTTTTAGCAAACGCAATAGCTATTGGTAAACCAACATAGCCCAAGCCAACCAATGAAACCTTTTCTCTTTTAGCGACTATATCATCATATAAATTCATAATTAAAACCCTTATTATAATTGCTGTAGATATGCTTTAACAACAATACTTCTATCAAAATCTTTTTCTATCTTAGCTCTAGCTTTAACACTCATGGCTATTTTATCATCATACGACATATTTATAAACTGTTCTAATGATTCATATAAGGATGTCACATCATTAGGCTTACATGATAACCCTGAGATACCATCATCAAAAACTTCTCTACATCCAGGAATATCTGATGCAATTATTGGTCTACCTATCGCAGCTGCTTCTAGCATTACATTTGACATCCCCTCATGGTATGATGGTAAAACAACTGCATGAGCATTGATTATTTTCTCTTTTGTATTATCAGTAAAACCACAAAAGTTTGTTGATTTTATGGCATTGATTTGTTGCATAAAATTAACATTATTTTCATCGCAAAAACCATAAATATCAAGACTAATATTTTTATATTTTTTCTCAAGAATAGCAAAAGCTTCTAATAATTCATAAATTCCTTTTTCTTTCATTATTCTACCAAGAAAAACAAATTTTAATACTCCCTCATCCTTAGGATACTCGACATATTTATTTTCATCTAGATTTACCCCAGATCCTGGTAATAATATTGATTTTTCTTCACTGATTATTTTCTTAACTATAAATAACTTTTTATTCTGCTTATTCTGAAAGAATACTTTTATGGCGTTTTTAAATGATAACCTATATAAAAATATAATAAATTTCTGAATAATACCATCATTAGCAAAAACACTTCCTAAGCCAGTCACATTTGGATAAAACTTCTTTCTGAAAAACAAATTCACTAATCCAACATACAAATTTGGTTTAATTGTATAGCTAAAAATGTAGTCAGGTTTTTCTTTTTTTATTATTTTGAAATAGTTAAATAAAAGAAACAAATCCTTAAAAGGATTTTTGCCTCGTCTATCTATATCAATATTTATATATTCAACACCAACACTTTTACAAAAATCTATTACTTTGTTAGAATATGGTGTTACTAGTATTATCTCATACTCTTTAGCAGCAAAAGCCTCGATTACTTCTCGTCTGAAACGATATATTACAATATCAAAATCATTAGCTATGAATAATAACTTACTTCTCATAAGTCAAATTCCCAAAAACTTTATTAACAAAATCTACTTTTTTAGCAAGCACTCTAATAATTGGGTTAAATATCACCGTTAGATAAGTGTTCTTAGCCAAAACATTTTTCCTATAATCTTTAATAAATTTTGATGTATTAAAATATTCACTATCTTGAGGTAGAAAAATCCCATATTTAGTTTGTAAAATTATTTCTGCAATCTCTTTAGATAAATTATCTATCGATATAACACTTCTTTGGTTATTAATATTAGGAAAAATAAAAGCATACTTTGCAAGTTTTAGCAGCTTTGGATAATTGCCTTTAGATCCGTTGCCATATACCATGGGAGGTCTAATTATAGCAATATTAAAGCCATCACTAATCAATGTATTTAGCTTAATTTCAGCTTGTAACTTACTATCTCCATAAAAGTCGTCTGGTTTAGGCTCGGTATCTTTAGTTATAACTTTTTGCTGACCTATCGGCGCACTATCACCATAAACTATAATACTACTTAAAAACACAAACTGTCGAACACCTTGATCTTTAGCCTTCTTTGCTAGATCATAAGTTAGTTGTGTATTTATCTTATAGTATTTTTCTTTTAGTTTAGGTTCTTTTGAAGTATGGGCGATTCCTGCCACATGCAAAATAGCATCATAACCATTCAAATCTATGTTTACCAAAGAAACATCACGTAATGATATTTTATCAATATCAAAGTTATCCTTACAAAACTCAGAAAACGAGTTTCCAACGTAACTATTTATACCAGTGATTAGAATTTTCTTTTTCATTTTAAATATTTCTTATTAAGTTTCTCATTATTATACTTAGATGGATAATCAAGCTCATAAATCATATGACGTACCCCGTATCTAAGAATGAGAACAATTGATAACGCTAAATTCGTAAACATCTCTTAGAGCAGAGGCTAATTTTCTATCTGCTGTAACTAAAATACATTCGCATAAATTGGATTTAGCGGCGATAATAGCATCTGGTAACTTTAAAGCTTTTTTCTGCCTAAAGTTTACAATTTTTTGTATTAACTCATAATCATCTGCAACAAGATCGTATACGGTAACTTTATTTAAAAATTTCTCGAACAATTTCTTATCATTAGAAGACAGTTTTGTAAAAGATAAAAACTCAATCTTACTAATTATTGAAACAGCAATATAATCAGCATGAGTTAATAACTTGATAAGATCTTCATTTCCCTGCAAGAGCTGAATGATTGCATTAGTATCTAAAAAATATCTATTTCCACTCATCTCTTAACTTTCTTTGTTCACTCACAACATCACCTCTCCAAGATAATTTACCAGCAACATCAGAGAAATCATATTTCTTTTTTTCATCATTCTCATCAGGCGTTAAAATAATTACCTTAACGTGTTTTAAATTTAAAGAATCATAGAGACTGGGTATTGTTATTGAATTTTGTTTCACATCTGCTTCAAATTCAATTGCTCTCATGATTGACCTCACTTAGCTATTTATGATTATGTTAGAAATTATAACATAAACCATACACCGCTTAATAATGTTTAATTCATAGTTCATCTTTTATAATCGTTATATTCTGATCTTGTACTATAGGTTTATTTTTTATTTGCTTACCACCTAACATCATTGTCTCAGGATAGATAAGTTTTCAACATTATATTCTTCTGGTATCTCTTGCGTTATGGTTCCATTTGGCAATTGAAAATATATCTGACCGTTTTACTATACACATTTGCCGCACCATTATTTAAACTTTCTTTCTGTGCAGCTCTTACTGCTTTTGAAGCTACTTTCAAAATATTTTTTGCTAATTCACTCATCATAAATCCTTTATAAATAGATTAAAACATTCCTCATCTAATACTTCATCATCTGCTTAATGCAAAAGTTGTTTTACCACTTCCATTTGCTCCAGCTATAATAAAAAGAGTTTTTTCTATAATCACATTATTTTCTTTCATGCAATCTTCTCACTCAAAATTCAACATTTAAAATTATCAATTATTATAAATCCTCTTTATTACCTAGAGAACCTGTACCACCTTCAACCACACCTTTTTTCGCAAAAACAGAAAATACTGTCAAAAAAATACATTTTAAATCAAACCATGTACTTTTATTTTTAAGATAATCACCATCAAGCTTAGCTTTATCAGGAATTGGTAGTTCATCACGACCGTTAATTTGCGCCCAACCTGTCAGACCCACAGGCACATCATTTGCCCCATATTTATCACGCTCAGAAATCAAATCATCTTGATTCCACAAGGCTGGTCTTGGCCCAACAATGCTCATTTCACCCTTTAAAATATTTATGATTTGCGGTAGTTCATCTAGAGATGTTTTCCTTAAAAATGCTCCAACCTTAGTTATACATTTAGATGGGTCCTGTAATAAGTGTGTTGGCATATCTTTTGGAGTATCAATATACATAGTTCTAAACTTATATATATAAAAAAACTGCTTATCTTTACCATAGCGCTTTTGCTTAAAAAATATAGGTCCTTTTGAATCTTTCTTTATCATAAAAATGATAACTAAAAAAAACGGGCTTAATAACACCAGCCCAATAAAAGAAAGTAAAATATCAAGCAATCTTTTAAAAAATTTGTAAAACATAAAACTATTACCCATTCAACCTATGTTCAAACTCAGGAACAATTTTCTTTAATATTCTAAGCTGATCAACATCATCTTTCATCAATAATTCAATATCTTGATTTAGAATATTAATATCATAAAATGTCCTTTTGCCGATGAAGATGTCTTTATAATTAGTACTAATATCATTTTCATCTATCAAAAGCTCTTCGTAAAGTTTTTCACCTGGGCGCAGGCCAATTATCTCGATAGCAATATCATCTCTACCAGAGAGCTTGATAAATTGCTTAGCAAGATCAAGTATTTTGATAGGTTGCCCCATATCTAAGACAAAAACTTCAGAATTTTCTGCAATAGCTCCCGCTTGTAGCACTAGTTCACAAGCCTCCGGTATCAACATAAAATAGCGCGTAATCTCTGGGTGGGTTACGGTGACAGGATCACCATTTCTAATTTGCTCTTCAAATTTTGGAATCACACTACCACTACTACCAAGCACATTACCAAAACGCACTGCAGCAAGCTTAGTATTTTTTGGCGCAACATTTTGTAAATACAACTCACAAATTCGCTTGGTAGCTCCCATCACATTAGTTGGGCGTACTGCTTTATCAGTAGAAATTAGGATAAATGACTCAACACCGGCTTCTATAGCTAGATCTATAGCATTTTTAGTACCTAAGATATTATTTCTAATTGCAATAGAAATATTCTCTTCAACCAACGGAACATGCTTATAAGCAGCGGCATGAAAAACTATATTTGGTAAATATTTTTGAAAAACTTCAGCCAATGCCTTTCTATCACAAACAGAACATAGCACACTCTTAATATTAAAACAATTACACTCTTCAGTAATCTTATATAGGTTAAACTCACTATGATCAACCAATATCAGCTCTTTAGCCTGGTATTTGATACATTGACGCACTATTTCAGAACCTATACTCCCTCCGGCCCCTGTGACTAAGACCACTTTGCCTTTAATAAAGTTAGAAATAGACTCTTTGTCTAAACTCTTAGAATCACGTGCTAAAAGATCATAAACCGAAACTTGCTTAAGCTGCGACATAAAGCTTTCATCTTGAAGTATCTCTTCAAGAGGCGGCATAATTCTAATTTGACCAAAATCTTTCTCTAATTCTTTATATATCTTTTTGACTACTTGATTAGCATTTCTTGGTAGTGCAATAACCAAAAGATCAAACCTTGTAGAAAGCAGCAGCTTTCTTAACTCAGCATTAGATAGAACTTTTTTACCATCAATACTTCTTCGTTGTAAAATTTCATCATCGTCAACAAAACATTTGATGCGATAACCAGCTGAAGCAAGCTCTTGAGCTATTTTTGTTCCAGCAGCACCTGCACCATAGATAACTGCAGTTTTGCTTTTATGCATGGTTCTTCTATTGATTAGGTACCAATAAAAGTAGACACTTAAGTTTATCAGGAAAACATAAAATAAAAATTCAGAAAATATCAGTGAAAATCTAAGCTTGCCATAGAAAACAACAGCCAATAATACGAATACTGGCAAATTGATAAAAACCTTGCGTAGGAAAGTCTTTTGTGTCGACTTGCGCCAGCTTGCCATATAGTCCCTAAGCAGCAAAAAAGATGACAAACATCTCAGCAGCATCACAGCAAGTAAAAAATGTAAATTAACATCCTGTTTGAAAATATAGAAAGTCCAATTTACCGTAACAATAGTCAAGACTATTATTACTAAAAGATTTAGCGTTCTATTATCACGGAAAGACATTTATTAGATTTTACAAAAAACACTAGTAGGTAGGATTATAGCAAAATATTATGTCCTTAACTAGGTTGTGTGCACAAAAATAATTTTTTATCGTAACCAAATAAAAGTACAAGCCAGTTTAATCATTCCTAGATATGCAGATATGGTTTTATCGAACCTAGAGAAAACTCTTCTAAAATGCTTAATTTTAGAAAAGAAATTTTCTATTAAATGTCTTTCTTTATATATTTGCTTATCAAAGTCTATTGGATTTATTGTATTTGATTTATAAGGTATAACCGCCTGGGATGATTTACTTTCTATATGTTCTCTGATTTCATTAGAGTGATATGCTCTATCAGCTATAACCTTTGTTTTTTTTATATATATTTTGCAAAAGGTCTATTGCTGGTTTGCTATCATGTGTTTTACCTTCTGATAATAGTATTTCGATTGGATTACCTAAAGCATCAGTCATAGCATGAATCTTGGTGGTTACTCCTCCAACTGATCTACCAATAGCTTGATTATCATTTTTATCATATCCTGTAGCACAAGCATGTGCCCTTGCTATTGTTGAATCAAGCATAACTTCTTGCAAATCAGGATCCTGGACTGATTTAAATAGCTTAGAAAATATACCTTTATCACACCAATCTTTGAAACGCTTATGTATCGATCTATATTTGCCATAATAAAATGGTAACATTCTCCATTGGCAGCCTGTACGCAATACATAGAATACTGCTTCAATAAATAACCTTAATTTCTCTTGATTGTTGGTATGTACACCTTTTTGTGATTTTAAGAATGATAAAATACTTGACCAATATACTTCTTTTATATGATAATTCATTTGCTAAACCTTTGATATTTAATGCTTTTCAACTCTTAAATAACAGCAGTTTAGCTATTTTCAATCTAATTTACATTTTTTGTGCACAGAACCTATATTTCATTAATATAAACTAAGATTTTCTTAGCTGAAACTGATTCACTAGTTTTTACATTTTGCAAATACCAAGATACCCACAACTCCTTTATCAGAAAGCTAATCTTGGTTACATCTACACTATTACTAGTAAAATGTTTAGCAACAATCTTTTTCTCTAGCTTAGCTTTAAGCTCATCAACTTCTATTTGGTAAGTTCTATCTCTTTGCAAGTTTAATTTAGCTTTATCTAATCGATTTTCTAAAGCTTGAATATAATACTTATACCGCTGTAAGTAAGGCATAGGTTGAGATAAATAATTGTCAGCAAAAAGCTCATTTAGTTCATTTCTGACAGCTGTAAAAAGTTCGATAAAATTAACAGCTATTTTCTTAACATTAAGCTTCTTATCAAGCTGCTCTTTTGCTTTGACAATCTCTGTAAATAATAACTCGACTTTAGTTTTATTAGTTGTGAAGCTCTCTAGCCCCCTATTATAAAACGCTTCAAATGCTTGTTTTGTATATGGTAAGCCAAATACATCCCCCCTCCTGTCATCTTGAACTTGATTCAGGATCTCATTACTATTTTTAGTATTATCATCAGAATCAAAAGATTCCGGATCGGAGTCCGGAATGACAACGTTATTAGCTTGCTTTTTAATATTAAAAAAACTCAAATCAATAGCTTTATCAATAACACTATCTTTTGAATCATTAAATTTTAATGACATTGATAGACTTGTTAAATCATTGTTTTTAATACTTTTCAATAAATGACCTTGCAGACGCAATTTGACTATTTTTTTCAAAGCATTCTGCATACAAATAGCAGCCTCATCAGGAGTCGCTTTATAAGAAATTCTCACGCCATCTTGATACTCTTCAAGACAATTATATACCTTTACATTTATACCATAATTTTTTGTCTGACCTATTGGTGTAATATCACCAAATTCCCAATCATAATAAACCTTATTATCTATTACTTGCTTAGGTTTTTGCACTAGGTTTTTAAGCTTTTGTTTTAGCTTGTATATATCTTTATCTATTGCTAAGATTTTACCCTGTTCATCAACAACTTTTATATTTAACACTAAGTATTTTTCAAACTCTTGATTATGCCAAATAGTTTCATCAACAACAAAACCAACAATTCTTGTAATATGTTTTGCAATAACAGACTTTAGCGGCTTATACCTATCTACTTCAAAATTTATTGACTCAAATATAGTCTGAGCATAAGTTGGCACAGGGACACAATTCTTACGGATATTTTTTGGTAATGCTCTTAGTAGCGCGATAATCTTATCATATAAAAAACCATACACACCCCACTCTAGTACTGTAGGATTGATATCATTAAGAAAAATAATAGGTACCGTAACAGTTGCACCATCTCGCTCATCTAATGGGTCAAAATGATATTCTAATGGTAAATGGATATCGCTAATACTTAAAGTACCAGGAAATTTCTGCTGTGTGATATTTTCAGCATCATGTTGCATCAGCGCTTTTATATCAAAAACAAAACTTTGTTGTTGCTCTTTCGAGAGAGTCTTTGACCATTTTTCGAAAGTCACACCATCATAGACACCTTGAGGTATAAAACTAGCATAATGCTCAAACATTACCTCTTCACCAACCAAGATATCTCTTCTACGCGACTTGTTTTCAAGCTCTTCAACTTGGTTTATAAGCTTAAGATTTTGCTGATAAAAATATGCCTTAGAATCAAAATCACCATTAACTAAAGCCTCACGGATAAAAATCTCGCGTGCATCTTGAGGATTTATTTTTGAATATTGCACCAACCTTTTTGAAACTATCTCTAAACCATAGAGTGTCACTCTTTCATTTATGATTACAGCTCTGCGTTTTTTGCTCCAAATAGGCTCATCATATTGCTTTTTAATAAGATGCCCCGCCAAGCTCTCCACCCATTCAGGTTCAATCCTTGCAACATTGCGCGCATAAATCTTGGTTGTCTCGACAATTTCTGATGCTATTAGCCATTTTGGCTTACTTTTGAACTGCGAAGACCCTGGAAAGATGAAAAACTTAAGTCCTCTAGCGCCTAGATATTCAACATTTTCATAGTTATAACCAATATTACTTAAAAAACCACTTGCTATAGCTTTGTGGAGATTTTCGTAATTTAACAAAGATAAGCTGTCATCCTGAACTCGCTCACTGAGTACTTCGACTTCGCTCAGCAACCTCTTGTCGAAGTGCAGGATCTCACTATTCTGACTAACATCCTTATACTCAAAAGATTCCGTATCAAATACGGAATGACTGGTCATTTTAGTGTTTGCACCATTTGATAAAACCTGTCTATTATCCTGAACTTGATTCAGGATCTCACCACTTTGATTATCATACTTACCAAGAGATTCCCGATCGTGGCCGGGAATGACGTAGGTATTATTAAGCTTCCAGCCAAACCCATGAACGACCTCAACAATCTGCCTATAAATATCATTCCACTCATTAAACCTAATCGGTGAAATAAAATTCTTGCTAAAATATTCTTTCTTTTCTCGATTTGATAAATCTTTGAGATCTGTATTTAACCTATTTGCTAAGTTTAGAATAGCAACAAAATCCGATGAATTATGCTTATCTATTGCATGCTTCTCACCTGCTTTTTGCTGAAAGTTTAGTGGTCGTTCACGCGGGTCTTGAATACTCAAAAAACTCACAATCGAGACTATCTCCCTGAGACATTTCTGTCTATGGCCTTCGATAACTATTTTTGCCAATTTTGGATCTAAAGGCATTGCAGCCATTTTCATACCATCAGCAGTGATTTTTGCTTTTGAATAATTTAAGTCAGATATTGCTTGTAGCTCAAATAACAATTTAAAGCCATCTTTGATAAATCTCGAATCTGGAGGATCTATAAAAGGAAAATCTTGGATATTACCTAACTTTAAAAATAACATCTGTAAAATTACAGCAGCTAAGTTAGTACGCAAAATTTCCGGCTCTGTATACTCTTTACGATTATTAAAATCTTCTTGACTATATAGTCGCACACAAATACCTGCTGATAACCTACCACAACGTCCTGCCCTTTGGTTAGCACTGGCTTGCGAGATTTTTTCTATTGGTAAGCGTTGCACCTTGGTACGATAACTATACCTACTCACCCTAGCTAAGCCCGAATCTATAACATACTTTATGCGCGGCACAGTCAAAGAAGTCTCAGCAACATTTGTCGCTAAAATAATTCTGCGTGTAGAACCATCAGGATTAAAAATTTTGTTTTGATCCTTATTTGATAGCCTAGAGAATAAAGATAAAACTTCGGTAAACCTAAGATCTTGTTTATTTAGATATGCTAAAGTTTCATGAATATCTCTTTCTGTTGGTAGAAAAACTAAAATATCACCTCTACCAAGTTCATCAATAGCATATAGAATTCTTTCCTGCAGTGAGAACTCTGCAAAATCCTCATCATTTTGATAGCGGATTTCTACCGGATAAGTTCTACCACTGATTGTAATAACTTTAGCATTATTAAAGAATCTTATAAACTTGTGGTAATCGATAGTTGCAGAAGTTATAATAACCTTAAGATCAGGTCTAAAAGTTAAAATTTTCTTTATATACCCAAGTAAGAAGTCGACATTTAAACTGCGCTCATGAGCCTCATCAATGATAATAGCTTCATATTGAGACAAAAATCTATCGTTTTTTATCTCTGACAAGAGCACACCATCTGTCATTACTTTTATCAAAGTATTTTCAGATGTCTGATCAGTAAAGCGAATTTTATAGGCAACTTTTGACTGATCACCAATTTCTGCAGCAACTCTAGCAGCTATAGCTCTAGCAGCAAGCCTCCTAGGTTGAGTTTGTCCTATCAAACCACGCTTGCCCAAACCAAGCTCTAGACATATTTTAGGCAGCTGTGTTGACTTACCCGAACCTGTCTCACCTGCTACTATTATTACCTGATTTTCTTTGATAAGGTTTTTTATCTGCTCAACTTTGTCACTAACAGGTAAGTCTGGATAGGTTACCTTAGGTAAAGTTTGCTGATTAGTCGATGCAACCAAAGCCTCCAACTCAGCAATAATCTCAACATCTGGATTTTTTTTAGTTTTCAGAATTGCTATATATTTAGTGCGTAGTTTAGTCGGTATTTGGTTAAGAAGTGTATCGATATTTTGTTTAAACATTTAAATATTAGAGCAATTTGAGCTTATTGTTTAAGATTTCGATATTCAGTAATTGCTTTAGAGAATATAATCTTCAAGAAAACTGCCAACAGCGCAATAACGATTGATAATATCACTCCAATTATTATTAGTTTAACTGTAGATAGCTTAGAGTTTTTTGCATAAATAATATTACCAATTGCAACTACTTTTGATTGTAAGCTTGCTAAACTTAGTTTTAAATCTCTCTGAGAATCTTCTAGTGAAAAAACTTTATTTTGATAGCTATTTATTCTATCCATATAACTAGCTAATAAAGTCTGTCCTTGTAAACTACCAACATCTCTACTAGCCAATAGCTGTTTTAAATAAACTTGATCACTCTTTATAATTTGTTTATATCTGTCAATATTCTGTTGGTTAGCTGCTAGAGTTTGTTGTAGATTTTCTTTCCATAACTGTAGCTGGCGTTGCACAATATCCGAACTAGAGAATTTCTCCATAATGTCACTAAAAAGTGTATTAACTGTACTTTTATCACTTAACTTAGCTGACGTTGATAATGCAAAATAGGTAGATTTTTCATCTCTATTAGGTTTTATCTTTAGCTCATCTCCAGGTTTTATAATATCAATATCATTTAAAATTTTGTTATCAGGTTGTGACTGCTGCGTATCTTGGAGAAGATTATCTAATATTATATTCAACTTATTGTTAGCGATAACTTCATTACTAACATAACCTTTTAGATAATATGGTGGTTGAATCATCTGCAAATAAGTATAACTTAGACTAAAAAACCAAGCTGCTGCCGCAGTCAAACAGCAACCTAATATTAATACCGCAAAAAATGTCTTTATATTAGGTTCCATGAACAAAAAAATCATCTAAGCCAAATAAAGGTGCTTGCTAATGCTATAAAGCCGAGGAAAGCAGAACAAGTCTTATCAAACCTAGAGAAAACCCTTCTAAAATGCTTAATTTTAGAGAAAAAGTTCTCTATCAAATGTCTTTCCTTATAAATATGCCAGTCAACATTATGGCCTTTGGTATAGTTTTCTCTAGCAGGAATGACTGGTTTATTTTTATTTTCCTCAAGGAATTTTATATTTTCTTCAGAGAAATATGCCTTATCAGCAAGAATATAAGCATTTGTTATTCCTTCTAAGAGTTGTTGTGAGGGTACAATATCATGGACATTACCAGCAGTTATTATAAATCTAACGGGATTTCCTAAAGCATCTGTAAGAGTATGAATCTTTGTTGTTAAGCCACCCACACTTCTACCCAAAGCATTGATTTCATTACCATTTATCTCATAACCACTAGCACACGCATGTGCTTTAACAGATAGTGAATCTATCATGAACTGTTGTGAATCAATGTCTGAAACATAAGTCATTAGATTATTCCAAACACCTTTGTCAGCCCAGTATTTATAACGCTTATGGATGGCTCTACTATTACCATAATCCTTGTGAAGATATTTCCACTGAGCTCCTGTTTTTAAGATAAAAAACACTGCTTCTATGAATCTTCTAAGCTTAACTACATCTTTTGTATGCAATCCTTTTTGAGCTGTTAGAAAAGTTAAAATAGTTGACCAATTTGTTTCTGATATGTAATATTCCATATATGTTAAGTATGTTTTTTTGTTTCACAAAACTATTTAAATATACTTAACTGCTTTATTCAATTTTTTTGTTCATGGAACCTACTAAACAATCCTACTAGGATTTTAGTTAAACTAATCTCTATATACTCATCATTTTTAATCTCAGCCATTATCTTTTTTTCCTTATATTTGCGCCAAAATTATATTAAAAGTTTTACTAGGCCTCATTACCGCAGCTAATTTTGCTCTATCCATATGATAGTAGCCACCAACATCAACTTTTTTGCCTTGAGCATTATTTAGCTCTTTGACAATTTTATCTTTATTAGCTTTTAGCTCTGCATAAATTGGCGCAAACTTAGCCTTTAACTCTGGATTACCAGTTTGCTCAGTGAGAGCTTTAACCCAATAAAAAGCTAAATAAAAATGGCTTCCTCGAGTGTCAAGCTCACCAACTTTACGACGTGGTGACTTATCATTATCTAAGAAATCTTTGTTTGCTTGCGCTAATGTCTCAGCTAAAACCTTGATTTTAGCATCCCTTGTCTTGATAGCCAAGTCTTCTAACGATGCTCCTAGTGCTAAGAACTCACCTAAAGAATCCCATCTTAAGTGATTTTCTTCAATAAGCTGCTCAACATGCTTAGGTGCAGAACCACCAGCACCAGTTTCAAATAAGCCACCACCTGCTAGAAGCGGAACAATTGACAGCATTTTAGCACTTGTGCCAAGCTCTAGAATTGGGAAAAGATCTGTTAAGTAATCTCTCAAGACATTGCCTGTAACAGAAATTGTATTTTTACCGGCTTTCATTCTCTTTAAGGAGTACTTGGTTGCCTCTATTGGTGATAGGATTTGGATATCTAAACCAGTTGTATCATGTAAGATTAGATATTCATTAACCTTGGCAATTAGGTTTCTATCATGCGCTCTTTTTGAATCTAACCAAAAGATTGCTGGATTCTGGGTAATTTTAGCTCTATTAACAGCTAGTTTAACCCAATCTTTGACAGCGATATCTTTTGTCTGACAAGCACGCCAAATATCTCCCTTATCGACTTGATGTTCAAATATCACTTTACCACCAGCGTCGATAACCTCTACTTTTCCATCTGCTTGGATTTCGAATGTCTTATCATGTGAGCCATACTCTTCAGCCTTTTTCGCCATTAGACCCACATTAGCAACATCGCCCATAGTCGCAACATCAAAAGCACCATTTTCTTTACAGAAATCGATAGTTACAGCATATACACCCGCATAACATCTATCTGGAATCATCGCTTTCATATCTTGAAGCTTGCCAGCTTTGTTCCACATTTTACCAGATGCACGAATAGCTGCTGGCATTGAGGCATCAATAATTACATCACTTGGCACATTAAGATTGGTAATACCCTTATCAGAGTTTACCATTGCTATATCAGGTTGCTTAGCAAATACTTTCTCAATATCAGTATTGATTTTGTCTTGAAGATCTTGAGGCAGCTGTTTAATCTTCTCAAGCGCATCACCCCAACCATTACGCGGATTGACACCAAGCTCTTTAAATTCTTTGGCATATTTTTTGAAAACATCTTCAAAGAAAATCTCTACAGCATGACCAAATAATATTGGGTCAGAAACTTTCATCATTGTAGCTTTTAGATGAAGCGATAATAGAGTCCCCTCTTTTTTAGCTTTAGCGATTTCAGTTTTATAGAACTCTCTCAAAGCTTTAATAGATATCTTAGTAGCATCAACAATTTCTTTTTCTTCTAGTGCAAGATTATCTTTAAGAACTGATTGAGTGCCTTTAGTATCTGTATGTACAATCTTCATAGTAGTCGCTTGTGGAACAACATACGACTTCTCATTAGCATAGAAGTCATTATTAGTCATGCTCACAACATGTGATTTTGAATCTTTTGTCCACTCACCCATAAAGTGCGGGTGTTTTTCAGCATATTTCTTAACAGCATCAGCTACTCTGCGATCAGAGTTACCTTCTCTTAAAACTGGGTTTACTGCACTACCTAAGACTTTTGCATACCGGCTTTTAATCTCTTGATCTTTGTCATCTTTTGGCTCAAAAGGATAGTCAGGTATTTTATAACCTTTTGACTGAAGTTCTTTAATTGCCGCTGTCAATTGTGGAATTGAAGCACTAATATTCGGCAACTTAATAATATTTGCATCAGGGGTTTTCGCTAGTTCTCCTAGTATCGTCAAATCATCAGCTTGCTTTTGCTCATCACTTAGATAGTCATTAAAATTTGCTAGAATACGTGCTGCTAGAGAAATATCTTTTGTTTCTAGCTTGATTTCAGCTACCTTAGTAAAGCTCTCAACTATTGGTAAAAAAGACCCAGTTGCCAATGCTGGCGCTTCATCTGTAAATGTATAAAATATTTTATGCATAAAATCTCCCTATAGATAGAATTTCATTTTTCAAATACTAACATAAAACTTAGTAGGTGTTTAATATCTCTTGTATTTTCTCATCAGACCTTGCAATTATTGCAAAACCTTTATGCTCAATTATTGGTCGTTCTAAAAGCCTAGGATTAGCAGCTACAATCTCAATAAGCTGACTTTCTGTAAACTCTTTATCGCTAAAGTTTTCTTTCCAAATATTCTCTTTCTTACGAATTATATCTTTTATCGAGAGATTAAGCTTTTCAAGTAATGCTTTGATCTCATCTTTTGATAAAGGATTATCTAGATATAGGTGTATGTCATAGTCGATATTGTTTTGGTCTAGAATTTGCTTAGCTTGGCGTGATTTTGAACATTTTGGATTATGATAAATTTTCATAATAATAATGAATGCGCTTACAATATCTCTCATTATAAATTACATTGGTGTAGAAGTCATAAAAAAATAATCCAATTAAGTTTATTTAATGTATCAATATAACTAAATGCTATATAATAAGTTTGTTAGTAGTTAATAAGTTGTTTTTAAAAATGTTTGAAGGCTCAGAAGATAAAAAATAAATTTAACAACTAATTTAAATAGTATCAGGAGGTCTTTATGAATACTAAACTATGGCACAAAAACTACCCCAAACAAGTACCTCTCTCTATAGATATTCCTAATATAACCTTAAATGATATGCTCAAAAGTGCAAATCAAGATTTTGCTAATGATGATGCACTAGTATGTCACGGTGAGAAAATAACATTTAGTGATGTTGATAACTATACTGATAAGTTTGCTGGTTTCTTACAAAACAACTGGCATCTCCAAAAAGGTGACCATATTGCGATTATGCTGCCGAATATTTTACAGTTCCCTGTGGTAATTTTTGCTTTGATAAAGCTAGGTTGTGTTTTTATCAATATAAATCCACTCTATACCAGCAGGGAAATTAAAGGAATTCTCCAAGATTCAAAGGCAAAAGGAATTATCGTGCTTTCAACATTAGCTCATAATGTTGAGGCAATTGCAGATGAGTGTAAAGACTTAAAACATCTGATGATTACAAAACTTGCAGATCTTTACCCAAGCCCTAAGAAGCAAATAATCTCTTTTGTAGCAAGATATCTTAAAGGTATGAAAAATAAATACACAAAAGACAAATTTGATACTTTTGCAGCTGCAATAAGCTCAGAGCATAAACCAGACTACTCAAAAATTGTCATAACTCCTGATGATATCGCTGCATTGCAATATTCAAGTGGCACCACTGGCACACCTAAAGGCACAATTCTCTTGCATAGAAATATTGTTGCAAATATCTATCAGATAAAAGCTTGGACAGAAGGCTTTGATGTAAATCTCAGTGAACAAATAGTTATCAACGCGCTACCGATATACCACATATTTAGTCTAACAGCTAATTTATTTCTGTTTTATTTCTCAGGTGCCTTACAGATTCTTATCCCTAATCCAAGAAATATCAAAAGTTTGGTTAATCAAATGAGGAAAAATAATTTCTCGACAATTTTTGGTGTAAATACTCTTTACATCGCTTTATTAAATAATGAAAAATTTAGAAAAAGTAAATTTAACAATTTTAAACTATCTATAAGTGGTGGCATGTCAACTCTCGAAGCTGTAGCGAATCAATGGAAAAAAGTTACCGGCATTGAGATTAAAGAAGGCTATGGATTATCTGAGATGTCCCCTGTAGTCACTGTCAATTCTCTTGAAGACTCTGACTTCAATGGTACTGTTGGCTTTCCACTACCAAATACTGATATTAGAATCTATGATGATAAAGGTAATGAGTTACCACCAGGTCAGATAGGTGAGATTTGGGTTACTGGACCACAAAAATCCCCTGGTTTTTGGAGTTTACCAGAAATAAACAAAGAGCATTTTACCGAAGATGGCTGGCTAAAAACTGGCGATATGGGTTATATCGATGAGCAAGGTCGTTTAGTAATATCAGGACGGATAAAGCACATGATTATCGTCTCGGGTTTTAATGTTTTTCCTAAAGAAATTGAGCTTGTACTAACCGAAAAAGCTGAAATCGAAGATGCAGCAGTTATTAGAGGGCATTCTGATGAAACAGGTGAAATGCCTGTCGCTTTCGTGGTCGTTAAACAAAGCAGTAAATTAACCGAAAAACAAATAATTAAGTACTGTGAGACTAAACTAGCTCACTACAAATTACCACGAAAAATAATCTTCAAAGATGAGTTACCTAAAAATACTGTTGGAAAAATAGATGTAAATGCATTACAAAAAGAATATGCTGAGAAGTATGAACAATAAATAAATTAAACAGCTTGCTGCTTAAGGAGCTAAAATGTTCAACAAGATTTATAAGATAGCCAAAAAAGCCACGCCGGCAATTTCGCAAACAGAACAAACTGCCCTTAATGCTGGTGATAATTGGTTTGAGCAAGATATATTTCAAGGTAAACCTGATTTTAATAAGCTACATAGCTTAAAAAAATTTGAACTAACAGATGAGGAGAGATCATTTCTAGAAAATGAAACAACTCAATTATGTGAGCTAATTGATGATTGGAAGATTAATTATCAAGAAAAAGACTTGAGTGTTGAGGCTTGGGATTTTATCCGAACTAAAGGTTTCTTAGGCTTGGTCATTGGTAAGGACTACGGTGGTAAAGGATTCTCAGCTGCTGCTCATTCTGAGATTGTGATGAAACTAGCAACAAAAAGTGTCACCGCTGCTATTACGGTGATGGTGCCAAACTCACTAGGTCCTGGTGAACTTTTAGTTCATTATGGAACAGATGAGCAAAAAGTTCATTATCTGCCCAGACTAGCAACTGGTCAAGAGATACCATGTTTTGCATTAACTGGCCCTAAAGCCGGGTCTGATGCAACCTCACTACCTGATTATGGTATTGTTTGCCATGAAGATTTTAACGGTCAAAAAACTCTCGGTATTAAGCTAAAAAATATTAATAAACGCTATATCACATTAGCTCCTATAGCTACCCTAGTTGGCCTAGCTTTTCAATTACAAGATCCTGATAACCTGCTTGATGGCAACGGTAAAGAAGGCATAACATGTGCACTACTACCATATAATCATAAAGGTCTAGAAATTGGCAGACGTGGTTTCCCACTAGGACAAGCTTTTATGAATGGTTATATCAAAGCTAAGGATGTTTTTATTCCGATTGATTGGATAATTGGTGGACAAAAAATGGCTGGTGAAGGCTGGCGTATGCTTGTTGAATGCTTATCTATAGGTAGAGCAATTTCATTACCAGCCTGTGGCACAGCTAATACCCTAATGTCTACAGTTATGACCTCAGCTTATGCTAGTGTGCGTGAACAATTTAAAGTCCCTATTGCACAATTTGAAGGGGTTCAAGAAAAACTCGCTGAAATTGCTGGGTTTGCATATATTGCTAATGCAACTCGCCAATTTACAGTCGCAGCTGTTGATAGCGGTATTCGACCATCAGTATCATCGGCAATTGCAAAATATCATCTAACTGAGATGGGGCGTATTACTATCAACAATGCGATGGATATTCATGGTGGTCGTGCAATTATAATGGGACCAAATAACTACCTTGCGATTCCATATATGGCTACCCCAATTGGTATAACTGTTGAGGGTGCGAATATTATGACGCGAAACTTGATGATCTTTGGTCAAGGAGCAATGAAATGTCACCCATACATTCGTAGTGAAATAGAAAGCTTAATGAATGATGATGAAGAGCAATTTATTAGTAATTTTAAAAGTCATTTTAAATATATGGCTCTCAACGGTACACGCACACTTTGGTATGGTTTAAGTGGTGGTTTCACAGCTCCTAGTTACCCTTCTAAGTTTAAGCGTTACTATCGCTATATTTCACATATGAGTACAGCTTACTCTTATGTTAATGATATTTCAATCACAGTGTTAGGTGCAGGACTAAAGCGTAAAGAAAGATTATCAGCTCGTCTTGGCGACATTATGAGTTACTTGTATATGGCAGCTGCAGTATTGAAATACTACAAAGACTCAGGAGAACCTCAAAGTGATGACATTTTTGTCGATTGGAGTATCCAACATTGTCTATACCAAGCCCAACAAGCAATGCTAGATCTATTTAGAAACTTCCCAAATAGATTATTTGCAACCAAAATGAAGCTTTTT
This sequence comes from Francisella opportunistica, assembly GCF_003347135.1. Classification (NCBI taxonomy): domain Bacteria; kingdom Pseudomonadati; phylum Pseudomonadota; class Gammaproteobacteria; order Thiotrichales; family Francisellaceae; genus Francisella; species Francisella opportunistica. Next base: position 352,572 of record NZ_CP022377.1, on the reverse strand, counting down.
GTTTTTCCATATGGTAAAAAATTCAGAAGGCCTTCAGACAAACTTGAAGCACAAATCTGTAAATCATTAGTTAGTAACAGTAACACTAGACAATCGATGAAGGATAAATGTTATATTCCTAATGATGATAATGATCCAATCGGTAGAGTTGAAAATGCATATTTAGCATCGTTAGCAACTCATACTATCAAGAAAAAGATAACTGATGCGATTAAGGCTGATAAATTACCTAAAACCAGCTGGTCAAACTGTATTGATGTGGCGCTAGAAAATAAAATTATCTCACAACAAGAGGCTAATGCTGTTAAAGAAATGCTTACTAAGGTTGATAATATTATTCAAACTGATGAGTTCGATGATTATACTCTAGGACCTAAAAATGCACACCCTGAATGGCAAAATAAGCACAATAAACAAACAAAGGAGAATAATCGTTAGATTGAATTATTGTTTCGTTTAGTTATAAGTACGGAATCTATTTGTAAAGGTAGGTAAACAGCGACCTCAAGGAGGCAAAATGACTGAGTTAGAAAAAAAATTTGAAGAGATGCTAAAAGCAGTTCGTGATGCAACTATTGATTTCAAGCCTGACAATAGCCAAAAATTAAAGCTCTATGCTTTTTATAAGCAAGTTAAAGAAGGCGATAACAACACTAAGAAACCTTCGGCTTTAAAAATGGTTGAACGCGCTAAATGGATGGCTTGGGATGCTATTAAAGGTATGTCAAAAGAAGAAGCTATGCGCGGTTATTTGAAGGTTTTTGGCAATGAATATCTTCCTGCTGGAGAAAGTGATAGTAGTAAGCCAACCACAGTGGCAAATAAACTGGAACCTGTAGAACATAAATCACAGCGCCAAGCTATTGATAAAATTGCTGTTCTTGGTGCCGGAACAATGGGGGCACAAATTGCTGCTCACTTTGCAAATGCTAGATTGCCGGTTGTGCTTTTTGATTTAAAATCTCCAGAAGGTAGCCCTAATGCTATTATTGAAAATTCTTTAGCAAAGCTCACTAAGCTTAATCCTGCCCCTTTTGGTTCAAAAGATGCTATCAAGTATATTACTCCGGCAAACTACGAAGATAATCTTGATCTTTTGGCAGATTGTGATTTAGTTATTGAAGCTGTAGCTGAACGCTTAGACATAAAAGAAAGCTTATATATAAAAATTGCTGGTCAATTAAAAGAAAATGCTATTTTAGCATCGAATACTTCTGGGCTAAGTATCACAAAGCTTGCTCAAGTGTTACCTGAAAATCTAAAAATTAATTTCTGTGGGGTGCACTTTTTTAACCCTCCTCGATATATGCCTCTAGTTGAGTTAATTCCACATACAAATACTAATACTGAAATTTTAGACAAACTAGAAACATTCTTAGTAGAGAAACTCGGAAAAAGTATTATCCGCGCTAAAGATACCCCAAATTTCATCGCAAACCGCTTAGGTGTCTTTTCAATGCTTGTAACTTGCTATTACACTGAGCAGTTGAATATCCCTTTAGAGGTAGTAGATGAGCTTACAGGTAAAAAGCTCGGGCGTGCTAAAAGTGCTACTTATAGAACTGCTGACTTAGTTGGATTAGACGTATTATCTCATGTAGTAGAAACCATGAAAGATAATCTTGAAGATGGTTGGCAAAAGTTATATCAAACTCCTGACTGGATTCAAAGTCTAATTAATAATGGTTCACTTGGTCAAAAAACTAAAAAAGGCTTATACATAAAAGAAGCAGATGGTATCACAGTACTTGATTTAAACACAAAAGAATATCGTCTCTCTAATAAAAAAGCTGATAAAGAAGTTTTAGAAATTTTAGCTGAAAAAGACTGGTCGAAAAAGCTTGAAGGTTTACGCAATAGTAATAACACCCAAGCTCAATTTTTATGGGCAACCTTTAGAGAGATGTTCTTATATGCTGCTCATCTAGTAGGAGATATCTCTAATTTTCCCAAAGATATGGATTTGGCAATTCGTTGGGGGTTTGGCTGGAAGCAAGGTATTTTTGAGATATGGCAACTTGCTGGCTGGCATAAAGTAGCTAATTGGCTAAAAGAAGATATCTCAACAGGCAAAGCATTATCAAAAAATATTCTACCTAGTTGGGTTGATACTCTAGATATTGGTGTTTATCAAAACAATAAAGAATTTAGTTTCGATGATAAAACACTAATATCTCGTAATAGCCTAGATGTCTATAAACGCCAGCTGTTTACTGATAATATAGTTGAGCACACGAGCACATTAGCTACCCAAACACTTTATGAAAATGATGGTGTCAAACTATGGCAAATAGATGATTATAATAATATAGGGATATTATCATTTAAGAGCAAAATGTGCGCTATTGGCGATGATGTTTTAGATGGCATATCTGCAGCTATTAATTATGCTGAAGAAAAACTTGATGCAATTGTTATTTGGCAAGAGCAAGATGTTTTTTCAGTAGGTGCTAATTTAGAAGAATTCGGTATCAAATTCGCAATGAATGGTGAAGCTGCTATTGAAGAAGTTATTCGCAAAGGGCATAAAATTATTAGCCAAAAATTGCGCTATAGCAAAATACCTGTTGTAGCAGCAGTCAAAAGTTTTGCATTTGGTGGAGGTTGTGAAACCATTCTCCATAGTGATGCTGCTGTTGCTGCATATGAAAGTTATATTGGTTTAGTTGAAGCTGCAGTTGGAATTATTCCTGGTTGGGGTGGCTCTAAAGAAATGGCTGTTAGAGCATCACAAGCTCAAGACCACTGGAAAGACTTTGAGCGTCGTTATAGAAATCTTGCTCTAGCACAAGTTGCTAAAAGCGCTTATGAAGCCAAAGAAATGGGCTTTTTACGCGATGATGACATAATTGTTATGAATACTAAAGAAATCTTACTAGTAGCTATTAAAAAAGCTCAACTTATGGCTTTGGCTGGTTACCAACCACCTTTAAAACAAAAAGTCTCTGTCTTTGGTGAAACTGGTATTGCTACAATTAAAGCTTTACTTGTAAATATGCGTGATGGTAATCAAATATCTGAACATGATTATAAAATTGCTGTAAACCTAGCTGATACAATGTGTGGTGGTCAAATAGAAAAAGATACTGAAGTCTCTGAAGATTGGCTCCTAGAAAGAGAACTAATAAACTTCAAAGAACTTGCAGTATCGGAAAAAACAGAGGCTAGAATGAAATATATGCTAGAAACTGGCAAACCACTAAGAAATTAAGGAGTAATTGTCATGAGTGAAAATGTATATATAGTCGCTGCAAAACGCTCAGCTGTTACGAAAGGTAAAAAAGGTGGTTTTGCAAAAAAACGTCCTGACGAACTACTAGCGGATGTACTTAGAAAGACTGTTGCAGAATCTAATATTGATCCTAAAGATATAGAAGATATAGTTGTTGGTTGTGCTATGCCTGAAGCTGAACAAGGACTCAATGTAGCTAGGATCTCATCTCTCTTAGCAGGATTACCTAATACTGTCCCTGCTTTTACAATTAACCGTTATTGTAGCTCTGGCTTACAATCTATCGCTATTGCAGCTAATGAAATAGCGCAAGGAAATATCGATGTTGCTATTGGTGCTGGTGTAGAAAGCATGAGCATGATCCCATTTGGTGGTAATAAAATGTCTTTTAGTAAAGAAATCTTTGCTAAAGATGAAAATATTGCTATAGCCTATGGTATGGGTATCACTGCAGAAATGGTTGCTAAAGATTGGGATGTATCACGCAAAGATCAAGATGCTTTTGCCCTTGAAAGTCATCAAAAGGCCATCAATGCCATTGAAAATGGTTATTTTAAAGATGAAATTTTGGCTATTGATGTTGATCATCTTAAGCCGAATGAAGAAACAGGTGACATCATTAATCACAAAGAAACTATAACAGTAGATGAAGGGGCGCGTAAAGATACGTCTTTAGAAGCTTTAGCTAAGTTAAAAACAGCTTTTGCAAATGGTGGTTCAGTTACTGCAGGTAATAGCTCACAGGTATCAGATGGTGCAGCTGCTGTAGTTTTAGTTAGTGAAAAATATCTCAAAGAACACAACCTAAAGCCTCTAGGTAAATTTCTAGGATTTGCTGTAACTGGTGTTGATCCTCGCATTATGGGGATAGGACCAATTAAGGCTATCCCTAAAGTGCTTAAACAAACTAATCTAAACATTGATGATATTGACTGGATTGAGCTAAATGAAGCTTTTGCTGCCCAATCATTAGCAGTTATTAATGATTTAAAGCTTGATAAGAACAAGGTGAATCCATGTGGTGGTGCTATTGCTTTAGGTCACCCACTTGGCGCAACTGGAACGATACTAACCGTCAAAGCTCTACATGGACTACGCCGCACAGGTAAAAAATATGCTATGATTACAATGTGTATTGGTACCGGTATGGGTGCTGCAGGTATTATTGAGGCTTGCTAAAAAATAATAAGATTTTAATGTAGTTTTAAATACACATTAGCGGTAAATAGCTTATGAAGTAAAAGATCAGAAAATAAAATTGTTTGAATATAGCGAGTTTTTTATTTTCGATTTACTCAAGCCATGTAAGCGTAGTGCTAAGCAGTTTTGCATACTTTTCCTGCTATGTAAAAAGTATGTCGCTACAGCTTACGCAGTAAGTAGCGAAACTTATACGACCAATTCTAAATAACTTGTAGGCTGACTAAGATGATAGATTTAAATAATTACACACCCATTGATTTTCCGTGGAATTTTACTTGCTTTAGTAGCATAGATAAAAACCCTCTTGGTGTACAACTTCCTTTGTACCACATCGGTGATCATATGTATACCAAGTTTAAGTGCCTACCTAATCATGTTGGCTGGGATAATGTAATTCACGGTGGTATTATTGCACTAATCTGCGATGATATTCTTGGTAAACATGTTTTAAGTGCTAGTAGATCATTTTGTATGACACGCAACTTAAATATTAAATATCTAAAACCAACCTATAGCAAACTAACACACATATTTAAGACAACTATTATCCGTAAAGGTCACTCAACTGTATGGATAAAAGTTGATATTTATAATGAAAAAGGCGATTTATGTGCTTATGCAGATGCTGATTTCGCTCTCTTAGAAGAAAATCATGCCAAGCAAAAAGATATCGCTAGCTATAATCTTGATGATTTAATTGCTCACTTAAAATAAAAGCTTAGATAAGCTCTTTGTTTGCCATTTCTGGCAGAAACTTATATACAACGATAATAAATGCAAAGATACAAATGCCCATAAAATATAATACTGGCGCATAACCATAATTATGTGTAAGATCCAAAAATCTTGAAATAAACATACTTTCTATCAAAGCTTTTGAAACAAGAGCTACAGATATACCAATACCACGGATATGTACAGGAAGTACTTCTGATAGAATTAACCAAATACATACTCCAGGACCTACAGCTCCACCAAACACTACTATAATCAACATAAGTAAAGCTAAATTATTAGATCCTGCCGTAACGCAAAAAATCATCGTAAATATTGCTAAAAATGATATAAATAATCCAGCAATGATAAGTTTTCGTCTACCAATAATATCAACAAGGAATAATCCACATACTGTCGCTACAAGATTAATCAGAGTCATTGCTAAGCCGTAATAAGTTGGATCACACTTAGGACAACTACCAAGTTGGCCAAAAATTGTCGGCCCATAGCTTATAAAAACATTTATACCAACAAATCCATTTAAAACAGCCATCAAACTAATCAATAGTATAGAAAGATAGTATTTCTGTTTAATAACTATTTTGATGAATTCAAAGAAGCCAATTTTATTTTTTTCACTTAATGAATGTTGAACTTTTAATGCTAACTTCTCACTGATAGTCAATGCTTGTTCATTTTTACCTTTTAAAATTAACCACGATGGCGAAAATGGTGCTAAAAGACTTGTGACAAAAAGTAATATAGAAAATGGAATAGCACAGGCAAAAATAAATCTCCAACCAAGACTTGTCACGAATAAGCTGGCAAAAAGGTTAGCCAAAAAAATTCCAGAAACTAAGGATAATTGGAATATAGCCATTGCTCTACCTCTAAATTTAGCAACACTAGTTTCTGAAATATAAACAGGAATTACTGTTAGTAAAAAACCGATAGAAATACCCTGTAACAACCTTGATAACATAAGCGTTGTATAGGTATTAGAGAACATCATTAAAATCATAGAAGTTGTAAATAAAAAAGCACCAAAAGCTATGACATTTTTTCTACTTAAAAAATCCATCAATGGCCCTGAGGTAAATTTTGAGAAAAGTGCCCCGAAAAATACGATTCCAGCAATTTCAGATAACTCAGTCAAATTAAGAGATAACTCGCTCTTTATCATTGGTAATGTTCCAGATATTACTCCGATATCAAAACCTGAACAAATCCCAGTTAGGATTATTAAAGTTATAACTAACCTTTGATATTTAGTTACTAGCATCTAAACCTCTTCAATTAATAAAAAAATTAAAACTTTTAGTTAGACAAAAATTCCTACTTATAAGTATAAAAACATATTATATATAGCTAAATTTTTAACATATAATTAGAAAAAATACAAAAATATTTAAATAAATTTTAAGTTGACAAACTTATTAAATTAATTTTTGAGTGCTTTGTAGATCATACTATTTAATCTCAAGTCTTTGCTTCTTAGATTCTTCAAGCTGAGTATCAGCATATATTCCTGTACTTTCAAGTTTAATTTTTTCTTATCAAATCTTCTTATTTTTTCATCTGGTTAATTATATGATGATCTTCTTTAATAGTGTAAAGCTGTTCTCTTAAATCACAATTTTTTTTGACTAGTAGATGTTAGTCTAATATATAAATGCTCTTCGCACTTTTTGATTTTTTAAAAGGTAAGTAAAATAGATTACTTTTCAGTTACTATATTTGCGAATCTCTGCTAAACTTTGCTTAAACTTGATTTCACCATTGTCATAATACGTTTGTAGTTGTGTATCATGGTGATACTCACCAAGAGCATAACTACCATCAAGAACTATAGTTTTATAATTTCCCTTAGCATCTTTTATCAAATCAAGACGTCCCTGTTTTGATTTTTTAGCTAGATCTGTAATAGGCTCTTTTTTAACACCTAGTAAAGTATTACCACGTATAATTGCTGAACACTTGATTGCAAATTTGAAACTATCTCTATTTATTGATGATTCATGATTACCCTGCAGCAGCGCCCCACCCATACCAAAAGCAATATTCTCTACTGAGTAACCTTGATTTTTCATCGCCAATAGAACTTTTCTTGCTAAACTAATACTTACACCATCACCTTGAATCAAAGCAACTCTATTTAAAACCTTGTATCCTTTAGAGTTTAATGTACTACCATAACCTTTATCTAACTCACGCAGTGCATATAGAATATTATCCACAGCATCTCCGGAATCAGGGCGAATAACTAAGTTTGCTTTTTTAGCTGTAACTTTATCTTTTAAATCAAGCCATGTTTGAATTGCTTTTTTAAAGTCCCAACTGTCAGAAACACAAGCATATAAAACACTATTATCACCAAATTGCGTTATCATATTTTCAAAAGCTTGACGCTCACACTCAGTGCCAACACCCCAGCTTGTCATAGTAGAATGTTCGCTCGCAGGGATTGAAAATCCAGCCATTTCTTCACCATAGTACTCTTTGCAAACACGCAACGCAGCTAATGTATCTGTACCTAGAAAATTAGTTAGATGTGCTGCACCACCAATTCCAGCTGATTCCTCTGATGAAACACCTCTATAACCGAAATCATGAAGCATAAAGTTTAATTTATCCAGACTATCTGCTGTCTCAAGCAGATATTTTTTTATTACCTGCTTTATATTAAAGCTAATTGTTGCCACAGTAGTTGGATACCATACTTTTAGAAGTAAAGTCTCGACAAAGCCAGGTAACCAAAAGAGTTCTTTATCAGTACTTTCTATGGTCATCAACACATTATGCAAAGGAACTAGACTACCTTCTTTAACTGCGCGGATTCTAATTGGCAAATAGCCATTGTGATTATTTAATATCTTCTCAAATCCAGATCGATAAAATGGTAAACCATGAGCTAGTAGGACTTTTTCTGCAGCATCTATCATTTGTTGAGTTATTGGCTGAGATAAATATTTTTTTATATAGTATTGCAAGCCAAAAAACTTAGTATGACTACCTAAGTCTTTATTTGTTGTACCGCGACTTTCTAGATAAAAATGCAGATAGTTAGTATCTTTAGGATATTGATACGGATGTGAATGTTTATAACTATCTGTCATTAAAAGTAGGTTATCAAAACACATAGCAGAATTTACTAGTAAATAATAGAAATTATAAACTTATATAGGATGAGAATAAAATAATAAATACAGATTAAAGGACTGAAAATAAGTTTTTAGGGTTTTTTATTGGTGGAACCATATCCATCTGACTGCCAATATCATATTTCTCAGCTAGATCTAAAGTTAAGCGTAAAGCGGAGAAATCTTCAATTGCGAAACCTACAGAATCATAGATTGTGATTTCCTTATCATTTTCTCGCCCTTTTTTCTTACCTGTTAAGATCTCCCAAACTTCAGCATGAAGCACTTGCTTTACTTCTTGCGGAGATAAGTTTTGAATTTCGCCCTCAATCATTGATTGCTCTTTATATTCAACTACAACCTTCCCTCTAAATAGGATATCCATATCAAGCTCAGTTTTACCAGGGCAATCACCACCTAGACCACTGATATGGACACCTTCCTTGACCCAGTCATTTTCAATAACAATTGCATGAAGCTTACAAGCGGTACATACAACGATAATATCAGCACCTTCGCAAGCCTCTTTGGCACTATCACATGCTATAAATTCAAGGTCGACATCTTTCATATTATTAGCATATTTTTTCATAGCTTGTGGATCTGTATCGAAATATCTAACTGTCTGTATAGGTCTAATCAATTTATGTGCTAAAGTTTGAAACTCACTCTGTGCTCCAGTACCTATTAGCGCCATCGTTTTACTATCTTTACGTGCTAGATAATCAGTTGCTAAAACTGTTGCAGCTGCCGTTCTTAGTGCTGTAAGAATTGTCATCTCAGATATTAATAGCGGATAGCCATGCTTGATTTCACTAAGCTGTCCTGTAGCAATTACTGTTTGTTTACCATATTTTGGATTACCTGGATGACCATTTACATACTTATGGGAAAATAGTTTCTTATCTGCTGTCGGCATAAGCTCTAAAACACCACCTGGTACATGTGCTGCATAACGTGGTGACTTATCAAATTCACTCCATCTAATAAAGTCTTGTTTTGTATACTCAACAAGATCTATTATGAAATTATTAAAACCATGATTTTGCACTATTTTTACCATATCTTGGACTGATAAAATTCTCATATTACCTCTAAATAATCATTAATCGCTAACTTGTGTCATTGTAGTTTAGATATTTAATACTTGCAAATATTTATATCGAGATGATCTCTTTGCCACTGCTAAAACATAACCATCACTAACATATCATAAAAATCAGTTGCTAATATTGTGTTACTATGAAAAATTAAGAACTAGAGTAATTATACTATATAAAGTAATTTATAAGCCAGATAGGCTGTTAAAAATAGTACTCTGTATAAGCTAAAAGTTTAATTAAATTAAATAACTAAACTAGTTATAAAAAATCTCTGCTAGCATACATCTAGCACTGCCACCACCAACTACTTCGATATTTGTAATATCGCAAGCTATAGGCGTTGCATATTTATCAATCATTGCTAATTGACTTTGAGAAAAACCTTTATACGCAGTTTGCGAGAGTAATAAAAAGCTTTTATCATCTTTATTTTTGACTTCTAAAACATTGCCACACATTTGGTACATCTGATCTAAGGATATATCTATTATTTCTTTATTGGATTGCTGAAGGTTCTTTATGACAAGCTCTCTTTGGGGAGCTGATTTTATAGACTCAAGGCAAACTACAGCTAAATGCTCACCTATACTTAACATCACATTTGTATGGTAAATAGGTCCCTTTTTATCATAACTTGTAAATGTAACTAGTTTATAACCTAATTTATTACAAACTTGTTGTGCTAATTGAGCATTTGCTCTTGGAGATAATGACATATAAGCAATTTTGAACTCATGATCAAATATAAATACTCCTGTTCCTTCAAGAGCTTTTGAATAATCACCACGAAAGTCTACAACCTTATAGTTAGTTGTTGTAAGCTTGTTAAGTTGCACTAACAAATTATCAACTTGAACTTCGTGGCGGCGATTTCGTGTATACATTGGGTATATAAAAATATATGGCTGGTTATCTATGATATGGGTTGAAAACCAATTATTAGGAAAAACTGCATCTGGGGTATTTGGATTTGATTTTAAAACGATAACCTCGATACCATTGGTACGAATTTTTGCAACCATATTTTCAAACTCACGTATAACTCTACTTTGTAGCTCATCATTTGAAATATCTAATTGATTTTGAAAAGCATTATTAACTGAAGTCTCTTGATTAAAGCAAAAATATTTTGGCTCGACCATGACTACTGTGTTGGCAATATATCTATTCATAATTAATTACATCGTTTTAAAAACTGTGTTAGATATAAATATATATCGCTAATTGCTGATTGCAAATATATTTATGAACTTTTCATAGTTAAATAGATGTTGAGATTATTGCTGAGTTGGAGGCTTTGGTTGCATCAACTAATCAGCAAACTTTACCTAAGATAACCTATCCAGATTTACCTGTTAGTGACAAAATTGAGCAGCTTTGGAATATTATCTTTAGAAATTTCTTAGTTAACTAAGATTTGTTAGATATCACACAACTTGATTTAATAAAATCCGCTCATAACAACCTTCTTTAATTAGCCATACAAGTGTTATTTTTTGAGGTTGTAGCGTGATAGTTGTAGACTTATTATTAATTTTTAGAGTGTAACTACCTGCAGCTAAATTTTTAGAAAATAAATCAACATTCTTAGGTAATAGATTCCAGCTTCTCTGGTCTGCTTGAGTCGTTGTCAAGTTGTAAATAGATGTACCGATAGCGGCTAAAGCTGCATAGTCTCCAGAAGATCTAATTGCTGCTACAGAAATTGCTGTTTTAGCAACTAAGCGCAAAACTTCTCTTGTCACAATCGCAGGGAATTGATCAGCCAAAGATTTGGCTGCCATTGCTGTAGTGTCAACTAATAAAGCACTCTTGCCATGTTCGATAAGCTTCTTATCTCTAAAGATCTTAATATCTGCGCTTTGTGCTAGATTATAAGAACTGTAGTATGGCAAAGAAATTTTTTGCACACCAGCTTGTTGAAAAAATACAGTTATCGGTATATCAAATTTTTTTAGCGATTCAACCCAACCACTTTCATAGATAATTACAAGTTTTCCTTGTCCTTGTGGATAGATATTGCCACCGCTATCAAAGGCCTTTTTAATTTGTTGGTAATCTGCGCTGACATATGGATTATCTGGCACAACCCTAAATGCGTTACTCATTGATAGATTAGCATTATTTAAATCTGTATCATATGATTGGTATATTATTGCTTCTAAATAATAGCCAAAAGCATTCTCATAAGAGTTTTTTACTCTGTTAGCGATAGCTGCTAGCTGTCTATATTGTTTTGCGCTGGTGATATTTGATGATATCTGCCTAGAATTGACATGACTTAGCTCTTGATAATTTGTTTTACGAGTTTGAGCAGCTAAATCCTTAGCTTGAAATGTTGCATACTGTGCATATGATAGATTACGGATACTTACAGCAGCATTTTCTAAATCATGCTGTTTTAGATAATTAAGTGCTTGATAAGCATATAAAAAAGTTATCTCATAATCAGATATATAATAATATCTTTCTTTATCACTCAACAGTGTTGCTTGAGTATCTTTAAGAATATTTCTAACTCTTATTTTTGCTTCAGCTTCTGACTTAGCGACATAATCAGTTGCTTTGGTATATTTTTTCTGCGATAACGCTGTATTACCTATTAGTTGTTCAAAACGACCAGTCTCTAAAAATCCAATCGCTGCATCCACACCATCATTATCAAAAGTTTTTATAAACTTAGTTTCTATCGGCTTATATTGGCAAGTTTCTATAGCTTTTTTAGCATTACCAACCTTACTAGGATGACTACCACTAAATGTAGCACAACTAGAAGTAATTCCACACAACAGTAGTAGTAAACAACTCTTGGCTTTCATAATGCTATTTGGTTAGATAAGCGCGTAAACCTGGTTGAACTTTAGCTAGACTACCATCAATCACAATACCTATAGAATATTTAGGCATAACATCGGTAATTCTAACTTTTGCTAAGACTTTACTATCAAGTACGATATGTTGCCCAGTAGCAGGATCTAGCGTAACCCCACCACCTTGACGAACTTCATAGACACTTCCTTTGATAACTCTATTACCACCTTGATTAAAATAAATCTCACCATCATCAACTTTCAAGACTTGAAGAGGATATATAGCTCCAATAACTTGGTCTGATATTGTCTTACCTAGCTGCTTACCTAAATAACTTAACAGCTGCATATAATTAGCATCATCAGCGTTAGCATATTGATTAGCAATATTTGTTGGTACTTCAATAGTAACAACATTTGACCATTTAACCTCCATTGTCGCTAACTCTACCATACGATAAGCTACAGTAGCAGAAACATTTAGTGTCGTAAAATCTTCACCATAGTATGTGGTTTTGTTTTTAGTTATATTTAGATTTAGGATATCACCAGTAAGGATAAAGTCCGCGCCTATTTTTTGGTTAAGCTTGTCCTTCTCATTATCTGTATCAGAGTTAAGTATACGCTTAACTTCTTTTTCATAAGCTTTCTCATCATTTACATCACGATTTGATACTCTAAATTTACGCGACTGCGTGATTTGTGCAATGATACTATTATTTAAACCTGTTTGGAGTTGCTTTTGATCAATATTACCATCTATCTTGGCACCTTTTGTGTCAAAAGGTAATATTGCTACTCTAAACATTTTTAGTTTATTACGCTCATCTACACCCTTATAACCAATACTACTAGCTGAGTTAAGCATAGAGCTCGCAGAAATCATAGTTGCACTAGCTGAGGAGAGCATACTAGTACTTGCTAAAGGATGCTGTGCAGTAATAGCTGTAGCTGTGACAAAAATTACGGATGATACTAAAAGAGTAATTAATCTTTTTTGCATGATCAAGACCTTAGTATTGGTTTAGGTACTTATTATCATCACTTTGTCTGATAATTATCTTACCATTTAGAGAACTTTGACCACTTTCAGCATTTTGAGTATTTTGCTTACGATACTCATCATAGCTAAAGTTTTTAATCTTATTAGCTGTAGCCACTTGCTTAGGATCCCATTTAAGTACTACACCATAGACAATATTCTCAGTACCTGGTAGCTTATAACGCCATCTCTTGACAGTTTTAAGACCAATAATATCTAGATTTGCTTTTGTTTTATAATATGTCGATAATGTTTTTTCAATATCTGTAGCATCTATCCTACGTGTTTGTTGGGTCTTTGTATTTTTAGCCAGAGTACTTGATATATCCTCAGACATAGTCAATGCTTCTTGTGTCGACATCTGACCTGCAATTAGAGTAACAAGATTTGCTCTTGCCATAATTGCTGCTTGTTTGTAACTATAATCACTTGCTGAAACACCTTGAATACTTGGGCCATTATATGAACCTTGACCATAAGCTAAAATATATGGTTTGTTATCTTCCCCAAAACCAACACGGATACCATAATCACCCATCATATCTTCACCTGACTTATCTTTGTATAAATCAGATGGTGATTGACCGCCTTTGCCAACTATTACCGGCTCATTACCATGCTTAATATCCTCAAACATCCCTTTAATTTTACCTGAGTAGATAACTACAACACCAATAGCAGCATTGCCATCTTTTTCAACCACAAAGGTCTTAATCGGTAATAAACCTGATAAATTACCAAAACCTGTAGTTAAGCTTTTTATTGTCATTTGCTGGCTTAATAAAGCCTTTTTCTTCTCTTCTGGTGTCGCAAAATCATTCGGATTTAAGCCTTGTTGTTTAAGCTGATTATCTAAATTTGCTTCATCAAGAGCCTTTTGCTTAGCATCAATAGCTGCTTGCGTTCCCTGTTTTGGTTTATCAGCATCTGTATTGATCTCATTCGCGGTTGAGCCTTGAGTGCTATCTATACTTAAACTCTTGTCAACTTTGGTATTTGCTGAGATAAATGATATATATTCTGCCTGAGCCTTTATTAGCGCTTTCTCAAAAGCAAGCTGCGCACTATCAACATAGTTTGAATTTGTTTGATTAACAGATGCTGTACCTATCGCAGAACCAACATAATCATACCTATCTCTGAGGTTATTTTGATCAATGTAATTTTCCATAACATCGTTTAATATCTCTTCTACTGATCTTTTATCTTGAGTAGTTGTTGCAACTGGTTTAGAGCCTGAAGAAATAGCATTATTTAAATTAGCAACGTCTGCTCCAATATCAACTTTTGCTTGTGGTTGCTGCTGGGTAATTTTAGCGTCTACAGCTGTAGCATCTGCAGCAAATAATGAGCTTGCCAGCAACGACGAGGCAATTAATGAAGTTAAAATTTTCTTTCTCATATAATATCTCCTTTTTAAGATCCTAACAGTAATTAAGAATATCTACTTATTTATATCTTACCAACCAAAAGTTGATTTAATTTGAGATTTACGAATCTGTTTATCATCTTGCCATACAACCAAACCTGTTTTTAGATCCATCATTTTTAGTGTAGCTAAGAAGAACTTAGATCTCTTATCACCATCAACATTAGTATTATCAATATCTTGGATAGAACCATAGACCATATATCTAGCACCAATATGCTGTCCAATCTTAGTTGCAGTAGCTTGATCAACCATACCACTATTTGCTTGGTAGCCAAGTTGTTCACGGACATTTTTGATCTGAGACATATCTGTAACTTGGAATAACCCTGATTTTATAATCTGTGTTTGAACAGTGTTTGATAGCATAGTCGTATTAATATGCTCACGAGTCTCATTACGGATATTACTAAAAAACAATGTCGGCGTATCCATAGCAGTAATCTTTTTAACTGCAGGTGAATTAAGCATATCCTCAGTCATTTTATTAGTAATAGCTTGTAAATCTGTTGAACTAAAATTTATCGATGTTGTATCAACGCCATTTGGATCTTCATATGCTACAGTAGTTTTACCACATGAACTAAGTGCTAATACTAAACTAGCAGATATAGTTGTAAATAAAAGTTTTTTTTTCATTGAGTGTGTTCGTTGCTTTAAAAATTACTTATATAGCGATTATAACAAAAATAATTAATAATGTTATTGTTAATAAATAGTAAATAGCTACTTTAGAAACTAGAGCATAACATATACACAAACTAAGCCTACTTGCTTGATTAAGTATTGTTTGAAATTCTTGTTGAGATAACTTTATATAGATTTGTAAATGTCATTTTTATTATCAAAAATACTTTTGTTATTAACTCTTTGCAAAATTAGTAACTAGCTTTGAGTTATATTGATTATTTATTATTAAGCGCAAAGCTAATCAATAATGCTTAAGCATTTTAGCAATATTGTTTAAAACCATTTCTTTATTACCAAAACATATTTGAGCGCATTGGTTTTATAGCAAAAACTACTATTAAAATAGCATACACATACCAGGGCACCACAATTAGTATAGGTACAAGCACTACTAACATACATGCAAAAAAGAATTGACTAAAGAATAAAAGCACCTGATAAGAAGGCTTATTTGTTTTAATATACATCCTAGCTTTCTCGATATACGATCCTTCAAATGAAAATAGGTGAATCACTATTGGAAATACAGCTGTTAGAAACATCAGTAAATAAAAAATCCAACTTACTGTAGTTAAAACCAAATAATTAGTTGCTACCAGCACACCAACTAAAAAATAGACAATTTTAACTAATGCTATATCTACTAATGTAAACTGCTGCAATTTTTCCGCTAAAAATTGTTCTTCATACATAACCTTTTCCTTATAATTTTAGTCATCTGCCTGCTTATAATAATAACTTATAAGAATAGGTTTTTAAATAAACTCATAAGCAAATTATATTTTTTAAAAGTCATTAGAGTTACAAGGTAAATTAGAATACTAAGCTTAAATTTTAATAACGCCTAATTGATCTGCAGGAACTTCTTTTTCTTCAGTTTGAGTATCTCCATTACTATCTTCTGTTTTCTTAACAATCTTTGCTGTTTTACCGTCTGAGTTAATTGTAATTGAACTAAACTTTTTGAATACCTGAGGATTATTCTTGGCTTGAGTCGTGCCAGATTGTGCTTGCATTTGAGTAATGTTTTGATCGATATTAGCAAGCATTTTATTAAAGTGCTCATCTAATAGCTGTTGTTGTCTTTGAAAGTTTGCCATCATTTGCTCAATAGGATCTTTAGTGATAGTTTGAGAGCTTTTATCCTGAGGCTTTTGCTTAACCCAACCAACACTACCATCTTTGTTATCAACTATCTCGATCCAATCACCTTTTGAAAAAATTGCTTTATAGCGCGGGTTTTGATTATCTATATTCGCGAGTTTTTGTGATTTATTATCTGGTTTTGCATACATTGTATAGCTATCAGCATACACCCCAGAAACTACTGTTAATCCTAAAATTGTTGCTAGAATCTTCTTCATTTTAGCCTCCGTTTTTTACTTTAAATATTTTATACATAAAAGACTTATTTGTTTAAATAAGTTTTATAGCTATTTTTTCAAGACACAAAGCTATTAATTAACTATAATTACATTATATAACTGAAATTATAAACCAAATACGATGAGTAACAAGTAGCTGATGATGATAAAAAGATAGCTCAGTTCACAAAAACAAAATTTGAAGAAAATGGTATCAATACCACTGTAGCTTTTGTTGGTAATAGCTTTGATAATTTTTGATAATTTTTTTACTTTATGCCGTTATTAATATAACCACTTTATGCTTCCAGAATGAGCCAAATTTAAGTACTGGCCGCATGCAATGCTATTAGCCTTGATGATTTTTGATATTGCAAAAAATAATAATGCAGTCAAATTAGATTAAAGAAGGCAACAGAAATAACCTGCCCGTTATCAGACTTTTGACAAAATGATAGTTTGTTCTAAAGATTCATTGTTGATTGAATTTAGTTTTATAAATATTTTCAATTCTTAAAATATCAGAAGGGCGTTCCGTCTTCCTTAGTTCATATAACAACAACATGTCATCAAGGCTTAATAAAGGTATTCCATCTATAATGTCAACATAATGGTCTTTAAAAAAACTAGTTTGTTTTTTTGAAAATTTCATTAATCTTTCCATTGAAACAAAATCAATGTTCAATTGCTGTTTACTTTTTAAAAAATCAAATTTAGCTCCAGTATTAGTTTCTATTAAAGAAAATGGTTCTTCAAGATAAGTTTCTTTAATATGATTTTTTATACAATTTTTTAAAGTATTAAAAAAAGGAGTTGATTGTTCGATACTTATAAAAAAAATATCTATATCGTTTGGTAATGGATTAAAATCATTAAATCTCAAGGAATAAGCATAAGAACCACCTATAGCAAATTTAAAATCAGAAATCTTTAGCAAAATTCTAAGAATATAATTAATTTTCTCAGAATATGATTGAATATTTATGTTTTCTTTTTTAGGTTCATCAGTTAAAGAAATAAAGTTGTTTGTTTTAATATTGTTGTTTACTTCAATAGGAAATAGTATGGGTCTTTTCATAATTATATTTAGATTTAATTGAGATCATATAAATATTATAGAAAATAAAAGCAAAATAAAAAAGGCTTTCCCTGATTTTACAAATTGATAAAAGGCTCTTTTTATAGTTTGTAATTTTAACAGATAAATAAAAAATAACATTTTTGTCCTATAGGAACGGAACCCTTAAATTAGAATTCATTAATACATCAATAAAGATACTATAAGTCACTACATCTGCTAGTTTATAATCCTTAGCTCAATACATTATCTTCTAGTTGCTCAGCTTCTTTAAACGCTTGTAGGGCCTGTTCAAACTTCCCATTTTTGCCAGCAGCATCAATAAAGCTGGTATAAGTCACCGCATCTGCTAGTTTCTGCTGCTTAGCCTTAGCTTCATCAAACGCTTTTTGTGCAGCAGCAAATTTTCTATACCTATTTAAAGCATTTTTAAAAGTGTTTAAATTATCATTATTAGGGTATTCTATTATTTGAAAAAATGAGTCACAAGCTTCAAACGAAAGAAATGATAGTTTGTGAAGCAGTTGGTTTGCGATAACCAAATCAATTTTTGGATTATGGCGTAAAAACTCATTGATATCGTTTAGAGAACTTTTAGGTTCCAGTGTCTCGGATAGTTTTTTGTATTTCCCTTTATTTTGATTACTATAATCAATACTTACATGCGAAAAATCGATTTTTGTAACATTAGAGGATTTTGTGGGTAAATATGGCGTAAAGGCTTTTTGCATACCATAACTAAAATTACTCAAAGACAAACAAGTACACTTCCTATTACTACAATTTTATTCTTATTCATAATTTAAATTAAATTAGTTAATTAAGTAATATTTATTTTGCCATAATTTTTGGCATATAAACTATTATTTTTTATTAAGGTATAAATGAAATTACGCCAAACATGTCTAGGCTGTCTATTATAGCTAAACTATAGTGTTTTGATTGGATCTAAATATCTTTAACATTAAATCAACAGTCTCGATTATATAGCCTAAGCTTTTTATCTTAACTTGTAAATTTTGCATAAGGTGAGGCAATTACATTTTGTGAAGGCTTGGCACATCAATCAACTTTAATTCGCTTATTCTGTGAGAAATTAACCTCAAGTTTTGGCAAATTGACATTAATTATATGATTCTTGGTATATGAAAGAATACTTAGAATTGTTTGAGATTTTAAACAACCTAAAAAAAGTTGCTTGATTTTAAGATTAAAGTACTATTAAGCTTTCACCTTAGATTTATTTTTTCTCCTATATCTTGTTTTTTTCTTTTTAACTTTTTTATTTTGCTTAATTTTTTTATTAGCAGATGGTTTATCTAAGTTATTATCACTAAATGTTTTTTTTGGATCAAATAATTCAAAATCTATCTGAATATTCTCTAGATCAGCACGTACAACTCTTACAATTATATCTTGACCAATCTTATAGACTTTATGAGTTCTCTTGCCTATCAATATATCTTTAGTCTCATCATAGATATAATAATCACCCAGAATTGCTGATACATGTATCAATCCCTCTATATACATATCTTTTAACTCAGCAAAAAGTCCTAAGCCATTTATATGCTTGATTTGTGCCTCAAGAATATGTCCAATATAGTCTTGCATAAAGTAGCACTTAAGCCAATTCTCTACCTGTTTAGATGCTCCATCAGCATTACGCTCTTGATCTGAAGCGTTCTCACAGATATTTGCTAATTCTGAAGGTTTATAATCAGCTCCACCATGCTCATATTCACCAATAATTGATTTGATTATTCTATGTACTACTAAATCCGGGTATCTACGAATTGGTGAAGTAAAGTGTGTATATTCACTATATGCCAAACCAAAATGACCATCATTATTTATACTGTAAACAGCTTGATTCATACTGCGAAGAGTCATCATCCGAATATCATCATAGTCAGGACGATCTTTGATACTATCTAACATCTGTGCTAATGCTTTTGGACTGACTTTACCATTTTTACCATAAGCAAGGTGTACACCATGCTTAGCAAGATACTTTTTCAGAGTCTCCATCCTGTCTTGTTTAGGTTCACTATGAACCCTAAACGGCGAAGCCTTTTTATGTTTTATTGTAAATTTAGCTGCAGCAACATTCGCCACAAGCATACACTCTTCAATTAACCTATGTGCATCATTACGATGTCTTGGCACGATTGACTCGATGTGATTATGCTCATTTAGTATAATCTGTGTTTCAACTGTATCAAAATCTATAGCTCCTCGTTCTTCTCTAGCTTGGTGAAGTACTTTATACAAGTCATATAAATCAAATATATTAGGAACTAGCTCAGGAGTATTCTCAACTATAGTATTTTGTTTCTTTTCTAGAAGCTTGGCAACTTCTGTATATGTTAAACGTGCCTTTGAGTTTATTAGCGCAGAATAGAACTTATATCTAGAAAGCTTACCAGTCTTAGATATACTCATTTCACAAACAAGAGAATATCTATCCTCATTAGGCCTCAACGAGCATAATCCATTTGATAGCTTCTCCGGTAACATCGGTATTACATAACCTGGAAAATAAACAGATGTTGAACGACGCTTAGCATCTAAGTCCAAAGCTGAATCTTTCTCAACATAATTTGAAACATCTGCAATCGCTACATATAATTTCCAACTACCACTTTTAGTTTTATATGCATAAACAGCATCATCAAAATCTTTGGCATCTTCACCATCTATAGTTACAAAGTGTTTATCGCGTAAATCTACTCTAGCACTGACACTTATCTCTTCTGAGATCTCATCTAGATACCTTAGCGCTTTTTTGCTCCACTGTTCTACCAAGTCATATTTTTGAGTCGCCATCATCATCGCTTCTTTAACTGGCGATACAGCTTCTACCTCTTGTTTAAATCTAGCTACTGCGACACTATTTATACTAGGATAAACTATTATTTCAGCCTCTATCAACGAATTATGCTCTATTTTTTGCTTCGGTGGTAATAGCACTATATCATTTGTCATGTTCTTACTTATCGGTTTTAAGAAATGGCAATCAAAACTCTTATAATAGTAACCTGTAATAGTTTTTTGTGCTCTTGAAACGATTGTTTTGATTTCTGCTTCAATACGTCCACGTTTATTAAGGCCTAAAACTTTTGCTGTGACCTCATCTCCAACCATTACTATTTTCGCTTGATGAGAGACAATGCCAACCTTATTATTCAAAGTATGACTAAATAACTCAAGTCGAGAATCTTTACCAGATGTAACTTTAGATGTTATATATATAGGTGCCAAATCTGGTAAATTATAATATGACTTATCTTTTTCTAACTGGCCATCTCTAACCATTGCACCTAAACGATTTACAAGACCTTCAAAAAGATTTTTTTTAAAAATCTCTAAAGCATTTGCTATATTCTCAATACTTACAGGAAATTTTATATCTCTTATATAATTTAAAATCACTTCCCTACTTGGAATTGGATTTTCATATTTTTGAGCTTCAATCTCCCTATTTGGATCATTATGTACGCTATATTTACTCACTTATCAATATATCCTGATCAAAAAATTTTTTATTAATCAACTTACCTTTATCAAACTCCGCTATAGCTACAAATTTATCATCATCATATATTCTTATAGTTTTATCTAAATCTGGTTTAGCAGCTAAGAGCCCTCTCTTATATAAATCATCTTTTTCATTTTCTTCTAGAGAATATATAGGTTTGTCAATAAACACACTCTCTATACTAGCTATACTAGCAATTTTTAACTCAAAATTTAAATCTTTTAATTGATCTAGCTCAAATGCCTGAGCTAATTTAAAAGGTCCACTTTGAGTTCTCTGCAGAGCTATCAAATGGCCTCCACAACCTAGCTTTTTACCAATATCTATAGCTAAGCTACGGATATATGTTCCTTTTGAACATTTAACTCTAACTTTCAAAGTATCCTCATCAAAGTCTAATAACTCTAGCATATAAATGTTTATATTTCTGGATTTAACTTCAATACTCTTACCTTCTCTGGCAAGTTTATAAAGAGGTTGACCATTATGTTTAATTGCTGAGTAAAGAGGTGGAATCTGTGAAATATTACCACGAAAACTTGTTAATACTTCTTCTATTAGCTGGTGTGATAGGCTTGGTATATTATTATTTTTTGCTATTATTTGACCTTCAGTATCGCCACTATCTGTTTCAATACCAAGCCTAATTGTAGCAATATATTCTTTATCAGCATCAAGCAAATATTGTGCTATCTTAGTAGCTCTACCAAAGCATATCGGCAAAACTCCTGTCGCCATAGGATCTAAGGTACCTGTATGACCAGCTTTTTGTGCATTAAATAAGTATTTTAATTGTTGTAAAACTTTATTTGAACTAACACCTTTAGCTTTATTGATCACTACTATACCATTTAAGTTTAATTTATTTTTTTTCATGCAATCCTTGTTGTGATAACATTTCTATCAGTTTTTCGGCAGCTTTTTGCTCAGCTTTTTTTCGTGAAGCTCCTTTAGCTTTAACCTCAAGATTTAAATCTTTTGATACCGCAATTACAGTAAATTGCTGCTCATGATCTTTACCTTCTATAGTTTCAATACTATATTCTGGCAAACTTAAAGCATTTTGGAGTAGAATCTCTTGGAGCTTTGATTTACTATCTTTGACTTTTATACTATCTAGATTAATATCTGATATCACTGACTGATACCATTTCAATATAACTTTTTTGACAGTTGCAAAATCACTATCTAAATAAATAGCTCCTATCATAGCCTCAAAAACATCTTCTAATATCTTTTCGCGCTTTTGTCCACCTTGCTCACTAGCACCTAAAATAATGTACTCATCCATTTTAAGGCTTAAGGCTAATTGTGCTAAAGTTGCTCCTTTGACTAATCTGGATCTAATCTGCGAAAGTTTTCCTTCTGCTAAATCTGTAAATTGTAGGTATAACGCTTCAGCAATTACAAAACCTAAAATAGAGTCGCCAAGAAACTCTAATCTCTCATAATTTTTTTTAGACTTACTTCGATGTGTCAAGGCTCTTATTAGAAGAGTATAATCTTTGAAACTATAACCAAGAATTTTATAAAATCGTGAATATTCAGGAATCATTTTTAATTAAAAGACCTTACCAATTTCATCCCAGCGAACTTTCTTATCTATCTTATCCCAGCTCATCCAGACGACTTTTGCTTTACCAACTAAATCTTTCTCTGGTACAAAGCCCCAATAGCGACTATCTTCACTATTATCACGATTATCACCCATGACAAAGTATTGACCAGATGGAACTTTAAGATTTTCAAAATCAACCCCTTTTATAGACTCCACCCAGTCAACTTCATGCTTGACACCATCAAGGTTCTCTGTACAAATGGTATCGCCACCACCATTGGCTAAAGACTGATTATAATAGTTCATAGCATCGCGGTTACAATTAGTATACTCAAGCTTCTTACCATTTATTGTTAGCATTTTATCTTTATAGGAAATTACATCCCCTGGTAAACCAATCACGCGCTTAACAAAATCTACATTAGGATTAACTGGAAAATGAAACACTACAATATCACCTCTTTTAGGTTCACCAACCTTTATCAAATTTTCATTTGAAAATGGTGCTCTGATACCATAAGCAGTTTTATTTACAAAGATAAAGTCACCAACTGGAAGTGTTGGTGTCATTGATGCGGTAGGAATTAAGAAGTTGCCAATTAGGAAAGTTCTAAGTAGAAATACTACAAAAAATACGCTAAATAAAGATCTCGCTTGATCAGCTATAAAAGGTGCTTTTAATCCCCTATCTTTATAAAATTGGCGTTTTTGTTTTTTAGGAAGTCCTTTTAATTCAGCGGCATAGGGAGCTAATCTTGATTTTTGAAAGAATGTAAAGTCGATAATATAAATCAACCCACTTGATATAGTTAAGAACAAAAGCCAAAATGTAAAACCTAAATTTAGAAAATAGTTTAAGATTTCCATGAAGTTTACTTAATTACTTTATCCTTTTGTACGAAGTAACCAACTCCTCTAATAGTTTGAATAAAGTTAGGAACATTTATTTTCTTTCTTAAATTATGCATATGCACTTCTAGCGTATTTGTATCCATTTCTTTATCAGTAGAATAAACTTCTTCTAAAAGCTGAGTTTTAGGCACAACCCTACCAGCATTCTGTACTAGTATTGCAAGAAGAGCTAATTCTTTTTTAGATACCGGAATAATAACACCATCTTTAGTGACTGTTTCAGAATTTGGATTGAAACTATAGTCACCGAATCTAATTTCCTCACTACCTCTTTTCCCAGATCTAGTATCCACTCGACGTGAAATAGCTTTAATTCTAGCAACTAGCTCTTTTAACTCAAAAGGCTTAGTTAGATAATCATCAGCACCAAGATCTAAGCCTTTTATTCTATCTTCTAGACCATCTCTAGCGGTCAATAAGATAATAGGTACTTTGATACCACGGTTTCTAACGTTTCTTAAAACTTCTAAACCAGTTTTTATTGGCATACCGATATCTAAAACAATTATATCATACAAACCAGACTCTATAAAAGTTTGTGCTGCTTCACCATCTGAAACTAGGTTTACCATTAGCCCTTCTTTTTGTAAAGCTTCTAATAAGCCTTCACCTAAATTAAGATCATCCTCAGCCAACAATAGTCTCATAACTCACCTTTGCTATTAAAAATTTTTTGTAGTACATTTTAATAAAACAAGTATATAGCATAATATACATAAAATAAATATTTATTTAAAATTACCAAGGACCCAAAAAATTTGCTCAAAATCTTAGTTACTAACTGATTATCGCAGTACTGAATTCTTTGGCTAGTTCTTGTGCTCTAGCTATATTTGCTTGAATTGCATTATCTATAATTCTTCCAAGTTCAAACTTCTCAAAAGTGATTAATGCCTCATAAGTTATGCCTTTTTTCGAAGTTACATTTTTTCTTAAAGCTGACATATCCTCATCACTATTTAAAGCCATCTGCGCGGCTCCCAAACATGTTTGAGCAACTAGTTTCTCTGCTTGACTTTTGTCTAAACCTTGTTTGACTGCTGCATTAACCATATGTTCCATAAATTGGAAATAATATGCAGGTCCAGAACTAGCTATAGCTGCAATAATATCAATTTCTTTCTCATCTTTAACAACCGTTACAATCCCAATTGTCTGCATAATATCTATGACTATGGCTTTTTTATTAGCAGTAATATTGCCATTAAAATAAATTCCAGTAGCACCATAGCCTAAACTACTAGGCGTATTGGGAATTGTTCTAGCAAAAGAAATCTCTTTATTAAATAGTCTCTCATATGCATTAGTTTGTATACCTGCAGCAACCGTTACTATTACCTGCCTAGATGTAATTGACTCTCTGATATCTTTAATAAGATCAGGCATATTTTGTGGCTTAATCGCTAAAATAAGGATATCAGCACACTTAACTGTATCTAGTAATGAATTGGATACCCCGATATTGTATTTGTTATACAAGCTTAAACGCTTATGCTCATTTCTATCAAAAACAATTATATCTTGACTTTTATAACCATGTGAAGTCATACCCGCAATCATTGCTGCTGCCATATTGCCTCCACCAATAAAACATATTTTCATAAATTCAACCTGCCAATTATTTCAAAATATATGTTTTTAAAGGATAACATTTACAATAAATATTGCTAATATATCTTAACCAAATAACTTGTATAAAACCTATCACAATGAAGGAAATAGTTTTAGCCTCTAGCAACAAGGGCAAAATTAGAGAATTTACTAATATCTTTAAACAAAAGAATATCAGGATTGTCCCCCAAACAGATTTTAATGTTCCAGACGCTGATGAAACAGGACTTAGTTTTATAGAAAATGCGATCCTTAAAGCAAGAAACTGCTCTAAACATACAGGATTACCTGCGATTGCTGATGATTCAGGGCTTGAAGTATTCTCTTTAAATGGTGAACCTGGAATATATTCAGCAAGGTATTCAGGAAAACATGGTAATGACAAAGCTAATATACAAAAATTACTAGCTAAGTTAGCTGGAAATGATAATAGGAACGCTAGATTTGTTTGTGCTCTAGCCTATGTAGAGCACGAGCTTGACCCAACTCCAAATTTAGCATACGGTTTTTTAGAGGGACAAATAGCTTATCAAGTTAGTGGCTCAAATGGTTTTGGTTATGATCCTATATTCATATTACCACAATTACAAAAAACCTTAGCAGAAATTTCTGAATCAGACAAAAATAGAATAAGCCATAGAGCTATTGCTCTTAATAAAATAATACAACTACTAGTAGAAAACTAAATTTTACCAATTCAGATTATATAAATATTGTCGTTATATGCTACAATGTAGCAATAAGTGTCACTAAATGATGATAATAGCTTTAGGTTAAAGAGTGGAACATTTAAAAAAATTCTTTTATGTTTTTCTAGCTCACATATATTCGAGCATTTTTATAACATTAATACCTATTTTATATCTGAAAAAATTTAAAAGAAGCTTTAAAAATATTAATTATAGAAAAAGATGGGCTGAAAGATTCGCTCAGACAGAAATACGCCTAAACAATAGTATATGGATACATTCAGTTTCTGTAGGTGAAACTGTTTCTGCTGAACCACTAGTAAAAAAATTATTAAAAAATTTCCCTAATGAAAATTTTGTCATAACTACAACCACACCAACAGGTAGCGATGTTGTAAACAACTTATATAGTAACTATCCAAATGTACATCATATGTATATTCCTTATGATATAATCCCATTTGTCAATAGTTTTTTCGTTAAGACTAATCCAAAGGTTTTTATAATTGTTGAAACGGAAATTTGGCCAAATATTTTAAACAAATGTTTTGCTGAAAAAGTTCCTATAGTAATAACAAATGCCAGACTCTCAAAAAAATCAATGCGAAACTATACCAAAATCCCTTTTGGTAAAGAATTTTTATTTAAAAATATCTCTCATATTAATGCTCAAACAGAAAAAGATGCCAAAAGATTCTATTCTTTAGGGGTAGATAAAGAGAATATTTCCGTAACAGGGAACTTAAAATATAACCTTATCACTCCAGAAAACCTAGAAAATAAAATGCATAACATCAAAGATAGCCTAAAAGGTAGACCAATATGGATCGCAGGTAGTACTCATCAGGGTGAAGAAGAAATAATTCTTCAAGCGCATAAGCAAATCTTAAAAACACATCTAAATTGCTTATTAATCATTGTGCCAAGACATAAAGAACGCTTTCAGAAAGTAGAAAAGCTAATTGCTAGTAATTCTTTGACTTATCAAAAAAGAAGTGTCTTTGAATGTGAAATCTTTAATCACACTCAAGTATATTTAGGTGACACAATGGGAGAACTACTACATCTTTACTATATCTCAGATATAACTTTTGTTGGTGGAAGTTTTATAGATAATGGCGGACATAATTTACTTGAACCAGCTGCACTAGCAAAACCGATTTTAAGTGGTACAAGTCTTTTTAATTTTAGTCAAATATCCAAAGAACTAATCCGTAACAAGGCTCTAACTCGCATAAGAAGTCAAGAAGAGCTTGCAAATAACATACTTAAAATATTAGAAGACAAACAACTATTACAACAGATGTCTTCAGGTGCGCTTAAGACTTTTAAAGCTCATAGTGATGTGCTCGAAAAACAGTATAACAATATCTTAAAATTTTTATGAGTAGTGAAAAAATAATAAAAGATTTCGAAGTTTTTGCTGAAAATATATTTGCTCAGATTGATTCTGTATCCGAAACATTACTAAGTGCTATGCATTATAGTTTTTTTAGCGGTGGCAAGAGAATACGAGCACAGTTTGTTTACGCAATTGGTGAGGCTTTAGCTGTTGATAAATTAAATAGTGATAAAATCGCTTTTGCAATCGAATGTATCCATACCTACTCGCTAATACATGATGATCTTCCTGCTATGGATAATGATACACTGCGTAGGGGTAAACCTACTTGCCATATCAGATTTAACGAGGCTACAGCAATATTAGCAGGTGATGCTTTACAATCTTTAGCTTTTGAAATATTACAAGACATCGATTGTTCAGATATATCCAAACTAAGAAAAATAAATAAATTTTTTTCTCAATGCTGTGGCGCAAATGGGATGGTTGGTGGTCAACAGCTAGATATTGAGGGTGAGAATAAAAAACTCAAGCTTGAAGAGTTAGAGATATCACATATTAATAAAACTGCAAAAATGTTTAGAGCATGTATAGTTTTACCTTATATTTTCTCACAAAGTCAAAATAACAAAATAGAAGCTTTATTAGTGAAACTATCAGACTTAATAGGCTTATGCTTTCAGATCAAAGATGACATCCTAGATGTGACTAAAACAACTACGGAGTTAGGAAAAACTAGTGCTAAAGATATAGAAGCTAACAAATCTACCTACGTATCTTTAATGGGTTTAGAAGGTGCAAGTAAATATTTATTAGATAAAAAAAATCAAATCAATGAAATTATCACAAAGCTTAAAAATAACAAAATAAGCTCAACTAGCCTTGAAAGGCTCATTGATTTAGTTATTAATAGAAACTGTTAGTTATTTTTGCTACAATTCCGTAAATTTATTTAAAAATTAATTTAAAATGCAAACCATACAAAAAATATATGCTTGGCTAGTGCATCTTTTTACATCATTAGGTGCTGTATTTGGTATCTTAGCTATTATATTTTCAATAGAAGCTGCTAAAACAATTGTATTAGGTCAAACAGAACTACATCACTACTATATTAAGCTCTCTATGTTTAGCATCATAATGGCGATATTTATTGATTCAATAGATGGTAGTTTAGCTAGATTGGTCGATATCAAAAAACTTGCACCTCTAGATGGTGCCCTTCTCGATAACATTATAGACTTTACAACATATTCAATCGTTCCTTGCATTTGGGTATATGTCTCTGCAGTAGTTAGTCAACAATGGCTAATTCCGGTAATATTAATGATAACTATCTCTTCTTCGTATCAGTTCTGTCAACTAAATGCAAAAACTAGTGATCATTTTTTTGTTGGCTTTCCAAGTTACTGGAATGTGATAATAATGTATATGCTATGTTTTCAATCAAGCCAATTAATTAATGAAATAACGATAATAATATTATCAATCTTCTCTTTTATACCCATAAAATATATTTATCTATCAAGAACTGAGCATATTAGTAAGAGTAAATTTGTCAAAATATTTACATTTATTTTTACAATGTTAGCTGCGACTGCAACTTTCTTAGCAGTATTAATTTACCCAATTAAAACACCAACAACTTTAATAACCATAATAGTTGTGTTCTCAATATTTTATATAATTTTTAGCCTAAAACTTAATATTAAGCTTGTAAAAAGTTAACCTATTTACCTCTTCATCAATTCTATATGATAATATATTAGCTAAATTAGAATATTTTTATAATTTTATATGAAAGTTTTAAGTCAAGAAGAGCGCCAGAAGCTCTTTTTAGAAAATATTTTTCCATATAAGCATAAAATTCCACGTAATGTTTACGATAAACAAAAACATTACCTACAGATAGAGCTACTGAAATTCCAAAAATGGATAAAAGAAAATAACAAAAAAGTTCTGATAATCTTTGAAGGGCGAGATGCCGCTGGTAAAGGCGGAACTATAAAAAGAGTAATGGAACATCTAAATCCACGTGGTGCTAAGGTAGTTGCACTAGAAAAACCATCAGAGCGAGAAAGAAAACAATGGTATTTCCAAAGGTACATAGAACATCTACCATCTGGTGGCGAAATAGTCCTTTTTGATAGATCTTGGTATAATCGTGCTGGTGTTGAAAGAGTTATGGGCTTTTGTACTGAAAGAGAATACTTCCTATTTCTTGAACAAGCACCTCAACTAGAAAAAATGCTAGTTGATAGTGGCACTATGATAATAAAGTTTTGGTTCTCAGTTAGCCAACAGGAACAAAAAAATAGATTTGCTGCTAGAGAAAGTCACCCTCTAAAACAATGGAAACTTAGTCCCATAGATAAAGCCTCATTAGATAAATGGGACGACTATACCGAAGCTAAAGAAAGAATGTTCATATATACTGACAAACCATATGCGCCATGGGTAATCGTTAAGTCAGATGATAAAAAACGAGCTCGACTAAATGCGATAAGATATATACTTAACAATATTGACTATGATAATAAAGATCATGAAGTAGCGATTCCACCTGATCCTCTTATCGTAGGTACATCTTCAAAAATATATAAATAACACTCTAAAGTAAAAATACCTATTGACTAACAGCCTTATTTAAAATATAATCATGTCTAAGTTTTGGGCCTATAGCTCAGTTGGTTAGAGCGCCGGACTCATAATCCGTAGGTCGTAGGTTCGAGTCCTACTGGGCCCACCAAGCTTATGTTTCAACAAGTTTCATCCCATATCATAAATCCTTTAAATCCAAAGCATAAAGCGAAATACTTGTCTCAAAATGTATCAAGAAATATCAGGCAAAACGCTTGCAATTTTACATACTCATTTACATACTAAGGTATTACGCACACATATTGAATATGTAAATTATGGCTAGAACTATTACATATTAATCAGGATATAGAATTGAATTTTTAAAATCAGGCTCATTCCATATCTCTTCATCTGACAAATCAGTTTGTATAAATTCAATTATCGCTCCATTTTCCTCGACTACAGCAACTTTAAATCCTTCTATAGGAAAATAAGGTTCTAAAAGAACGTTTTTATTCTTAATAACACTCTCTAAATCCGTTACTTTATAGGCTATATGAGGTAGTGTCTGGAGTAATTTATTTAATGGGCAGTTTGGTCCAAAACGATGATATTGTATTCTGCCTGGTAGTTCACCACCTGAGGTATACATATCCATAGTAGGGCTATAGCGCTCTCCAGGTCGTGGTTCAGTGATAGGAATTCCCACATGGTGATATTCGTATTTCATAACTTTTTATCCATATTTTTTATTTATATCTATATTATAAGAAAAATTACCAATAAATTTAATTGAACTATACTCATCATTTATAAACTTTTAGTTTATAATAATAGCAAGCGCTTAATGGACTAAATAAAAGATGTTAAATTATTCACAGTTAAGATGTTTTATAAAAGTTGCTGAATATTTAAGCTACAAAGAAGCTAGTGATGAACTTTGTATTTCAACTACAGCTGTAAGTAAGCAAATAAAAAATCTAGAAAATCAATTATCTGAGAGACTATTTTTCCGTAACACGAGGAATGTTCAGCTAACACCTTTTGGTATAATAATGTTTGATAAATGCCAAAGTTTACTTAAAGAAAGTAATAATCTTGAAAACTTTATAGAGTCTAGACAAAAAACTCCCCAGGGTAAATTAACTGTACTAGTATCAAAGGTTTTAGCTAAAGAACTAATCTTAAAGCATCTAAGTGATTTTATAAATAAATATCCTCTAATTGAGTGTGAACTAATATTTTCTGAACAAGATGGTGATTTAGCAAAAAGCAATATTGATATAATAGTAGGTTTTCCTCAAATTCCCCCTATTACTGATAACCTTAAATATAGAAAAATGCAACCCATATCAAATATATTATGTGCCTCACCTGATTTAATTAAAAAATATGGCACACCAAATACAATAAAAGATTTACTTAATTATCCCTTTATATCACATAGTCTAAGAAAACCAGGAACAAAATTACCCTTAGAAAATGGAACTTATATATCATGTCCTCCACCAATATTATTTATGGATGACTTTAATGCACTTAATCACGCTTGTAAAGATGGGATCGGAATTTTTTTGACTGGTGACAGCCTAGTTGAAAAAGATATTAAAGAAGGAAACCTAATACAAATTATGCCTGAAATAAGATTTAAGAAATATGAGATATTTACTTTTTATCAAAACTATGGATATGATTTACCAAAAATAAAGGCTTTTTTGGACTTTTACTGCTATAAGATAACTGCCAAATAATTTTGCTTATCTTTTTTAGTAAGTCTAATTTTATGCTCATTCATTAATGTCCCATAAAAAGACTTAGCTAAAGCTTCAAGGACATCTACCATTAACTCATAACATGTTTTAACATCATAATCCATACTAGCAAGCTTTCTATAATTCATTACAGCAATAATACCACTTACACTGCCATCCGTAGCGCTTGAAAACTCTTGCTCTTGATTATCAGGTAAGATGCTAAAGATAACATCCTTATAATTAACTTTTTGGAAAGCTTTGTCATCAGTATATTTAATCCCATAGTACTTTAGGAATGTAGCTAAATCTTTTACTTGAATTGGCTCAATCGCTTCAAAATAAATTATTAAAAAGCCATCTCTTAAAAGTGGATATTCACGCTGAACATTTTCAACATTAACAGCATGTTCTGAGAAGCTTCTAGCTTGACTTATAAGTTCTTGAGTATTATTTTGTTCAATATTTTTAAGTATTTCTATTTGTTTAAGACGCAAGCTTTTACGATATAAATCTATTATGATTAATATCACTAAAACTAAAACTAGTGCCAATATTAATGTCATTTACCTAACACCTATAATGTTTTTATACTCATGTATTATATCTATAAAGACTCTAAAAATTAAGGTTTTTCTATCATAGTATCTAATACTTCAATGATCTTACTCTCAGTATCGATAACCATGTCTTTATGAATTTTTTCAAATTCTTTTACTATATAATCATTACGTTGCCTATCATCAAACAATCTTTTTAATTCACTAAATATATTGTCTGTACTACAGTCTTCTTGTATTAATTCTCTGATAATTTCGCTTTTATGCAAGATATTAGGAAAAGCCCAATAACTATGATTATCAACAAGCATTCTACCAAGAAAAGCGGAAAGCCAAGATAATTTATAACCCACAACCATTGGTAATTTACATAGCATAGCCTCTAATGTAGCTGTTCCTGATGCTAATAAACTCAAATCAGATGCTTTTAAAACATCATGAGAGCTTGCCTCAAAGACCTTAATATCTAGAGCATCGATTTGTTCCTTGTATTTAGCGAATAGTGGTTTTAAAGATGGCTTAGCTAAAGGCATAATTGCTTTAAATTTATATCCAGCATCTACTAATTTTTGCAATGCTGCTAAAAATAATGGTAGCAGCCTTGTAACTTCTGTAGTGCGACTTCCTGGTAAAACTGATAATATTGGCAAAGAAATATTTTCTAAGCCAAGGTTTTTTCTATATGTGATTCTATCGATATGTATTGGGATATTCTTAGCTAATGGATGACCAACATATATAGCTTCAAAATTATGTCTTTTATTATAGTATTCGACTTCAAAAGGTAAAATCGCCAATATCTTCTCAGTTGCTTTTTTTATTTTTTTGATACGATATTCCCGCCAAACCCATATTTTAGGACTTACATAATGTATAGTCTTAATACCAGCAGCTCTTAACTCTTTTTCGACTGTTAGATTAAAATCTGGAGCATCAATACCTATAAATATATCAGGTTTATTTTGCTTGAAATAATTGATAATTTTCTTGCGGATACTTAATATACGCAAACCTTTTGAGATAATTTCTAAAAAACCAATTAAAGACAGTGCATCCATTGGATATAGGCTTTTAAAGCCGGCAGCAGCCATTTTAGGACCACCAATACCCTCAATTGTAGCATTAGGATATCTTTGCTTTAAAGCCTCAACTAATGTGCCTCCTAACTGATCCCCTGAGAGCTCTCCAGCTACAATACCTATTTTCATTACCTTAGTATACCTCTTCGCGAAGTACTAATCACATCAATAAAAGGCTCCAAAACTTTATCATCTTTAGCCATCTCCTTGATTATCTCAAAAGCTTCTCTCATCATCAAACCTTTGCGATATAACACCTTGTAGACTTCTTTAATTCTTTTCATTTCTTCAGGAGTAAAACCACGACGCTTTAAGCCTTCAGTATTTATACCACAAGGAGTTGAGCCAGCATTTACAGCAGTAACCATTAGATATGGAGGGACGTCCTTACCAACTAATGCTGCATGAGCAATAAAAGCATGTTTACCGACTCTACAAAATTGATGAACACCAACATTAGAACTTAAGATTGCATAATCATCAATATGCACATGTCCAGCTAAACCAACACCATTAACCAAATTTATATAACTACCTATTTTACAATCATGACCAATATGCACATAGCACATAATGATATTGTTGTTACCAACTGATGTAACGCCTGTTTCTTTTGTGGTTCCACCATGAATGGTCGCACACTCTCTGATAATGTTATTATCACCAATTACAACCTGAGAAAAATCACCTTTTTTATATGTATAATCAATTGGATCATCACCGATTGAAGCATATTGGAAAATCCGATTATTTTTGCCTATAACTGCATTATCACCAATTGTTATATGGCTTTTTAACTCAGTATTTTCACCAATAACAACATTTTTCCCAATAACACAGAATGGCCCTATTATAGCACTATCGGCTATTTTGGCGCTCTCATGTACTACTGCCAAACTATGTATCACGATTAATAGTCCTTATATGCTGCCATTAATTCAGCTGAACAAACTACTTGTCCATCAACCTTTGCTACTGACTCTGCTGTGCAGATGATATTTTTTTGTTTTACCATACGCGACTCAATGACTAGCACATCACCTGGTACTACTGGTCTTTTGACCCTTACCTTATCAATACCAGCCAGCATAAATGTTCTTCTACCTCCACCGGCTTTCTCAACTACATGAGCAAACAATGTTTCTGCCATTAACTCACCAAGTATAGCTGTTGCTTGTGCCATTGCCTCAACAATCAAAACACCAGGCATTACTGGAAAATCAGGAAAGTGCCCGTTAAAAAAATCCTCATTTATAGTGACATTTTTTTGCGCAACAATCGTTCTATCTTCAATACTCCAATCAACAATCTTATCCAAAAGTGCAAAAGGGTATCTATGAGGTAAGATTTTTCTAATCCCCATTACATCTATTTGCTTATTATTTTCATTAAACTGGCTCATTAAACAGTCCTTACTTATTTAATTTTTCTTCTAGTTGTTTTACTTTTGTAATTAAAGTATCAATCTTGGCTAGTTTAGCCACAAATCTACCCCATTGAATTCTAGGTTTAGCTTCAAATGCAGCGTAGTACATTCCAGGCTTAGTGATCGACTTACCAATATTGGATGCCCCACCTATAATCGTATTGTCACAAATACTAATATGCCCAGTTATTGCAGACTGGCCACCAATAAGACAGTTATCACCAATCGTTGTACTACCTGCAACAGCTGTAACTCCAGCTAAAGCAGTGTTTTTACCAATAACTACATTATGAGCTATCTGTACTAAATTATCAATACGTGCACCCTTTTTAATTATCGTATCATCAATAGCCCCTCTATCAACGGTTGTTCCAGAGCCAATCTCAACATCATCTTCGATAATTACTCTACCTAGCTGAGGAATCTTTGTCCAACTGCCATCTTCATCTCTTGCATTACCAAAACCATCGCAACCAATTACAGCATTTTGGTGAATAATACATCCAGCACCAATTACAATATCATGGGCAATAGATACATTACTCTTAATAAGAGTATCATTACCTACCTTAGTACCATTATCAATAGTTGCACACGCACCTATACAGACATTATCTCCAATAGCTACATTTTCACCAACAACTGCATTAGCACCTATAGTAACATTCTCACCAATCACAGCACTTGCGGCTATTACAGCTTTGCTATGGATTTTTCCATCTGGACGTGGTGATTTATCAAATAGTTCCATAACCTTTGCTAATGCCATATAAGGATTTGTTAACACTATTGCATTTGTATTACAGTACCCTAAAGCCTCTTCTGTTATTAAAACTGCTGATGCTTTTGTTTCAGATAATGCCTTTAAATACTTAGGGTTAGTACAAAAAGAAATATCCCCTTCACCAGCTTGTGATAGCGTAGCAATCTTGTTTATCTCAATATTTTTATCACCTTTAACTTCACCATCAAGTTTTGATGCTAGAAAATCTAAAGTATACATTAATAAAACTCCCTAGAGCTATTCAGAGTCTTTATTCATCAACTCAATAACCTGGCTTGATATATCATCGACATTATTAACATAAGCTAATGCCTGCGTTGTAAGCACTATGTTATATTTTTTTTGCTGAGCAATTGTTTGTACTGCCTTATCAAATGAAGATTGGAATTTCTTTGATAGTTTATCTTTTAACATATACTCTTTTTGTTGCAAGATTCGTGCTTTTTCAGCAAAGTTTTGTTGTTCTTTTTGGATTTGCTGCTGTTTTTTATCTAATTCACTCTTAGTCATAGTCGCAGAATTATCTTGTAAAGCTTTCATCTGCTGCATAATATTATCTTGTTCTTGCTTAAGCTTTGAAGCCTCAGGTTTAAGGTCATTTTCAAGTTTCTTAACACTCACAGATCCCAAATCAGAATCATTGAAGATCTCAACCGGATTAACTACAGCTATTTTAGTGTCTGCATACGCTGCGGTAAATGCACTCGCCAAAACGCATATTGATAAAGCAAATTTTTTCATTTAGAAGCTCTCCCTTAAATTTATTTATAATCATTTAATAGTAGATTCTAACACAATATTACCAAAGTTGTTAAACCGTTTTAGGTACCAGATACAATTAATGCAACTTTTCAAAAAGAAAATATTTATTATTTGTTTAGAAATTTTGTCCTAATGAGAACTGGAATACTTGTGTTACATCACCAGCCTGTACATTAAATGGTTGAGCAAACGATACAGCCAAAGGCCCCATTGGTGAAGCCCATCTAAATTCAATACCAACAGAGTATTTTAGGTTGGAAAATGAAGGTACAGTTTCTTGTTTTGGAGTAGGAGCTACTACTCCACTCAAATTGTAAGTCGTATATGTGTTACCAATATCTAAAAATGCACCTATTCTCATCTTAGAACTATCCTTAATAAAAGGTACTGGAAATAGTAAATCATAGTTATTATAAATATTAAGGTTACCACCAATTGAATTACCCGTAGAACCATCTACTAAGTTAATATCACGTGGACCTAGCGAACCTTGTAAGAAACCACGTACGCTTCCCCAACCACCACCGTAGAAGTTCTCATAAAATGGTAGTTCTTGAGTCTTACCAAAGCCACCACCATATTGAACCCCAGCTCTTATTGTTAGAGCTGACATATCAGTATTTGGTACAGCTATGTTATAAGTACCTCCAACTTCTACCTTATAAGCGTTGATATTACTAATAACTGGAATATTGACAGAACCATTTAAATTAAATGACCCACCATCTGTAGCAAAAATATATTTATTTGAGTTATCATAACTCCAACCTGCTGTTAGTGCTGGCTCATTAAAGTTGTTTCTACCGCCCTGCTGTTGTATAAACCATTGTACAATTGAAGATTGGTAGCCATCTGATTGTTTAACTGTATTATTAGCAAAAGTTATACCTGCTGAAACATTACTAAATGTTGATATAGGTAGACCATACATCAATCTTGCGCCAATCGTATCTAATTGATACGCAGCAACAGCATTTGTCTTAGCAAAGTTTGATCTATTTATGTATGCAGAAATACTTTGGCTAACCCCTGATGTAGTAAAGAATGGATCAATATAACTTATATCTAATTGTTGGAAAGGTATTGAAAGCTGCGCATTAAGGTTAAAAGTATTACCAGTACCAAAAACGTTAGGCATATTTAGCCTACCGCCTATCATAAAACCATATAAATCAGAGAAACCTAAGCTTCCACTTACCGAGTTAGCATTCCTCTCTTTAATATTATAGTTCACATCAACCAAATCATCAGATCCTTCAACAGGAACAAGCTCCATATCAGCTGAGGCAACATATGGTAATTGATCTAACCTTCTTTGAGACTTATCTATTGCTTCTTTATTATAGCGGCTTTGCTCATAATATTGTAACTGACGACGAAATACATAATCATTAGTTATGTTATTGCCAAAGAAATTTATTCTATTTACATAAACTTTCTTTCCAGCATCTACAACAATTTTAAAAGCAACTATATGATTGTTCTTATCAACTGTAGGGATAGGATTAACTATAGCAAAAGCATATCCCTTACTACCTAACAGAGTTTTTATACCCTCAACTGTATCAACCAGTTTAGTTTTTGAAAACACTTCACCTTGTTTTATCTTTACCAAAGATTGTAACTCTGATTTTGGTAAAATAAACTTACCAGTTAAAGAAACGCTACCAACTTTATAAATCTGACCTTCTGCAACATCAAAAGTAATATATGAATGCTCACGATCTTTAGACATAGAAGCTTGTTTTGAAGTGACCTTAAAATCTAAATAACCTCTATCTAGATAATAATTAGTTATGCCTTGGACAGACTGATTCATACCATCTGGTGAATAACTATCAAATGGTGACAAAAACCCCCATAAATTCCATATCGAAGGTACTTGAAATGCAATACTACTATCTAAGTCCGCATCAGCAAAACTTTTGTTACCTACAAAGTTTATCGAATCAACAGTTGCAGGCTTACCCTCCTGAAAGTTTATATTTATATCAATTCTATTATTAGGTAGTTTTCTGATATTTTCTTGTATTTTTGCACCATATAAACCCATCATAGAATATTGATTAAGCAAAGATTGCTTAAGCAAAAACATTGTATTAGGATTGTAAACATTACCTACATATATACCAGCATCAGTAAAGACTTTCTCAAGATTATCTTTACTAAGCTTTTTATTACCACTAAAACTAAACCCTGCTATAATCGGTCTTTCTTTGACATTAATAAAAAGATTACTTCCTTTACGATACAGATCTACACTGTTAAAAAAGCCTGTACCATAAAGATTATTGATAATCTGGTTTGTATCTTCTGGTGTAATGTAACTACCTTTCTTATAACCAACACGGCTTTTAACTACATCACTTTGTAGACCCTCTAGTCCATTAATAGATACGTTATCTAATATAAAACTGTCATTATCTGCCCAGCCATTAAATGCAATACCCATAAGAAGAGAGGCTAATACAAACTTCTTTCTTAAAAAAAACACTCAATTTACCCCAAAACAGAATCCACATACTCTCGAGTTTTTCTATCTATCTCAAAAACTTCTTCTATATTTGTTGGATT
Source organism: Francisella opportunistica (assembly GCF_003347135.1). NCBI lineage: Bacteria > Pseudomonadati > Pseudomonadota > Gammaproteobacteria > Thiotrichales > Francisellaceae > Francisella > Francisella opportunistica. The sequence goes on along the minus strand of NZ_CP022377.1, from coordinate 313,592 downwards.
CTCAAAATTTAACTCTTTTGTTACTTTTTTGTTTACTTCTATTATCTCTAAATATTTAATTTTTTTATCTAAAAATGCAGATACTAGCTTTTCATTAGCAGCATTAAAAACTATATTTGCCGCATAGTTTTTATTCTGTAAGTTCTCAAATACAATCTTCAATGCTTCAAATCTTTCAAAACATGCATTTCTAAAGGTCAATTCACACTTTGTAAAATCAAGCTTAGCGACTTGTGTTTCACCTCTAAGAGGATAGTATAAGGCGTTTGCTATAGGCGTTTTCATATCCTGTACTCCTAGCTGAGCCAAATAACTACCATCAATATACTTCACCATTGAGTGAATTATACTCTGAGGATGAATCAAAACGCTTATTTTATCAGCAGGGACAGCAAAAAGCCAATATGCTTCTACTACTTCTAAAGCTTTATTCACCATAGTAGAGCTATCAACAGAAATTTTTCTTCCCATGTCCCAATTAGGGTGAGCACATGCCTGTTCAGGTGTTACATCACTTAGCTCATATAACTGCATATCTCTAAAAGGTCCACCCGATGCTGTCAAAATTATTTGTTCGATATCTTTGGCATATTGCTTATTAACGTTATCTACACATTGAAATATCGCATTGTGCTCACTATCTACAGGTATAAGTTGAGCATTATTTTTTATAACTTCATCTACCAATAAGTGCCCTGCTGTTACTAACGATTCTTTGTTAGCAAGCAAAATTTTCTTACCAGCTTTAGCTGCTGCAAAAGTCGGCCTAAGCCCTGCAATACCAACTATAGCAGACATAACTATATCAACCTCTGGCAAACTAGCCACTTTCTCAAGTCCCTCTTCAGCTAATAAAATTTCAACATCTGAAACTAGTGATTGTAACTCTTGTTTTTTATTTAAATTTGGGACCACAGCAAACTTAGGCTTAAATTCTCTACAAAGATTCACCAGCTTCTCAATGTTACTAAATGCTGTTAAAGCAAAAACTTCAAAATCGTTACTCTCCCTAATTACAGCAAGAGTACTATCACCAATAGATCCTGTAGCCCCTAGTATAGTTACTTTAATTTTAGACATATTTAATTATTCACTATGTTTTGCACTATCAGAAGATTCTAACTCTACACTATCTTCATCGCCTTCGACTTGCTTAACTACTTTTAAGCTAATAAGCTTTTCATTATTTCTTAAGTTTATAAGCCTAACTCCTTGAGCAGAGCGACCACACTCTCTAACTTCATCAGAAGATGTTCTTACCAAAGTACCATTATCAGTAATCATTACAATATCTTCATCATTCTCAACCAAAACAGCTACCACAACCTTACCATTACGCTGCGAGATTGATATTGCTATCACACCCTGACTAGCACGCTTAGTCTTACGATATTCACAGACTGCTGTTCTCTTACCATAACCATTTTCTGTAGCTGCTAACACAACCCCCTCATCAGGATTTGTCACAAGCATTGAAACTATCTTTTGGCCAGGTTGGATACGCATACCAGTTACTCCAGCTGCTGAACGGCCCATAGCCCTCACATCAGACTCATCAAAACGAATCGCTTTACCTGCATCAGAGAACATCATAATCTGCTTATTACCATCTGTAAGGGCAACATAAGATAACTCATCGCCATCATTTAAACCAATTGCTATCTTACCTGTTGAACGCGGTCTAGCGAATTCAGACAAATCAACTTTCTTGACTCTACCAAGTTTAGTTGCCATAAACACATACCAGCCCTCGTTAAACTGAGAAATTGGCATCATTGCAGTTATTCTTTCATCCCTCTCTAATGGCAAAATATTGTTAATTGGTCTACCTTTAGAAATTCTACTTGCGACTGGGAAATCATAAACTTTTGACCAGTACACTCGACCTAAACTTGAGAAACACAACATTGTATCATGAGTTGAAGCAAGCATTAATTTAAATATACTATCTTCTTCTTTAGTCTTAGTCGCAGATTTACCAACACCACCACGCTTTTGCGCATTATACATACTTAATGGTTGAGTTTTAACATAACCATCCATAGACAGAGTTACAACCATATCTTCTTCTGTAATTAAATCTTCTCTAGTTAGATCTAATCTTGACTCTATAATTTCTGATTTCCTCTGATCGCCATAGTTATCTCTAATTTCAACAAGCTCCTCTTTAACAACGCGAATAAGCTCATTGACATCGCTCAAAATACTAATTAGATATTTAATTCTGTCAATAAGCTCTTTGAATTCATTGACAATCTTATCTTGCTCCAAACCCGTCAATCTGTGTAGTCTCAAAGCAAGTATCGCATCTGCTTGCTCCTCAGTTAGATTATATGAAGCATCAGCTTGGATACCATAGTGAGATGCTAAAGTTTCTTTACGATACATTTTAACATCGACACCCTCTAGCATACTCTTAACCATAGAACCATTCCATGATCTTGCTAGCATAGACTCTTTTGCATCAGTCGGTGAAGGAGATGCTTTAATAAGGTCGATCATCTCATCAATATTTGCTAATGAAAGCAATAAACCTTCTAATATATGCGCTCTTTCTTTTGATTTTCTCAGCTCAAAAATTGTCCTTCGAGTCACAACTTCTTTTCTATGCTTAATAAACTGCTCTAGAATTTCTTTGAGGTTTAGTAGCTTAGGCTTGTTGTCACTAAGAGCAACCATATTAATCCCAAAACTACATTGTAATTGTGTTTGGGCATATAAAGTATTTAGGACAACTTCAGGTGACTCATCTCTTTTGAGATCAATTACAACACGAATACCATCTTTATCAGACTCATCTCTAAGCTCTGAAATACCTGTTACTTTCTTATCTTTAACAAGCTCAGCAATCTTCTCTACAAGCTTAGCTTTATTTACTTGGTAAGGTATTTCGGTGACCACTATTTGTGATTTACCGGATGCTTCATCTTCATGAATATTAGCTTTAGCACGCATAATTACGCGTCCTCTACCTGTCTTATACGCCTCTAGTATTCCATCTGTACCATTAATATATGATCCAGTAGGAAAATCAGGTGCAGGAATATATCCGATAAGCTCTTCGATAGTTAAGTTAGGATTATCAATAAGAGCTATAGTAGCATTGATAACCTCCGTCATATTATGCGGTGGAATATTAGTCGCCATACCAACAGCAATACCTGAGGAACCATTGACCAAAAGATTCGGTACTCTTGTTGGCAACACATCCGGAACTAGCTCTGTATTATCATAATTAGGAGAGAAGTCTACTGTCTCTTTGTCTATATCAATTAAAAGCTCATGCGTTAGCTTTTCCATTCTAATTTCGGTATAACGCATTGCTGCTGGCGAATCGCCATCAACAGAACCAAAGTTACCTTGGCCATCAACCAAAGTATAACGCAATGAAAATGGTTGAGCCATTCTCACAATCGTATCATAAACAGCTGTATCACCATGTGGATGATATTTACCTATAACATCACCGACAACCCTTGCAGACTTTTTGTATGGCCTATTGTAGTAGTTTGACAGTTCATTCATCGCGAAAAGTACACGGCGGTGAACAGGCTTAAGACCATCACGCACATCTGGCAAAGCACGACCCACAATTACACTCATCGCATAATCAAGATACGATTGTTTTAGTTCTTTTTCGATATTTATAGATGATGACTCTTTCGTGATTATAGACATTAGTTATCGCTTTTAATGAAGATAAAACATATAACCGACATTTTAACATAACCGATAACAAAAAGCACTCTTTACCAATCCATTCAAAAACCTAGCAAGTCTAACAACCAAAAATATCTTAATTATCACAAATTAATAAAATAGCTCTTATCAATTTTTAACAGCTGTTATTAATAACTGATAAGGAAAATCTTGCAAAAAAAATCTATAATCTGAAACTACTTTTTTTAAAAATCTAAGCTTTAGAAAAATAAGGAAAAACAATGAAGAAAGTTATCATTAGTTCTATTATTGCATCAATTATGTTGCCAACAGCAACTTTTGCTAATAATAAACAATTAAACCAAGGTGAAGTAGCCTATCACAATACTTTTCCTATCAGTCAGTCAGAGGCATATGATATTTTTATTACCAATACCGAATATGCAAATACAGTTATTATGTCAAATACTATAGCTGGGGTGATGTATGGTTATTTGATTAAGCAAAAATATCCAAACATGAAATTTAATAAAGACTATCTATATGGTTCATTGATAGGCCAGCTAATGCAAGAGTCGGATATGTCTAGTCAAATAGCTCAAAACTTTGAGCCAAACAATCCTGATCAACTGATTCATAACAGCACATATGCAAATATATTACTACAGGCTGGTCAAGGTGGTCCTTATCAGATTAACGACTACTCAAAAAGACTACCTTCAGCTGAAGCTGATGGAGCTCTTGGCTTAGTAAATTACGATGCTGTAGCCGCAATACTAGGTTATTCAATACAAGATCAAGATGACGGTTCACAGACAAAAAAAATAGGTCCTGAAGCATTAGACAATGTTTACTCTGGGCCAATGATAACTACTTTCTATCATTTCAACGATATAAATAGAATGAATGTTAACTCGACAAATGATTGGTATGTGGACCATGAGCAATGGAATAAATGTTTAGAAAACTCTCAGAAAAATACAGCTGGCGGTTTAACATTCCCATTCGTGATGAATGTTGTCTATAATGCTGGTGACTATAGCCCAGTACTTAAGACATATCTAAATATATGTGCTGAAGGTAGCACTGATACTAAAGAGTATAAAAATATCAATAATTGGTTATTAGATACAATCAGTTATCAAACTAGAATTGGAGCTGAAAAACCGAATACTGGCGAAGCTACATATTACAGATATCCACGTCAAGTTTCTTTCTATATCAATCAAATATTCAACAATAATAACAAAAAACTTGAAGATACAGGTATTGAAGTAAACAATCAAGTTACTTTCTCAGTGGCAAGACTAAAACAAGTATTTGCAATGGTGATGCATAAATTATCTTATCGAGATAATAATGATGATCTTCGCTTTATCAGTGTAGAAGATGCTAATAAAGCATTTGATCAAGCTATCAATCAAGTTACAAAAACAGATGGGCAAATACCAGAAGAGCTAAGTTTCTCAAACACTCAAAAAACAGCAAACCAACAAAGGTTATTAATTTATAAAATAATCCAAAGAGCAATAACTAAACTTGCTCAAAACAATAATATTGATTTCACTAAAACTTATGATGCAAGCAAACCAGGACCAGAGCCTGGACCTACGCCAGAACCTCAATATACATATCCAGATGGTATTGGTAGCTATGTAAATGGAACTGTCGTAAAAGCAGGAGATAGTACCTATCAATGTCTAGTTGCAAACTGGTGTAACACTTCAGCTTACTCACCACTAGGCGACTATTCAGATTCTGCTTGGAAAAATCTAAATCCTCAGCCCAAACCAGCTCCAGTAGGCACATGGGACCCTACAAAAGAGTATATTGCTGGTGACATTGTTGAAATCAATGGTGTCAAATATGCTGCGCAATGGTGGAATAAAGGAGTTAATCCTGTAGAAAATCATACTCAATATCAAGATCCTTGGAACATTGTTAAATAAACATTTTTTTCTAGGCTGACCATGATATGATGGTTCAACTAAGTAAATTCCAGCCTATTTTCTGACCTTTTTTTTCAATCAAGTACTTATTACAATCAACAAAATGATTACAGCCTAGAAAACCTCTATGTGCTGATAGTGGTGATGGATGTGTAGATTCAAGAATTAAGTGCTTTGAACTATCAATAAGACTCTTTTTCATGCGCGCATGAGAACCCCAAAGCATAAATACAACATTCTCTTTAATACCAGATATTTTTTGAATTACAGTATCTGTAAAAATCTCCCATCCGATATCTTTATGTGAATTTGCTTTATGAGCTTCAACTGTCAAAGTAGTATTCAACAAAAACACTCCTTGCTTTGCCCAATCAACTAAGCAACCATGATTTGGAATTTCAAACTCTGGAATACTGCGAGCAAGCTCTTTATAGATATTTTGTAATGATGGCGGAGTATCCACCCCTTTCTGCACTGAGAACGCTAAACCATGTGCTTGGTTATAGTTATGATATGGATCTTGACCCAAAATAACCACTTTTAGATTATCTAGCTCTGTATACTTAAAGGCATTAAAAATATTTTCCTTAGCTGGGAAAATTACCTTACCTTTAGCGATTTCACAAGCTAAAAATTCAAGTATTTGTTTAAAATAAGGTTTTTGTTTCTCTTCTGAGAGAATATCCGACCAATTCATCTGTAATACTCCTGTAAAATTTTGGATAATTGTTGTTTATTTACCCTGGTTTTAAACCTAATTTCAATATTAGGTTAATTGTTTTTGTAAATTATCAGAAAAATTTTTAGCATAATCAATTTTTGTTTTTTCTGATTCGGGAGTATCACCCCTATTTTTATAACCCTTAGTCTCTACACTACAGCTAAAAATAATTGCTTTAGATGTTTCAAACTGACTACACTTTTGAGTTTTATAGTGTTCTTTAGATTTAAATAATTATCATTAAAAACATTGCATTCATCTAAAATACTTACGATATTATTGGCAAAATTTTCTTGATATTGTTGTTTTTCAAATAGCATTTTATGCCCTAGTTTTTCTGATGTATTTTTTCTATTAGCTCTTTTAAGTTAGCATCAGCAACCCTATTCCAAAAACCAACTTTTCTCTTATGTCTTTCTATTAAAAAATTAAAATAAACTATAGGATGTTGTATTTCTCTCCAATTTTCCACAATTTCACCAAACTCAATAGCTTTTTTAAGGTCACTAACAGCATAATCATAATATTTAGATTTTCCACCATTAAGGCAATCAGCCACAAGCAATCTTCTAATAAGCACTGCCACCAAAGGCTTTTCTTTAGATATACTTGTACTGATTTTTCTGATATCACTTACATAGCGTAAATCTAACTCTTCATTTGTCTTAGCAAAATCTACCAAAGCATCCTCAAGCAAATCATATTCTCCTAGAGTATAAAGAGCTTCTATAGTTTCAACACCGAAATCTTTTGCGTTGATGTGCTCTTTAATTTTTTGTTTAGCTTCTTGAGATTCCTCAGCATTAGCATATTTAATATAGCTAAGATATGCACCTGTGTTTATGCGGTAACTATCAAAAATTTGATTATAATAAATTTTCTTGATCTCTACAGTATTACCATCTAAAAGATATGCCTCTATCAAAAGCCTATCTCTTTCTGGGTAAAAATTTACTTGGGTAATTTTGTTTAGATACTCTATAGGTTCCATGAACAAAAAAATTGAATAAAGCAGTTAAGTATATTTAAATAGTTTTGTGAAACAAAAAAACATACTTAACATATATGGAATATTACATATCAGAAACAAATTGGTCAACTATTTTAACTTTTCTAACAGCTCAAAAAGGATTGCATACAAAAGATGTAGTTAAGCTTAGAAGATTCATAGAAGCAGTATTTTTTATCCTAAAAACAGGAGCTCAGTGGAAATATCTTCACAAGGATTATGGTAATAGTAGAGCCATCCATAAGCGTTATAAATACTGGGCTGACAAAGGTATTTGGAATAATCTAATGACTTATGTTTCAGACATTGATTCACAACAGTTCATGATAGATTCACTATCTGTTAAAGCACATGCGTGTGCTAGTGGTTATGAGATAAATGGTAATGAAATCAATGCTTTGGGTAGAAGTGTGGGTGGCTTAACAACAAAGATTCATACTCTTACAGATGCTTTAGGAAATCCCGTTAGATTTATAATAACTGCTGGTAATGTCCATGATATTGTACCCTCACAACAACTCTTAGAAGGAATAACAAATGCTTATATTCTTGCTGATAAGGCATATTTCTCTGAAGAAAATATAAAATTCCTTGAGGAAAATAAAAATAAACCAGTCATTCCTGCTAGAGAAAACTATACCAAAGGCCATAATGTTGACTGGCATATTTATAAGGAAAGACATTTGATAGAGAACTTTTTCTCTAAAATTAAGCATTTTAGAAGGGTTTTCTCTAGGTTTGATAAGACTTGTTCTGCTTTCCTCGGCTTTATAGCATTAGCAAGCACCTTTATTTGGCTTAGATGATTTTTTTGTTCATGGAACCTAGCCTCATCTTCTCTAAAAGCATCTATTAATCTCTTTGCGGTATCCAGTAAATAACTAGCATTATCAATACCACCTTTAGCTTTGACTACAGATATATAGCTATCCACATCTTTTCTCTTATCGGCAATAAACTTATGAAAATGCTCATCGTAGTCAAATTTATAACTTTTCCTATCAAAAGGTTTAAGCTCAACAATCGGTACTAGCATATTCTCAAGCTCTACCAGCACCTCCTCACTTATACATTTACTAAAACTTAGTACTGACTCATTATAAGCGTATTTAGAACTAGTAAAAGTTTTGTAGATAAATTTAGCAATCTCTGCTGGCTTAACTTTTGCATAAAAAAATGCTCTATCAAGCACTTTAAATAAATCACCAAAAGCATCACCCATCCCACCATTTGAGTCATCTATATATTCGGCTATCTTCTCTTCTTTATCGATAATTCTTTTAGCTAGTTTAATCGCCAAATCAGGAGCTTGTGGAACTAGGAAATTACCTATTCTAGTAACTACAGCTCTAACCTTATCAGCAAAAATTGTACATTCCCAATAGCCATAAAACTTCCTATTACTTGTAATAGATGTTACTTCTTTACTTACCACCTTATAAAATTCTTTGGGATCATAAGCAGCTATTAGAGTTTTAACTTCTTTCTCATAAGCTTCATTTTGACTAGCAAGATTTTCTAGTATTGTTACAAGTTGCCCTTTCGTTAGTTCTTCTAATCTAACTGTTAATGTTTTCACTGTTGATTTTCTCCGAAATAGTCATCATAAAGAAATTCAATATCTTCTACATAACTATCATCTGCTTTTCTTAGAAGTTTTTTTAAAACATCTTCATAATGGTAATATAGCTGATTCTTTTGAATAATTTTTATAGCTGATTCAAACATACTAGCACAGCTATCAGGGTAGTTTGTATCATAACCAACACCATAGTTTCTAATAAACCCTAAAAGCTCATCAACATAACAAAGCATCAACTCTACAATATTCTCATCAGTAACTGGTAGTTTTTTGAAATCAGTTATAATTTTTTTAGCGTCTTTTATACTCGCTCTAGGGCATCCATATTTAGCATTGCCATAAAATTCTTTATGAATTTTTTGTTTTGCTTCTTCTAAAACCTCATCAATACCACTACTGTCATATAGCATGGTATAGTGCTTTTTAACTTGGGGAAATTGCTTAAACAAAATCTCTATATCAGCCTGCAGATCTTCTCTTGACTTAAATTTTAGTTCTTTTCTAAGTTTCGTTAGAGTTATATTTTTCATTTTTGACCTCCTGCTAAAAGGAGCAAAATCATACCTACCATCTTATCTTTATCCTTCGGTTGTGATTCTGCAACTAATACTGTTAATGTTGCTAAAGTTTCTGGAGTTATTCTATGATTATATTAAAACTTTTGCAAAAGCCAAATAAAAGCAAAAGCACCGCTTCTTTTATTGCCATCATTAAAGGGATGATTCTTGATTATAAAATATAATAAATGAGCAGATTTTTCCTCAACACTTGGATATAACTCTTGTCCAAAAACATTTTGAAAGACATTATTTACTATACTTTCTAAATTACCTTTACTTTTCTCTTGAGCAAATAAAGGGTTTGCTTCTTTTTTATTAATCAAATCAGCTTTTAACTGTTGCAAATCTTGATAAAGATTTTTTATAGAAATATCAATGTCTGAAGTTGTATCAGTTTTAGGAAACTTCTGCTCATCATAACTTTGTAAAGAAAACCAAGTATATGAGAATGTTTTTATTAACTCTAAAATCATCATTGTTAATTTGCTTTTGAGCTAAATTTCGCATTATTGATGTAAACTCAACTAAGAAATTAGGATCTTTCTCAATTTTAGCCTGATTAATCGTATAGCCTTGATAATATGTTGCTTTAATGTTTGTGCTGCCCACTTCCTAAATCTAGTACCCAAAACAGAGTTAATTCTATAACCAACTGATATTATTACATCTAAGTTATATTCTTTAACCTTTCTTTTAATAAGCTTTTACCCTCTTTTTGAACTTGTAAAGATTCCTTACAAGTTGAAATTTTAAGAGTATCAATATTATCACCAAAAGAGTTATTTCTCTTGAGATCCTGAAGCAAATCCATGAAGACGAACAAGATTTTTGTTTTTCTTCTGATAGAATGTCAGATCAGGTCATATATTATTCCCTAAGTTTACTTTAAGACCAAAATTTTGAAACGGTTGGAGTCTTGATCCCAATTCCCTTTGAGGTAACAAATATCATGTTACCACCGCATTTTAAAACAATTTGTTTTTTATTCTGTACAATCATACAATCTTCACTTGTATCAATATATTGCTGTGCTTGAGCTGGTGTTGCATTTGGTGATAATCCAATATTCTGGTTACTAGTCGCTAGCAAAATGCTTGGAATAAAAATTACCAGAACAATAAAACTTTTGAATAACTTCATAAACTATTTCTTTTTACGGTTCTTTTTCTTAGAGATTTTTGCTTGTTTAGATTTAGCTTTTTTCTGTTTAGCTATTCTAGACTGCTTAGCTTCAAACTTCTTCTGCTCTAGTAATCTTTTATAATTATCATAATCATCACGATAGAATCCGCTATTTGCTAAAAACTCAAATGCATTATCTAAATCACTCAAATTATTTCTGTCATAGATAGAAACATTACTTTTATCAAACATTCCTGAGCTATTAATATCGTCAAAATCATCCCTATCAAAAATACCAGTATCTTCAAGAGATAGATTATCAAAGGTTTTGAGCATTTTATCTTTTAGCTCATACATGTTTATATCTATCATATCGCACATAGCCAATGCTATCATTTCATCGTACTTAACATCTAAATCTAAGATTTTGGAAGAAATATTTATTATATCTCCTCTACTTATGTTTCCTAAAATATAAGCTAGAATCAAAGCATCATAAGCAGCATTTCTGATACTCCTAACCTTCACTTGCTCTGAAAACACTATATTCTCAATTTTCTTAAAATCACCATCACATGTTTGATAAAGTATATAACCTAAATACTCTGTAGTATAATCTCCCCAGTATCTATAGTTATCATCATCAGTTAAATTAAACACTTCAAAAATAAGCTCAAAAGCACCTATTGTTTTAAACTGTGTTAACAACATTAATATATATGCCAAATCTGGGGTTTGAGGAAAATAGCCACAATCTTTATACACATCAGATACTTCTTGAAACCTTGCTAAAAGCAAAGGTTCCATCTCTGCTTGACGCTCAACTATAGCCTCAATAAAAGGCTTAGCTAAATATATATTATCTTGATTTAAACCCGCCATTAAATCTTCAGCAGTAGCACTTCTTAAACTATCAGTTGAAACTATTTTTTTAATTATCTTTGCCCTATCAAGTTTAGCAAGTTCAAGCCTCTTAGATTGATTTGCAATATCTTTCTGACTTATAAAGGCATCTTCCAAAAAGTCATGATAATCAGCATCATCTCTTTGCATTTGTTCATAAGATTCTTTTAACTGCTCTGAAAACTCATCTTGTCTATCAGCTGCAAACTTAAAATCAAATAATTCTGATAAAGGTATATCAAAGGGATTGTCTAGACTTATATTTTCATCCGAACGTTTCAATATTTGGTTTATTACATCTATAATTTCATAAGGGTTTATTTCTCTTATGACCATAGCCATATTACTATGTAATACGTAAGCATTACTCTCACTTTCAACAACGTCTAGAAAAACATCTAAAAGTTCTTTTTTTGTAATTTCAGCATTATGATATTTATATATTAAAGCCTCCCAAACAGCTACTTTAACACTATCATATACCGTAAAATCTAAGACTAGCTTTTTTAACTTAGGTGCCGAAGTAGTATTGTATAGAGTAAGCACCAATTGACTTATAAAAATATCTTTAAATATTTCCTTACATGACGGTTCATCTAAAACATAGCATAGCTTCACCATAGCACTTTCTGCTTCATGTGCTTTCCACTGTGACAAAACCACTAAACTTGCTAAAAGCTGATTGATTTCTGCTGGTGTGGTAATTTTTGAAATATTATCGCTAGCATTTTCAATAACTGCTATAACTTCATTGAGGTGTTTGTCTTTATTAGCTATTACTTTATCAATATTTTCTTCTGAATATACTTGATCATTTTTGAGTAGTTGCATAACATTTTTTTGATAAACCTAATTTAGGAATATTATAACTCAAGAGGTATATTAAATGCATTATTCAATAACAAAATAAGAATATGGAAAGAGAAAAAAATCTTTAAGATAAAGGTTTAGAAATAATTACTTTTTCTTTTGTGGTGGAAGGTCTGTTGCAGTACCTTCAAAAACTTCTGTAGCCATCATTAAGCTTTCAGATAGAGTTGGATGTGGATGAACTGTAAGAGCGATATCTTCAGCATCACAACCCATTTCAATAGCTAAAGCAGATTCTGATATAAGCTCACCAGCGTTAGTACCAACTATAGAGGCACCAATAATTTTGTGGTTCTCATCAAATAGCACTTTTGTCATACCTTCTGATCTACCGATACTTAATGATCTACCACTAGCAGCCCAAGGGAATACACCCTTCTCATACTTAATACCTTTTGCTTTTGCAGAAGTTTCAGTTTCACCAACCCAAGCAACTTCTGGATCAGTATAAGCAACAGCTGGAATTACTAGAGGATCAAAGCTATGATTTAAACCAGAAATAACTTCAGCAGCAGTTCTTCCTTCTGGTACAGCTTTATGAGCAAGCATTGGCTGACCTATAATATCCCCTATTGCAAAAATATGCGGCACATTAGTGCGAAGCTGTTTATCTACAGGAATAAAACCTCTTTCATCAACTTTAACACCAGCCTTCTCAGCATTAATTAGCTTACCATTTGGCTTACGACCAATAGCCATAAGAACTCTATCATATCTTTCTTCTTTAGCTGAATGATCACCTTCCATAGTCACGTAGATACCATCTTTACGCGCATCCATAGCTGTAACAGCAGTTTTCAGGCGAACTTCATAACGCTTATTCATTTTTTCATAAGCTTTTACTATGTCTTTATCCACACCATTCATAAGCTGATCAGCAAATTCAACCACCGTAATCTTAGTACCTAGCTCAGAATAAACTTGAGCCATCTCAAGGCCAATAATTCCACCACCGACTACAAGCATAGTTTCTGGGATTTCTTTCATCTCAAGAGCACCAGTTGAATCGATGATTCTATCATCTTTTGGCACAAAAGGTAGATTAATAACACTAGAACCAGCAGCAATAATACAGTTATCAAAAGTTATTTTAGTTACTTTACCGTCAGTTCCTTCTACAGCAAGCTCTTTATCAGATGTAAATTTACCGTAACCTTGTACGATTTTAACTTTTCTCATAGCGGCCATACCTTTAAGACCACCTGTAAGCTTAGCTACAACATCATTCTTATACTTAAGAATTTTATCTTTGTTAACCTTCATATCGCCAATTTCAATGATTCCGTCAGCAGCTAAATGCCTAGCTTCATTGATAACTTTTGCAATATGTAATAATGCTTTAGATGGAATACAACCAACGTTTAGACATACACCACCAATATTTTCATATCTCTCAACCAAAGTTACTTCTAGTCCTAAATCAGCCGCTCTAAACGCTGCACTATATCCACCAGGACCACTTCCTAAAACTACTACTTGCGTTTTAATATCACTCATTATTTAAAACTCCGTTTACATTATGATTTCACGTAAATCAGATAATATCTGACAATATCTAGTTAAGAACTTAGCTGCTAATGCACCATCTATTACCCTATGATCTGTAGATAAAGATAGAGGCAACATAGTTCTTGGAATAAATTCTTTACCATTCCAAACTGGCTTAACTGCAGTTTTTGACACACCCATAATTGCTACTTCTGGCATATTAATAATTGGTGTAAATGCTGTAGTACCTAATACCCCAATACTTGAGATAGTAAATGTAGCACCAGCCATGTCTTTTGCACCAAGCTTACCATCACGAGCTTTACCTGCTAATTCCATAATATCTTTTGATATTTCAATGATACCTTTTTTATCAGCATCTTTAATTACTGGAACCATAAGACCAGCTGGAGTATCTGCAGCAAAACCAATGTTATAGTATTTCTTAACAATCAAATTCTCACCATCATTAGATAGAGAACTGTTAAATCTTGGAAATTCCTGCAATGCTACAGCTGCTGCTTTAACCAAGAATGATAAAGGCGTAATTTTTATACCCTTTTTCTCAGCAAATGCTTTTTTAGAACTTCTAAATTCTTCAAGGTCCGTAACATCTGCATCATCATAAAAAGTAACATGAGGAATTTTGACCCAATTTCTATGTAAGTTTTTAGCACTAATCTTATTGATACGTGATAACGGCTGGGTTTCAATTTCACCAAACTTAGCAAAATCTACTACTGGATCATCTAAAAGATCTAAACCATTACCACTAGCTGCCACCTTACCAGATTGAACTTGGCTAACAGCATTTTTGATATAGTTGTAGCAATCTTCTTTAGTTATACGACCCTTACGACCTGTAGCTTTAACTTTGCTTAGATCAACATTTAAAATTCGCGCTAACTTTCTCACTGCGGGAGACGCATGAGCATTAGAGTTATCTACGGCAGACTCATTTACTGAACTTGATGCTGGTGCTGGAGCGGCAGGTGTAGCAGCTTGCTGCTTAGGTGTCTCTTGCTTAGCAGCTGCAGGTTGCGAACTAGCTTGCGTTGGTGCTGAACCTTGTGTTTTAACTTTAAGGATTAGACTACCTTGTGAAACTTTATCACCAACTTTTGTGACTATCTCAACAACTTCACCAGCGACTGGAGATGGAACCTCCATACTAGCCTTATCTGTTTCTAAGGTTACTAAAGAATCTTCCTCTTCAACTTTATCACCAACATTTACAGATACTTCGATAACATCAACATTATCATAATCACCGATATCTGGAACTTCTACATTTACAACTTCTTCTGTTGTTTGAGCAGTCACCGGCTGTTGAGTTTGCTCTATTGCTGAAGCTGATGCACTAGCACCAGTCTCAACTTTAAGGATTAGACTACCTTGCGAAACTTTATCACCAACCTTTGTAACAACTTCAACAACTTTACCTGCAACTGGAGATGGAACTTCCATACTTGCCTTATCTGTTTCTAGTGTGATTAGTGAATCCTCTTCTGCTACCTCATCACCTACTTTTACAGATACCTCAATCACATCAACACTATCATAATCGCCAATATCTGGAACTTCAACATCGATAATTTGACTCGCTGCAGCTGCTGCAGGAGCTTGGCTAGTTGATTGTGGTTGTGATTGCGTAGCAGCAGCTTGATCACTACTGCCCTCAACCTCAACTTCCATTATTGCAGTTCCTTGTGAAACTTTATCACCAACTTTTACAGTTAATTTAGTGATTTTACCTGCAACTGGAGATGGAACCTCCATACTTGCCTTATCTGTTTCTAACGTAATTAGTGAATCTTCTTCAGCGATAACATCACCTTCAGCGACATTAACCTCGATTACATCAACGTTATCATAATCCCCAATATCAGGGACTTTAACTATCTCTATAGACATTAATATCTCCTTACCAATTAGCTATACAATGGTGCCATACGCTCTGGATCTATATTGTACTTCTCAATCGCAGCCTTAACCTCGCTAGCTTCAACTTTGCCATCTAGACATAGCGCATATAATGAAGCAACAACGACATGGTATCTATCGACCTCAAAGAAACTTCTTAGCGCTGCACGAGTATCAGATCTACCAAAACCATCAGTACCTAGGTTTACAAATGTATGTGGTATAAACTCTCTTAGCTGATCGGTATACAACTTGATATAGTCAGTAGAAGCAACTACAGGACCTTGTTCATTCTTAAAGCACTTCTCAATATAGCTTTCTTTTTTCTCAGCAGTTGGATGAAGCATATTAGTTCTAGCCACATCTTTAGCTTCTCTGTAAAGCTCGTTTGCTGAAGTCATGCTCCAAATATTAGAAGTAATACCATACTCTTCTTTTAACATCTTAGCTGCAACTTCAACTTCTCTTAGGATAGAGCCTGAACCTAATAACTGCACATGTTTAGCTGCTGGATTTTTCTCTTCTTCTAACTTATATAGGCCCTTGATAATACCCTCTTGACAATCTTCCGGCATTGCTCTATGAGAGTAGTTTTCATTCATTACGGTGATATAGTAATATACATGATCACCATCAACATACATTCTCTTCATACCTTTGTCAAGAATTACAGCTAATTCATAAGCATACGTAGGATCATAAGATATACAGTTAGGTATAAGACCAGCTTGGATATGGCTGTGACCATCCTCGTGCTGCAGACCTTCACCATTTAGAGTTGTACGCCCTGATGTTCCACCTATAACAAAACCTTTTGCCATAGAATCACCAGCCGCCCATGCAAGATCACCAAATCTTTGGAAACCAAACATCGAGTAGTAAATCATGAAAGGAATCATTGGCACCTTATGCACGCTATATGAAGTAGCTGCTGCGATCCAAGAACAAAAACCGCCTTGCTCGTTAATACCTTCTTGCAAGATCTGGCCATCTTTAGCTTCTTTGTAGAACATCACTTGCTGCTTATCTTCTGGTACATATTGCTGGCCTTGCGGATTATAGATACCTAGTTGTCTAAATAATCCTTCCATACCGAAAGTACGCGACTCATCAACTGTGATTGGTACAATGTGCTTACCGATTTGCTTATCTTTTGCCAAATGCGATAAGATTCTCACAAATGCGGTAGTGGTTGAGAATTCTCTGTCGCCACTATCATCTAGCAGACTCTTAGCAAAATCTTTGTAACTTGGGATTTCTAGAGGTTGTTTATTCTCTAATCTTTTAGGAATATAGCCACCTAATTCTTTTCTCTTAGAGTGTAGATATTTCATCTCTGGAGAGTTTTTATCTAACGTGATAAGTCTGTAGTTTTCAACATCTTCTTTAGTTGCAGGCACATCAAATCTATTTTTGATATGCTCAAGTGCATCAGTATCAAGCTTTTTAACGTTGTGGGCGATATTTTTAGACTCTCCCCACTCACCTAAGCCATAGCCTTTAACAGTCATAGGTAAGATAAGAGTTGGACGGCCATTTGCATTTTCTACAGCTTTTTTATATGCAGCATAAATTTTTAGTGGATCATGACCACCACGACGCAGCGCAGTAAGATCCTCATTTGTCATATCTTTAGCTAGAGCTTCTAAGTCTTCATCTCCGCTAAAGACTACCGATCTACATTCTGCCCCACCATGTGCTTTAATAGTATGCATCTGACCATCATTTAATGAGCTTAATCTTTCTTGTAACTTTTTGCCTGCTTTTGGATCATTTAATAATTTATCCCAATCACTACTCCACAGTACTTTGATAACATTCCAGCCTGCACCCATAAACACATCTGCAAGCTCTTCTACAATATTACCATTACCATTTACAAGCCCATCTAACCTTTGTAGGTTACAGTTAACTACAAATATAAGATTATCTAAACCTTCACGACCGGCTCTAGTGATAGAACCGATTGACTCTGGCTCATCCATCTCACCATCACCACAGAAAGCCCAAACTCTACGATCAGAAGTTTTAGCTAGCCCTCTTGCCTCTAGATACTTCATAAATCTAGCTTGATAAATGGCTTGCAGAGGACCAAGTCCCATAGACACTGTAGGGAACTGCCAATAAGTAGGCTGTAAATAAGGATGAGGATAAGAAGACACAGCATTTTGTCCATTAAATGCTTGTTTTCTAAAGTTTTCTAATTGTTCTGCAGTTATTCTACCCTCCAAGAATGAACGCGCATAAACTATTGGAGAAAGGTGTCCTTGGTAAAAAATTAAATCACCTGCATGATTTTCATTTGGAGCTTTCCAAAAGTGGTTAAAACCAACTTCATATAGAGTCATAGCACCAGCACCAGTACCAATGTGGCCACCTATTGAACCATCTTTTTTGTTAGCATGTGCTACGATAACAGTTGAATTCCATCTATTTATAGCTTCAATCTTTTGCTCAAGCTCAATATCACCAGGATAACTAGGCTGTTCAGAAACATCTATAGAGTTAACATATTTTTTGATTTTAGCTGTCGCATAAGCATTCTCAACACCAAGCTCAGAACCTTTATTTAACAATTGTTCAACCAAAAACTTAGCTCTATCAACACCTTCTCTTTTAATGACATCTTCAAAGGCCTCAAGCCATTCTTGGGTCTCTAAAACATCAATATCTTTAGTAAAATCCGACATCCTTTATCCTCCGAATTAATCGAATATTAACGAAATTAAAACTTACTGCCCGATTATAAGCCAATAGATAGACAACATCAACCAGTAACAAGCTTGTTAACTATTAATATGTATTTAATTATAATCTTGTAAAATTTTATTAACAACTTCAATAATCTCAAAGATTGCTATAAGTCTAGATATTTTCGCTAAAACAATTAGTTTATAGAGTCTTTTATCTCAATTAAAATCCAAGCTTTAAAATTATCAACTCTCAACAAGCACTTCATCCAAGCTTAGTAAACGTCCATCAAAACAGACCTCCTGAGGCGTTGAGATTATTATTTGATACTTACAAAACCAATGAAAGATCAAATTTCTGCCAATTTATCTTGTTACAGAAATAGTAATTTAAAATCATCCAAAATTATAAATTTATTATAAAGACTTAAATTTTTTTTCTTATTTGTAGATCAAGTTACCACTACTAAAGTAAACTCTCTATGGTTTAGGTTAATATATTTATAACAGATAATCAATATTGTCTTGGTTATCAAATGCATCTAAAACAAAATCGAAATCCATTGAAAAAGCAATAACTTTAAAGACTTCAGCAAGCTTGTGATTAAGTAGTAAGTCTTTTATATCATTGCTGTATTTCAACTGCTGATTTGTATTTAAACGTTTTGATATATCACTAAAGACTCGAGAAATACCAGCTCTTTTGAGAAAGTTTGCTTGCGTCATATAGCCATCAAGTTGAAAACCTACTTCAACTGCTGCTTCAGTGACAGTTGTAAAATCGACATGTGCAGTAATATCCTGCTTGCCAATATTTATAAATGGTTCAAAGTTAACATGATGCTGATGGTAACATGCTAAAGTACCCATATACCGTTGTTGTGAATAATACAGAGCTCTGTGGTAGCCATAATCGCATAAGAAAACTATACCCTGCGATAAAAACTTACCTAAAGAACTAATCCATGGTCTTATCCATGTGTTTAATTCACTTGTATAACCATCATCAAAGGTGATGCCGTCATCTAGAAGTCTAATTGATTCATACTCAAAGCGGACATCATTTTGTGGCATATCAGAGAATTCAAAGGTATCCCCTGTAACAATAACACCCTGCTGTATTAGAGTATTATTTTTAGCTCTAAAAACATCCACAGGCATTGCATCTAAAAGCTCGTTTGCAAAGACAATAGCCTTAATCTTTTGCTCAGGTAGTTTATCAAGCCAAACAAACCTACCATATAAATGAGGTAAATTTTTCTTGATATATTGCTGCTGCCTTGATCTAAGATCATTACTTAACTCTAAGATTATGTAATGTTTGGGTAGAACTGCTAAATTCTCAAGCTCATCGATACAATCCGCAGCAAACTTACCATTACCTGCACCAAATTCGATAATATTACAATCATCACCAAGCTCAGAAAGTATTAAGGCAAACTGTCTAGCAAAAGTCCGCGCAAATAGTGAGGTCTGTGATGTAGCAGTGACAAAATCGCCTTGAGAGGAGATTTTTTCTTTTACTCCAGAATAATAGCCCAATTGAGGGTAATATAGAGCCATCTGCATAAAATCTCTAAATGGTAACGGCTGTTTAGATGATTTTATCCGCTCTAGGATAATATTTTTAAGCGACACAGAAATATCAATTTATAATAAAAACTATAGTTATTTTAAGCTCAAAATGTATTTTATTCAAAAAAGATATGACTTTCTAAAAAAAAAATATTAAAATTTGTGCTCAAATAATTTTTTACAAGCAAGTTGTAGATGAATTTTATAAACACTTATCCAATTGGTATAACTGGTGGTATTGCAAGTGGTAAATCAACAGCAACAAGAATTCTCAAAGAGAAAATGAATTTAAATGTTGTATGTGCAGATACCATAAGTAGAGAAATCACTAAAAAACCTTCAGTCATAAAAAAGATAGCTGAAAAATTTGGTAATGAAGTAATAATGAATAAGCAGATAAACAGAGCGATGCTTAGAGCTATTATTACAGAGTCTAAAGAGGCTAAAAAATGGTTAGAAGATTATTTACACCCAGTAATCAACAAAGAGATAACAAAACAATTAAAAGAGTCTGACTCTGTTATGACAATTGTTGACATCCCACTACTAGGACCATACAACTTTCGTCACTATGACTATCTAAAAAAAGTAATAGTTATCAAAGCAGATCTTGAAACTAGAATTAGAAGACTAATGGAGCGCGATGGCAAAAATAGACAACAAGCTGTTGCTTTTATCAATCTACAAATATCTGATAAAGAAAGAGAAAAAATCGCTGACTTTGTCATAGATAATACTGAACTAAGTGATCAAGAATTAGAAAATAAATTAATTGCAACAATTAATGACATAACAAACTTGACTAACTAAAGATAAGGCTATATAATATGGCTCAAATCTTGCACCCATAGCTCAACTGGATAGAGTACTCGGCTACGAACCGAGCGGTTAGGGGTTCGAATCCCTTTGGGTGTGCCATGTTTCAAAAATTTGCGGGAATAGCTCAGTGGTAGAGCACAACCTTGCCAAGGTTGGGGTCGCGAGTTCGAGCCTCGTTTCCCGCTCCATTAATTTAGAATAAATTTTCTTATTTTTAATAACTCTTGTATGCTACAATTTATACCAGTTTAAGCTATAAATTAATCTATTTTATAACCAGTAGGATCAAGATGTCACAAAAAATAATTTTGACTGGTGTTACTCCATCAGGGACACCACATTTAGGTAATTATATTGGTGCTATCAAACCAGCGATAGAAATGATTAACAATGGGGCGTATAAATGTATGTACTTTATTGCTGATCAACATTCATTAATCAAGCTTTGGGATAGAAAATTACGCCAGCAATATATTCATGAAATAGCTTCATCTTGGTTAGCACTTGGACTTGACCCAGATAAAGCTTATTTCTATCGTCAGTCAGATATCCCTGAGATAATGGAACTAACTTGGATTATCAGTACAACTACTGCTAAAGGTTTGCTTAATCGTGCTCATGCATATAAGGCTTTAGTTGATCAGAATCTTCAAGAGGAGAATACCGACCCGGATAAAGGTATAACTATGGGGTTATTTAACTACCCTGTACTTATGGCTGCGGATATTCTTATGTTTGATGCAGATCTAGTTCCTGTGGGTAAAGATCAAATCCAACATATAGAAATAGCTCGAGATATTGCTAACCGTTTCAATCACATTTACCAAAAACTAGTTCTCAAAGCACCACAAGCTCTAACAAGTGAGAGTAGCCAAACGATACTTGGTTTAGATGGTCGTAAAATGTCAAAAAGCTACGATAATACTATAGCTATTTTCTCAACCGAGAAGAAACTTAGAAAACAAGTGATGAAAATCATTACAAATTCTCAAACACCTGAAGAGAAAAAAGATCCAAATAATTGTACTATCTTTGCAATATATAAAAGTATTGCTAACCAAACAGAGATAACCTCACTAGAAGAGAAATACTTAGCAGGTGGATTTGGCTGGGGAGATGCCAAGCAAATACTTTTTGAGAAAATAAATGAGTATCTAGCAGATGCCAGAGAGAAATATGACTATTATATAAATAATCCTAAAATTGTTGATGATATTCTTAGCCAAGGAGCTGCAAAAGTACGCCCTTTTGCAAAAAATAAACTCAAAGAAGTCAAAGATATCATAGGAATGTAAAATGCAAAAGTTAGATAATATAATTATTGCTAACTACAGCATTCATTCTTTAGCTCTTATATGCTGGGCAAAGCAAAATTTATCAGGTAACTTCTGTGTCTTATCTGTAGATACAGGATTTGCCGCCGCTAACTGGAGTAATTATTTAACAGCAGTTTTTGACTGGCTAACAAAAGAAAATATCAGCCACTTTCATTTAAAGTCAGAAAATACTTTCCAACAACTAGTTTTAGCGCGTAAGCAATTTCCATCGCAAAAGTTTAGTTGGTGTGCTGGTTTTCTAAAAGGTATAACTCTACTCAATAAAATCGATGAGCTTGATACTGATGGCAATGTCACTATCTTACTTAGTCATCGTAAAAATATGTCTACTGTCTCACAGCTTTTAAAAAACATAGATGAAGAAGAAAGATATGATTATAGACCTTTAGCATATCCTTTACTAAATCATAGCTACGAAGACATTCTTGATTTAACCAGAGAATTACCGTTTGAGCCAACCAAACACAGTCTTGAGTGCCAACCATGTATACATTTAACACAACAGCAGTTTAAATTATTAACTAAACAAGATATTGACAAAGTAACTGATTTAGAAGTTAAAACAAACAGATTTATGTTTGGAGATCTACCTTTTAATAAGTTAAGTGATGGTTTCTTTACACAAAAGAATTTATTAGAAGAGTTATCAAAAGCATGCAGTTGGGAATACAGCTGTGGCTTATAGGGAATTATTATGAGTGAATATTTTTTATTTAGTTTGCTAACTGTTGTAGCAGCATTGATGAGTTACATTAACACTAAGTTTCTAAAGTTACCCAAGGCAATAGGCTTAACAATTCTCTCAATAACCTTTTCGGCACTGTGCGCTTCTTTTTTAAGCTCATCGAATTTTTTAGTAGTTGCTTTATCAAGTTTTGATTTCAAAAAAACAGTTCTTGATGGAATGCTATCTTTCTTATTATTTGCCAATGCACTACATTTTAATATGATTGATCTAAAAAAAGAGCTAAAAGCCATATTTGGACTTGCAAGCATTGGTCTATTATTATCAGCGCTTACAACTGCTATATTAATTTATGGCTTCTGTCTATTGGTAGGTTTTGATATCAGCTTAGGCTATTGCTTAGTCTTCGGTGCATTAATCTCTCCTACTGACCCTATTGCTGTAATTAGTACTCTTGCTGGCAACAAATCTATACCTAAACATATCAAAACCCGTGTAGTTGGTGAGTCATTATTTAATGATGCTACAGGTATTGTCCTTTTCGTAGTAATGTCAAATATCTTTTTCTTTGGTAGTGGTGGTGAATTTGGGCAAGCTATTAATGGTCACGGGATTGAATATGTTTGGATAATAGCTAAACAAATTGGTTCAGAAGCTGGTGGAGGAATACTGCTTGGTTATATCTTTGCTAGAGTCGCACTTATATTTTTAAAAACTAATCAAGACTCTGAAACTTCAATTTTTGTAACCCTAGCTGTAGCAAGCATGGGGTATGTAATCGCTCATAGCTTACATGTATCAGGCCCTATTGCCATGGTCGTTGCTGGTTTATTCATCGGTAATAATCTTTCTGACCGTAAAAAAACCTCACCAGATCAAATAGAAAAGCTCGATAACTTTTGGATGGTTATTGATAATATGCTTAATTCTTTCTTATTTATACTAATAGGTCTAGAGTTAACTAGCATACCATTTAATCATGGTGCTTTTTGGGTTGGTGCTGCTGGTATATTTATTGTGACATTCGCTAGGTTAATTAGTATATCAATACCAATCACTGTAATTGATAAAAAGCTTACACGAGCATCAGCTAGAGATAATTTACTCGTAGCGTGGTCTGGGGTTAGAGGAGGTATATCCCTAGCTTTGGCTTTATCATTACCTGATGAAGGTAATGTTATAGTCAGTATTACATATACTGTAGTTATCTTATCAATACTCGCTCAAGGTTCTACTTTGAAAATAGTTCTAAATATGATTTATCCTCACAATATTACTAAGAAAGCTGCAAATACAGTAGATAACTAATAAATTTATTATTTGTATTTATGTTTATAATAAGCATCACCTAAGTATTTGTCTAATTAATTATCAACCTGTATTGCTTGTGGCATTGAGCTTTTAGGTCTACACGGATTAAAACAAGAGACTGATTAATAGACTCCTTGTTTGGTCATTTAGGTTTGTTAATTTAAGTATAACAACTTGCTCTTTGAAGCATCACTGCTCCAGCAAGCGAGTCCCTTTAATCAGTCTTTAAGATATTGATGACCAATATCAGTATAAATTAAGAATGTTACTGTTTTAAGATAAAATATATTTTTTTGATTTATGTTATTTAGTACAATTTAAAATTACAATTTTTGATAAAAAGTAATATATGTTGAATAAGCATAAGAATAGTAAAAAAATATTGTCTCTAGCTATTTCAGTGATACTTATTCTTATAGCTATATTCAATTTATTTTTCTTATATATTTCATATGCTTATTATCTAAATACACAAATATACAGATCTATAAATATAATCACTGATTTGAGCTACTCTTTCTATGATGAGTTAGTAGATAATAAATATATTAATTCAAAATTTAACACTATATATAGTATAGATAAAAGCTCAGCAGAAGTAACATATACTATAAGCACTAAGCCTAAAAATGATTTGGTTATAAAGCTTTTTGATACTAAAGCTAACCATGAACTACAAAGAAAAAAAGTCGAAAAATATACTGGAAACCACAGCATTATAAAAGATATATCTATCTGCTATCCTAAATACGATAGATGTTTTAACATTCATATTAAAAGTAGAGCTAAATTTTATCTATATTACATTTCATTATTATTATCGATAATAATATCAATCTTCTTTCCTTTATATATAATATATAGTCAATCTTTACTGTTTAGTCTAATTAGGTTCAAAAAGATACTAAAAATAGTCGATAGTGAGATAAAAGACTTTTCTCTTTTTGCTCCTAAAAATATTCAACTTATTCCAAAAACTATTTTTAAAGTTATACTTTCTCTAAAAAAAGAAATAAGAAATAGAGTTTTTACTCTAAATGCGATTTCTCATGATTTAAAAACTCCTCTTACAAAGGCTAAACTATTGATAGAGAATAAATATTCTGATAATTCATTAATTCTTAAATATTTTGATGATATAGAATACCTTTTCTCTCAGATATCTACTTATAACAAAAAGTGTAATAAAAAAGTTGAGTTTATTAAAACAGATATTGTAAATTTTGCAGAATGCTTATGTGAGGATTATGAAGTTTATGGTTGTGTAAATTTCTCTTCATCAATTGATGAAGGAATTGTGTATATTCAAATCAAAGAAATGAAAAGAGCTTTTTCAAATATAATCAATAATGCTATTAAATACGCTGGTTGTGTTGATATTGCTATCTCGCGTAAACAAGAGTTTATAGAGGTGACATTTACTGATACAGGACCAGGTGTTAAAGAAGCTGATCTCAATAAAATATGGCAACCTTTTTTTCGCTCGGATATAGCTAGAAATAGTGATATACCTGGTACAGGGCTAGGCTTATGTATCGTAAAAAAAATATTTGAAGCTAATAATGTCCAAGTATCTATCGAAAACAATAAACCACATGGTTTAAAAGTGACTACTAAATTTAAAGATCAAACTTATTAAATAATTTGATTACATATAAATTTTGGCTAATTCACACACTGAGTTTAGAATATTTTTATATCTAAGTTTATAAAGATTATTTTAGCTAGATTATAAAAGATATTTTGACAACTTGCTTTTGAATTTGTTGAAGTCCCCAATAAACTTTTCACTGTTAAATTGACTTTCTTCTGCTTAGTAAACTTAGCTGTTTAGCTCAAAAAATACAAAAGTAATAAAGTGCTTACAATTTTTTGCAATATTGAACACCTATTAACATTATTTTCAATACAATTATCGTTAACTTTAAAGTAATTATTTAATCTAAAATATAAAAATAGGAGTAAAAATGAAAAAAATAGTTTTATTAGGTTTAGCTCTTTCTAGTAGTCTATCTTTTGGCTCAGAGTATGTTAATTTATTGGCTAGGAATAATATTAACTCGCCTGAATTAGTCAACATTTCACAACAGTTAGATGATATTCACAACTTAGAATTAAATGAAGCAGACTTAACTCAGAAAATGGATAAGTTGCAATCTGATCTTAACAAATCCAAGAAAAATCTAAAACTAGCAGAGTCAAATGGTTCTTACCTTAACTTATACCACTGGTTTGTAAATAGAAAACAATCAGGATACCTAAGTAAGTATGATTATACATCATTTCCTGCAGACTCTTTATATAGAAAGATTAAACCAGAAGAAATAAGCATGTATGCTCGATTAACATCAGTAGTTTACAATATTTCAAATGAAGCCTCTCTTTCTCAAGATGATGAGTCTTATAATGATACACAAGAAAGTATTAATTTTTATGAAAATTTATTGAGAAAAGTAAAAGATAAATTATCTAAAAAAGAAATAAATAAAATTATTGAAGAAGCAGAGGAATATGACAACAATCCACTTTTAAACAAGAAAGTCAATAATGTAAAATCTCTTAAAAAGAATCTAAGAGAAATTATAAAAACTCTCAAAAATGAACAAAAGAAAGAAAAAAGTTTAGACAATCGATTTGTCAAAAACTTAAAAGAGAGTGTTATATTTGGTGAGTTAGAGACAAGCGAATTTGAAGTTGTTAATATTCTTTATCGTAACAATTCTGAACTATCAGGGGTTATCCTTTATAGTGCAAAAGAAAATAAGATGATTATTGTTTATGCAGGTAGCAAAAGTATATCTGATTGGATCGGTAACTTACAAGCTTGGGGCTCTACTGGTAATGCTGATCATAATGTTGGTGAAGGTGGTTTTAGTATACACAAAGGTATTCTATCAATGTTTACTGAAGAGTTAAAACCAGTTAAAAATTCAATAAAAGAATTTATAGATAAGTATTCAAATACCACTCCACCGGAGATAATTGTACTAGGACATAGTTTAGGAGGATCATTATCTACATTAATGACTTATCATATTAAATCGCATATATTACCAGCATATACTAAAAATAATCCTGTGATGAAAAATGCGAAAGTATATAACATTAGTTTTGGTGCTCCTAGATTTGTTGATAGCAAAGGCGCTAAAATTATTGAAGAAAAAGTTGGTAAAGGAAATATTATAAGATTTTGGAATGCTAGAGATCTAGTACCTTCTATCATGTTGGGCTCACTTAACTCAAAACATGTAGGTATAGATATACCTTTAAAAGATAGATTCTCACATGAATGGTATAAGCCAATACTAACCCACCACTCTATGCAACGTTATTGGAATCTCTCTAAAGAAAGTTTTGAGGAAGTCAGAGATGAAAATATCAAAAAAATACACCAACAAGACGATATCAGTATACTTGCTGATTACTTAGAGTATCTAACTGAATCTAAGGATACTACTAAAGATAAAATTAAACAATTGAGAGAAGAATTACGTCATTATAGTAAAGATACACTTAAACAAACCAAATTAGAATTAAGAGCAAAATTAAAGCAAATTATCAATAAGCTTGAAGAAAATAGTATGTCAGATAATGATATGGAGTATCGTAAAGAAATTGATGAGCTAAAATTCTTAATTTTAGAGATTGAAAAAATTCAACCCCTTAAAATTTCTATGGATACTGGTAAGCCTAAAGGTTTGCCCAAATCAATCTTAAAGCTTAAGGCACAATTAGAGAGTGATGATGATTTGTCAACTGATAACGAAGAATGGGAAGTTTTATCAACTGATGAAGAATAGAAGGTGCATAAAATAACCTCAACAAAAACTACTATAACATCTAAGCTATATTATCATCCAAGATCTCATTAATATAAGTCATATTATATGGGTTGAAATTTCAAAAAAGGAAATTTCCTAAAATGTTGTCTAAAAACTCCAAAGAAATAATTTACATTTATTTACATTTATTTACATTTATTTACGTGATATCATTAGACGTAAATATAATTTTTAGAATTAAATAATTATGAAAAGTATTTTAGTAGCCGATGACGAAAAAGAAATAAGAATCAACTTAAGAGACTTATTAGAAAAAGAAGGCTATAAAGTTTATATTGCAGATTCAGCAGAAGCTGCAGAACGTATTCTAAACTCAGAAAAAATTGACTTAATGTTATTAGATATTATGATGCCTAATGAAAGTGGCTTAGATTTTTGTAAAAGGATATGTTTACAGAAAGATATAAATATAATTATTGCTACAGCTTCAAATGATGAGATAGACCAAATTCTAGCATACGAATTTGGTGCTAAAGACTATATATCAAAACCTTTCAATAGAAAGCTTTTATTAGCAAAAATTAAAACTACAATTAATAGTGGTCTAATTCGCTCTAGATATTTATTTTTTGACGGAGTTATTTTTGATACTTTAGAGAAAACAATTCAAAATAAACAGGATATACTTTACCAACTTAGTAATATTGAATATAAAATATTGCTCTTATTGACTGAAAATGTTTTTAGTTTCGTTAACCGCAACAAACTTTTTCAAGCAGTTTATAATCGTCCTTATGATGGTTATAGCCGAAGTGTAGACGTTACAATTAGTAAAATTAGAAAAAAGATAAATGATAAAGATAAAGTTACTATACTTACAAGTTCACAAAATGGTTACTCCTTAAACAAAGAAGTAAAAAAGTTCGCCTCACAAAATGATCTAGCAGATTCCATAAAATCTTATAATCAATAGTTTGAATTGTAATTAATTTAGTAGTTTCTTTGCAGACGCATATTATTTGCATCACTTGGTGAATACATACTTGTACCCATTGTTGATGACATCAAGCTATGATATTGATAATTTCTACCATAGAAATCAAAGTAATTGTCTGTAAATTCTTCTGGAAAAGCTGCTTGAAGCGTATCCTGTTGCGCTTGTGAGTAAGGCATATACCCTTGTTGCTGCTGATTGCTACCCCAAAGCATTGTGCGTGGAATATTATCGATATCAATCACTGAAACTGGATCATCACTTAAATTAAGCTGTTTGGCACCTTGAGATTGCTGATTAGAGAATTCTGGAACACCATTTTGATATGTCTCATAAATAGCAGCATAAACATTGAAACTAATCATAACAGCTATAAATAATATTAATAATCTCATTTTAACTCTTTGATAAAATTACTATTGTTCTTTAATATTGCCAAAGCTTGTTCATAATCACAATCATTTAGTATCATTACTATCGCAATCTTGACAGATTTATTCGCTTTTAAGTAAAAATCCGCTGCTGTCTTATAATCTACTCCTGTAGCTTCACAGATAATATTTTTTGAGCGCTCAATCAGCTTTTGGTTAGTAGGTTTTACATCTACCATTAGATTTTGATAAACCTTACCCATAGCCACCATTGAAAGAGTCGATATCATATTTAGAATAAGCTTTTGAGTAGTTCCAGCTTTTAATCTTGTTGAACCTGTTAAAACTTCAGGTCCTGATACTGCCTCTATGTTGTATTTAGCGTATTGAGATATTTTTGCCTGCTTAGTACAGCTAATAGCAACTGTAGTTGCACCAAGAGAATTAGCGTACTCAAGAGCGCCAATCACATACGGTGTCCTGCCACTTGCAGCAATACCTATTACAATATCTTTAGCTGTAAGATTTATGCTCTGTAAATCTTCTTTGCCAAAATTAGCATCATCTTCAGCTCCTTCTTGGGCTTGGATAAAAGCCTTTTCTCCACCAGCTATCAAGCCTATAACTGTATTATAATCAACACTGAAAGTTGGTGGACACTCAACAGCATCTAATATACCTAATCTACCACTAGTTCCTGCCCCAACATATATAATTCTACCAGCATTTTTTAAGGCATGAGATGTTGCTGAAATCACCTCTGTTATATTATTACGCTGTTCTTTTAGAGCCTCAATCACACCATACTCTTCATCTATCATTAAACTGACTGCTTCAGCTATAGACATTGAATCAAGATTAAAGCTTCTAGGGTTTCTTTTTTCCGTATTAATATTTTCTAAGATATTCATAATTTGATTTCCTTGACTATTCCTAAAGGATAAAGATACTTACTATCTAAATATACAGGAGCAGCTGGCTCATCATCTTTACCTTTAGTTTTACTATTTTTTTTTGCTAACTCTTGTTTTTTTCTTTCAGCTATCGATTTTGATTTAGATTTACTTTGAGAAGAAGTTTTACCTTTATCATTAATTTCAGTTTTATCTTGTGGCTGATCTTGATCACCTAGCTCATCTCTAATTTCCTGTGCTTTAAAATCTAAGGCCTCTGATTGAATATATATCTTATTAATTGTATTTTTGACCGCATCAAAATCAGCTAAAATTTGTGGACTAGATGCTACTAAACTAACCTCTTGAAGTATGTCAAGTTCATAATTAAGCTGCATAACCTTATCAGGTGTAAATACAAATAAATAGCCAAACTTTGGTATAACTAACTGAATACCATTATCTTTTTTATTACCATCTTTTTTTGATTTTGGTAACCCGACAATGACCATATCACTATTTTGATTATCTATGTCAAACTCTTTTTCAAGTCCATTTGAGCCATATTCTAAACTTATAAAACTACCATAGCCTTTTTTATATTCATAGCGATGTAACTTATTCGGCTCAAATGTAAGAATATACATCGAATCATTGGTTTTAGATGCTATTACTGGTTTGCCAAAGCTCTCTCCATCAATATATGTATCTAAGCTCTTACCAACACGATGATCTCCGTTATAGTTAAAATCACTGATACCCATCAGTGTTTTACTTTGGTCATTAGGGTGAAATATAAGCACCATATTTGCCTCAAGATTACTTGCCATATCTGGCACTAGTAACCTAACTGTATCCTCATTTAACTCTGCCTTGAAATAAAGTTTTTCAGCTAACTTAAGAATATAGCTTTTATTAGTAGTAGAATACTCAGAGTAATAAACTTCCAAAGTCTCTCGATTACCTTTTTTTTGTTTAGCTTTTCGCACTAGCATTAGCTGAGGCGGAGCATCATTATTATCAAAATACCATACTACATCGATAATATTATCTTTTGTAAATTGCTCACCTGACGATGAACTACCATGCCCTCCTCCACTTATAACTGCTTGCCATTTACCAATTTGATTACCTAAAGCTTCATTATCAGCTGCTAAACCTTTAACTTCTTCATTAAGTAGGTCATCTAAAGGTATAGTTGTAGTAAATAATTTATCTGTATCATATAACAGTAAATATAATGTCCACTTACCCTTCTCAAGGTTCCAGCCTACCTTAACTTTATAGTCAGTTGCCATCTTATCTGGAATTGGCACACCTATTTTTGCATTTTTTGTAAATATATTTAACTGCCTATTTTGCTTTTGCACAAAGCCAATAAATCCTTTTGGTGCATCTTCAATACTGCCATCACCTTTTAAACGATAGATCCTCTCTTGATAATCAGTCATTGCATCAGGATTTATCATAGGTACATTAATTGGTGTAAAATCACCATCAAAATTTTGATAACTATTTGCAGCTAATGCGTTATAGATAATCCTTTCAGTAAGATCGACATGTGTACCTAGATTAAAAGCTTTATATATCACATCATAACTATCGTATTGTTGTGACTGAAAAAGTTCTGCATTTGTATTGATGGGAAAAAACGATGATATATTATCCTTATTAACTATAATTTGAAATTTACTATCACCTATTTCAAACTCAAATGATTTTGTAAAATTCATATCATCTCTAACTTTAGATATATAGGTTTCACCTAAGATTTTCTCATTATTATTTTTGATAATACTTTTAGTAGTCAGAAGGCCCATCTTAAATGTATATAAAAGACCCGTAAGCATCACCATAATCACAAATGAGAATATCAAAGCCATTAATAATGCAGAACCAGAAACTTTTGAAGTTAGTCTTTTATACATATAAACACCTAAACTTGACCCAATAAGAATATTTTACTAGTTGGTTGGCCTGACACTTTAAAAGAAATCTTAAGAGCTGCGATTGTGGCACTTTTTACTTTTATTAGTTGTTGCTGTGGTGATTGCCACTTTAGATTTGCACTGCCTTGATGAATATCAGAGTTTAAAACGTATTCAATCTTCAAATCACTGACATTATCTATTAACTCATATATTTCCGAGTCATCAGAGTTTTGTTTAACATACTCATATAAAGAATAGATTTCTTGGCCATCTTTATCTTTTTTACCACTATCTGCTACAAAGAAAACTTCTAGAATATACTTACCAACATAGTCACCAATCTTAAACTTATCTTCAACTCGTCTAGTGGTCGAGATAAAATCTAGTGTAACAGCACCAACTTTAACTAGCTCACACTCAAAAGCATTACATAAAACCAGATAATCATTAGCTTTAAGGTCTTTCTCCGCTAGGGTATCTTTTTGAAAATCATTTATTTTAAAAATATTATTTGATGAGTTAGTTTTTAAAGTTGAATCTAAGCTACTTCTTTGAATCATCAGAAAATCTGTATCTGGTTGTACACAATGAATACTTTCATTTATATTCATATTTCTAAGATCTTCCTTATGTAACATCCGCTCTTTGCAGGCTTCAACTGAAAGACTCAATCCCTGTGGCAAACCTTCTAGCTCTTGAATTGGAGCTTTTCCAATGGTTATTATCCCCATTTTCCCAAAGATATCTCCAAAGTTATCCTCTGAGTTATCCACAAGCTGTTGATAAATATCACCATACTTAGTTGTAAATCCAGCATGACCAATAGCATTATAGAAGATTTGCTTAATCAAAAGCTGATTAGTATTTATTTTATGCTTATCACTTAATTTGATATACTGCTTCTTCATATCAATATAAATACCAATAGCCATTGCCATAACTATAGCTGCTATAACCATTGAAACCATTAACTCTGGCAGTGTAAAGCCAGCAATTTTATTATTGCTCTTCGCCATCTTTATGCTTTACCTCACGCTCAATAATCTTAACACGATCTGCAACGCCGAGCTGGTCATCAATAGCAGCAATATTGACTACTTTGTATACTATATCAACATTATTAGCAGCAGCTTTTTTAGCTTTCTTATCTGCTTTTTCAGCCATTTTTCTGATATCAGCAACACTCAATGCTTTAGAACTATTCACAGCCTCTGGCTTTTCTTCTGGCTTAGCATCATTTTCTTTTTCTAATACAACTGTTTTGATAAATTCTATACCATCTTTTGTTTTAGTATCATCAAAAACCCCGGTTAGACGATAAACACTTACTCTCTCATCAAGAATAGTTGCTATTTCATCTTTTTTGTTCTCAAGAATTATATTGACTAAGACGCTATTTAGAAGAAGAAAACCTGAAGATAACACAAACAATAAAATCAAAGCAGCAAGCATTGACTCTACTATGCCAAAGCCTGCCTGTGATTTTATCTTTCGTAAGAGCATCGAAACATTTTAGATTTAGTATTATAAATTATGCTTCCTTGAACCTTCCAAAAGACATTAATTTATCATATCTTTTAGAGTTTCTTTGTTCTACTGTCATTTCAGAAAGTACTTTTAGCTCTGCAGCTATAGCCTTGCTGATATTAGTAGCAGTAGTTTCATAATCGCGATGAGCTCCACCTAGTGGCTCAGCAATTACTTCATCAACAATTTTTAATTCTTTAAGACGCCCTGATGTGATGTTCATCATTTGTGTAACTTCTGAAGCTTTCTCAGCTGTCTTGTGCAAAATTGAAGCACATCCTTCAGGTGAAATAGTTGCAAAATAACTATATTGCAGCATAAGTAATTTATCACCAACACCTATACCTAAAGCTCCACCGGAACAACCCTCACCAATCACAATACATACAACCGGAACTTTCAGAGCACTCATCTCTAATAGGTTTCTTGCAATAGCTTCACTTTGACCACGCTCTTCTGCTTTGATACCAGGGTACGCACCTGGAGTATCAATAAATGTCACAACTGGCATATTAAACTTCTCTGCTAGTTTCATAAGTCTCAGAGCTTTACGATACCCTTCTGGATGCATCATACCAAAGTTGTGTTTTATTTTACTCTTAGTATCACGACCCTTTTCCTGACCAATAACCATAACTGGTTTGTTGTTTAATTTTGCTAAACCACCGATAACAGCTAAGTCATCACCAAAAGTTCTATCACCATGTAATTCTTGAAAACCGGTGAAAATTAATGGTAATAAGTCTTTGAAATATGGTCTATCAGGGTGGCGTGATAGTTGCACTACTTGCCAATCTGTAAGCTTAGAGTAAGTAGACTCCATTAGATCAAGTCTTTTCTTGCTTAGCTTTTTAATCTCAGCTTCTGTCTTTTCATCTTCAAATATATGCGATAAAGATGTGATTTTATCTTCGATTTCTTTTATTTTTGACTCAAAGTCTAAATAATTCATTTATTTTCTCCTTTCAAATACAAATCAACCCGTAAAAATCGCTACATGATATTCTAAAGTATTTTAGCAAAATAAAAAAGTAACAACGACTGATTTTGAAAGTTTGTTATGCTAAACATTTATAATATAATCATTGATATCAAATAAGATTCTACAATTTAGCTACTATGCAAGATACTTCTAACCATACCCCGATGATACAACAATATTTAAAAATTAAATCACAATATCAAGATATATTATTATTTTATCGTATGGGTGATTTTTATGAGCTTTTTTTTGATGATGCTAAAAAAGCTGCTGAACTTTTAGATATCACTCTCACTGCTCGTGGTAAATCAAATGGCGAATCGATTCCAATGGCTGGAGTCCCCTATCACGCTGCTGAAGCTTATATTGCAAAAATTGTCAAAAAAGGTCTATCGATCGCTATCTGTGAACAAATTGGTGATCCAAATACTTCAAAAGGTCCAGTTGAGAGACAAGTCACACGCATTATAACTCCAGCGACTGTTTCTGAAGAAGCTTTTTTAGATAGTAATCAAGATAGTATCCTTGTGAGTATTTTTGTCAAAAATAACAAATATAATCTAGCATACACTAGCTATACTCAAGGCAAAATTTATCTAGTTAAAGCACTAACTAACCTAAATGAACTAAAAAATGCTGTTCTAAAACTATCACCTCAAGAAATTATCACTAACTCTCGTGAACTTGCTCAGCAAAATCCTTTTAAAAAAACGATTAAAGTTCTAGAAGAATGGTACTATAGCAATTTTGAGTCAAAAAAATATATTAACGACTCTTTTGATACAAATATTGCTAATAACATCCTCAATCTTTATAAAACTGATCAGCTAACAACTATTGGCTCAATACTTAGCTATCTTGCAAATATTCTCAAGGATACTCCAAGACATATTACTGATATTAGTTATAAACAAGAGCAAGATATCCTTAATATAGATATAAACAGCCGCACAAATCTTGAGCTTGATAATAACTCAAAAAGCAGCTTACTAGGCATAATTGGCAAATGTAAGACTAGTCTTGGTAGTCGTCTCCTAAAAAGGTATTTTAGCAATCCAACAAGAAACTTAAACATACTAGCTGCTCGCCATAGTATTATAAATAGCTTAAGTGAAAATCAGCACTTTTTGAAAATTCAAGATGTACTTAATTATATCAGTGATATCGAAAGAATAATCTCACGAGTTGCACTTGGAACCGTAAAGCCTAAAGATCTTGTCTCACTGCGCGATTCTCTTGAGCAATTACCAACACTCAAAAAACTCCTTAATGACAAAAATACTCGAGAGATTGAAAATATCAATAAGCATATTCACCAACTTGACGAGCTTGTCACGCTTTTAGATAAAGCAGTTGTTGAGAACCCTCCAGTAACTATTCGTGATGGTGGCGTCATTAAAGCTGGTTTTGATAAAGAGTTAGATGAACTAAAAAGCATAAAAGATAATTCTTATGATTTTCTAGTTAAATTTGAAGAGTTACAAAAACAAAAAACTGGTATAAATACACTTAAAGTTGGTTACAATCGTGTCCATGGCTATTATATCGAATTATCTAAACAATATGCTGATAAAGTCCCAACTGAATACGTTAGGCGCCAAACTTTAAAAGCTAGTGAGCGCTATATCACCGAAGAGCTAAAGAATTTTGAAGATAAAATTCTTTCGTCAAAAGAAAAGGCCCTAGCCCGTGAAAAATTAATCTATGATACACTGTTAAAGAAAGTTCTAGAATACTATAAGCAAATCCAAGAAACTGCAGTAAGTATTGCAAAAATAGATGTCTTAGCAAATTTTGCTGAAAGAGCTATTAAGCTTAAACTTAGCCAGCCTAAGTTTAATAACTTAGCAAAACTAGAACTTAAACAAGTTCGTCACCTAGCAATTGAACAGAATATTGATGAGCCTTTTATTCCTAACGATACATTGCTAAGCAAAGATGCTCACACATTACAAATAATCACAGGTCCAAATATGGGTGGTAAGTCTACATATATGCGCCAAGTTGCTCAACTAATATTCTTAGCTTACATAGGCTCATTTGTACCAGCAAGTTATGCAAATATCTGTGACATTGATACTATCTACACAAGAATTGGTGCATCTGATGATATTTCTAGTGGTAGGTCAACTTTTATGGTTGAAATGACTGAAACAGCGTATATCCTCAATAATGCTAGTGCTAAATCGCTAGTAATAATGGATGAAATAGGTCGTGGCACAAGCACTTTTGATGGGCTGGCTTTAGCTAAGGCATGTGCAGAGAAATTTGCCAAAATAGGTGCATTTACTTTGTTTGCAACACATTATTTTGAGCTCACAGAATTAGCCAAACAATATCCAAATGTATGCAATATCCACTTTGAAGCTAAAGAATATAAGGATAATATCTACTTTATGCACAAAGCTGTTGCGGGAGCAGCTAAAAAATCCTATGGCATCCAAGTAGCCAAACTTGCTGGTATATCTCAAGATGTCTTAGAATCAGCAAAACAGAATCTATATAATCTCGAAAAAAGACAGCAGCTAACAGAGTTAAATCAAATTCAAGGTCACCTTGAATTTGAGCCAACTAACCAAAAAAATCCTTTACAACAAAAACTTGATACGATTGATATCAACACAATAACACCTCTAGAAGCACTAAATATACTCTTTGAACTAAAAAAACACTAAATTTAATTATATAAACCTTTTTCAATTTGCTATAATTTTGAAAAATATAAAACTTTATAAAAGTCTTAGGAAAAATCATGCAAAATAATGAAATTCAACCATCTTTCTTAATTCAAAAAGTATATACAAAAGATATTTCTTTTGAGACTATTAACTCACCTGCTTGTTTTAAAGAACAATGGAACCCTAGTTCTGATTTTAACATTGATATAAATACCACAAAAATAAATGATGAAAATTTCGAACTAGACCTAACTATTACTGTAACTACAAAAAATAATGATACTAATGCTTATATAGCTGAAGTTACTCAGTCTGGTATATTTACAATTATAGGTATGGCAGCAGAACAAATTGATTCGGTACTTAATACATATTGTGCAAATACTCTTTTTCCTTATGCAAAAAGGATAATTGACTCTTCTATAATCAAAGGAGGTTTTTTACCTCTTAACCTTGCACCAATTAATTTTGATGCAATATACCTAAAAAAGAAATCTTCTTCAAAGCGTGAGCATTAATCTATTTGCAGTAGCAACAATCTAATCGTATTGCAAAACTCTAGAATTTATAATAAAATTGATAGACATACTTATAGTAAATAGTTAGCTCTTAATATATTAATGTTCTATCCCATAAATTATTTTATCACAACACTAATCAACGCTAATATATTTGATAATCTACAAAGCTATTGATAAGTTGTAATAGGGGTTAATCTACATGTCAACTGTATTAGAAAATAAGCCTAGGGTTTTAGTGGTTGATCCAATTGCTTCTGCAGATTATCTTATAACAGAGTTACATAAATTTTCTATAGAAACTTTTATATTATTTACTATAGACCTGACAAAAATATCATCTAATTTTTCTTTTAAATCTAAACTGGTAAATGAAAAAAATATTTTCATTGCTAAAAAAGGTATTATTGATATAGCAAAGTTTAAAAGATTAAATATTGATTATGTAATTTGTGGCTATGAAGATTCTGTAGCAATAGCAGATTATCTTATGAAGCAAATAGCTACAAATTACTCAAATGATCCGTGTACCTCACAATATAGGAATAACAAGTACCTTATGCACAAGGTGCTGAAGGCCAATCAGCTAAATTATATTAAACAAGAAATTATTAGTCCAAAAAATATTAAAAATAACCATTTTAGTTACCCTTGTTTTATTAAACCATTAAATGGCAGTGCAAGTGTTGGCGCTGCCATTTTAAACTCCGAAGCTGAATTAAATAATTACATAAAACAAGATTTTTATTCACCTATAGGTAGAGTCTATAAAGAGTTCATTATTTCCGAGTATATTCAAGGCATAGAATATGCTGTTGATACCTTTTCAAAAAATGGTGAACACTGCATATCATTTATACAAAGACATGTTACTAAAATATATCATGGTGTTCCAGTAACGTTATCTTTAGAGTTAGAGAAAGATACAACTATAATAGCTAAAATTGCTGAGTATGCTAAACTAGTTTTGACAAAGCTTGGACTTAGAAATGGTTTTGCTCACACAGAAATTTTTTTTACTGCAGAGCATAAGCCAGTTTTAATTGAACTAAACCCACGAATTTCTGGAGCTTCTGGAGCGCTAAATATTCTAGCCTCGTGTTCTGGTCTTGATACTCAGATTGAAATTTTTGCACAGAAAATTTTCAATAAAGAACTTGCTAAAAAAGAAAAATTTTTTTCAAAAGTTCTATGTCTATATAACTTCTCTAACAAGCCTTTACCAGATCTAAGTTTGTTAAAATTAAAATATCCTTCGATAAATATAGTCGACCAGAAAAAGCCAGTAGGGTATACTAGAGCAAATATGCTTAATTTGTATAAATCAGATGTAGTAGCTTTTATAACACTTAAACATAAAAACCTAGAACAGTTAGAAAAAGATTATAAAAATATATTAGCGCTGGATTTAAATAGTAATTATTTTTTAAATGAAACACTATAAAGTAGAGAGATGAATAGTAATAGTAAGATAAAAATTTTAGGATCTATAATGATTATTGTCGGTACCATGATTGGCGGCGGCATATTAGCTTTACCAATAATTACTGCTAAGCTTGGCTTTGTAATAGGTTCGATCCTCATATTCATAGTTTGGAGCATAATGACCTACACCGCGGTAGTTATATCAGATATTTCATGCTCGATGCCTTATGGCAGCAGCTTTAAAACCATAACAGAGAAGTACCTTGGTAAACCAGGAGGGGTTGTTGCAAGTATTGCTTTTTTGATATTAATGTATTTTATAAGTACCGCGTATATCTCTGCGGCTGCATCTTCATTATCGACATCATTTCCAAGACTTGATGAAAAACTATCATCGTTAATCTTTGTAATTATCTTTGGTAGTATCGTGGTCTTAGGAACTAGATTCGTTGACTATGCTAATAGGTTTTTTATAATCCTGAAGATCTTAGTTTTAGTAATATTGTGTGTAGTTTTTAACAAATATATTGAGGTTCCTAATCTTTTTGTAGCCCCTGTTGATCTTGGAATATCACTAATAATAGCTATACCTGTTTTTACAACATCTTTTACCTCACATATTATCGTACCGGCATTATCTGACTACCTTGGTAAAAACGCTAGAGATATGAAGCGCATTGTTATAATAGGTAGTATTATCCCATTAATCTTATATTTAGTATGGGTAGTAACTATTCTAGGTGTATTACCGTTACATGGTCCAATCAGCTTTATGGATTCGATTTTCAATCATATTCCAGTAGGTAAGGCTAATATCGGCGATATCCTAAAAACGCTAGGTAGTAAAGTAAGTACTCCAACAACAGATGCTGTATTACATATTTTTACTTATGTAGCGATTATGACATCATTCCTAAGCGTGAACTTATCTCTGTTTCATTTTAATTTAGATACTTATAAGTTATATAAGACTAAAAAAGCTATAGCTTATTCAATAGCAGCAGTACTAACCTTTGCTATACCACTAATAATAAACCAAATGGATCCAGACATCTTTATTTATGCGATGACTTGTGTTGGTTTATCAATTGCTGTTCTATTAATGATTATGCCAGCGCTTATGG
Organism: Francisella opportunistica; assembly: GCF_003347135.1. NCBI lineage: Bacteria > Pseudomonadati > Pseudomonadota > Gammaproteobacteria > Thiotrichales > Francisellaceae > Francisella > Francisella opportunistica. The sequence continues at coordinate 273,163 of NZ_CP022377.1, read as the reverse complement.
CATTTAAAATAAATAGCCTTGGTGAGAATTTCAATTACAAGATATCAACCTATAAAAGTCTATGGCTAATTTCACTAGTTTCTGGTGTAATAGTTATATTATGTGTTGTTGCTTAAAACTTAAGTATGACTAATCTAGAGCATATCAATAACTTTCTTGATAATTTACTTTATCTCAAAAACTACTCTAAAGAAACTATCAATAATTACCAAAGAGATTTAATACAACTACATGAATCACTTAATGGTAAAAACATTACTAGCTTAGCTCATAGTGATATATTGATATGGGTAAAGAAGCTACATGCTCAAGGTAACTCTCCTAAGACACTTCAGCGTAAACTTAGTTCGGTGAGAAGTTTTTTTAATTTTCTAGTAAATAGTGAAATGGTATCACAAAATCCAGCTAGTGGTATCAAAGCACCTAAAAGTAGTAAAAGACTACCCAAAGCAGTAAATACAGATGAACTAGCATATCTACTAGATATAAATCCAAGCAATGATATTGAAGCCCGTGATATTGCTTGTTTTGATCTGTTATACAGCTGTGGCATTAGACTTAGTGAACTATCGTCAATTGAGCTTAAAGATATCAGTATCTCTCAGAAAAGTATCCGTGTTACAGGCAAAGGCAACAAACAGCGCATCGCATACTTTGGTCCTAAAACTCTCAATAATCTCGATAGATGGCTTAAAATCAGAGATATTTTTAAACCAAGCTGTGATTATCTATTTATTTCTCGTGATGGTAAACATTTGACAAATAGATCGATACAAAAGCGCCTTGAAATATTTGCTCAAAAATATGCTAGTCGTCATATCCACCCACATATGTTACGTCATTCTTTCGCTAGTCATGTACTTGATTCATCTAAAGATCTATTAGCTGTAAAAGATCTGTTAGGTCATGCTGATATTTCTAGTACACAGATATACACACATTTAAACTTCCAACAATTAGCAAGCGTTTTTGATAAGGCACATCCTCGAGCAAAGAAAAAGTAATGAAGATAAATATTTCTAACTTAGATGTAAAAAGTCACCTTAATAAGCTTACAGAAGACAATCTAGAATATACGCTTTGTCAACAGCATAAATATCTCTATCTCGAAAATGATAATCTAAAACTTCATTATGATAATAAAGAATTATTTATAGATTTTAATGTTAGTGAAATCTTAAATAGAATAAACCCTAAAGCTAAGAAATGTAGTGTTATACAAGCAGTTGAAGGTCGCTCTAAAGCTAAGCTTGCTATCCTTGATACTACAGCTGGGTTAGGCAGAGATACCTTTACATTAGCCGCTAGAGGCCATACTCTAATAACACTAGAAAAAGATCCTTATCTCTATCTACTCCTAAAAGATGCTTTACAAAGAGCTCAACAAATAGATTATCTCAGAGAGATTGTCATTAAAATAACCTTAATCAATATAGAAAGTAATCAGTATATACTTACAACTAATAGGTCTTTTGATTGTATCTATATCGATCCAATGTTTCCACCACGTAAAAAAAGTGCCAAAGTTAAACAAGGCATGCAAATACTCCATCAAGTTGCATTTAATGATGAGATATCTAACTCCAATTTATTAGATAACATTATACAAGGACAAATAACCAAAAAAGCTGTAGTCAAAAGACCTATAAATGCCGAGTTTCTTAGTAACAAAAAGCCAAGCTCTCAGCTTAAAGGCAAGACTAATAGATTTGATATTTATAGTCTATAAAAACGTTAAACACTTCTTTTAGCATTAGTATACGAAGCAACAATAACTATTCCTGCAATAAATAGCAATACTGCTGATAGCCAATAGTATGGAACAAAATCTCTAAAATACTGTGGTGCATTTTGAATAACCATAGCAGAGTTTGCATAATTAACAGCATAACTTATCAATTCTATAGCAAGAAACAATAAACCCAAAGCTAGCCTGAAGGCAAGAAATACACAACCTACTACAATTAACATATAACATAAGTACTCGAAGCCAAATAGCATCGTATAATCTATTATATATGGATTTACATATTTGTACATTAGCCCAACCCATACAGCTAAAATAATTAATGCAACAACTGATACTAATAATTTTTTTTGCTTTGTCGCTTTAATATAAGTTGGATTTCTTAACCATACCATGGCTGCCAAGATAGCAGTTAGTATCTGTGCAGATAGATAAATCAAAGAAGTTGATATTCCATACTTACCATAAATAAACACCTTTAGAATTAAACTAGCTAGTACAAATACCCATGCATAACTATTTTTTTTAAAAACTAAAAACGCAAATACTAACATACATGCATTAGCTATACAGTCATAAATAACGTAGTCTAAAGTAATCATAAGACCTCTTAAATTTTAAAAACCGCTTAATGCTTGTAATATAAACATATATAATTGCAAATATAAAGTTTTAAATATTGTTTTTATAAATTATCTAAACTATCTATATTTTACTAATAATTCATAGACATATTTGCAAATATAGCTTATGTGAAGATGATAATGTTTATAGTTGGCGTGCTACAAATGGTATAGTAGCATTCTCTCAGCCAGCGCCTATTTTGTTCAAAATTATCAAAAAATAGGCGTTTGTTTATCATAAAAACCAAATCCAACAAAAAACTCTATAGAATAACAACTTGCTTCTTCGAAATAGAATAAACTCTATTTAGATAACGACAATCCACAAGCAAAGATATCACAACCAACTGAAGTAGTTAAATTAAAAATTATCTCAACTACTAATAGCGAAAGCCGCTTTGTGTATAATAAGAAATTAGCAATAATACTAGAGCCTAATTTGGCAGCTGGAGATCATCTAATATTCTAAATGGTATACCCTTACCTTACATATTTGAAAATAGCATCTGCAAAGTTAATCGACACAATCCAGGTCAAATAACTATTGCCATTCAAGGTAGAATGAAAGATCATAAAAATATTAAGCGCTGATGATTCTAAATTTTATAGAAGACAAGTATTAGATAGATAAATTTAATCTAAGTACCCTTTTGATTAGAACTAATTTTATATATACTTGATATAATTAGCACTTTGAGAATTTAATAATGTCAAAATTTCATAAAAATGTCTTTAGCGTTATAGTTTGTATATTATGTTTTTTATCTCTTGCTAAAGCAGCTGATACAAAAGTCTATTCTTGGCGCGCTGAGAATGGTAATGTGGTATTTTCAGCGGAAAAACCTAGTGATGATGTCGATTATAAAATTATCGAAGTAGGTCAGCCTACAGTTATTGATACTAAAGCTTCGCAAAATCCTAGTGATGATAAACCTGTTAAAATAAATCAATCCGATGTGGCAAAATTAGCGACATCAGACTTAGCTGAGAAGAACAAAGAAGTCCTTGAGGAAGGTCAAAATGCTGATTTAAATGTCGAGATTACCTCACCTGCTAATGATGCTAACATTTTTACCAAAGAAGACAAAGTTGCCATTTCAACTAATCCTCAAATAGCTAGCAATGATAGCCCAACGTTTATAATAAATGGTTCGGCTATTCCAGCAACCTATGAGGATGGACAATGGAAAATTGCTCGACCTACCCCTGGCGAGAATAAACTTAGTATCTCTGGACGCACTGCTCAAGGTAATGAAATAAAATCAACTAATCAAGTAACTTTTTACATCAAAAATGGCTGGTTACAGCAAGCTAAAAATACTGGCAACTATCGTGGCAATTAATAAACACTATTTATCTAAATCTGCAACAATTCAATTTTTGATACGGTCTTTCTAATCTTGCCGAGTCAATTTTTATAACTCACCCATTCACATTCAATTAACTAATTTCTAACAATTACTAGTTAGTCTTCACTATCCCAATTAACTTCTATAAATTTCTCTGGACTTTTCTCTTTGAGATGATTTAAGTTAGGACAGCTTGTAGTATGTATAACCACCCCTTTTGAAACACTCATATACCCTTGAATTTGATCGGGGTAAACAGGATGACAACATTTAGCCATCTCATATTTCATACCATCAAAGCCTGAAACTAAGACTTTTGGAGTTTTTGCTTTTACCGTTATTGGTTTATTTTTTTTCTTGATTAGCTTTTCTTCTGCTGAATATGTATCAATAATATAGTTAACAACACTATTAGTCTTTAAGCTGCCACCCTCAATCGCTGCAAAAAGACTATCGCTAGTTTTCATATTAAACTTAGCAGCAACTTCAACAAAGTCAACCTCTTTAAGATCATAGCCTCTTAGCTCTTTTAGAAGTCGATCTTTTCCTAAAGCTATATTATCTTCTTTGTTCTGCTCATTAAACCATTTAGTGACTCTTGACCTATTACGCACTGAAGATAAATAACCTAGATTTTCAGAGGCCCAATCTTTACTTGGATTAGGTTCTTTACCTGTTAGAATCTCGACTTTATCACCGGTTTTTAGCTTAGTTGTTAACGGTACTATCTTACCATTTAGTTTAGCACCTTTAGTCCGGTGACCTACCATTGTATGTACAGAATAAGCAAAATCTAAAACTGTCGAACCTTCAGCCAAATCTATTAGCTCATTTGCCGGTGTAAATACATAAAGTCTCTTATTAAGCTCTTTAGTTATTTCACTATCATATTCATTAATCTCTTTCTCCCACTCAAGAAGAGATCTTAACCAAGCAACCCTAGCCTCATAAGAAGCATCGAACTTAACACCTTCTTTATAACGCCAATGTGCAGCAAAACCTAACTCAGATTCTTCGTGCATTGGTTGTGTTCTAATTTGAACCTCAATATTTTGCTCACCAACCCTGACAACTGTATGTATTGATTTGTAGCCATTTGGCTTAGGATGGGCAATATAATCACTAAATTCCTCTGGAATTGGTGAATATAAGTTATTAACTTCAGCAAGTACTTTATAACATTCATCAACATTATTTGTTATAACTCTAACAGCAGTAATATCATACAAATCATCAAGCTCTTGATAGCCTTTATTCTTAAACTTTTTGTAGATACTATAGATATGTTTAACTCTACCTTGAATACCTGCATGTAGATTGTATTTCTTAAGTGTTGATTTTAGCTCTTGAATTACTTGGTACAAGAAATCTTCACGCTGTTTTCGAGTAGCACCTAGACTTTTAGCTATTCGTTTGTATTCATCTTGTTGTAAAAAGAAAAATGCTCTATCTTCAAGCTCCCATTTGATAGCACCTAAACCAAGCCTATTTGCTAAGGGCGCATAGATATCTAATGTTTCTCTAGCAATAACCCGCTGGGTATTACTACTTAAAGATTTTAGATGGCGAATTGTACATAGCTTATCAACAATCTTTACCAGAACGATCCTGACATCTTCGATAATTGTCAGCAGCATTTTTCTAAACGTATCGATTTGCTCCAAGGATATGTTATCTGAACGATACATCCTAATAGCCGACATTTTACGTGTACCTTGTAAAATCTTAAGCACTGTTTGATTAGTTGCTTGCTCTATATCCTCATCGGATATATCCCCGAAATTATAAAGTTCATAAAGAATACCAGCAGAAACAGACTCTTCATCTGCTCTGATTTTGAAAAGAACATATGCCATCTCAATAGCATATAAAAAGGAACTAATACCAGTTGGATGGCGCACCGATTCGGCACTTTTACTTTTTAGAAGCTCTAAGGCTGCAACTATAATCTCAAACTTAACACTAGTATAAAAACTTTTAAGCTCAGATATCAACAGATCATCTTTTATCTGACCATCACTATCTAGAAGTTTAGAGTCAATAACTTGCATAATTACCCACTTTTTGTAAAAAAATACAAAGCCAGTCTATAAGCCGGGTTCTGTAATAGACAGTCATTTATCTAGGCTTACTGTCACCAGTAAGCTCAAGCGACCTACCCTGCCACGATGCGAGCAACATCATAGTGGCACTATTTGGTCTTGCTTTAGATGGGGTTTACAGTGCCATTGAGTGTTACCACCAATGCGGTGCGCTCTTACCGCACCTTTTCACCCTTACCTTATTAGAAAAATAAGGCGGTATATTTTCTGTTGCACTTTCCGTAGGCTCACGCCTCCCAGACGTTATCTGGCATCTTGCTCTGTAAAGCCCGGACTTTCCTCACTCATTACAAGCGCGACTGTCCGACTGACTTTGCATTTATTAGCTTTCTCTAATTTTAGCTAACTCAATATTATTATTAGATTTTACCGAATTATATTCTTCCTGCAAAGCACATATCTTTGCATTATATTGTTTTTTTAGTTTGATAACTTCAAACTCAAGATCCATTCTGTCATTATTTAGTTTTAAACGATAGTTATTGTACTCTTCTTGCAAGCGTATCCTGTCGTATCTAACTGCCTGAATCAATTTAAAAAGCTCAATCATATCACGAGGAAATTGCTTAAGTTTAGCTATACTAAATTCCTCAACACTAGGACTCTTGCTATACTCATCCCCTACCAAGTCATCATTAGCAAAAGACTTTTTATTAATATCAAAATTAGGTTTCTTCATAGAAAATAATCAAAAGATTTGAAAGTTAACGAAATTATATATGAGGTAATCTACCAAAGGCTACTAATAATTGCAATGCAATAATACCTAGACCACTAAATAATATCAAAGATAAATACAGCTTACTTAGGATATCATTTCTACCTTGCTTAGTTCTTATAGCCCAAACCATCATCGCAGGCTGTACTATCAGTAATACTGAGACAAATATACTAGCATAGCCTAAAGCAGCTATAAAACTACTGACAAAATAAATCGCAAAAATAAGTGGGGGGATTAAAGTAATCACCAGAGTTATTAATTTTTTTCTGTTATCCAAACCATAAAGGTCTTTATTAAAAGAAAATAATGCTAAAGCAACACCCAAAAAAGATGTAATAATCGCAAAATTCTCAAAAAGTCTTATAAAAACTAATGAACCATTCTGACCTAAACCTTGATACGCTTCTGCTAGAGTCTTGCCTGCATTACTCAACGCTATAAAACCATTATCCCCATATAGACTTACTGTCCCAAGTGTAGCTACAACCCATACTAAATAAACAAGTAATGGCGCTAATGCTCCGATAGCCACTGTTTTTTTGAAAACTACATCATTCTCAAAGTAATTTCTAATTGCTGGGATAACAATATGAAAACCAAATGATGTAACAAGTATTGGAATAGCAAACCAAACATACTCTACCCCTAGAGCTTTATTTTCTAGTATAGGTGCACGAATTTGGGGAGCAACAAAAGCAATAAATAAAACAAAAGCTAGTACTTTTAGACTTAAGAATAGTTCATTAACACTAAATACTACTTTGATACCTTTATATATAAAAAAACCAAAGATTAAACAAAATAGCAGCTTTGCTAAACTATCATTTTCTAGGTTTAACCAACCAAGTATATATGTTTGAAAAAGTTGCCCACCCATAAAAATATAAGCTGTAAGTAGCGAATATAAAAGCAGTAGATAGAATAATAAGTTTAATATTCTACCAGGCTTACCCAATATATTGTGCGCGATTGAGTCCATATCTGTACCTAAAGGCTGAGAAACATTTGCCTCAACGATTAATAAAGATGTTGCATACATAATTATCCAAACCAGAAATAAGGCTGCCACCGCATAATTAAACCCAACTGCTGCTACTGCAAAAGGAATCCCAAGCATACCTGCGCCAATAGCCGTTCCAGCTATAATAGCTATAGCACCAATTTGCTTAACTTTTGAGACCTGCTTCATTGATTAACCCTTGAGCATTTTTTCAAAAAACATTAAATTATACCAATTTTAATAATTCAATGTAAACAAACATCAATCAACAGACAATATGTAAACTTTTTTATATTTTCTAAACATAAATAAATACAGCTAGCTCCATCAATAATTTTTTAACAAGCCAAAGTTATCTAAACCCTTATTTTTTTATTATGCTAATACTAATGTTATTGGTTCAATAACAAAATCAAATAGTTCTAATACATAAGCACTACTAGCAATAATAGTTGTACATACAAATAATGTGGTTTTCTTATAAGTTTTAATTAATCTTAATATAGCATTTCTGCTTATTTGTATTGGTTGGTAATGTAAACTAAAATCAAAATTAGTAAATGAACTTTGATAGTTATGCCAATTTTTAATAATCTGGGCCATTAATTGCATATGATCGCCTGTAATAGGTATAAAACCAAAGTTTTTACTATATTTACCAAGATTATTATCTTTTACTTTATATCCTAGATTGTCCATAGCTCTAAAAAAACATATTTCTGTATGTTTTAATTTCCCTGAAGGAGCACTTTGCCCTAGTTTAAATTCAGTATCTTTAGCTGATAAAACTCTATTAATATGTTTTTGATCTAAATTAGCTACTATTTTTTTTATGACTTCATCTATAATTTTACCACCTTTTTTAGGATCAAACTGAGGATGATGTTCAAATACCCGACCGGTAGAAAAATGAGAATCTAATATAATAGCCTTGATATTTTTAAATCCTTGCTTTTCTAATTGATAAGCCATTTCTACAGCTATTACTCCACCTAAAGACCAACCAAACATGTATACTGTTTCATCTTTAGATAGATTTAGTTGATTTATATAAAGGCTTGATAATTGTGATAGATTATCAATTTTATCTTCATTATAAATATTATAGTTGTCTATACCAATACAGTTATAATCATTAGCAAGCCTGTCAATAAAATCTTGATACATTTCACAACCACCAAATGCAGGATGAATAAATATCATTTTAGGCTTATTCGATATATTATTAGAATAATATTTAATTAGTTGGAATTTATTGTTAGATACATTATTCAATAATGATTGTATTGTTTTATATCTAAATAAGTCAGCTACTGAGAATTCTGTAGCTAAAGCTTTAGACATTTGATATGTGGTTTGAATAGCTTTAATAGAGCTGCCACCAATATTAAAGAAATTATCAGTGATACCTACTTTATCTATATTTAGACATTGCTGCCATATCTTACATAAGAGCTTTTCACTCGCAGTTGAAGGTGGAGTGTACCCATCTTTATTAATTATTTCAATTTTAGGCAAAGCTCTTCTATCTAATTTACCATTAATAGTTAAAGGGAATGATTCTAATTTCATATAAAAGCTAGGGATCATATATTCAGGTAGCTTTTTAGCTAAATGATCTTTAATTACAGATTCATCTATTGATTTATCAGCTACATAGTAAGCCACTAGTGTTTCATCCTTAACTAAAACACAACTTTGTTTAATATTATCAATTGCTGATATTACATTTTCAATTTCTCCAAGTTCAATCCTAAAGCCTCTTAATTTAACTTGGAAATCATTTCTACCTATATATTCAATTTCTCCATTAGCTAACCATTTACAGATATCACCTGTTTTGTATAAACGGGTATAACCTTTAGCAATATCATCTGGTGTAGCAAAAGGATTATCTATAAATCTTTCTTTAGTTAATTGTGGTAAATTTAAATAGCCTCTAGCTAAACCAGCACCTCCTATATACAACTCTCCTGGTACACCTATCGGTAATGGGAGTAAATTATTATCTAAGATATAAAGCTTTGTATTGAATAGGGGTTTGCCGATATTATTAACTTTTGTATCATTAATTTGTTTACCAGCAGCATATATAGCTGTTTCTGTTGGACCATAATAATTATATAAGTTAACTTTATCTTTCCAAAATAAAGCTGTTTTATGATTACAAGGTTCTCCAGCTACAATTATACCTTTTAGTGATGGATAAACTTTATCCATTGGTAATATTGATAAAACAACTGGTGGTAAAAAAGTATAATGTATACTGTTATCAATTAAATAATTACTGAGTATATTACTATCTAACCTAGTTGATTCATTATAAATATGCAAAATGTTTCCATATAAAATGGTTGAAAATATTTCAGAAACTGAAACATCAAAAATATAAGATGCGTAAAACCCGATATTAATTTTACTTTCATTACTACCATATATATCAAATATATTTGAAACTGTATTTATAACAGAAATATGTTCAATCATAACCCCTTTAGGTTTGCCAGTAGTTCCAGAAGTGTAAATTACATAAGCTAGATTATTAGGTTGTACATTAGTATTTAAATTATCTTTAGCATAGTTTTGAAACTGTTGTGAATCTGTAGCAATAATCTCTACATCTTGAGCTACTTCTTTAAGCTTATTAATTAAATGTGTTTGAGATAGTAAAATAGTTGCATTAGTATCTTCTAAAATATATTTTGTTCTATCACTAGGAAAGTCAGGTGATATAGGCACATATGCAGCTGCTGCTTTGAGTACTGCTAATATTGATATAATCATCTCTAAGCTTCTATCTAAGTATAAAGCTATTAAGGTATCTTGTTGTAGTTGCTGATTAGTTATAGATCTATATTTATCTTTGATATATCTAGCAAGTTGGTTACTTCTTTGGTTTAATTCTTTATAAGTTAGTTGTTTATCTTCAAAGACTAAAGCTATATTATCTGGAGTTTTAGCTACTTGCTCTTCAAAAAGTTGATGGATGGTTTTATCTTGAGGAAAAGCTCGTTGTGTTTGATTCCATTTATAGATTATTTGGTTATGTTCTGCTTCATCAAGGATTTGATATTGATTAATATTCTTAGAATCATAACAACTAACAACTTGCTTTAATATATTTTTATAATGGTTAATAAATCTCTCAATTGTATTCTTTTCAAATAAGCTAGTAGCATAATTCATAATACCAACAATCTCATCACCTGAATCATCTATTAAACAAGTCAAATCAAATTTAGCTACTTTATAAATATCTGAAATATTTTGAAATTCGAAATATTTCTGCATATCTTGAGAATTTTTCACTTTAAAGTTCTGTACAGAAAACATTACTTGAAATATTGGATGTCTACTCGTATCTTTTTCAACATTCAAATGCGAAACAATTTCATCAAATGGAGTGTCTTGATAAAATTGCATTTCAATAAAGTTATTACGGATATCTTTAACTAAATTAGCAGCTGTCTTATTTGTTTCTATATTTTGTCTAAATATGATGTTATTAATAAAGAATCCTACGATATTTTGTAATTGTGGAAAGTCACGACTAGCATTAGGGGTGCCAATGATTAAATCATTTTTTTGAGTATATTTATTAAGAAATATAAAGAATCCTGCTAACAATATATTATAAAGAGTGTTATTTGTTCGTTTACTAAGTTTTTTTAAACTAAAAGATAATTCTTTATCAAGTTTAAAATATATATCCTCTCCTTTTAAATCTAGTTGCTGAGTTCTTTCTTTATCTAATGGTAAATCTAACGATTCAAAAGCTGATAATTTATTTTGCCAGTAAGCTAATTGTTTCTCTAGGATGTCACTAGATAAGTATTTATTTTTCCAAACAGCAAAATCCTTATACTCAATGTCTATAGGCTCTAAACAAAGTTTTTTATTATTAGCATAATGCTCATAATATTCTAATAAATCATTACTAATAATATCTAATGACCAAGCATCTACTGCTATATGATGAATGTTAAGTAATAATAAATATTCTTCTTGATAAGAATAAAATCTTATTCTCACAGGAATATCATTCATTAAATCAAAAGGGGTATTTACATCTTTAGCTAAACTTTGTTGTAATTCACTATTATCACTACAATTCCTATATATTATTTGCGGACCTTGATTAACAATAAATTGCTGTAAACTACCATCATCTTTTTGTTTGTATGCTGTTCTTAGCATACTATGCCTCTGAATAACTGCTCTTAGAGCTGAATCTAATGCCGGTATATTGATCCCTTGGGATAGTTTAATTAATATAGGTATATGATAAGCATTGGTTTTACCCTCAAATAGTTCAATAAACAATAATCTTTGCTGAGCAAAAGACAGATCAAAACTATCTCCTGAGGCTTTAGGAATAATTATATTATTATCATCAATATTTTTTATTCTAACATCTAATTGTTTAATTGTTGGATACTGAAAGATGTCCTTTAAATGAATATTTTTGTTAAAATGTTTTGAAAGTAAGAATGATATTTTAATTGAAGTAATAGAGCTGCCACCAATATTAAAAAAATTATCAGTGATACCTACTTTATCTATATTTAGACATTGCTGCCATATCTTACATAAGAGCTTTTCACTCGCAGTTGAAGGTGGGGTGTACCCATCTTTATTAATTATTTCAATTTTAGGTAAAGCTCTTCTATCTAATTTACCATTAATAGTTAAAGGGAATGATTCTAATTTCATATAAAAACTAGGGATCATATATTCAGGTAGTTTTTTAGCTAGATGATCTTTAATAGCTGTTTCATCTATTTCTATATCTGATACATAGTAAGCTACTAATACCTCATCCTTAACTAAAACACAGCTTTGTTTAATATTATCAATTGCTGATATTACATTTTCAATTTCTCCAAGCTCAATCCTAAAGCCTCTTAATTTAACTTGGAAATCATTTCTACCTATATATTCAATTTCTCCATTAGCTAACCATTTACAGATATCACCTGTTTTGTATAAACGTGTATAACCTTTGGCAATATCATCTGGTGTGGCAAAAGGATTATTGATAAATCTTTCTTTAGTTAATTGTGGTAAATTTAAATAGCCTCTAGCTAAACCAACACCACCTATATATAACTCTCCTGGTACACCTATCGGTGAAGGGAATAAATTATTATCTAGGACATATAGTTTTTCATTAAACAAAGGAGTTCCTATTACAGAAGATTTTGTACTGGAATCAACTTCTTTTATTGAACTCCATATAGTTGTCTCTGCTGGTCCATATACATTGTAAACATACTTAAACTCTTCTAAAAAAACTTTGACCTCATTATTTGCTGCTTTTTCACCCCCAAATAATAAAGTTTTATCATGAAATTTGCCTTTGTGTATTTGACATAAATTACTAATAACTTTTGGTGTTTGTTGTATTATATTACTTTGTACAATTTGCTCATCGGTAATTTTATCAGCTGAGGATAAAATTAGCTTATAACCATTTAACAGTGGTAGGGCATACTCAAGGCCAAATATATCAAAAACAATGTTTGTCAAACTTAATAGGTTTAATCCATTATTAGTTTTTATTTTTTCACTAAATAGTTTAATGAAAGAAACAAAGCTATAATGTTCAATCATTACACCTTTAGGTTTACCAGTAGTTCCAGAGGTGTAAATTACATAAGCTAGATTATTAGGTTGTACATTAGTGTTTAAATTATCTTTAGCGTAGTTTTGAAACTCATGTGAATCTGTAGCAATAATCTCTATATCTTGAGCTACCTCACTAAGCTTATCAATTAAATGTGCTTGAGATAGCAAAATAGTCGAATTAGTATCTTCTAAAATATATTTTGTTCTATCACTAGGAAAGTCAGGTGATATAGGCACATATGCAGCTGCTGCTTTAAGCACTGCTAATATTGATATAATCATCTCTAAGCTTCTATCTAAGTACAAAGCTATTAAGGTATCTGGTTGTAGTTCTTGATTCGTTATAGATTTATACTTATCTTTGATATATCTGGCAAGCTGGTTACTTTTTTGATTTAACTCTTTATAAGTTAGTTGCTTATCTTCAAAGACTACAGCTATATTATCTGGGGTTTTAGCTACTTGCTCTTCAAAAAGTTGATGGATGGTTTTACCTTGAGGAAAAGCCCTTTGTGTTTGATTTACTGCTTGGATATGGTCAATAATATTAGAATACATTTTTAATGCCCAGTAATATTAAATTACGAAATTGTATTACAAAAATAACTTTAAATAAAGTTTATAATAAGGCATTTATAATGAAATTATATTACATTGACTAATATTTTAAAATTAGAAACTATATTAATAGTTTATTTATTTCTACACTTTAATGCTAATATTAATACTGAAGAGCAAGTTATAAGAGCAAGTAGATAACCTATAGCTACAATCCAAGAAATGTTAAATTTTTGCTAAAACATCAAATATAGCTTCTGCTGCCTCAGATCTTTTTTTATCTTTTTCTCTGAGTTCATTATTTTTCTTTTCTAATTCATGCTGTAATTTTTTTTGTTTAGTAATATCAATAGAAACCCCTATAATTCCTATAACTTTACCATTTTCATCTTTCAGAGGGGATTTTTGTGATAGAAATGTTTGTTCTTTTCCCTCAAACAATACTTTTTCTTCAAAAATTAATGTTGTATCACCCTCAATCACTTTCAAATCATTTTTATATAAATCAGAGCTAGTATTTTTCATAACACTTAACTCAACATCCCTTTTACCAATGGCTTCATTCATATCACTTAACCCAAGATACTTAAGGTAGCAAAGATTCATACCTAGCATCTTACCATCAGTATCTTTCCAGTAGATATTAGCTTCAATATTATCAACTATTTGTTGAAATGAAGATTTTTGATTATCCAAAAGGCTTTTGATTTCTTTATTTTTCTTTTCTAGTTCAGCTTTTTTTCTTTCTAATTGAGCTTGTAATTTTTTTTGTTGAGAAATATCAATAGAAACCCCAATAATTCCTATAGTTTTACCATTTTCATCTTTCAGAGGTGATTTTTGTGATAGAAATGTTTGTTCTTTTTCCTTAAACAATACTTTTTCTTCGAAAATTGATGTTTTATCATTTTCAATCACTTTCAAATCATTTTTATGTATATCAAGGCCAGTATTTTTGATAACACTTAACTCAATACTACTTTTACCAATGGCTTCACTCATATCACTTAGCCCAAGAAACTTAAGACAGCTATGATTCATACCTAGCATCTTACCGTCAGTATCTTTCCAGTAGATATTTGCATCTATAGAATTAATTATTTGCTTTAGTTCATATTTTTCATTCCTAAGGGAACTATTTTCACTTCTAAGTTTTTGCATTTCGTGTTTTAATTGTTTATTTTCAAGTTCTAATTGTTCTGACATAATTACTCTCCCAAGTATTTTTCTATTAATTTATCTTATAATATAGCTGTAAAACAAAAAAAAAATGGCTTTATTTATAATTACCTCTTCGTGTCTTCTATAACTTTCTAATTGAAAATATTTAAAAGTATACATTTTAGATAGTTGCTTAAGCAAACATCATAAATAGGTTAGCCAGCACTTTTATTTGATTAAAGTAAATTTTTTGGAGCCTAATCTAATTATAAATTTAATCTTTATTAATCCTTAACCGCAGACAAAGCACTTATCATTTCAGAAGTTAGATTATTAAAATCTTTTGGTGAATTCGGTGTAAAGATTACATTTGACTTAGCTGATTTTGTCATATTCTCTAAAGTATCTAAATACTGATACATCATCACTAAAGATGAGATATATTCAGAAGAAACACCTGCTCCAGTGCCTTCTTTGACATCTTCTATAGATACACGCAAACCTCTTGCTATTGCTTTTCGTTGCTCTGCAATGCCTTCACCAAGTAATTTCATCGACTCTTTTTGCCCTTCAGCCTCTTTAATCTTAATAAGCTTTTCAGCTTCAGCTTTTGCTTTTGTTGCCTCAAGTTGCCTTTGTGCAGCATTAATCTCATTCATCGAGCGTTTTACATTTTCTTCTGGATTAATATCAACAACCAATGATTTAATTATCGTATAACCATAAGTGCTCATTTCTTCTGATAACTCTTTTTTGATATCTAATGCTATAGCATCTTTATTCTCAAAAGATTCATCCAAGCTCATGCGCGGCAATGATGACCTAATCACATCAAAGACATACGATTCCATCTGTGCTCTAGCATTTGTTAGTTTATAAAAAGCATCAACAGCTTTTGATTCCTCAACTAAGAATTGCACTGAAACTTTCATATGCACAAAGACATTATCTCTAGTTTTTGTCTCTGCCACAATATCAAGCTGCTGGACTCTTAAGCTTACTTTCCCAGCTATTCTCTCAATAAAAGGTATCCTAAAGTTAAGGCCAGCCCTTTGAATTCTTACATACTTACCAAATCTTTCGATTACATTTACCGATTGTGTTTCGACAAGACTTACCGAAAAAGCCAGTAACACAATAGCTAACACCAGCAAAAATACTAACCAAACTATAAACATTTTTATATCTCCTATTTTATATAAACTAAGACTGTGGAAAATCTACAATAATTTTATAATCACCTTTACTATCTTCATGCCAAACTAGTAAATCATTTCCTGTAGTTAGCTTACCATCTGAACTTTTCAAAATAAATTTCAAAATGACCAATTGGTGTTTGCTACCAAGGTTTTTACAGTATTGGTAGTTAAGTGTTAATTTACCTAGATCTCTCTTGCTGGAAGCATTAGCTGCAAAGCTATCTAAATAATGTTTTAACACTGCATTTTTAGTTGTATACGGCTTACCACCACTCATATATATAAAATCATTATCATAAAATGAAACTACTTTTTCAACATTCCCAGAATCCCATGCACTCTCCATCAGCTTAGCTTTAGTTTTTATCTTACTAAAAATTTTATCACTACAATCCCCCGTTGCATTTGCTGTCAATGCAATCAGCATAGAAGTAATTACTAGTAGTATTTTTTTCATCCAATTTACTCCTAACCTAAAACGATAATACCGTAACATCTTTGGTCAAAATTTGTGGATTATCTTCAAATGGTCGAAAACATTCAAAATGCAAAACTATTTTATGCGGCACTTTCCTGAATTTTTTGGTAAGCTTGAGCTTAAAGTTATCCATACCGCCCCATTTTGATTTATCTATATCTACACTCTTATGGCTAAAGCTGTCATCAACAACATAATCATAATCTGGTGGGATTAAAAACCATCTATAGCCATCAATAGAGTCTACTGGAAGCTCTATATTAAAAGTGTATTGTTTACTATTTAAAGCAATTGGTTTTGTATAAATTTTATCAATTTCTGCTTGAGTCATAGTTGCTAACCCTAAACAAGGAAAAAATAGCAAAAAACTAAATATTCGTCGCATATCTTCAATACAAACTTATCATCTAAATAAAATTATTATACAATTACAGCTGTTACAAATATAGATATTATTTTTTACAAAATGGCACTAGAAAAATTTGAACTTGAATTAGTATCTTTTAAAGATATCACTGACAAAGTTAGACACTTTGTTTTCAAAAGAACAGATGATAAACCTCTTGAGTTTATCGCAGGGCAATTTATTACTTTCTTACTTACAGATCAAGAAGGCAATATAAAGCGTAGAAGCTATAGCTTAGGTTCATTACCAGCTGAAAATATGTTTTTAGAGATAGGCATGACTTATGTCGAAGGCGGTATCGCAACAGAAACTTTTTTTAATATGAAAGTTGGTGATAGAGCAGCTGCAATGGGGCCTGCTGGTAGATTAATTCTAAAAGATGAAGAAATTAGAAAACTAATTTTAGTTGGTACTGGTACTGGTATTATCCCATACAAAGCAATGTTTCCAGAACTGTTAGAAAAAGCTGATAATACTGAGATATATATTCTTTTAGGTGTACAATATCGCAAAGACGCTCTCTATCAAGATGATTTTATCGAGTTTACTAAAAAGCATCATAATATTCACTTTAAACTATGCCTAAGTAAAGAAACTCAAGTTCTTAAAGATTATGAAATTTCAGGATATGTACAAAATCAATTTGAGAAAATAGGTTTAGATCCAGAAAAAGATGTTGTATATGTTTGTGGTAATCCAAACATGATTGATGAATCGTATGAAATGCTTACACAAGCTGGCTTTAATGCTAAGAACGTGCGTCGTGAGAAGTATATTTCTTCGAATTAAACTTGATACTATAGATAATTTAAGCTAAAATCGTTGAGCTATTCTACTAAAAAGGATGTGGTGCTTAGATGAGAGAGTCTAAGTGGCGATGTCAGATTATAAAAATAAGGAAATTATGAAATGAAACAAGAAATTCATCCAAAATATGCTGAAGTAACTGTAACTTGCAGCTGTGGTAACGCTTTCGTTACAAGATCAACAGTTGGTAAAAAAGAAATGAACATCGATATCTGTTCAGAATGTCATCCATTCTATACTGGTAAGCAAAGAATCGTTGATACTGCCGGACGTGTTGATAAGTTCAAGAAGAGATTTGGCGGCATGAAAAAAATATAAATTATTTTTTCTCGCATAAAACTAAACCAGCCTTATGCTGGTTTTTTTGTATCTTTTTTATTTCAAACTCAGAATTTATAGCCTACTAGGCATAAAAGTAGTACATTCTGTCATCAACTATGTTGCTAATTTATTTATAAAATCTTCAAATCTCTTTTTAGATCTCTAATTTTAGCATTAGCAATGACTATAATTTTTCTCATAACAGCTACAAGGGCTACCATCTTCTTTTTACCCTTTTCAACAAGGTCTCTATAAAATATTCCAAGTTTACCTTTACTTCTAGCAGCAGTTAATGCTGACATAAATAATATAGGTTTTAAATCAGCTCTACCGCCGTAAGTCTTTCTATAGCCAACTTTCTTGCCACTTTCATACGGATATGGAGCTACTCCTGCTAAAGAAGCCACTTGTTTACGGTTTAAGTTTCCTAACTCAGGCATCAAAGCAAGTAAAGATGTGGCTGTAGCATTTCCTAGACCAGTAACCTCTTTAACTAATAGATCTCTAGCTTTTGCTAAGTATTGGCAATCATCGACTAACTCATTTATAAGGCTTTCTATAATCATAATTTCTTGTTTATAGAACTCTATCATTCTTTGGTGAGAATCTTTTGTATATTTTTGGTCTGGTGCTTGATATCTATTTTTTTCAGCTGCTAACTGTTTTTTAATATCTTGTTTTCTAAGAATATATTTTATAAGCTTTTGCATTTTATCATCATTAGGTTGATAAAATTCTAGGTCACGGTGTCTTTCATACCCATACTTAGCTAGTCCAAAAGCATCAATATTATCTGATTTACCTAATTGACCTGTAGAGCGAATAAAATGTTTAACTATTCTAGTATTAGCTCTGTGAACAACTATATTTTTAGTTATTAAATATTCAAGTAAAGCTTTTTCATAGCCTCCGGTAGTTTCAACAACTACAAAAGATTTATCCTTGAGTATAGGATGATCTGATAAAAGTTCATCAAAGCCAGTTAAGTTATTAAGGTATTTAAAAGTCTTTTTCTTACCATGAATTGCTACTACAAAATCATTCTTTGATATATCAATATCGATGAAATTATGATACATTTTAAATATCTCCTTAGTATGTTTACAAATATTTGCGATTGTAAGCGGTCGTTAAAACCAAGCAACTATACAAACGTATTAAGGAGATAACCCAAGTACCTTGATGACAACGATTGTTTAAATCTATCCTGAACCGGTCGCTTGGGTTATAATCAAAACTATTAAAATAGTCTTGATTTAACTCCTTGGTAAACACATTATACTAAGAATTTAACTTACAATCCTGAACTCGTTTCAGGATCTCAATAAAATCAACAATTATAGTGAGATGCTGAAATAAATTCAGCATGACATTTTTATATGTAGTTAGTTGTATTACAAATGTATTAAGGAGTCAAGCTCATTAATTAGTTGTGGCATATAACGAATAATAAGGCAAATCTTCGACAAAAAACTATAAAATTTTGATAACTAGCAACAACCCTTTGTAGACTCATAATATCTATTAATATACTCTTCTAAGGATATTTTATCATTGGCTACTAATTCTTTTTCTGCAACAACAGATTGACTAGCTTGCTCTTTTAATTTAGATGCAACTTCTGATGTAAGCTTATAACTTCTAAATTGTTGCGATACCTGGCAAGATATATCTAGGACAAAATTTTTATAACCATGCTGCTTCACTAATTCAATAATTTTAGCTGAAGGTGTTTGCGAGATATCTAATACTTTACGCTTTTGTATTTCAACAGCATCTAAATACTCTTTAGACATTCTCTTAGCTACTGTCGTGATTTTATCAAATAATTTTAAAGCATAGTCTTTTAAGAGTATCTCACTATTATCATCAAGTTTGTTAAGCTTAAGTTGTGGATTACGCCCTTGTATTGCAACTGCAGTTAGATTTTGTTTTGCTTGTTTGATAATATCTTTATGGTATTTTTTGGCATCTTCTTCTAAACAGGTCATCAACATTGCCTCAACAAAAAGCGCTGTATCTTTACTTATACCAACTGGCTCAAATGGATCTACATCTAGCACCCTTACCTCGATATATTCAACACCACGATTATATAATGCACAAGCAGGTCTTTCACCTCTTTTGGCAATTTGCTTGGGTCTGATTGCACTGTAGTACTCATTTTCTATTTGTAAAATACTATCATTTAGCTGTATTCTTTGCTCCTGAGAATTATAAAGTCCTATGCGCTTATAATCAGCAAAGACTTCATCTGTTGCTTGTATTAGATCTCTTACATATGCCTTAACATTCTCATACGATATTGTTAAATCTTTTTGTGCTGGACTTGTATAACCTAGGTCACTCATTCTAAGACTAGTAGCATATTCTCCAACATAAAACTCCTCATCTAATAGTGATAAATAATCAGGTTTATTCTTAACAGAAGTCTTAGCACATATAGGGCTAGCACCGAAAAGATACGGTAAAAGCCACATAAATTCAAAATAGTTATTAAGCACCTCAAAATAAATATCAGATGTCGATACTTGCTTTTTACTAGCAATATTAGCAATTAAATCCTTATCAAAAGAAAAATTATAATGTACCCCAGAAATTATCTGCATTATTTTACCATAACGCGCAGATAGCCCTTTACGATAGACACGCTTCATTTGCCCCGAATTTGAGCTGCCAAAGTCAGCTTCGTGTATTCCATTTTTACTAGCAGATAATGGCATGCTAGTGTTAAGAATAATTTCATCACTAGACATATTCTCTAAAGTAAATGCTGAAAGTTGATATAACTCACCAATTGCTTTATCTATACTAGCATGTGGTTTGGTTATCAGCTCAAGCAAATTTTCAGAGAAATCAACGGTAATACTGCTATTAGTTAATTTATGGCCTAAACCCTGAGGATGATGAGAAGTTGCCAAGCTGCCACAATTAGTAACTCTTAAAGTTTCTCTCTCAATTCCACGCAGATTATTTATTTTTTTGAAATCGTACATCATTATCCTAAATAAGTTTTTCACTAATGATTATAAACTAGTTAACAAATTATTGGCCTAGTGTTTTTAGAGTTTTCCATCCTCCTAGTAGCAGCATAGTTACTAAGTAGACACACCCCCCTATAAACACTACCAAAGCTATACTCTTGAGTCTAACAAACATTGGTAATGTAATCCAATAACTATCACTTAGATTAAATAATTTTAATACCAAAACCATAGATATACTCGCAACTATAATTTTGATAATCGTCATAAAAGGCAAATAAGTAACTATAAATAATTTAAAGTTAAAATCACAAAGAATCCATAGTTGGATAAATAAATTTAGTAATGCCACAGCTGAGCTAGCTAACGCCAAATATATAAAAGCATATTTATCACTACTAAAAAAATGTACAATAGATATATCTAAGCATATTATCATTATCAAAGATACTAAACTTATATAGAAAACCACGGCTGTCTTATTTTGTGCATAAAGTGCCGAGACAATAGCTCTAACTACCACAAAACAAAATAGTGACGGTAAATATCCAAGCATTGCTAAATAAGTAAAATCGACATCATCTAAACTAAATTTACCGTAATAAAATAATGAAATAACTATGGGCTTTGCTAGTACAAACAAACCAACTATAGCCGGAATTGTTACTAATAGGGTAAACCTTATAATCGCTGCTAAATTCTTAAAAAATTTTTGTTTATCTCTTTTACAATCAATTAAATATGGAATCATAACAGTAGCGATTGCAGTGCCAAAGACTCCATACAAAAACTGATTGACTCTATCGGCATAATATAACCACGCTAGACTTCCTGATAACAGAAATGATGCAAAGAATGTTTCTACAAGTCCATTAATTTGCAATATTGCTGTTCCAAGAAAAGCCGAAGGTAGTTTGCTTAAAAAAATCTTCGCGCGACTATCTTTAAGTAAAAGGATATCACCACTAAGATTGATCTTGCCTACTAACCTTATCAGACTATATCCGCCAATGCTTACTTGGATAATACCCGCCAACAAAACAGCATAAGCAACGCTATATATAGGTATACTAGATTTCGGTGATATAACTATACCTGCAATCATTACTACATTGAGGATTATAGGTAGCAATGATGATACCAAATATCTACTATAGCTATTTAAAATCGCTGATATTACACCCATAATGCCGTTAAAAAGTAGATAAGGCATCATTACTATAAACATATTTTTTATCAGCGCTAGAGCATTCTCATCATCAATTAAACCATAGGCATATATTCCCACCCAAATATTACTAAATATTATGGCTAATAGTGTAACCACAAGCAAAAACAATGCTATAAAATATAATATTGTTACAATAAATTTTTTGTTTCTCTCATTAATGCTACCATTTAGATATGGATTTATAATCTGGGTTAAAGTTCCTGATGAGGTTACTTTACGCATAAACTCAGGAAATCTAAAAGCTACTAGAAATGCTTGTAATGCTATATTACTGCCAAAAAAGCTTGCTAACAATAAATCTCTAACAAAGCCAAGAAGTTTTGATAAAAATAAAAATATAGATACGATTAAACTATTAGAAAAGAATTTTTTCATTTTTTAGTAAAATAGATAAGCCCTATTTAAAATCTGTCACAACCTGCCAACGACTTCTCAAACTTTGTTGCTCTTTAATAGCCAACTCCTTTTCTTGCTGTGATAATTTAATTTTAGCTAATTTTTGTTGCGCTTGTTTAATACCACCATCAGAGATATCTGGCATACAGTACTCATTAAACTGGCTCCAGAATTTAAGTGCTGGGTTTTTATATAGCTCAACAGCTTCTGCTAGATAAGCATATTTAGCTATTTTATTATCTGTTAAGTCTGCCATTACGACAAATGCTGGAGCATATGGCTGCTTTATTGCTTGTCGCGCATACTTATAAGCAAGTTTATTATTACCTTTTGCGATATATGCTTTTGCTAGACCAGTTTCTACAGGGGATATATGATCTAACTCATATGCTTTTTGATACCATTCAATCGCAAAATCAGGACTCTTTGGTAAACCTGCTAAACCACTTAAATATGTATCACCAATTAAGGCTCTACCAATCGCTATACAGTATGGGTAGTTTTCTATAAAGCTTCTTTCATTACGCATTAGGAAAGCACTGCGTGCATCTAAACTACCATTTGCAATAGCTAACTTATACCACTTATAAGCTTTAGCAAAATTTGGACCTGGAACCTTGCCT
The DNA here is from genome assembly GCF_003347135.1 of Francisella opportunistica. NCBI lineage: Bacteria > Pseudomonadati > Pseudomonadota > Gammaproteobacteria > Thiotrichales > Francisellaceae > Francisella > Francisella opportunistica. Next base: position 249,829 of record NZ_CP022377.1, on the reverse strand, counting down.
GCTCTAACATAAAGGCTACCCAGCTGATTTTGCGCAATATCATAGCCTAGATTGGCTGATTTTTCGATATATTTTATACCTTTTTTCTGATCAACGTTAACATTATCTGAACCAAAGAAATATAATTCACCTATTAGATACACTAAATAAGAGTATGACATAGCACCTTCTGGATCTTTTGGAGCGCCATTTTTTTGATAAAAGTTTACTGCCCATAGCGCATATTCTAGAGCTATTTTATTACTTAAATCAAGTTGTACATATGCCTCTGCTAAAAGACCTGTAGCTCGTGCATCAGTTTTCAAATATGGTTTACAAGAATCCAAAACTTTTTCATAGTCTTGATTTACACCATCTTTATAACATTGCTCCATAGTCGCGTATGATGAACTAAAAAACAATATTGATAAAAAAGCAATTATAAATTTAGCTTTCATCTATTTCTCCTGCAATACAAAAACAACCAAGCGTCACATTTTTAAAAGTATAATACACTTTCACATAATATTTACATAGATTTTTAGTAAAAATCGACCTGCCTAATTTGAGCTAGATATTTTATATGTACCTTATTCGTATTTAGTGGCAAAAAACCTTTGCCTTTCTCAGGCCATTCGATAAAACAGATGTTATTTTGGTTAAAATAATCACGCGCACCAATCCATTCTAACTCTTCTGGATCAGCCAACCTATATAAGTCAAAATGATAAATGTCAAATTTCTCAAACTCATAACTCTCAACTATGGTATAAGTAGGGCTTTTAACATTACCACCATAGCCAAGTGCCTTGAGTATGCCTTTGACAAATGTAGTTTTACCCGCACCTAAATCACCATACAAATAAATAATTTGACCAGGCTGTAGCTGTTTAGCATACTCTTTAGCAAGTTCATACATTTGATTTTCATCATTTATTAGTATACTTTTCATAATATCTTATAAACTCTCCTGCTAATACAAAAGATCCAAACACTACAGTGACCGTATCTTTTTTTGATAGGTAAACACTGCTTAAATCTTTGTTATAATCTACACGAATTATCTGCTGTGATTTAAATTCTTGTTTTATCTTTTCAAGAGCAGCTGCTCTTGAATCTAAATATTTAAGGTCTACCACCTCCCATTTATAGACATGCTCTTTAGCTATATTAAGCACTTCGTGTATATCTTTGCTTGCTAAAATACCAAATATTGCCTCGTAGCGAATATTTTTGTGTGCAAACTTACTCTCTAAGAGCCCAAATAGATGTCTGACAGAAGCAGGATTATGTGCAACATCAACAACCACATAACTGTTATTTAGCGAATCATTCTTTATAAGTGCAAACCTTGCTTTTGCTCTTATATCCTCAAGATTTGGGATATATGCTAGCTGCATTCTATGAAAAAGATATTCTGCTATTCCCATAGCGGTATTATAACTATGAGCAAAACACTGTTTTGAGTTATACTCATAGCTATTTTGATAAATTATTGCACCTATTGTTTTTGCATATTCGTAGACACTCTGTGGCATTTGTGAACCTAGAAAAAGAGGAACGCCTGAACGTGATATTCCAGCCTTCTCAAAACCTATCTTATCAAGAGTATCACCTAATATCTCACAATGATCAAAGTCAATATTTGTAATAGCTGTTATATCAGCATCAATTATATTTGCTGCATCCAATCTACCACCAATACCTACTTCTAAAATCAAATAATCAAGCTTTAATCTCTGTGAGTAGATACAAAGGCATAAAAAAGCAATCTGATAATACGAGAGGCGATACTCTGGAGTTAATTCTTCTAATCTCTCTAGTATCTCCAAAAGAACACTATCACATATTGGTTGTTTATTTAATGATATTCTTTCATTAAACTTAAAAACATGTGGTGAAGTGTGACTCAAAACATTGTTATTATTTGTTACAAGAAGCTCTTCTAGCATAGCTACTGTCGTACCCTTACCATTAGTACCGGCAATAGTTATAACCCTAAACTTCTTAGCAAAATTAAATCTATTAAGAATTAGTGATAAATCTAAAAGATCGCAACAAAGAGCATCTGGCTTAGCCATTAATTTAGCTATTTTAGTTTCGACGCTCATTTTTTTGATTAAGAATTAAGCTTGTTGTTCAGAGTTATATTCTAAATTTTGAGAATAGTTTATTTTTGTAAGGTTAGGCATTAGCTTGTCTATTAGTTTAGCAACTTCGCCTCTTAAGTTTCTACGATCAACGATCATATCCACCATACCTTTTTCTACCAAAAACTCACTTCTCTGGAAACCTTCTGGTAGTTTTTCTCTTACAGTTTGTTCGATTACACGCGGACCAGCAAATCCAATCAAAGCTTTTGGTTCCGCAATATGGACATCACCAAGCATAGCGAGTGAAGCTGACACACCACCTGTTGTTGGGTCTGTCAAGACCACTAGGTACGGTAGTTTAGCTTCCGCTAGCTTTTGTAATGCCGCACTAGTCTTTGCCATCTGCATCAGCGAAAACAATGATTCCTGCATTCTAGCACCACCACTTGCTGTAAAACAGATAAATGGTACTTTCTTCTCAACAGCAAGCTTGACACCTCTGACAAACTTCTCACCTACTACTGAACCCATAGAGCCACCTAAAAACATAAAATTAAACGCTGCAGCAACTACAGGAAAACCTTTGACTGTCCCCTCCATTACTACTAAAGCATCTTGCTCTTCAGTTTTCTTCTGTGCTTGAGCTAACCTATCCTTATATGTTTTTGTATCTTTGAACTTAAGCATATCAACAGGAGAGATATTATCAAAATATTCTTTTGTACTCTCTCTATCAAAAAATAGGTTTAGTCTATGCCTAGCAGATATTCTATAATGATAATTACAACTTGGACATACCGACTTATTATTGTGTAACTCTTCTGAATACAAAGTCACACCACAGTTAGGACACTGACTCCAAACCCCAGATGGCATATCTTTTTTCTGCGCTTCTAAACCAAGACTTCTACCAATTACTCTAGTTAACCAACTCATTCTCAAACTCCTCCTAAATAATATTAGATCAGCTATATCTTTAGCCGAAAATCTCGATATCACTAAAGAAATATTTTATCTCTTGTGCTGCTGTATCTTCTGCATCTGAGCCATGAACAGCATTTGCATCGATACTATCAGCAAAATCAGCTCTAATAGTGCCTGCTTTAGCTTCTTTAGGGTTTGTTGCTCCCATTAATTCACGGTTTTTTGCAATAGCATTCTCACCTTCCAAAACTTGTATCATCACAGGGCCTGAGATCATAAACTCAACAAGTGCACTAAAAAAAGGTCTATCTTTATGTACAGCGTAAAAACCTTCTGCTTCTGTCTTTGATAAATGCTTCATTTTAGCTGCAATAATCTTTAAACCAACTTTCTCAAAGCGGTTATAGATTTCACCAATTACATTTTTCTCTACAGCATCTGGCTTAATTATAGATAAAGTTCTTTGTTTAGTCATTTTAAATTATTCTCCAATAGTTAATTAAGTCAAATTATAGCACTTTTATTCATGAAATATCAAAACTAGTGACTAATTATTAGAATTTTCGATGGCCGCTTGAATATAAGATTCAAACAATTTATGCCCGTATCTTGGTGTAGAAGTAAACTCTGGATGTGCTTGGCAAGCTATAAACCATTTATGTTGAGGAATTTCGATAAGCTCCATTAATTTATTATCTTCAGATCTTCCTGAAAAAATTAAACCTGCTTCTTCAAGGCACTCAACATATTTACTATTTACCTCATAGCGGTGACGATGTCTTTCAATCACTTCATCAGCTTGATATATTTCTCTAGCACGCGAGCCTTGCTTTAAAACACACTTATAGCCACCTAGACGCATTGTCCCACCTAGATCTGAATTATATGTTCTTTGATGGACTGTGCCATCTTCTGTTTGCCATTCTGTTATCAATCCAATTACCGGATTTGCTGTTGTTGGTTCTAGCTCACTAGAATGAGCATCTTTGATGCTTAAAATATTTCTAGCATATTCTATAACCGCTAACTGCATTCCTAGACATATTCCCAAGAAAGGAACTTGGTTTTCTCTAGCATATTTTATTGAGGTTATTTTACCTTCAACACCTCTACTACCAAAACCACCTGGCACTAAAATAGCATCAACATCTTTAAAGTATGATTCAACATTACTCTCAGTAACATCTTCAGAATCAACAAACTTTATTTTTACTTTAACACCTTTTTTATATCCAGCATTATACAGCGCTTCATTTAACGATTTATATGCCTCTGTTAAGGAGACATACTTACCAACCATTGCTATAGTGACTTCACCTTTGATATTTCTAATAGTATTTACAACATTTTGCCATTCAGATAGATCAGCCTCTTTTGTATTTAAGTTCAAAAGCTCAACCAACTTAGCATCAAAACCTTGCTGATTATACTTAAGTGGGACTTCATAAATAGTATCAACATCTTCTGCGGTAAATATACAATCTTGATCAACATTGGTAAAAAGTGCAATTTTACGCTTTTCACTATCATCAAACTTCTTCTCACATCGACAAACTAACACATCAGCCTGAATACCAATACCTCTTAACTCTTTAACAGAATGCTGCGTTGGTTTTGTCTTTAGCTCACCAGCAACTTTTATATAAGGTAAAAGAGTCAAATGCACAAATAGCGTTCTATTTCTGCCTAACTCTATTCTTAGTTGTCTAATCGCCTCTAAAAATGGTTGTGACTCGATATCGCCAACAGTACCACCAATCTCAACAATCGCGACATCAACATCATCCGCAATACCATTACAAATACGCCTTTTGATTTCGTCAGTGATATGTGGAATTACTTGAATAGTAGCACCAAGATAATCACCCTTACGCTCTCTTCTTAAAACACTTTGGTAAACCTTCCCTGTTGTGAAGTTATTTGCTTGAGTCATCTTATTGCGGATAAAACGCTCATAATGACCTAAATCAAGATCAGTCTCTGCACCATCTTCAGTTACAAAAACTTCACCATGTTGCAATGGACTCATAGTGCCTGGATCAACATTAATATATGGATCAAGCTTCATCATTGTTACATTAAGGCCACGACTTTCTAAGAGAGTAGCCAAAGATGCCGCGGTTACACCCTTACCAAGTGAAGATACCACTCCACCTGTGACAAAAATAATTTTAGTGTTTGGATTCATTTAGACACATGAAAATATAAAAAATCATGGAACATAATGATAACATTTTTTAAAAATAGTTACTATTTGAATATGCTAAATTTTAATATTAACTTAGAGTATATATATTTTAGAAAGGAATTAAAAAAAAACGTTTATTACTTAATATACTTATTCACAAGCTGTACAAAAGCCATTGGATCTTCTATCTTAGCACCTTCAACAAACATTGCCTGAAGAAGTAATAAGTTAGAAATATCTGCAAAGATCTCAGTATCAGCTTCATCTTTTAGCTTCTGCACTAAATTATGTTCAGCATTAAGCTCTAATATAGGCTTCATACCCATACCAGGCATAAATGCCTGTCCAGCTTCTTCCATCATCTTCTGCATGTGTAGACTCATGCCATAGTCATTAACAACCACGCAGCTTGGAGAATCTGTTAGGCGCTTAGATAGGCGAACATCCTCGACCTTGTCTTTAAGAACCTCTTTTACTTCTTTTAGCACCTTCTCAAAGTCTTTTGACTCTTTCTCAAATTTCTCTTTATTCTCTGGTGTTTCAAATTTATCAAGGTCAATATCACCCTTGATAATTGACTTCATATGCTTACCATCAAACTCAGTTAGAGTAGACATCATCCACTCATCGATTCTATCTGACATTAGGATTACTTCGATGCCCTTCTTCTTAAATGCTTCAAGTTGAGGGTTATTCGCAGCAGCCTTATAGCTATCTGAAGTGATATAGTAAATAGTATCTTGCCCTTCTTTCATGCGTGAAATATAGTCAGCTAAAGACACTGTTTGCTTAGAGTCACCACTTTCTGTAGTAGCAAATCTTAATAACCCAGCAATCTTCTCTTTATTTGAGTAGTCATCTGAAACACCTTCTTTAAGAACCTGACCAAAGTTATCCCAGAATTTTTGGTATTTTTCTTTATCTTTACTAGCTAGCTTCTTAAGTTCGCTTAGTATTTTAGTAGTTATCGCTTTTTTAATCTTATCGATAACTTTATTATGCTGTAGTATCTCGCGTGATACATTTAGTGGTAAGTCAGCAGAATCAATAACACCTTTGACAAATCTTAGGTATGGAGGTAATAGTTCCTTATTCTCCATAATAAATACTCTGCGTACATATAACGATAAACCATAATCCTTATCTCTATTCCAGAAATCAAAAGGTTTATTTTGTGGAATATATAGTAAGCTATTATACTCAAGGTTACCTTCAACTTTGTTATGTATCCACATTAAAGCGTCAGCAAAATCATGAGAAATATACTTATAAAACTCCTGATATTCTTCATCAGTTACTTCATCTTTTGATCTTAGCCAAATAGCTTTAGTATTGTTTACTGTTTCATACTCATCTTTGATAGTTTGTTTACCATCCTTATCATACTCAACCTTCTTCATTTGAATCGGTGTATTGAGACAATCTGAATATTTATTAACTAAGCCTTTAAGCACATGATATTCTAATAAATCTAAATGCTCTTTTTTAATATGAAGAATTATCTCTGTACCACGTTTTTCTTTAGTTATTGTCTCTACTGTAAAGCCATTTTGTGCATCAGAAACCCACTTCGTAGCTTGAGTTTTATCTTGGCCAGCTTTTCTAGTTCTTACAGTAACCTTGTCAGCAACTATAAATGATGAATAAAAACCTACACCAAACTGACCGATAAGCTCATTATCTTTGCTCTTATCACCAGTTAGACTTTCTAAGAATTTCTTAGTTCCTGATTTTGCAATTGTACCCAGGTTTTCGATAACCTCTTCTTCTGTCATACCAATACCATTATCACTAACAGTAATAGTTTTAGCAGATTTATCAAAATCTATTCTTATTGCATAATCAGTATCACCTTCGCTTAACTCAGCATTAGAAATACTCTCATATCTAAGTTTCTCAATAGCATCTGAGCTATTAGATACTAACTCTCTTAGAAAGATCTCACGATTTGAATATAGCGAATGAATTACAAGATGAAGTAATTTATCTACTTCAGTTTCAAAAGTATATTTTTTTTCTGACATTTATATAGCCCTCACTTATTATTAGAATTCTAAACAAATAACTATATGAGAGTGGTAATTACTTTTTTCAAGAGATTTTTACATTTATATTTACATAAAAATATATAAGCTCTAGAAAAATTTATTAGAACAAAAAGAATTAATTTTAAGGAATAGAGATTTAGATAAAAAAGAAAAGATTTATTCTTCGTCAGCAGCTTCTTCAACTTGCGGTCTGTCTACTAATTCGATGTAAGCCATAGGCGCTTTATCACCGAATCTATAGCCACACTTAAGAATTCTAGTATAACCACCTGCTCTTTCTGAGAAACGAGTACCAAACTCTTCAAAAAGCTTAGTCACAGCTGCTTTGTTTCTTAAGAAATCAAAAGCTTGTCTTCTTAAAGCAACTGATTGGGCTTTAAACTCGTTAGAGTTAGTATCTAATTCGCTTCTTAACTTATGCTCTCTCTTAGCTAAAGTTACTAAAGGTTCAACGATTGTTCTTAATTCTTTAGCTTTTGGTAAAGTAGTTTTGATAATCTCATGATTAATTAAAGAAGCTGACATGTTTTTAAACATAGCTTTCCTATGACTACTAGTTCTACCAAACTTTCTACCTTGCTTACGATGTCTCATAGTAATTACTCCCTTATAGTTAATATTATATGATTACTATATTATTTATTATTTTCCTTCAACTAGTTCCCTAAAATTGTCAATTTGGACGCCTAGAGATAAGTTATTATCTATTAAAATTTGTTTGATCTCATGGAGAGACTTCTTACCTAAGTTAGGTATCTTCATAAGCTGTGTTTCTGTATACTGTACTAAATCACCAAGATACTTGATATTCTCTGCACGTAGGCAGTTAGATGATCTCACAGTCAACTCTAAATCATCAATTGGCTTAAGAAGAATAGGACCAATATTAGAATTGGTTAATACATCCCCTATTTTACCATTACTAGGTACTCTAAGAGATACAAATACTGATATTTGCTCACAGAAATACTCTAAAGCTTTTGTAACAGCCGCTAGTGGTTCTATAGTACCATTTGTCTTTACAAATACTGCTAGAGTTTCACTATCACCATTATCAAAAACCTCAAAAGCAACTCTCTTAATAGGATTAAAATCAGCATCTACAGCTATGTCACCAACTCTCTCAAGCTCTGTTGGCATTGCAGATAATATTCCTACATTTCTACCTAAGCTTACAGTAGCAGTTAAGCTAAATGCTCTTGTGCTTGTCAAAGTAGCTATTGGCTGATCTTTATTTATTATTTCTACACCCTGAGTTGTCTTAAAGTCTCCAGCGGTAACAATACCTGACTTATTTACAGATAGTTCTAGATCAAGTCTATCTATACCTTTGTCAAGCTTTATCGCAACCTTTTTCAAATTAGAAACAATTTCAACAACGTCTTCTTTGACATCTTCTAAAGTAGAGTACTCATGTAATACATTAGCGATGTTTACTTTAATTATAGATGCACCTGATAGCGAAGATAATAAAACCCTTCTAATAGAGTTACCAAGGATATGAGCCATACCTTTTTCTACAGGAGAGAGTTGAACTTTATAGCTAAAAGCTTCTAACTCTTCTTTAAGTTGTATATTAGGTACAAATTCCTGCTTTGAATTATTATTACTCACTAAAAAATCTCCTTGAAATAAGGCTATAAACGAGTCACTAAAAAATAATAATTAAATTATTACTTAGAGTAAAGCTCGATGATTAATTGTTCATTTATGTCTGCTGATAACTCAGATCTATCTGGTGAAGATTTCATAGTACCTTCTAATGAATCAGTATTAACATCAATCCAAGAAAGTTCTTTCCTATGTTTAGCAAGCTCTACAGCATTTTGGATTCTTAGTTGTTTTTTAGCTTTTTCTCTAACTGCAACTACATCACCAGTTTTTACTTGAGCAGATGGAACATTACAAGTATGCCCATTCACCATGATACCTTTGTGAACTACTAGCTGTCTAGCTTCTGCACGTGTAGCAGCAAAGCCCATTCTGTAAACAACATTGTCTAGTCTTGACTCTAACAACTCTAACAATGTAGCACCAGTGTTACCTTTTCTTCTACTAGCTTCGATATAGTATTTTTTGAATTGCCCTTCTAAAACACCATACATACGACGTACTTTCTGCTTTTCTCTTAATTGTAAACCATAATCAGATAGACGTGCTCTTCTTGCTCCATGCTGACCAGGTGCAGTATTCATTCTGCATTTCTCGTCATTAGCTTTTACACCACTTTTTAAAAATAAGTCAGTACCTTCTCTTCTAGAAAGCTTACATTTTGGTCCTAGATATCTAGCCATTATTAATTTCCCTTTAAAATATTAAACACGACGTTTCTTAGGAGGACGACAACCATTATGAGGTAATGGAGTCACATCTGTTATGCTTGTTACTTTTAAGTTTTTAGCATTTAAAGCTCTAACAGCAGAATCTCTACCTGAACCTGGCCCTTTTACTAAAACATCTACGTTTTTTACACCGTATTCGAGAGCCATATCAGCAGCTCTCTCAGCAGCTACCTGAGCAGCGAAAGGTGTACTTTTTCTCGAACCTCTAAAGCCACTACCACCAGAAGTTGCCCAAGATAAAGCATTACCTTGTCTATCTGTAATAGTTACTATAGTGTTATTAAAAGATGAGTAAATATGAGCAACCGCATCAGTCACTACTCTTTTTACTTTTTTCTTTGATGATCTAACAGACTTAGCCATATAATCTACCCTTTAATCTTATAGTTATAATTGTATTATTATGCCTTAATTGGCTTTCTTGGACCCTTACGAGTACGTGCATTAGTCTTCGTTCTTTGTCCTCTTACAGGAAGGCTACGACGGTGTCTTCTACCTCTGAAGCATCCCAAGTCCATAAGTCTTTTTATGTCCATAGAGACTTCACGGCGTAAATCACCTTCTACCGTAAATTTAGCAACCTCTGTTCTTAAAGATTCAACTTGCTCTTCAGTCAAGTCTTTGATCTTAACAGTTGGTTCTACATTGCAAGATTGGCAAATTTGTTGCGCTCTTGTTTTACCTATTCCATAAATTGAAGTTAATCCTATTACTGTATGCTTATGAACAGGAATATTAACACCAGCTATACGAGCCATCTACTTCACTCCTAATAATTATTCTTAATTTAGTTGCTATCTCATGCAATTTGTAACTTGCTAGGATAACTTTTTAAAAACAAATAATCAAGCTTTATTTAACTATGCTTGACTGACTAACCTTGTCTTTGCTTATGTCTAGGATCTGTACATATCACACGAATCACTCTGTTACGCTTAATAACTTTACAGTTTCTACACATTTTTTTAACCGAAGCTCTAACTTTCATTATAATTTCTCCAAAAATATTTCTCTATTTTCTCTTACCACTAAGATTTGCTTTTTTTAGTAAAGAATCATATTGTGTTGACATCATATGTGATCTAACTTGAGCCATAAAGTCCATCATCACAACTACCACAATCAACAAAGACGTACCACCAAATGTGAATGATAATCCTTGGGCAAAGAATTTCACTACAAAAATTGGCAATAAACATATAGCTGTGATATAAAGTGAACCAACCAAAGTTAATCTAGTCATAACTGCATCTATATACTTAGCTGTTTGCTCACCAGGTCTCACACCAGATATGTAAGCACCTGATTTCTTTAAATTATCTGCTGTTTCTTTTGGATTAAATACTAATGAAGTATAAAAGAAACAGAAAAAGATAATTGTCGCAGCAAAAACCACTGTATAAACTATACTACCTGGCTGCAACATTTCCGCAACATTTGCTAACCAGCTTAGTGAGTTATAGTTAGATAACCAACCAAACAACACGCCAGGAACCATCAATATTGATGAAGCAAAAATCGCTGGAATTACACCTGCCATATTTAGTTTTAGAGGTAAATGACTAGTCTGAGCAGCAAACATTTTTCTACCTTGCTGTCTCTTAGCATAGTTTACTGTAATTTTTCTTTGAGCACTTTCCATAAATACTACAAATGCAATAACTAATAGTAGCAAAATTAAAAGCACCCATACAGACAAGTAAGATATTACATGCTGATTTGCTTGAGATAATGTGTTTGAAATTTCAAACGGCAGATTAGCAACGATACCTGAAAAGATTAGTAGTGAAATACCATTTCCCACACCTCTTTCAGTAATTTGCTCACCTAACCACATCAAAAACATACTACCTGTTGTAACAGAAACAATAGTCGTCAAATAAAATAACGTCATATTATTTGTAGTTACTAAACCATCTTGATGTAATACAAATGCAACAATACCAAATGATTGTACTATAGCCAAAGCAAGAGTTAAATATCTTGTATATTGAGTGATTTTCTTTTGACCAGATTCACCTTCTTTTTTTAGCTCTATAAATTTAGGATATACAGCCGAAAGCATCTGAAAAATGATAGATGCCGAAATATAAGGCATCACACCCAATGCAAAGATACTCATTTGAGTAAGAGCGCCACCAGAGAACATATTAAACATACTCATCAAACCTCCAGTCGATGAGTGCTGATTTGAGATAATCTCTACCAACTTAGTAGGATCAATATTTGGTATAGGGATATACACACCTAGTCTAAATACCAAGATAGCAACAACTACAAAAATCAGTCTAGATTTTAATTCACCTGTTGTACCAGAAGCACTATTATACTTTGACATATCTTTAATCTTACTCTACTTTACCACCAGCTTTTTCGATAGCTTCTTTAGCACCTTTTGTACAAGCTATACCTTTTAGGCTAATAGCTTTTTGGATCTCTCCACTAGCTATTACTTTTACTGTCTTGATATCTTTTCTAATAAGACCAAAATCTTTTAGAGTATCTAATGTAACTTCATCGGCAACAACATTATTTAATTCATGAAGTCTGATCTCAGCAACATATCTTTTAGATGCAGAAGTAAAACCAAATTTTGGCAGTCTTCTTTGTAAAGGCATTTGTCCGCCCTCAAAACCTACTTTATGATAGCCACCTGAGCGCGCTTTTTGACCTTTGTGACCTTTACCAGAAGTTTTACCTAAACCACTTCCGATTCCACGACCTAGTCTTTTTGGAGCGCTTTTTGAGCCAGCAGCAGGAGCAAGTGTATTTAATTTCATTTTATACTACCCCTCTATCTTAACCATATAATATATTTTGTTAGCCATACCACGATTCTCAGGAGTATCTAGCACTTCTACAGTGTGGTTGATTTTTCTTAGGCCCAAACCTCTAGCTGAAGCTATGTGGTTTTCTTTACGACCAATTAGGCTTTTTACTAAAGTAACTTTAAATGTTTTAGCTTGAGTCATTTCTAATTACCCCTGAATTTCTTCAACAGAAAGACCTCTTTTCTCAGCGATCTCTTCTGGTGATTTAATTTTTGTCAAACCTGCAATAGTTGCTCTGACAACATTAGCTGGATTAGTTGAGCCATATGTTTTTGCTAAAACGTTGTGTACACCAACTGCTTCAAAAACAGAACGCATAGCACCACCAGCAATAATACCAGTACCTGCAGAAGCTGGTTGCATGAATACTTTAGAAGCACCATGGTTAGACATCACAGGATACCACAATGTATCATTGTTTAAGTTTACTGATACCATGTTCTTTTTAGCGTTTTCCATAGCTTTTTGGATAGCAGCAGGCACTTCTCTTGACTTACCTCTACCTACACCAATCCTACCTTTACCATCACCTACAACAGTTAAAGCAGCAAAGCTCATAATTCTACCACCTTTTACTGTTTTTGAGTGTCTTTTAACACTAACTAACTTTTCAATCAGCTCTTCGTTTTTTTTCACTTCATTAGACATAATGAATAATCATCCATATTTTATTTATTAAAACTGAAGACCATGCTCTCTAGCAGCTTCTGCTAAAGCTTTAACACGTCCATGATACTTATATCCAGATCTATCAAAAGCAACCTGTGAAATACCTTTTTCTTTACATCTGTTAGCAATGATCTCACCCACAATTGCAGCAGACTCTACATTACCAGTATATTTACATTTTGCTTTAACATCTTTCTCTACAGTAGATGCAGCAGCTAATACAGTAGAACCATCACCAGAAATCACTTGCGCATAAACGTGTCTTGGTGTCCTATAAACACAAAGTCTAGTATGACCAAGCTCTTTTAGTTTAATTCTAGTACGCTTACTACGGTTTAAACGAGCAGTTTTTTTATCCATAATTATACTATCCCTTACCTAACTACTTCTTCTTAGCTTCTTTCTTCGCTACAGATTCATCTTCGTAACGAACACCTTTACCTTTGTAAGGCTCTGGCTTTCTATATTCTCTTATCTCTGAAGCTACCTTACCTAAAAGCTCTTTATCAGCACCTTTTAGAACGATTTCTGTAGGAGCTGGGGTTTCAGCTGTTATTCCTTGTGGTAGCTTGTATACTATAGGATGCGAGAAGCCTAAAGTAAGATTAAGTTCATTACCTTGTGCTTTAGCACGATAACCAACACCAATAATTTTAAGCTTTCTTTCAAACCCTTTGCTAACACCTTCAACCATGTTACTAAGTATTGCCCTTGCAGTACCAGACTGTGCAATTGCATTCTTAGTATTATTATTTGGTGTTATAGTTGCAATATTATCAGCAACATTAAAAGTCACATCAGTAGAAAAAGTTTTGTTTAAAGTTGCTTTAACACCTTTAACTTCAACCTTGTTACCAGCAGCAATATTGATCGTAACACCGCTTGGGATAGCAACAGGTTTTTTACCTATTCTTGACATATCAAATCTCCTTCCAAACTTAAGCTACGTAGCCAATTATTTCGCCACCAACACCAAGATCTCTAGCCTTTCTATCGCTTACTAAACCTTTAGATGTAGAAACGATAGCAACACCATAACCACCATACACTTTAGGTAACTCTGCGTGCGACTTATAAATTCTCAAACTTGGTCTAGAAACTCTTTTGATCATTTCAATAACAGGAACACCTGCATGATACTTAAGCTCTATTTCAATAGAAGGATGACCCACTGAAGTTGTACCTTTTGAACAACTTTTAATATAACCTTCGTTAACTAAAAAGTTCGCGATTTCCATTTTCATCTTTGAGAATGGTACAGAAACAAATTCTTTTTCAGCAGAAAGTCCGTTTCTGATTCTTGTAAACATATCCGCGATAGGATCTTGCATACTCATAACTTTAAATTCCTTATTACCAACTAGCTTTTTTCAAACCAGGAACATCACCTGCCATTGCATATTCTCTAAGCTTATTACGACATAAGCCGAATTTTCTGTATACAGCATGTGGTCTACCTGTAACCTTACATCTTCTTTGAACCCTAGAAGCTGATGAGTTTACCGGTAACTTTTGCAGTTTAATTTGAGCTTCCCATTTTTGTTCTTCAGTAGAATTTATATCAAGAATAATAGCCTTAAGCTCAGCTCTTTTTTGAGCATATTTAGCTACTAATTTTTCTCTCTTTAATTCTCTCTGAATCATTGATTTTTTTGCCATTTAAAACCCCAATTTAGATTAAGACTTAAAAGGAAAACCAAATGCTTTTAGCAAAGCTCTTCCTTGGTCATCATTTTTAGCTGTAGTAGTTATCGAAATATCTAAACCTCTGATAGAGTCAACTTTATCATAATCAATTTCAGGGAAAGAAATTTGCTCTCTCATACCTAAGCTATAATTACCTCTTCCATCAAAAGATTTAGCACTTAACCCCCTAAAATCTCTAATTCTAGGAATAGCAATTGTTATAAGTCTATCTAAAAATTCATACATGCGATCACCACGTAGTGTAACCTTAGCACCAATAGGCCATCCATCACGAATTTTAAAACCAGCAATTGATTTTTTAGACTTAGTAACAACTGGTTTTTGACCAGCAATAGCTGTCAAATCATTTAATGCAAAAGTCATAATTTTCTTATCTTTTGCAGCATCACCCACACCCATATTAAGAGTAATTTTCTTAATAGCGGGTACTTCCATTATATTATCTAGCTTAAGCTCAGTTTTTAACTTAGCAACAAGCTCTTTTTGATAATAATCTTTTAATCTTGCCATAAAACCTAGTCCTATAAGTCTACAAGCTCGCCATTAGACTTGAAGTAGCGAACCTTTTTCTCATCAACAAACTTATAACCCACTCTATCCGCTTTCTCAGTAGCTGGGTTAAAGATAGCAACGTTAGATGCATTGACTGGAAGTTCTTTTTCAACAACCCCACCTTCAACACCTCTATTTGGGTTAGGCTTAATATGTTTTTTTACAATATTTATGCCTTCAACCAAAACTAAAGAACCGCCTTTAGCGAATGACTTAACAACGCCTCTGCGTCCTTTATCTTTACCAGCGATAACTATTACATCATCACCTTTTTTTAATCTATTCATTATCTACACCTCAATAAATAACTATAATACTTCTGGTGCTAAAGATACGATCTTCATAAACTTCTCTGTACGAAGCTCCCTAGTAACAGGGCCAAAGATACGAGTCCCGATTGGTTGTCCGTTAGCATTTAGAAGCACGGCAGCATTGCCATCAAAACGAACTTTAGAACCATCTTTTCTACGTACACCTTTTGCTGTTCTCACAACGACAGCATTATATACAGATCCTTTTTTAGCCTTACCTCTTGGAGAAGCCTCTTTCACAGTTACTTTAATAACATCTCCTATAGATGCATATCTGCGATGAGAGCCACCCAAAACTTTTATACACTCTACTCTCTTAGCGCCACTATTATCAGCAACTTGGAGTTCTGTTTGCATTTGAATCATACAAATAACCCTTATTTATTATTATATAAGACTGCAGAGTAATTTCGCAGTCCGATAAATATACCAATAAACAAAAATAAAATCAAATTTATTATTTTTCTCTATGGATAATATCGACTAAACACCATTTTTTAGTTTTTGAATATGGTCTAGTTTCTTTGAACTTGATAACATCACCTTCTTTACATTCATTGTTCTCATCATGAACATAATACTTTGTAGTTTTCTTAACGAATTTGCCGTACAAAGGGTGCTTAACATATCTTTCAGCTCTGACAACTACAGTTTTATCCATAGCTACGCTAGAAACTTTACCCTCTAACAATCTAATTTTATCGCTCATCTTTCAAGGCACCTATTTATTCTTTTCTGATATTATTGTATTTATACGAGCAATATCTCTTTTCGCACTTTTAAATAAGTGATTCTTCTTTAATTGCCCTGAACCCTTCTGCATACGAAGAGAAAATAATTGTTGCAATAACTCAATTTTCGCTTCTTGCAGTTGGTCAATACTTTTACCTCTATAATCTTTTAAAGTATCTTTTCTTTTCATTACATCAC
Organism: Francisella opportunistica; assembly: GCF_003347135.1. Lineage (NCBI taxonomy): Bacteria > Pseudomonadati > Pseudomonadota > Gammaproteobacteria > Thiotrichales > Francisellaceae > Francisella > Francisella opportunistica. The sequence goes on along the minus strand of NZ_CP022377.1, from coordinate 233,255 downwards.
CTGCTTTTCAACAAAAGTTGTTGATACTGGCATCTTCGCTGCTGCTCTTGCAAAAGCCTCACGAGCCAACTCTTCTTTAACACCAGTAATCTCATATAGTACACGACCCGGTTGAATTTGAGCTACCCAATATTCAACTGAGCCTTTACCTTTACCCATACGAACTTCAAGAGGCTTTTGTGTTATAGGTTTATCTGGGAAGATTCTAATCCAAACTTTACCACCACGCTTGATGTGGCGGTTAATAGCTCTTCTTCCTGCCTCGATTTGTCTAGCAGTGATTCTACCTCTAGATGTCGCTTGAAGACCAAACTCACCAAAGCTTACTTTATTACCTCTGTGAGCTAAGCCCCTATTACGCAACTTCTGCTGTTTACGAAACTTTGTACGCTTAGGCTGTAGCATTATCTAGCTCCTTTTTTATTATTTTTCTTCTCAGCGATTTGACCTGGAAGGATTTCGCCCTTGTAGATCCAGACTTTAACACCAATAACACCATAAGTTGTTAAAGCTTCCGCTGTAGCGTAATCCACATCTGCTCTAAATGTTTGTAGAGGAACTCTACCATCTCTAGCCCATTCAGAACGAGCAATTTCAGCACCACCTAAACGACCACTAACCATGATTTTGATACCTTTAGCACCTGATTTCATAGCAGCCTGCATTGCTTTTTTCATTGCTCTTCTAAACATCACTCTTTTCTCTAACTGTTGAGCGACGCTATCAGCAACCAATTTAGCATCGATTTCAGGCTTACGCACTTCTTCAATATTTATCTGAACCGGAATACCCATTAGCTTGTGAACTTCAGCACGTAACTTCTCGACATCCTCACCCTTCTTACCAATTACAATACCAGGTCTAGCTGTATAAATTGTAATCTTAGCATTTTGAGCAGGTCTCTCAATCTGAATCTTACTAACTGCTGCTGCTGCAAGTTTTTTATGTAAAAACTCTCTAACCTTAATATCTTCATTAAGCTTAGTAGCGTAGCTAGAAGAGTCAGCATACCACGTTGAACGCCAGTCTCTTATATAACCTAAGCGGATACCATTAGGATTTACTTTTTGACCCATTTTTACTACACCTCTTATTTTTTCTCAGCAACTTTCACAGTTATATGTGAAGTTCTTTTTAGAATACGATTACCACGACCCTTTGCTCTAGCTTCAAAACGCTTCATTGTAGGACCCTCATCAACGAAGATAGTTGACACAACTAAAGAGTCAACATCCATACCATCATTATGCTCGGCGTTAGCAACTGCAGAGTTCAAAACACCCTTGATTAAAACAGCAGCTTTTTTATTACTAAAAGTCAAAAGATTAATAGCTTGCTCTACTGGCAGACCTCTGATCTGATCAGCAACTAATCTACATTTCTGAGCTGAGATTCTTACAAATTTTAATTTAGCTTGTACTTCCATGTATCTAACCCCAACTATTTCTTCTTAGCTTTTTTATCAGCTGCATGACCACGGTAGTTACGAGTTACAGCAAACTCACCTAACTTATGACCAACCATTTCTTCAGTCATAAGAACAGGCACGTGCTGCTGACCATTGTGTACAGCTATAGTTAAACCTATCATATCTGGCACAATCATTGATCTTCTTGACCATGTTTTGATTGGCTTTTTAGAATTACTTTCTTGCGCTTCAAAAACCTTCTTTAAAAGATGATGATCTACAAAAGGTCCTTTTTTTAATGAACGAGGCACAACCTTCTCCCTAATTACTTACGTTTTTGAACAATCAACTTATTAGAACGCTTATTTCTACGCGTCTTATAACCTTTAGTTGGGATACCCCATGGCGTAACTGGATGTCTACCACCAGAAGTACGACCCTCACCACCACCATGTGGGTGATCTACCGGGTTCATCGCCACTCCTCTAACAGTAGGTCTTATACCTCTCCAACGCTTAGCACCAGCTTTACCTAAAGATCTTAAGTTATGCTCAGAATTAGATACCACACCTATAACTGCTCTACAGTCTAAAAGCACTCTTCTCATCTCACCCGATCTTAGACGAATAATTGCATACGCATTATCCTTACCAACCAACTGAGCAAAAGCACCAGCACTTCTAATTAACTGTGCACCTTTTTTAGGTTTCATTTCAATGTTGTGAACAACTGTACCTAGAGGTATATTTCTCAAAGGCATACAGTTACCAACAGCAACATCTACTTTTTCGCCAGAAACTACAGACATATCATTCTTTAAGCCTTTTGGTGCAATAATGTATCTTCTTTCACCATCAGCATAAAGAACTAAAGCAATATTTGCACTACGGTTAGGATCGTACTCGATTCTCTCAACCCTAGCTGTTATATCATCTTTATTTCTCTTAAAGTCCACTATACGGTAATGCTGCTTATGACCACCACCCTGATGGCGAACTGTAATTCTACCAGTATTATTTCTACCAGCTTTACCTTTCTTTACCTCTACTAAACCTTTAAATGGCTTACCTGTATGTAATTCTGTATTCTTTACGCTCACTACGTGGCGACGGCCAGGTGAAGTAGGTTTAGCTTTTTTTATTTCAATCATGATTATAAACCTTCTTTAAATTACTCTGCACCAACAAAATTGATATCATGTCCTTCAGCAAGCTTCACATAAGCTTTTTTCCAAGCTTTTGTTCTACCTTCAACACGACCAAATCTACGCGCCTTACCCTTAACATTAAGGATATTTACCGATTCAACCTTAACTTCAAACAGCTGCTCTACAGCATTCTTAACATCTTGCTTGTTTGCAAATCTAGCCACTTCGAACACTATAGTTGAATTTACATCTGAAAGACCATAAGTTTTATCAGAAACATGAGGTCTTATAACAGTTTTTAATAATTTTTCTTGAGAACTCATACTAACTTCTCCTCTATTTCTTTTATAGCTTTTTTAGTAAAAACAACGTTCTCAAAGCATACTAAAGAAACTGGATTAATTTCCACAGAATCACATACTGCCACACTCTTAAGATTTCTAGAAGATAGGTATAAATTCTCACTAAATTCTTCTACACCAACAACAAAAAGCACATCTTTAACTCCTAAAGAGTCAACCACTGATTTGAACTCTTTTGTTTTTGGAGTTTCTAATCTTAACTCTTCAACAATAGTCATTCTACCTGATCTTAATAGTTCAGATAAGATTGACTTAACCGCACCTGAATACATCTTACGATTAACTTTTTGCTTATAACTTTTAGGCTTAGCCGCAAACGTAACACCACCTTTTCTGAAGATAGGTGAACGGATAGTACCCGCTCTTGCCCTACCTGTACCTTTTTGTCTCCAAGGCTTAGCACCTCCACCAGAAACTTCTGATCTAGTTTTTTGAGCCTTTGTACCTTGACGAGCGCCTGCCATGTAGGCAACAACAACCTGGTGAATTAAGGCTTCATTATAGTCTGCTGCAAAAACACCTTCTGCAACACCTACAGACCCAGCCTCTTGACCAGCTAAAGATTTTATATTTAAGTCCACAACAACTCTCCGGTATAATTAATATTTATCTACTAACTTTTGACAGCTGGAGTAACGATAATATCTCCACCAACTGAACCAGGAATACCACCTTTTAAAAGCAATAAACCATTTTCCGCGTCCACTCTCACAACTTCAAGAGACTGAATAGTAACATTCTCGTTACCTAAGTGACCAGCCATCTTCTTGTTTTTAAAGACTCTACCAGGTGTTTGGTTTTGACCTGTAGAACCATGAACTCTGTGAGATAGTGAGTTACCATGAGTAGCATCTTGAGTTGCAAAGTTATGGCGCTTAACACCACCTTGAAAACCCTTACCCTTTGATACACCTCTTACATCTACTTTTTGTCCTGCTTCGAACATAGTAGCATCAAAAGATGAGCCAATTTGATATTCAGCTGCTGCATCAACAGTAAACTCCCATAAACCTCTACCCGGTTCAACACCAGCTTTTGCATAGTGACCAGCCACAGGCTTATTTACATTTGAACGCTTTTTGAAACCAGTAGTTACTTGAACAGCGCTATAACCATCCTTCTCAATAGTCTTAACTTGAGTGACCTTGTTAGGCTCAACTTGGACTACTGTTACAGGAATAGAAACACCATCTTCAGTAAAAATACGAGTCATACCACATTTGCGACCAATTAATCCTAAAGACATTATTATATCCTCTATTATTATTATATTAACTCTGCGATTACGATTGACCACAGAGACCTAATTTACTACTTTTTTTAAAAATTTTTATAAAAAAAGTAACATTATATTAGCTTAAACTGATCTGAACATCAACACCTGATGCTAAATCTAGCTTCATAAGAGCATCTACAGTCTTATCTGTAGGTTCAACAATATCGATTAATCTCTTGTGAGTTCTAATCTCATATTGATCTCTTGCTTTCTTATTTACATGCGGGGAAACAAGAATTGTAAATCTCTCCTTACGCACTGGTAAAGGTATAGGTCCTTTAACTTGAGCCCCTGTCTTCTTAGCAGTATCAACGATTTCTTGAGTAGAAATATCGATTAGCTTATGATCAAAGGCTTTTAATCTAATTCTGATACGTTGATTATTTATAGCCATTTTAATTAATCCTTCTAAAATTATGAGTTACGTGACTTGATGATTTCATCAGCAATATTATTTGGTACTTCAGCATACTTCTTAAACTCCATAGAGAACGAAGCTCTACCTTGGCTTATAGAACGCACGTTAGTAGCGTAACCAAACATTTCTGCTAGAGGAACTAGAGCATTGATAACTCTACCACTTGGATTCTCATCCATACCCTCAATAATTCCTCTTCTTCTGTTTAGGTCACCCATAACGTCACCCAAGTAATCTTCTGGAGTCACAACCTCAACTCTCATGATCGGCTCCAGGATACAAGCATTAGCCTTCTTAGCACCTTCTTTAAGCGCCATAGAACCAGCGATCTTAAACGCCATTTCAGATGAGTCAACATCATGATATGAGCCATCATATAAAGTCGCTTTAACGCCAATCATAGGGTAGCCCGCCAGAACACCATTATTCAACTGCTCTTCGATACCTTTAGCAACTGAACCGATATATTCTTTAGGAACGACACCACCAACAACCTCATCAACAAACTTGAAGACTTTAGCTTCACCATTCTCATCAACTTCATCTAAAGGCTCAAATCTAACAAAAACGTGACCATACTGCCCACGACCACCAGATTGACGCACAAATTTAGACTCTTGCTCGACTTTTGATCTAATTGTTTCTCTATATGCAACCTGTGGATTACCAACATTAGCTTCAACTTTAAACTCACGTCTCATACGATCAACAATGATATCCAAATGAAGCTCACCCATACCAGAAATAATTGTCTGACCACTCTCTTCGTCAGTTTTAACTCTAAACGATGGATCCTCTGCTGCAAGCTTACCTAAAGCTATAGACATTTTCTCTTGATCAGCTTTTGACTTAGGTTCAACAGCAACAGATATTACTGGCTCTGGAAAATCCATTCTTTCTAAAATCACAACATCTTCTTGAGCACAAAGAGTATCACCAGTTGTAACATCCTTTAAACCAATACATGCCGCAATATCGCCAGCACGAACTTCTTTGATCTCATCACGCTTGTTAGCATGCATTTGCACGATACGTCCAACACGCTCTTTCTTACCTTTGACCGGATTATAAACCGCATCACCAGACTTAAGCACACCTGAGTAAACACGAATAAATGTTAGGTTACCAACAAATGGATCGGTAGCAAGTTTAAATGCCAATGCCGCGAAAGGCGCATCATCAGATGATGGCCTAGAAGCTGGCTCGCCATCTTCAGTTTCACACTTAATAGCCGGAACCTGGTTTGGCGCTGGAAGATACCTAACCACACCATCAAGAACTGCTTGAACACCTTTGTTCTTAAACGCTGAACCGCAGAACGCAAGAACGATTTCATTATTAAGAACTCTAGTACGTAAACCTTGATGAATTTCATCTTCAGAAAGCTCACCTTCCTCAAGATACTTTTCCATAAGCTCTTCAGAAGACTCAGCTGCTGCTTCAATCATCTCCATACGCAATTCTTCAGCCCTACCCTGAAGCTCTGTAGGGATATCAACAAGCTCATAAGTAAGACCCATGTCTTCCTCATTCCACATGATTGCTTTCATTCTAATAAGGTCGATCACGCCTTTGAATTCTTCTTCAGCACCGATGTTTAACTGCACCGGGACAACATTTGCTTTTAACCTTGTTTTAATCTGAGCGCATACTCTTTCAAAATCCGCACCGGATCTATCCATTTTGTTAACAAATACAATTCTTGGTACACCATATTTATTAGCTTGACGCCAAACTGTCTCTGATTGCGGCTCAACACCTGATGAACCACAGAATACTACAACTGCACCATCTAGAACACGTAAAGAACGCTCAACTTCAATTGTGAAGTCAACGTGACCCGGAGTGTCAATAATGTTGATACGATGCTCATCAAACTGCTGATCCATACCAGACCAGAATGTTGTTGTAGCAGCAGAAGTAATTGTAATACCCCTTTCCTGCTCTTGCTCCATCCAGTCCATAGTAGCAGCACCATCATGCACCTCACCGATCTTATGCGATAAACCAGTATAAAAAAGAATACGCTCAGTAGTAGTTGTTTTACCTGCGTCAACATGGGCACAGATACCAATATTTCTATATTTTTCTAAAGCTGTCTTACGAGGCATTTTCTATTCTCCTATTACCATCTAAAGTGAGCAAATGCTTTGTTAGCTTCAGCCATCTTATGAGTATCTTCTCTTTTCTTGACAGCAGCGCCTCTACCCTCTACAGCTTCTAGAATTTCTGCAGCAACTCTGTCACCCATAGTGTTTTCTTTTCTTTTACGCGCAGCATCGATAATCCATCTCATACCCAAAGTCTGACGACGCTCAGGCCTAACCTCTACAGGAACCTGATATGTAGCACCACCAACACGACGAGACTTAACCTCTACCATTGGACTAACGCTTTCTAATGCTTTTTCAAAAACTTCCACTTCATTAACTGAAGCATCTTTCGCTTTGATCTTATCGAATGCACCATATACTATCTTCTCTGCTACTGATTTTTTACCACTTAGCATAATATGGTTAACAAATTTAGCAACAACCTGACTCTTATACTTAGGATCAGGTAGAATATCTCTTTTAGGAGCTCTATTTCTTCTAGACATTTTTACACCTTCTTCAAATGTTAAATTTTAAACACAAATTAAGACTTAGGACGCTTTGTACCATACTTGGAACGACCGTGCTTACGATTATTAACACCTGAAGTATCTAAAGCACCCCTAACAATGTGGTAACGCACACCTGGCAAATCTTTAACCCTACCACCCCTGATAAGCACAACACTATGCTCTTGCAGGTTGTGACCTTCACCACCGATATAGCTTGTCACTTCAAATCCACTCGTTAATCTTACACGAGCCACTTTTCTAAGTGCTGAGTTAGGCTTCTTAGGAGTTGTAGTATAAACCCTAGTACAAACACCCCTTCTTTGAGGGCATGCCTTTAACGCAGGAACCTTAGACTTAACAACCGATCTCTTGCGAGGGTTGTTCACCAACTGATTTATAGTTGCCATTAGTTATTATTCTCCGTTTTTTTATCAGTTTTTATATCAAATTAATCCAAATACCCGCTAAGAGCATTTGCCATGCAAAAATAGCATTAGACAGTAATAATAACAAAAAAGCAAAAAAAAGCAAAGAAAAAGTAATTAGTTATCAGAAGCACCAAAAACTGATTTAAAAGCCACATACAGATAGTTACACATAGAATAAATCGTCAATATAACAGCAACATATAGCATTAAGAAACCTAAAAATATAAACCAAGTATTAAAACTTGTATAATCTATAGAAGATCTAAAATCGATAGCTGGTTTAATTAAAAATATAAACAATGCTGCCATTTGTGCGGTGGTCTTTACCTTACCCCAGATACCAACTTTAACAACACTACGCTGCCCTAACTCGGCCATCCATTCGCGCAAAGCTGAGACAAGGATCTCTCTACAGATCATTGCAATAGCAGGAATAGTAGCCCACCAATATGGATACATCTCTATAAATAGACAAAGCGCAGTAGCAACAATAAGCTTATCAGCAACAGGATCTAAAAATGCACCCAGCTTACTAGTCTGTTGCCATTTACGCGCTAAGTAACCATCTAACCAATCAGTTGCAGCCCCTAGTAAAAATAAAGTTGCTGTAATACCATGATGATGCGGAAAATCAAAATAGTAGCATATTACTATAAAAGGGATTAATGCTAAACGGCCAAAAGTCAGAATATTGGGGATATTAAAAAACATAAATTAAACCCCTGTATGTCCAAAACCACCAGCAGCTCGCACTGTCTGCTGTGAAAACTCTTCAACAATCTCAAAATTTGCTTGTACTACAGGAACTATAACTAGTTGTGCAAATCTCATCAATGGCTCTATCTCAATAACCTCTTGCGAGCGATTAAAACAAGAAACCATAAGCTCACCCTGATAATCAGAATCTATAAGCCCTGTGCCATTACCTAATACCAAACCTTTTTTATGACCCAAACCAGATCTTGGTAAAATCATTGCTGCATAATTTGGGTTAGCAATATTAATAGCCACCCCAGTTGCAACAAGCTTACACTCCCCCGGCTTGAGAAAAACACTCTCAGAGATGCATGCTCTTAAGTCAATAGCTGCTGAACCTTCGGTTGCGTAGCTAGGTAGCTCTTTTATAACTTCTTTATCTAAAATTTTTAGCTCTATCTTCATATCCTCCCCCTAAAAAACAAAAACACCTGCTAAGTAACCAAGCATCACAAATATTGGTAAAGTCGGCATATATCCATCTAATCTGTCAAGCACACCACCATGCCCAGGTAAAATGTTACCACTATCTTTGACGCCAGCTATACGCTTCATCATACTCTCAAAAACATCACCAACAACAGATAACACTGCGATCAAAGCAGATACTATCACCATATAAATGTATTGACCAAAACTTAATTTCATATAGATAAGAAAAATCACTGCAATAACAACAGCACAAATTAAACCACCTAACAAACCTTCAATAGTTTTATTTGGGCTAAGACGCGGTAACATTTTACGTTTACCAATAGCTTTACCAGTAAAATATGCGCCACTGTCAGCAGCAGCAATCACCAAGATAAACATAAATATCCAAGCAACACCATTGGTATGCAAAATATATAATGATGCCGCAAAAGGAGATATAGTAAACAGTCCCATCACAAGCATTTCATTAGTTGTTATTGTATCGATTTTCTGACGCTCATAGCTAGCTAGCATATAAATTGCATACAACCAGAATATTGGGAAAAGATATTGTAGATATAAAAAAAATTGTGAAACAACAAAAACTACTATTGTGAATATAATAAGATTTTTGAATATTCCCTGCTGATCAACTTTTGCAAGTTTTAACCATTCATATGCTGATAGCAAAACAACTAGAAATATACCAACACCAAACAGATAGTCAGATGTGAAAATTAAAAAACTAAAAACCACAGCGACCAAAACTATACCAGTCACAATTCTTTCTTTCATATATTCCTCTTAATTAAATTTGCTCACCACTTTTGCCAAATCTTCTTTGACGAGAATAAAAGTACTCAACAGCCTTATTTAACTCTTGCTTGGAAAAATCTGGCCACATAGTATCTGTAAAATACATCTCCGCATAGGCTAACTGCCATAACATAAAATCACTTAGGCGCACCTCTCCACTTGTGCGAATAAGTAAATCAATAGGCACATCACCTCCAATCAAATATTTACTAAAACCCTGCTGATCAACTCCATCAAGACTAAGCCTACCAGCACTCACATCTCTAGCGATAGCTTTAGCAGCCTCAACAATATCCCAACGCCCGGCATAATCAACTGCCAGCCTAAGCTTTAAGCCGGTATTTGCTTTAGTTAATGATTCACTATACTCGATAATATTAATAAGCTTACCAGATAGCCGTGTTCGATCACCTACAACATTAAGGACAATGTTATTATCATGCAACTTAGGTGTTTTATCTTTTAAGGTTTTGTAAAAAAGATCCATAAGATCAGCGACCTCTTGAGCTGGCCTTAACCAGTTATCTCGACCAAAAGCAAAAAGAGTAAGCATTTCAATATTCTTCTCAACGCAGTACTCTATTGATGCATCAACACTAGATATTGAATTTCTATGACCAAATATTCTCGGCTTTAATTTACTCTTTGCCCATCGACCATTACCATCCATAATAATAGCAAGGTGCCTTAGAATATTTTCTTTAGCCGATGTCATAAATAGTATGAAATAAAATTAAATTAGCTAAATGATAAGAAAGAATAATCGAAAATACAAGTTTTATTGGGAAATCTAAGCAATTAGACAACCATTAGATCTTGTTCTTTTTTAGCAGCAAGAGCATCAGCTTGAGCAACCATTTTATCAGTAATCTTCTGAATATCATCCTCAGCTTTTTTAGCTTGATCCTCTGTGATTTCTTTTTCTTTTAGAAGTTCTTTGATATCACTATTAGCATCACGACGAATATTTCTGATAGATACTCTACCTGCCTCTGTTTCAGATTTAACAAGTTTAACTAACTCTTTTCTCCTTTCTTCATTTAAAGCAGGCATAGGAACTCTTAATGAATCACCTAAGTTAGTAGGGTTAAGCCCAAGATCAGATGTCAAGATCGCCTTTTCAATCTTGCTTGACAAACCTTTTTCCCAAGGTGTGATTCCCAAAGTTCTAGCATCAAGCACAGTTATATTAGCCACTTGAGTTATTGGCGTATCAATACCATAATAATCTATTGTAACATGCGCCAATAGATCCGGGTGTGCTCTACCAGTTCTAATTTTTGCTAAATCATCAGCTAAAACTTCTAATGATTTTTTCATTCTATTCTCAGCATCTTTTAGAATATCACTTATCATAAATAATTCCTTTTTCTTTAATTAGTCTAAAGTAACCCAGGTACCATACTTTGACTCAGTAACCGCATCAACTAAAGCATCAGTCTGATTTAAATCAAATACATATATCGGTATCCCAAAATCCCTACACTGCGTGAAAGCACCCAAATCCATAACATTTAGTTCTTTACATACAACTTCTGAGTAGGTAACTCTGTCAAAACGCTTTGCATCAGGGTACTTATTTGGATCCTTATCATAAATACCATCTACAGTTGTAGCTTTCAATAAGGCATCTGCACCAATCTCAACAGCTCTAAGACTAGCTGTAGTATCTGTAGTTACAAATGGATTACCAGTACCACCAGCGAAAATTAAAACCTTTCCAGCATCTAATAATTGATTAAACTCATGCGCGCTTGCAACTCTAAGCAAACCATCAACTCCTTTTGCCGAAAAAGCCTCTGCTGCAACGCCCTCACTGATAAGCATATCACGTAAAGCTAAAGCATTGATCATCGTAGCTATCATTCCCATCGAATCTGCGGTAGCTCTTTTTATTTTGTCACCAAAGTTTGCTCTACCACCTCTAAGGATATTACCACCACCAACAACTATAGCAATTTTGATACCCTGATGAAAAAGAATTTTAATTTGGTCAATGACAGGTTGAGCAGATTCAACATTTATACCAAAACCTTGATCCGCTGATAAAGACTCTCCACTTAACTTAAGAAGGATTCGCTTAAGTTTTGGAGTTTTTTGAGAACATTCTGACGAATCATTAGACATATATTAACCTTTAATTTGATTCATCACCTCAGCTGCGAAGTCTTCTTCTTTCTTCTCGATACCTTCACCAACATCTAGTCTGATAAAGTCAACTACTTTAGCACCTTTATCTTTAACTAGCTTTTCAACTTTGATGCTAGGATCTTTAACAAAATCTTGACCTAGAAGAGCAACTTCATCTAAGAATTTACGAATTCTACCAACGATCATTTTTTCAATAATCTCAGCGGGCTTACCACTCTCTTTAGCTTGAGCTGTAAAGATTTCTTTTTCTTTAGCAACCACATCAGCTGGTACTTGATCACCAGAAACAACCATAGGATTTACAGCAGCCACATGCATAGCAACATCTTTAGCAAGCTCTTCATCGCCACCTTCTAATGCAGCAACCACACCAATCTTACCACCGTGAATATAAGCACCTAAAGTGTCAGCCTCGACAGTCTTAACTCTACGCACTTGGATATTCTCACCGATCTTAGCTATTAAAGATTTTCTAGCTTCTTCAACAGTTTCACCATTTGAAGTCTTAGCAGCTAAAACTTCTTCGATAGTCTTAGCATTAGCAGTATGAGCAGCTTTTACAGCTTCTTGAGCAAATGCTTTGAAAGTCTCATCTCTAGCAACGAAATCAGTCTCCGAATTGATCTCAAGCAAAATAGCTCTACCATCAGCAGCATAAGCTTCAATAACACCCTCAGCAGCAACGCGTGAAGCTTTCTTATCAGCTTTTGCTTGACCAGAAATTCTCATTTCTTCAGCAGCTTTTTCAATATCACCAGCAGCAGCAACTAGAGCTTTCTTACACTCCATCATGCCTGCACCAGTTCTTTCTCTAAGTTCTTTTACTAATTTAGCAGAAATATTTGACATTGTTTTATCCTTGTTTGTTTCTTATGCTTCAGCAGCTTCATCAGCTTTTGCTTCAACTGCTCTGTCTAGACCTTGAGCTTCAATAACAGCATCAGCAAATTTTTTCATATAGAAAGATATTGACTTAACCGCATCATCATTACCTGGGATAATATAATCAATACCTTCTGGATTTGAGTTTGTATCTACGATTGATACAACTTTGATACCTAGTTTTTGAGCTTCTTGAATAGCAATATGCTCTTTGTTGCTATCAATAACAACAATAGCATCAGGTAAACCACCCATCTCTTTAATACCACCAAGAACTTTCTCTAATTTTTCGATAGTTCTGATATTTTGTAGCATCTCTTTTTTAGTTAAAGATTCTAGAGTACCATCTTCTCTCATTTTTTCTAGCTGAGCTAGTCTCTTGATAGATTGTCTAACTGTTTTGTAGTTAGTAAGCATACCACCTAACCATCTATGGCTTACAAATGGCATACCACATCTTTTAGCTTCAGCTTCAATGATATCTTGTGCTTGTCTTTTTGTACCAACAAACAGAATTTTTCCACCATTAGCAACAGTTTTACCAACAAAATTAACTGCATCTTGGAAAAGAGGAACTGTTTTTTCTAAATTGATGATATGTACACCATGGTTAATACCAAAGATGTATTCTTTCATTTGTGGATTCCAGAAAGCTTTTTTGTGTCCAAAGTGAACACCAGCAGATAACATTTCTTTCATTAAAGACATTTTTATTTTCCTTATTTGGGTTATATCTAGTATCTTAGCCATGCCAAATATCCTTAAGGACACCCTTTGACATAATCATTAATCAAGATACATGATTTATTAATTAAACACTCAACTTATACTCAAAACATATAGTACAAGCCGTAAAATTTTACCACAATTAATTTATAAATTACAAAAGGTATTTTATCTTTCTTTTAGGTGCTAAAATATTTCAAAACAATTTAAATATAAAATAGTAAAAAATGATTTCGCTAATAGTAGCTTATGACAAAAAATATGGCATCGGCAAAGAAAACACTCTGGCGTGGAAACTTTCTGATGATCTCAAAAATTTCAAAAAGATAACCGAGAATAACTATATAGTAATGGGAAGAAAGACTTTTGAGTCAATTGGACGACCTCTTCCGAATCGCAAAAACATCATATTGACAAGAGATAAACAGTATAAGCATGATAAGTGCCTTATCATTCATAGTACTCAAGATGTTCTAAATTTTGCTCAGTCTAAACCACATTACGAAATCTTTATAATTGGTGGAGCACAAATATATAAAGAATTTTTGCAGTATGCAGATAGATTGTATATTACAGAAGTTGCTGCTGAAATCGACGACCTTGATGCTTTTTTCCCACAATGGGATAAAGCAAAATTCAAACGTATAGGTCACAAAAAATTTAATAAAGATAATAAAAACGAGTTTGATTTTACTTTCAGCGTATTTGAAAAGATTAAATAAGAAAGCCATTCAGTTTTTACCTTTAGATGATTTCTATGAAATGGTTAATTATATAAGGGTTAAGGATATAAAAATCATTATCATAAAATCAACAAAAAATGCAACGAATGCAGTATCACAAATGACTGGCTTTCTACACATATAATCAATGATCAGGTGTATGGCATAGGTAATTAGTGCGTTTTGGTTATGCATTATGACTTCATAATCACTCATTTACTATATGAACAGCACTCAGAAGCTGTACTAAAATAAATTATTTTGGCTATAGAAAAAATATTAAGATCATAAAATTATACGCATATACTCAAATAACAAACTAAAACCAAAACTTAAAATTTCTATCTTAATTATATGATTATTTTTTGGCATCCCGTAGGGGATTCGAACCCCTGTTGCCGCCGTGAAAGGGCGGTGTCCTAGGCCTCTAGACGAACGGGACTTAAGACTCATATCACTGTCTCCAGCAATATGATGTGTATTATAATGACTTTTATGACTTAGTCAAGAGCTTTTGTAAATATTTTTTACTTTTTATCACTTACACAATTCTTTAAGCGCTTTAGTAAGTCTAGTGACTACTTTATCTTTACTAAGAAGTTTTAGAGTAATACCAATCTCTGGTGATTGACCAGAACCAGTAATAGCTACACGCAATGGCATGCCAACCTTACCCATACCAACTTGACACTGCTCGGCTGTTGTACTAACTACATTATGTAAAACATCAGGATCTTGCCATTGTAGAGCATCCAGAGAGTTAAAGTTCACCAAAAGTTTGCTAAAAATCTCAGCTGTAGCTGCTTTGATATGTTTTTTTACAGCATTTTCATCATAACTGATATCATCATTATAAAAATAACTAGACTTTTCTGCTAGCTCAACTAATGTATCAACTTTTTCTGCCATCACAGCTACAAGCTCTTTTAAATCTGGACCATTAGCAATATCTAAACCAGCTTTGGCAAAGTGATATTCAACTTCTGTTTGAATATCATCAAATTTAGACTCTTTGATATAGTGTTTGTTCAACCACTTAAGTTTTTCAAAATCAAAGCGTGATGGTGATGCACTAATATGCTCTAAATTAAAAGTTGCAATCATTTCTTCGATAGAAAAAATCTCTTGATCGCCATGTGACCAGCCAAGCCTTACCAGATAGTTAAGTATCGCCTGTGGCAAATAGCCATCTTCACGATACTGCATCACATTGACAGCACCATGACGCTTAGAGAGTTTTGCTCCATCTGGACCAAGTATCATTGGCACATGGGCAAATACTGGCACATTGGCATTTAGCGCTTTGTATATATTAATTTGTTTAGGGGTATTATTAACATGATCATCACCACGAATAATATGAGTAATAGCCATATCAATATCATCAACGACAACACAGAAATTATATGTCGGTGAGCCATCTGCTCTTTGGATAATCATATCATCAAGCTCATGATTTGAGATTGCGATTCGACCTTTAACCGCATCATCCCAACTGACCACTCCATCTTTAGGGTTTTTGAAGCGTACTACAAAACTCTCGCCCTCTTGTGGAATATAGTTTACATCACAACACTTACCATCATATCCAGTTTTGAGATTATTTGCCTGTTGATACTCCCTTAGCTCTTCTAGTCTTTCTTTTGAGCAGCTACAGTAGTATGCATTACCATCTGCAATAAGTTCTTGGACCACTTCTTTATATCTATCAAAGCGCTTTGTTTGATAGTAAATTTCGCCATCATTTTTTAGTCCCAACCAACTCATACCATCTAAAATAGCATCTACCGCTTCTTGAGTAGATCTCTCTAGATCAGTATCTTCTATCCTCAGAATAAATTTACCATTGTTGTTTTTGGCATATAACCAGCTGAATAAAGCTGTACGCACACCACCAACGTGCAAAAATCCTGTTGGGCTTGGAGCAAATCTTGTTATAACCATAATCTAAATACCTCAGAAATAAAATTGCTTAAAGATTAAACTAGAAAACAAATTGTTTCAAGGATTAAAACTAGTGATAAATAATAGGTTAACTTTAGATTAGCATCTTGATTAATTAGCAAAAAACTAATTTCTATAATCTGCTGCCCTTGGTCATTTTATAAGGATCAACCACCTTATCAAACTCCTCTGCTGACAAAAATTTTAGATCTTGGTTTGCTTGAGCTAGAGAAATATTTTTTTGCTCAGCATAATGAGCCATTTTTGCTGCCTTATCATAACCTATAACTGGGCTAAGAGCTGTTACTAACATTAATGAGTTTTTGAGGTAATAATCAATTTTTTGTTTGTTTGGTTGCATCCCAACTAATAAATACTTAGTAAAGTTTTGACAACTATCTGAGATTATTCTAATTGATTGTATAATATTAAAAATCATTAACGGTTTATAAACATTCATTTCCAAATAACCCGCACTACCAGCGATACCAACCGCAACATCATATCCTATCACTTGTGCAGCAACCATTGTTATAGCTTCACATTGAGTTGGATTAACTTTACCAGGCATAATTGATGAGCCAGGTTCATTCTCAGGAATTAATAACTCATGAAAGCCAGCTCTCGGTCCACAACTAAGTAAGCGAATATCATTAGCAATCTTAAACAATGAATTAGCTAAAGTTTTGAGCTGACTCATAACAGCAACCAAAGCATCATGTGAGCCTTGCACCTCAAATTTATTGGTAGCTGAAACAAAAGGCAAGCCTGTAATTTTAGCAATGTTACTAGCGGCAATCTCTGCAAAACCATCTGGAGCATTTAAACCTGTACCAACAGCTGTACCCCCAAGAGCAAGCTGATATAGATACTTTAAAGATTCTTTGATTCTTTGAATGTTATTTTCTAGTAATGCTGCATAACCAGAGAACTCTTGACCCAAAGTTAGTGGTACGGCATCTTGCATATGTGTCCTACCGATTTTGACAATATTGTCCCACTGCTTTGCTTTGTTAGCTAATTCTTGCTGCATATACTCAATAGCTGGTAAGAGTCTATTATTTATCTCAAGCGCAGTAGCAATATACATCGCGCTTGGAAAAGTATCATTTGATGATTGAGACATATTGACATCATCATTTGGGTGGATAGGATTTTTACTGCCCTTTTTGCCACCTAGAAGCTCAATAGCTCTATTTGAAATCACTTCATTAACATTCATATTTGCCTGAGTTCCACTGCCTGTCATCCATACATGCAATGGGAAATGCTCATCAAGCTTAGCAGTGATTATCTCATCGGCAACTTCAACGATAACTTCTTTTTTAGCTTGCGCTAAGATACCTAATTGATGATTTGTCATAGCTGCTGCTTTTTTGATAATTGCAAGAGCTCTAATAACTTCTATTGGCATTAAATCACTACCTATAGAAAAATGCTCTATAGAACGCTGTGTTTGTGCGCCCCAATAATTGTCATTCTCAACTTCTATTTGACCGGTACTATCTGTTTCTATTCTACGCAAAGCTCATCTCCTAAAAACTTAACTCAATAGCTTAATTATATAGATACTAAAGCTAATTAACTAAGATAACATTCAAAAGGTACAGAAATAAAATATCTTGTCACAGCAAAATCTATGGATTGTAGCAATGAATTGATTTAACCGCATTTCAAATAAAAACCATATTAAACTTTTTATAGCCAAATCATTATATTTTAGTTATAACGTTTTGTATTTGAGACAATGACCTATTCACTAGATTTTCGTAAGAAAGTATTATCGATAAAAGAGTCGGAAGGATTAATATACCAAGCTACAGCAGATAGATTTAAAATTGGTAAAAACTCAGTATATTTATGGAGTAAACAAATTAAACCTAAAGCTACCAAATCTAGACCTGAAATTAAATTAACCCAAACAGAGTTACTTGAAGATATAGGAGCTTACCGTGATGATTATCAATATGAAAGAGCAGAGCACTTTGGAGTAAGCCAAAGCTGTATATGCTATGCTTTACAAAGGTTAGAAATAACATATAAAAAAAAAAAGACTTATAGCCACCCTAAAGCAGATCCTATTAAACAAAAGAGCAGCATAACTTGTATCTAAAGGATACTGATTTTAGAAAAATTACGCCTAAATGTTGAGTTTGCGACAGAGCTTTATATAATATCTCTGTAACTTATAGAAAATAAATTGCAGCCAAGATGTTCAATGTAAAAACAAAAAATTTTAAAATATATGCTATTGAAGATTATAATAACTCTTATAAAGAATTTGAATTTACCAATAAAAATTTTGTTTATGAGATTTCTTCAAATACAGGACTAGGACTTTGGGATAAAAAGCGTGCATATCTTTTTGATAGTAAAGATATCAAAAAAATATTAAATTCATATCTACGTAGCTTTAAAAGCAACAAAGATGAAATTGATGACTTTATAGTTTATGACTATAATAAACTACAAGATACAGATTTTATAGATAAATTTGGATACCAAGTCAGTCATTTTGTTGAATTTAGATGTAATTTTGATAATCAATATTTTAATTTTTTAAATAAAGCAAGCCCTAAACCTGGCTATCCTATAGTATTTAAAGATGATTCCTATAATTTTGTGCGCCTTAAATTTAATGAAAATATGTCAAGTGTCGTTAAAGAATTAAATTCTATGGTGAAAGATACAATTAATAAGTCTGGAATAACCTTTATGCAGCATACTTTTTCAAACTATTGTAAGAATAATAAGATTTTCACCAAGCCATTATCTACTAAACCTAATACTTTCATACAAGAAATATTAAAATATAAAATAGTAGATGAAAAGATATTAATATTAACTGAATATGAATTGCAAGAATTATTTGTATATTCTAAATATTTAGATTGTCAGGATCCATATAAACAGTATTGTACTGATAAAAATATATCTAAAAATAAAAGCTTAAATAATTTAGAAGACAGCTGGTCCGGTTTTGAATATCAATCAAAGAAAGAGTTTTTACCAAAATTGGAATCTGCAAAAAGTATAAGAGACAAAATAAATTTAAGTGAAAATGTATATTGTCCTTTTACTTTTATAGTAGAAGGTAATAAGCCTTTTAGTCACGTTACTTTATGTAAAATCGATAATAAAATTTTTGTAAAGGAAATCACAATCTATGATAGCTTGTTAAGTCTTATAAACAATGACAGTTATAAACAAAACTTAAAGAGTGCATTAGATACTTTTGCTGAAAATTATAAGAATTCACTCAATTCTAAGATAGAACTATCAAAAAAAATAGAGAACCTCGGTCTTCAAGCACCTCTTCAGACTGATTGTGGTCGCTATGTAACTATTTGGTTATTAGCAATTGTAAATGGTATAGATTTTAAAAAACTTGATAATTATCCAACATTATTTGAACCATTAATTAACTTAGCTAAAACTCGTTTTTTTGAAGGAGAAAAGTATACTCAAAAATTAATTAGCCCAGATAATTTGACTAAAAAAATGGTCCATGCCTGTGAGATACTGGAATGAGGCTAAGCCTTACTTCGCTATTGAGTTTGATGAGAGAATGCAGAAGTTTATGTAAGTGAATTTATACAGTTAGATGGAAAGACTCTTAATTTAATTTGGTATGTAAAAGTTTAGAACTGATGTGATATAGCTATTGCGCCAGGGTGAAACTATGGTTTATGGTGTCGGTGCTTATGGTGAAAAATCAGCTCAAAGGGTACTAGAAATCTTTTATCAAGAAATCGATAAAAATATGGCATTTTGGAGGCGCCCTGATATTAATGGTATAGATAAATAGATATTGATAAAAAGAAATACTTAAGCAGCTAAATAAGATAATATCCCCGTACAGACAAGATGTTGAATAAAATATAAAACTAAGATTGAAACTATCATCGGAACAATTAATAACTTCTTATTCTGATCAAATAACGCAAAAATAACAGCAAAAATGATAGTAACAAAAGCTGATATTTTTATTGCTCCATATATAGATATCCAAACAAAACCATGTGACTGCAAAGCATTATAAATATATTCAGGTGACATCAAATATACTGCCGCATAGCCTATAAAAACACCAGCGACAAGCCAAAATATCACCATAAATAAAACCTTCAAGAAGTAATCAATTAATACATACGCTTTTTTCATACTAACATCCTATTTTTGCTAAAACTTATAACCTAGTTAGGCCACAATAAAATTGTTTTAAGATTAAACTAGAAAATTAATTGTTTCAATATAAAAAATAGTTAGGCAAATTCTTATAAAAGAATCTTTTTAGAGATATAAATGGATTGCGTTTGTTATTTTAGATAGAAATTAGAGCTGAGTTTTTTCTTAACACAAACTCTATCTTACTAAAGCCTCTCTCTTTTCTAAAGTCTTAGCATAAAGCTCTTGATATTTAGCAAGCTTTTCTTGCTCTGCAGCAACTACAGCTTCTGGAGCATTTGCGACAAATTGCTCATTAGATAGCTTCTTCTGTACTCTATCAACTTCGCCTTTTAGCTTGTCTAGTTCTTTATCAAGCCTTGCTTTCTCAGCTTCAATATCAACCAAACCTGCTAATGGGATATTTAGCTCAAGGCCTTCAACAATTTGTGATAAAGATGTTGGTGGATTATCATTAAACTCAATATCCTTGACTTTAGCTAAAGCTTTTATAAAACTCTCAGATTGATCTAAGTATTCTTTATCTTTAGCTGCGACATCTTTGACAATTAGAGAAATCTCTAAAGATGGCTTGATATCGACTTCACTACGCATATTACGCAAAGTAGTTACTACAGTTTGTAACCATGTGATAGCCTTTTCAGCACTTTCAGCTACTAAAACTTGAGAAACCACAGGATAACTTACATCTATAATTGTTTGTTGAGCATTATCAAGATGAGCTTTTAGCTGTTGATAAATACTTTCTGTAATAAATGGTATCAGTGGATGTGCTAAAGCGAGGATATTTTCTAAAACTTTAGTAAGTGTGTATTTAACTCCATTTTTTTGCTTGTCTGATAGTGACTCATCTTTTAAAGTAATTTTGGCAAACTCAACATACCAATCACAGTATTTATTCCAAACAAGGTCATAAATAGTATTTGCCACTAAATCAAAACGGTAGTTAGCAAGATGTTTATGCACATCAGCAACAGCCGTATTTAAAACGCTCCAAATCCATTTATCTGCAACACCTAGCTCATAATTATCACAAACTTTATAATTACCAAGGTTCATCATCACAAATCTTGAAGCGTTCCAAAGTTTATTACAGAAATTACGATAGCCCTCCACCCTAGCAGTATCAAAACTAATATCACGAGATGTAGAAGCTAATGCTGCATAAGTAAATCTCACCGCATCTGCACCATAAGCGCTTATACCTTCTGGAAATTCTTTTTTAGTTGCTTTTTCAACCTTGGCTTTCATCTGTGGCTGCATTAAACCAGCTGTTCTTTTTTGCAGTAACTCATCTAATGAAATACCATCTATCAAATCAACTGGATCTAGAACATTACCTTTTGATTTTGACATTTTTTGACCTTCACTATCACGAATAAGTCCAGTAATATAAATATCTCTAAATGGCACATCATTCATAAAATACATGCCAAACATCATCATTCTAGCAACCCAGAAGAAGATAATATCAAAACCAGTTACCAGCACGCTTGTTGGGTAGTATTTCTCAAGCTCGGGAGTCTTTTCAGGCCAACCTAAAGTACTAAACGGCCATAATGCCGATGAGAACCATGTATCAAAGACATCTTCATCTTGCTTGATAGTAATATCAGCAGCTAAATTATATTTAGCTCTAATATCTTCTTCTGACTCGCCGACATAGACATTACCTGCTTCATCATACCAAGCTGGGATTCTATGCCCCCACCATAGCTGACGTGATACACACCAATCTTGAATATCTCTCATCCAAGCAAAGTAGGTATTTTTCCAGTTATCTGGCACAAATCTTACATCACCCTTCTCAACCGCTTCTATAGCCGGCTTGGCAAGTATATCAGCTTTGACAAACCATTGCTTAGTTAGATATGGCTCTAAAACTTCGCCTGTTCTATCACCTGTTGGTACTTTTAGAGCATGTGGCTCAATCTTATCTAAAAGGCCTAAAGCTTCCATATCTGCAACTATTTGTTTACGTGCTTCAAATCTATCTAAGCCTTGGTATTTTGTTGGCACATTGGTGTTTAGACTAGCATCATCAGTTAAGATATTTAACATTGGTAGATTATGTCTTTTGCCCATTTCATAGTCATTAAAATCATGTGCTGGGGTAATCTTGACACAACCTGTTCCAAAATCTTTCTCGACATAACCATCAGCAATAATTGGAATCTGTCTATCTGTAAGCGGTAGATTTATCATTTTACCAACTAAGTGTGTGTATCTTTCATCTTCAGGATGAACTGCAACCGCCATATCCCCAAGCATTGTCTCAGGACGAGTCGTTGCAATTATAATCTTCTCATCACTATCAGCTACTGGATATACAAAATGCCATAATGAGCCTTGTTTATCTAGTTGAACAACTTCTAAGTCAGATACAGCTGTTTTTAGTTTAGGGTCCCAGTTTACTAATCGCTCACCACGATATGCTAAACCATCCTCATACAGTTTGATGAAACATTTTTTAACCGCATCAGAAAGGCCAACATCCATTGTAAATCTTTCACGCTGCCAGTCTGGCGAAGCACCTATTCTACGCATTTGTGATGTAATCGTTCCGCCTGAAAGCTCTTTCCACTCCCAAACCTTGCTGACAAAGTTCTTACGCCCTAAATCATGTTTTGAAATACATTGAGCATTAAGCTGTCTTTCAACAACCATCTGCGTAGCAATACCAGCGTGATCTGTACCAGGTTGCCATAATGTATCTTTACCAGTCATACGATTATAACGGATAAGGATATCCATAAGTGTCATCTGAAAACCGTGCCCCATGTGTAGAGTTCCAGTAACATTTGGTGGTGGTAACATTATTGTATAAGTTTCTTTTGAATCAGTATTACCACAAGCAAACTTACCTGCAGCTTCCCAGTTTTGATAATTTGCTTGCTCTATCTCTTTTGGATTGTAATTTTTATTCATTTCTTGAGTCATTTATAACGCCGTAAATATCTAAGTTTCTAGAAAAAAATTAATGCCAATAATTTTAGCAAGGTTAATAGTAAAAATACACGTTATAAATTTATTTAAACGTCAAAATTAAAATATGTATCTTTAAAAGGCTCATCTTTGAGTGTAAAGTGCCACCATTCTGTATCCAGAGGTTTAAAACCAGCATTAATCATCAGCGTCTGTAACAAAAGTCTGTTTGCTCTTGCTTGAGCTGAAACACCCTGATAGTCAGGATGAGATTTTGGACTAAAACAATCAAAACCTGTACCAAAATCTAAACTATTGTCAGGGTCACGCTGATTGTAGGAGAACTCACATGATATTTGCTTTGATCTATGCTTAGGAATTTTACTATCTAAAGGCACTATAGTTAAATCTACAGTACTCCCTCTACTATGCCCAGATTTTGCCGCAATATAACCTTCTTTAAAGAGATTTTCTTTTTTAACTTTTTGATAAAAAGTAGTTCTCATTTTCGTATCATTAATATCTTTTGCCCACTCTACAAATTCATCCACCGCTTTTTGAGGCCTATAGCAATCATAAACCTTTAAAGATAAACTCATTGGCAATAATTGATCTTGAACCTGTTTTAGAGCATTAGCTGCTTGTTTCGTTAAGTAGCATTTACCTTCTACATAGCCAGCTATTCTTTTACCCACAAAATTAAAATTAGTGGCATACCTTATATCTAACTGTATAGATGGAATAATATCTTTAACATTTACAAAATCTTTCGGAATGTTTTGAGCAAAGGCTTCCATAATAAAGGCAAGCATTAGAAATGCAACTATAGTAATTTTCTTCATCACCATCTCCCAAACATAGTTTTAATTTGTACCTTTTTAAGAATAAGTAGCTTGGAAATAATAGCATTGTGAATAAAATCAATAAACTATTTATACGGTAGACTCCTTTAAATACTCATCATTAAGAAACCACAAAAAGCAGCATTATTGGTAGCAAGATTAGCATTAACCCTATTTTTCATATCTAATATTTGTTTGCGGTAATTTTGATAAAAACTCCAGCTTGGCTGTGGTTTATAAACCAATCCTTCCAACTTAAAAAAACCTATAACTGATTTCGCTGTAGTGGGCTTTACAAATACCTCTCTGTCGGGATGGTAATAATTAGGAATTATAGTCAACAATGACCATTTAGCTAATTTAAACTGCTTAAGAACATCTAGCATTTTGTCAAATCCTTGCTGCTGTTTATTACTGTCGTGAAGAAATAGCTCTAAGCCTTCAACCAAATCTTTTTTTTGTTGTGTCGACATTGCCTTTACAGCATCCCTAAATTTCGGTTTTTCAAATAGTGATACCATGGAAGACTGATTTACTATTTTTAC
Source organism: Francisella opportunistica (assembly GCF_003347135.1). Classification (NCBI taxonomy): domain Bacteria; kingdom Pseudomonadati; phylum Pseudomonadota; class Gammaproteobacteria; order Thiotrichales; family Francisellaceae; genus Francisella; species Francisella opportunistica. The sequence goes on along the minus strand of NZ_CP022377.1, from coordinate 208,700 downwards.
CATATTTTCACAAGCAGTTTCCACATCATCGGCAAAGTTTTTACCGAAGAACCCTTGTGTTTGCTTAATCATTTGTTCCATTTTGTGCTTTTTTGCTAATTTTTGCATTTCAGCACTATAAAAACCTTCTGGGTACATAGATAAAAAATTTTCTTCTACTTGCTTTAATTTTTTTATATCCATACTGTTTCCTGAATTTTATTTAATACTCATTTGGTACATTACCATAATTAACAGTTTTGATATCAAAACCTAATTTTTTATAGTAAACATACTTCTTACGTAAATTTTCAATAACTTTTTTATCCTGATATACAAACTCAACTAAGCTGCTTACAGACACTTTATTAGAATCGATAGGAATATCTATCAAATTAATTAACTCATCAAAACCTGATGTAATAAACATATTATCGGTTATTAAGATTGGAATACTTTTATATCGATTATATTCTCTAGTATTTATCGCGCAATGGTGCGGGATAAAAGAATCTTGTCCATCTTGCCATAATTTATCATCCAGATGTTTTGCAATACCTGTAGGCGCTAAAATTGCTATAGTCTTTTGCAAATTATATTCTTTGATAACTGCAGCAATTAAGTCATCTAACATTTGATTAATATCTTGTGTTTGTAAAACTCTAAACTCTACTTTCATAAAAATATCTTAAAATTTGATAATCAATATAAACTGAATAATCTAGTATAAAATGATTTTTTTGATCAAACAATTATAATCGCTTTAACTAACAGTTTAGCAGATAATAACAATACAATTTATAAATTATATTAGTAAAAATAGCTATTTATGCCACTAAATTAACAATAACAAAGTTGAAACAATATCTGTGAATCACAGATTCAATAATTGATTTACAATATAAAAACTGTTGATTTAATCGTTGTTTTAATACAAAAAGCTGGCTCTGAGCAGAGTTGAAACTTTTTTTTCTTAGATTGAAAAAGTCGTTGCTGAATTTATCGAAGTACTCAATGCCCTTTTGGTATTAAATCAACAATATTTTATACATTTAATTTTTGGTGAACGTAGCATTACAAGTAAATCTTTTATTATTAAAGTCTAGGTTTACAACCGCATCAACTGCAAATCCTCTAGGTCTAAGTAACAGTTGTTGATAATTATCGCCAAATAAACTCTTATAGGCATCTTGTTCATCTTGGTCTAAAATCGAAATACTGTCTTCTGAAAATCTTTTTATTCTCTTTAAAAAAAGCAGATGATTTTGGGTATCTAAATCTATTTTAAAAAAAGTTGTTGCAGATCTAGTATTCCGTGTATCTATTAATAATTGAGCCTTAACTCTTTCTACAGAATTACCCATATCATAATATGTAGCCATAATATCAGCTAGGATACCCTGATGGCAACCAAATATCGAGTGTTTATTTTTATTGAACTCGTCGCAACCTAAAAAATCTCTTATTTTATTAGTTAGCTTATCCTGCTGCTGCAGTGTTGACCTTTGTTTATCTTCTTGATCATAATTTGGACCTATGACCATTTTCTTATTACCTTTAATTATTTTTACCTGAGTCTGTCTATTAACATCCTTATAAAACTGAGCTATATCCCTATCTTCTAATTTAAAATTTCCCGATATTGTATCTGTTAGCATAATTTTTCTCTTTACTTCTGTGAGTACATAATAAGGATTTTCGTATAATGATTTAGTCCATGCAGATCTACCAACCTTGTATCTACTAGTGTCAACCTTTTGCAGTTTTTGAGCTAATTCTCTGATGAAATCTTCTGGGCTAATTCTCAGTTTAGATAGCATATCTTTAATAGCTAGACCTAAGTTATCAGGTACAACATAGGCTAGATTGTCTATATGTATTGTACGCCCTCCTCCTAAAAATTTATATTTAACATAAGTTGTCGCCTCAATACATAAATCTATTAAGAACTCCTTATTTGTAGCTTCGTAAGAAGTAGATAATTGCCTTAAATTAGAATTTATAGATATTCTACTTGATTGAGAAAGTGACCTACCTTGATTCAAAATCGAAATAGCATCTTTATTTGGGTTATTAGTCATTTGCAGTTCCTTTTAATATATCAGTTATGAAAATTTTACTGATTAGACTAACCCAAAGATGTTTACCTAATATGTATATTTTGTAAATATTTGTAACTTATACTGTAATCACCAATATTTGGCAACAGATTTAAACTCTACTTTCATCATCAATATATTTACTACAAAAGTTGAAATCAAAAAATATTAATTGTGATACTTAAATGCTGCTCTTAATTTACTAATAAATTCACCACCTAAGACAAAGAAACTAGCTACAAATATAACATCGCCACTAAATAAAATAAGCATCATAGTTAGTTGACCAACCTGTTGAACCTTATCAAATAACAGTATCATCTCAGTAATCAGAGTCGGATAAATCAAACTAGTAAAAAACATTCCTAAACCTATAACATGCCTTGTCTGACTAATAGGCTTTTGACTAGTAAATGCAGACTTAAAAACTTTTTTTATTGCTGATTTTATTGTATCCATTATTGCTCTACCTAAAAGCATCACAGACACTACAAACATCCCTTCAGCACTAATTAATAATATTGATGAAGCTGCTAGATAACTAGATGTAGATAATCCTAAAAAAGGCATAACAGCAAAAACCACTATATATGGCACAAATGATAAAATAAAAAACAATATCCCTAAATAATATTTCCAGTCTTTTTTCATAAAACTACCTATACTTAGTTAACGATGTCTGTATAGCTATTTTTAATGCTTGTTTAGCATCATTAGTACTCATACTAGGTATATCTGCTTTATCTACAACTTGTTGCGGTGCATATGGTACATGTATAAACCCAGCTATTTTATTAGGATATTTGTTGCTGAGCACTTCTAATAGGTGATACATCACATGGTTACAAACATATGTCCCAGCAGTATTAGATATATATGCTGAAATACCTTGTGCTTGGATTGCCTCTTGGATTTGATAAATTGGCAATTTAGAGAAATAAGCATTTTTACCAGTTGCTGATATTTTGATATTTTTAGGCTGATAGTTATCATTATCTGTGATCCTAGCATCATCAACATTTATCGCTACTCTCTCAATAGATATCGCAGCTCGACCACCTGCTTCCCCAACAGCAATAATGACATCAGGGTTATATTCTTTAATTAATCTGTCTAACTTATCAACAGAGCCCTTAAATGAAACTGGAAGTTGTTTTTTGATGATTTTAGCCCCATCGATATTATCAGGAAGTTGCTTAACTGCTTGCCAAGATGAATTTATCTTCTCGCCACCAAAAGCAACAAAACCTGTTATAAGTACAGTTTGTGAATTTGCTGAAATAGCAAAAGATAACAGCATAAATATACTTAGTAATATTTTCCTCATAATCAACTACTCATATAGCCCTTTGACTAAATTATCAGATTTTGTTTTATCACTTTTGGTTGTTCTTTTGATTAAATTTAGCAGCTCGTGGTAGCGATTAAAACCTTTTGCAGCATATATTGCAGCATTTAGCTCTTTTAATATGCTTTTTAACTGCGGAAATACTTCTGCAACATCAAGTAATGAAAATATTTGCTTATCAACTTGAGTATTTGCCCAGCCAATAATTGCTCTTTGTAGCTGAATATTATCTTTGTTATGACAAGCTTTTTTTATCTCTTTTAAGCCAGTAAGTTTTTGATGTAAATCAGCTTGCTTTTCATCAGCCTTTGTAGTGACTTTTTTTGTGAATCTACATTTTATAAGAAGTATAAGTGTTATAAGCCACAATATGAAAAGTCCTATTGCAACATCACGCCAAAAGGTATCTTTAACAATCTTTTGTATAATTTGTGAAGATAATGGCTGAGCATTAGCAACAAAACTAGAGCTTGGGATATTGCCTTTTTGAACATCAAAAGTTTTAGCATTTATACTAGCTATTTTTGAGTTATGATTGTCAACATCAAACCACTTAAGCTTGATTGCCGGAATAGTCGTTTTACCTTGTTTAACTGGCATGTAACCAATTTTATAGGTAGCAATACCAGTTAGTTGACTGGCTTGCTCTATATCTTGTAACTCCGGTTTCTCAGGATAGACATTAAAAGCATCAGAGGATTTGAACTCTAGCTTTGGAATATTATTACTTAAGGCACCTTTTGCTTTAATCTTGACAGTCCTAGTTAGAAGCTCGCCCTCTTTTATATTTTTGTCAGCAGACCAATTATCACTAATTTGCACATCAGCTGCTGGAAACCAATCATTGATACTTATATCATTTGGAATTGGCTTGACCTTGAAAAGTTTTGCCTCTGTCGAGAAGTATTTTACTCGAGTACCTAGCTGTCCAAAAGTATTTGGAATTGTTGCCTCTAAAACAATAGCCGGCACACGTATAGTTCCAGTAGTATTAGGAATTATCAAAAAGCTTTCTTCAACAACATCATACATCTTACCATTAATACGTTTTTGATAAGTTTTTCTATGATTGGTTTGTTTTATTTCAGAATTTTTTATATCAAATGGCTTAGGCTGCAAGCTTAAAATAGGTGTCGCATAATATAGCCTCAAAGTATATAAAACTGGCACATTAACATAAGTTTCATTAGTAGCTAATGAACCTATGGCAAACAAATCTTGATAATTACTCTCTTCCTCATTTGATAGCTCTTTATCAACTTCTATATTAATCGGTTTTGTGGTTTGGTTACCAACCTTAATTGCCGGTATTATTAGCTTACCAGTTTTATTTGGCATAAGAGTTACAACCATTTCAAATTGAGAGCTCTGCTGGCCATTTATAATAGTGGTTTTACTACTAGTGCTAGTATTATAAACAGTAAAATCTTTATCTAAAGCATCTAAGTCTGGTTGCATATCAAAGTTATCCAAATGCAACACTAGTTCAAATGTCTCACCTTTTTCAAGATGTGTTCTATCAACACTTGCTGAGACATTAGCATAACTTAGGTTCAAAATAGCTACTGATAATATAAATATACTTATTAGTTTAAATAACTTAGTTTTCACGCTTGTCTCCTATCATTCTCTGGTAGTCACGTGCAAATTTATTTTTAAGAAGTCCACCAGGATCATCATCTATCATTGATAAAAGCTTATTTGCTTCTTTATTATTAAGTTCTTTTTGGCGCTGATCGATTTTAGCTTGCTCACTCTGGTTTTGTTGATCTTGTTGATCTTGTTGATCTTGTTGATCTTGTTGATCTTGTTGATCTTGTTGGTCCTTATTATCCTTATTATCCTTATTATCCTTATTATCCTTATTATCCTTATTATCCTTATTATCCTTATTATCCTTATTATCCTTATTATCCTTATTATCCTTATTATCCTTATTATCCTTATTATCTTTATTATCTTTATTATCTTTATTATCTTTATTATCTTTATTATCTTTATTGTCTTTATTATCTTTATTATCTTTATTGTCTTTATTGTCTTTATTGTCTTTGTTGTCTTTGTTATTATTATTGTTATTTTGTGAATTCTGTTGCTGCTTTTGCTGTTTTTCTAACTCTTTAGCAATTTCTAAATTATTTTTTGCATCTTCAAAATCTGGCCTTTTTTTGATAGCTTGTTTATAAGCATCTATCGCTTTGGTGTAATCTCCCAGCTGAGTAAGTGAGTTTCCTTGATTGTATAGTCCTTTTACTGAGTTATCTTTTTTAAACTCCTCATAAGCTTTTTGATAATCCCCAGCTTTATAATAAGAAACTCCTTTCCAATTACTATTTTCAAAAGCTTGTGCAGCTTTTTTGACATCACCATTATTATAGTAATTCATTCCCTGCTGGTCTTTTGTCAACCATAAATCATCCCACTTACTTGCTAGGCAAATACTCGGCACTAGCAATAAAATAACCATTAATTTTCTTAGCGACATACTCTCTCCAAAATACCTCTTCTAAAAAGAAATACACTCAAAATAGTCACCAACCATATAAAATATATACCCTCATCTTGCCAGAAAATATTTGCTGACTGCTCTTTTGATTTTTTTGTGGTGCTTACTTGATGATCTGCTAATAAGCTTTCAATATCGCTATTATTAGCTGTTAGCGTCACTAATTTTCCAGCTCCTGCCGTTGCTAAGGCTTCAAGCTTATTTAAATCAATACCAAAGTATTGAATATTTCCTTGACCATCTTTTAAATAATTACCTTTTTCATCCTTAGCTATCCCTCCCATAGGAGTTCCTATTGCATAGACATCAGTTTTTATTCCTTGTTGTGCAAGCTGCTTTGCTTCACTTATTGCTTGTGGAGATGGTGATGAATCTGTTATTAAAATTATTTGTCCTTGCTGTGCTCCAGCTTGTTCAATTAGCTGCGCTGATTTTTTGAGAGCATTATAGATATTATGTCCTTGTACTGGGACTATATCTGTGTTAATCACAGCAACAAGGTTTTCAACAGTATTAGCGTCTGAAGTAAGTGGTGATACCACAAATGGTTCACTTGAAAAGACTATCATACCAACTTGTCCTTCTTTTATTCGACGCAAAATATCAAATATCTTATACTTAGCTCGCTCTAGCCTACTTGGTGAAACATCTGTAGTATCCATAGATTGCGAAACATCTAATGCTATAACTCTTGATGTATTTTTTTGATAAACTGGTACATCCTTGTATTTCCAAGTTGGTCCAGCCAAACTAAAGATAGCAACAATCCAAACAAACAAAAATATCAATGGTATAAGTGATTTTTTTGGCGCTGATTGCTGGCCAACTAGTATATGCTCTAGTAAATGGCTATCACAATACTTAGCCCAACCATTTGCTTGTGATGAATGCTTCAAAAGTAATATCACAAAGACCACAACAGGAACAATAGCTAAAAGCCACCAAGGTCTTAAAAAATGAAAAGCCATTTTAATATCCTCTCCTGCGTTTTAACCATATGGTTGCCATAATAAAACTCAAAAACAATGCTAGACCAAGACTCCATGGATATAAATATGTAACTGGTCTAACAACAGTTTTATCAGATTCTATTGGCTCAAGTTTATCTATCGACTCATATACTTTCTTAAGATCACTACTATTTTGTGCCCTAAAGTATTTACCTCCAGTCATTGCAGCAATTTTCTCTAAGACAGTTGTATCAAGATCCTCAGAAGTATTTATCAATCTTTGACCAAAAGTAGTCTCAACAATCATCTGACCACCACCTAAACCAATAGTATAGATTTTTATATGATACTGTTTGGCGATTTCTGCCGCCTGTAGTGGTTGTAGTGTACCAGAATTATTCTCACCATCAGTTAGCAAAATTAGTGCCTTAGAATCACCAGGATATTTTTTAAGCTTTTTAACCGCTAAGCCGATAGCATCACCAATAGCTGTCTGTGGTCCCGGTAAGGCAATACTAGCATCATCAAGCATTTTTTTGACTGTAGCAATATCAAAAGTTAATGGGGTTTGTAGATATGCTCTAGTTCCAAAAAGTATCAAACCAACCCTATCACCTTTTCGTGTATCGAGAAACTGATTAGCAACACGCATCACTAGATCAAATCTTGATTCCATTTGTCCATTAGATTTTTTCATATCTTGGATAGCCATACTTCCAGATAAATCTATCGCCATGATTAAATCTCTACCACTTTGAGGTAAACTAATCGGTTTACCTAGCCATTGGATACCTGACCCTGAGATAATCAAAAGTATCCAAATAACGCTTAGTAGATATTTAAGGTAATTTGCCCTGTTGAAATTATATTTACTAGCATTTCCAATTTGAGAGTGTAGCTGTTCAAAAAATGGTGTTTTCAAAGCTAACTGTTTATCTTGCTTTGCTCTTGGGAATAGCCAATAAGCCAAAAGCGGTAAAATAAGCAAAACTAAAAACCATGGATATTCTACATTTATCATAGAACTCTCCTTAACCACTGCTCTGCCACAGCCATAATTTCATTCAATGCCGCTCTATCTAGTTCAACTGGCTTATAGCTATTCTCAAGCATATTAGCTTTAGTATTTTTGAAATTTTGATGCTTAAGTTTTGCATCTAAAAACTCAAGCCATTGCTTACCATGCAAGGTTTTAACTGGTTCATTAGGAAACTTTTGCAAAGCCACTCTTTTTAGATATACCGAAATATCTTGTAGAACTTCTCTAGGATTTTGCTGATAAGTATTTTCGATAGTTTTTCTAAAATCATTTATTATTGAATCTTTATAGTGCTTGGTTTTTTTGCGCAAATGTAAAAATACCAAACTAACAATAATAGCCAAGAAAACTGATGCTAAAAATAACCACCACCCATAGGCTAACGGCCACCATTGAGAAACTTTCTCTGGCAAATAAATATCCTTTAATTGTGCTAAAAGATTATTAGTTTGCATAGCTAGCTATCCCATAATTTATTGTTTTAATTAAATCATCATTTGTTGCTACTTCAATAAAGCCAATTTTATTCTTACGCGAAAAATCTTTTATCGCAGTATATCTATTTTGGTATAAATCCTTATAAATACTACTTTGCTGCTTACTAGCACTATCTAGAGTAATTCTTCGCTTACCATCACTGAAATAAAAAGTATCCAAAGCTGGTAATTCTTTTTCTATGGGGTCATAACTAAAAATATTGATTACGGCATTTTTAGCACTTAAAAGCTTAAGATATTGTTTTGCCTCTTGATTAAAACTACTAAAATCGCTAATCACAATCACAACACTATTACTACGAATTTTTGCATACAGAAACTTTATTGCATCAGCAAGCTTTTTATCTGAATTTAGCTGATATTGCTTGGTATTACTAGCAACAAAATTAAACATCTTAATTAAAGCTGACTTATCTTGTTTAGCAACATAAAAGTTATAGCCTTTATCATCAAAAATAATACCACCAACTTTATCATGTGCGTCTAATGCCCCAAAGCCGAGCAAAGCTAAAATATTTGCCGCCTTAACACTCTTAAAGCATTCTTTAGTACCAAATTTCATTGTAGTATTTTGATCTAAAATAAAATAAAGGTTACGCTCACGCTCCTCATGATAAACTTTAGTGTATGGTTTACCAAGCCTTGCAGTCAAAGCCCAATGCATTAGGCGGATATCATCACCTGCTTGATAATGCCTAACCTCATCAAAATCCATACCTCGACCTTTTGCCTTAGAAATATTATTGCCAGCATTAGTGGTATTTACCCTTTGATTGGCAAATAGCTTTAGCGCTTTAGCTTGGTAGCGATAGCTTAAAAGCTCTTGGATATTAGGCTTGACACCTTTATAACTTTTCATCTAGGCTAACCTTCTACGGGATAGGCACTGCCTTTAGTAACTCGGTAATAACATCATCGCTAGTTACACCATCAACATCAGCTTCAAAAGTTAATAGTACCCTATGGCGTAGAACTTCATAAATTACCGCATGAACATCACTAGGAGAGACATAATCATTACCTGATAGCCATGCGTGTGCTCGTGCTGCTCTATCCAAAGCTATTGTACCCCTAGGACTAGAGCCAAATGCAATCCATTTTTTGAAATTTTGGTTGTATTTTGTCGGATCCCTAGTTGCTAATATTAGCTGAATAATATATTGCTCCAATGCCCCAGAAACTTGGACATTTAGCACTTCTTTTTGTGCTTTAAAGATAGTTTCTTGGTGAATATTAGGATGTTTTAGCTTATGTCCTAGTGCCTCACCGCGGCTTATAGCCAAGATTTTTGCCTCTGTTTTAGGATCTGGATATTCAATCTTAACAAACAGCATAAATCTATCTAGTTGCGCTTCAGGAAGTGGATAAGTTCCTTCTTGTTCAATAGGGTTTTGTGTTGCCATCACCATAAACAAATTAGATAGTGGGTAGGTTTTCTTGCCAACTGTTATTTGCTTCTCACCCATTGCTTCAAGAAGAGCAGATTGCACCTTAGCAGGAGCTCTATTAATCTCATCGGCAAGCAATAAATTGTGGAATAATGGCCCTGACTGAAATTCAAAGCTCTGTTGTTGTGGTATATAAATTTCTGTACCTGTCAAATCTGCAGGTAAAAGATCAGGGGTAAACTGCACCCTATGATATGAGCAATCTATACTCTCAGATAATGTCTTAATAGCTGTTGTCTTAGCTAAACCAGGTGCCCCCTCCACAAGTAGATGTCCTCCTGCTAATAATGCAATTAACAGACGCTTATTAAGGTTTTCTTGACCAACAACACGATTGTTTAAAAATTCTAATAATTCTTGAAAGTGATTATATACCGACACCGATTTCCTCCAAAATCTCAAAGCACCTTTGTAGAGTATAGGGGTTGTTATTAGTTTTTCAAGAGCTTAACTCTGTTATAGTTAATTTACAAAGGCTAAATACTATTATAAAATCTAAACATTACACTATAAATCAATTAAAACAATGAAAAAAATTAAACTTTTAGCTGCTTGTGTATTAGCTACATTTACCCTCGCTAGCTGCTCAAATAACGCTAGTCTTTCTAGTGATTTAAACTCTGCGGGTGATTCCATTGTCAGATTTGTAAATGGTACATTCTCTGCTGAAATTGATAACACTAGTTTGCAAAGCGTTTATAATGCTACGCTGCTAGCACTAAATAACAGCAATATCTATAACGTAAAGAATAATACCATTAATAGTCAATACGCTGAAATCACTGGCACCTATGCTACAGATAAAAATTTCTTTAATAAAGCTGGCGAAGACAATTTTGCTATTAGACTTGTTAAAGGTAATCAAGACACCGTTAACTTATTTATCAAGATAGGTAAGCTTGGTGATAAGCAAGCATCAGTTGATCTACTTGCAAACATCCAAACTAACTTAGGTATATAATTATCAATGTCTTTTAAAATCCCTAAAGTGTTATCTATTCAGTCACATGTGGCCTATGGCTATGCCGGCAATAAAGCAGCAGTTTTCACGATGCAAAAGCTTGGGATAGAAGTCTCACCAATATATACGGTACAGCTCTCAAACCATACCCAATATGATTTTTTTAAAGGGTCTTTCTTTAGTGCCGAAGATATCCAAAATGTTATCGATGGTATGATAGTAAATGGTTTTTTAGCGCAACAAGATGCAATCTTATCTGGATATATTGGTAATCTAGAGATTGCTAAGGTTATTGCAAATACAGTTGCAGAGCTTAAAAAAGTAAACAACCACAGTTTATATTGCTGCGACCCTGTCTTTGGGGACAAATATGATGAAAATGAAACTGGTCATATTTTTGCTTCTGCTGACCATCCTAATATTTTTTTAGAACACTTATTACCTTTAGCCGATATTATTACGCCTAATCTATTCGAGCTTAGTGTTTTAAGTAATTTTCAGATACGAGATTATGATGATATTGTAATAGCCTGTAAAAAGCTCATCAACAAAACAGGCAATCATAACCAAGTAATAATCATAACTAGTGTATCTTTTAGTAAGGATAAAACCGGTATAGGAATATATCAAAAAGGATACTTCTCATACCTTGAATCACCCAAATACAAGGTTCAATCTAAGGTTAGTGGTTCAGGTGACATTACAGCAGCAATGTTTTTAAGTTATCTGTTAAAAGGTAAAAACCTAAATGAAACTCTCAAAGCGGTGATACAGTGCTTAGATGGCATTTTTAGGGTAACTCATGATTTAAACACAGATGAGCTAGCCCTAATTCAAGCACAGGAGTATATTAGATAATGGATCGTTATAGTAAAATCACAAATGTGTATAAGTACAAAAGAGAAATTGTCCTGCTTAAAAGCCGTCCTTGTGCTTATGGCAAATGTACATTTTGTGACTATATTTTAGACAATTCTAAAAATATTGATGAGATTAATGCGATAAATTTTGAAGTTTTAGCAAACGTTACTGGTGAGTTTGGCACATTAGAAATAATCAATTCTGGTAATGTTTTTGAACTTCCACAAGCAACCAAACAGCGTATCAAAGAAATAATAAAACAAAAAAATATCAAGCTGCTTTTTGTTGAAGCACACTGGATATACAAAGACCATCTGCACAAAATTAAAGATATATTTGAGACTGCTATCTTTATAAAAACAGGCTTGGAGAGTTTTGATAATGATTTTAGAGAAAAACTCCTTAACAAAGGTTTCTATCATGATTCACCACAACAATTAAGTCAATTTTTTGACTCTGTGTGTTTATTAATAGGTGTCAAAGGACAAACCAAAGAGATTATCAAAAAAGATATCGAAATTGCTAAGAAATACTTCAAACACACTACTTTGAACCTATATGTAAATAACACTACTGCCATCAAAGCTGATGAGGAACTTAAAAGCTGGTTTTTAGAAGAATATAAACAGCTATTTCAAGATCCTCACTTTGAAATACTTGTCGATAATACTGACTTTGGTGTCGGTGCCTAAAATTCAAAGTTTGCTGTAAAAATATCTTTTAATCTGATATTCTTAATTGATATAATTAATCTTTGGAGAAAATGTTTGCAATACACTCTAAAACAAATATCTCAGCATTTAGATGCAAAAGTAATCAATGAGCCAAGTGGTGAAGTTAATATTTCAGGACTTAATTATGCTGAACAAGCAAAAGAAAATGACCTAACCCTTATTGATAAACAAGAACATATTAAACTCTGGCAAAACTCAAAAGCAGCTGCTGCTATTGTAAGTAAAAAAATCAGTAATGAATTAGCACAGGTAAATGATAAACCTCTTATTGTAGTCAATAATGCTGATTTAGCTATGGCTAAAATATTAGAACTTTTCTCTGTACCATACCCAGAACAAAACGGTATCCATGAAAAAGCTGTAATAGACCCAACTGCTAAAATTGGTAAAAATGTCTCTATTGGACCGGGTGCGTATATTGGTAAAAATGTCGAAATCGGAGATAATACTATTATCTATGCCAACGTATGTATCTACAACGATGCAAAAATTGGTACTAACTGTATTATTTGGCCAAGTGTAACAATCCGCGATAGGACTATTATAGGACATTTTTGTAGATTATACTCAAACTGCTCAATCGGCTCAGATGGTTTTGGCTATAGACCTTCTGAGGATGGTAGAACAATTATTAGAATTCCTCATATTGGTAACGTTGTTATCGGTAGCTTTGTTGATATTGGTTCAAATACTTGTATTGATAATGCTAAATACGGTTCAACTATAATTGGCGATTATACCAAAATTGATAATCTTGTTCAGATAGGCCACAATGTAACCATCGGTAAAGGTTGTATGATTTGTGGTCAAGCTGGTATTAGTGGTTCAGTAACAATCGGTGATGGCGTTATAATCGCTGGTAATGCCGGCATCAAAGATCATACAAATATTGGAAATGGCGCGCGTATTGGTGGTAAAGCCGGAGTTATGTGGGATGTTCCTGCTGGTGAAAGCCATATGGGCTACCCTGCTTACAAAGACAGTGAACTTGCTAAACAATGGATTGCGGTTAGAAAGCTCCCAGAAACAATGAAAAAACTCAAAGCTATTGCTAAAAGCCTAAACATAGAACTTTAATATACGCTTGCGTGTTTTGTCACCCCGTGGCTTGACCCATAGGATCTAATTGAATTATGTTTATGCTTTGAATAAACTATATTCTACTATCAAGTCTTAGAATGACAAATGTATCTCGGATTAGCTATATAAATATAGCTATTAAGCTTAATTCTAATTACTCAATGGTTTTTTGTTATCAACTAGCCCATAGTCAGGCAAATAACTGTAATAACAATTATCGAAATTTTAAATACAGTTTTGGCAAATACTCTGTCTGTATCTTTCCTATAAGATTGTATAGATTTATATAACCAAAATAATGCCACAAGCATACATACAATAAACGATATTAAATCTGCGCTACCAAGCAGTGTTGGCAAGCTACATGCGATTACAAACAAAACCAAGTAAAATAGCATATTTTTTTTAGTGTACGCTATACCTTTGACTAGTGGAAGCATCGGTAACTTAACTTTACTATAATCATCCATATATAGCATTGCTATAGCATAAGAATGTGGTATCTGCCAAAAAAATAGGATTAAAAATAAAGCTAAAGCATTGTAGTCCAATGTATTAATCACGGCTGTATAACCAGCTACTGGAGGAATAGCCCCAGAGATACCGCCTAATACTATAGCATGTATAGTTAAGCGTTTTGAAACTGTATAAACGCCAACATAAACTATAAAACCTATGATTATAATCCATAGTGTCAATAAGTTAACTAAGTAATATAAAACTAAACAGCTCAATATAAGCAATATAGAACCATATATCGTTGCCTGAATTATAGAGATATCTCCGGTAACCAAAGGGCGCTTTTGCGTGCGTGCCATACTACTATCAATATCCTTATCATAAATATTGTTAAAGACACAACCTGCTGCAATCATTAATGCAACACCTATTATTACATAGACAAACAAAGGCAGATATTCAAAACCTATTTCTCGATGTGTAGCTAACAAAAAACCACCGGTAAGAGTAATAAGGTTACCAAAAATAATACCTGGCTTAGCCAATTGAAGATATCTTTTGAAATACATAGCAAGAAAAATATTTTAAAAAAAGAAAATTACATCATCATGTTGTATAAGTCAAACATGATCCATATAGAACCAGCAACTACAATTAGAACTATAATAATTGCAAACACTGCGCTTACTAGGTTCCAGCGTGCTTTTGAATCTGTACTTAAATGCAAGAAAAACACTAATTGTACAAAAAGCTGTCCTACTGCTAGTACTGCCACAGCCACACACAGAGCAACTGGCGATAAAAGCTTAAAACCAACTAAAGCAAAAGCTATTGTAGTAATAACAACAGATAACACAAAACCTTGTATATAGCTTTTATGAGTACCGTATGCAGCACCTGTATCATGATCATATAAGTGTTCTTTAGCCATATTACACCGCCCCTAATAAGTAAACTATTGAGAATACAAATATCCATACGATATCTAAGAAGTGCCAAAATAATCCTAAATAAGTAAGTTTAGTCTTAGCCATAGGATTCATGCCATACTTCTTAAGCTGGAATATCATACTCACAATCCAGATAAGACCCATACTAACATGTAAACCATGAGTTCCTACCAATGTAAAAAATGATGATAAGAATGCACTTGAAGACCAAGTATGACCTTCGATAGCTAACTCATAAAACTCATGCACTTCCATTAATATGAACCCTAGACCTAAAAAGAAAGTAATCCATAAATACTTAATCACATGATTAATATTCTCAGAGTTACGGTTTAACATAGCTAAACCAAATGTAAAACTACTTATTAGTAGTAGCATTGTTTCAACAAATACATACGGTAAGCTAAATAGCTCCTGTGCACCAGGACCACCAAAAGTGTGCTTATGAAATACTGCAAATACTGCAAATAATGTCGCAAAAAGCACACAGTCACTCATAATATATATCCAAAAACCAAAAACATTCTTTGAACCATCAAAATGATGTTCGTGTTGATGATTATGTTCTGCAGTTACTGTACTCATACTTGTAACTCTCCTTGTTGATTATATCTACCCTCAACTTCTTTAACTTCATCAGCCTTGACATAGTAGTCAATATCATAATCAAATGATCTATACAATATAGTACCAATAATACCAACAACTCCTACAACAACAAGCCACCAAATATGCCAAACAGCAGCAAAACCAAACACAAAACTAAATGCTCCAATGATAACACCTACAGCTGTATTTTTTGGCATATGAATATCTTCATATTTTTTTGCAGTGGCTACAGGAATATTATCTATATTTAGACCTTTTTGTTTGTGATCCCAGTATGCATCACGCTCTTCAACTACTGGATCATGGGTGAAATTATAGAAAGGAACTGGTGAAGGGATACCCCACTCTAAAGTACGCCCATAACCCCAAGCATCAGCACCAACGCGATTTTGATCCCTTTGTTTGATACTTACAATGATTTGTAACACTTGGAAGAAAATACCTAAACCAATAATTAAAGCACCTACCCATGCAACTATAAGTAATGATTGATAGCCTGTAGATGCATCATAATGGTACAATCTTCTTGTCATACCCATAGTACCTAAGATATATAAAGGCATGAACGCCACAAAGAAGCCCACTAACCAGCACCAGAAAGCGCATTTACCTAAGCGTTCATTTAATTTGAAACCAAATATTTTCGGGAACCAGAAAGTAAGACCCGCAAACGCACCAAATACAACACCACCAATAATTACATTATGGAAGTGTGCGATTAAGAACACACTATTATGCATTTGGAAGTCAACACCCGGTACAGATAATAATACCCCTGTCATACCGCCAACTGAGAAAACTATCATAAAGCCTATTAACCACATCATAGGTGTTGCAAATGTAATACGCCCTTTATACATTGTAAACAACCAGTTGAAAATCTTAACACCTGTAGGAATTGCAATAATCATTGTCATAATTCCAAAGAAGGCATTAACATTTGCACTTGCTCCCATTGTAAAGAAGTGGTGTAACCATACAGTAAATGACAATATAGTAATAACTATACTTGCCCAAACCATTGTTGTATAACCAAATAGTGGTTTTTTAGAGAACGTTGCAGCAACTTCTGAAAAAACTCCAAACATAGGTAATACAAGAATATAAACCTCAGGATGCCCCCAAATCCAGATTAAGTTAACATACATCATTTGGTCGCCACCACCTGAAACAGTGAAGAAGTGAGTACCAAAGTATCTATCTAAAGTTAATAAACCTAAAGTCACAGTTAAAACTGGGAAAGCAGCAATCACAAGAACAACCGAACATAAAGACGCCCAAGTAAAGATAGGCATCTTCATAAGAGTCATACCCTTACAACGCATTTTGATAATAGTTACAAAGAAGTTAATACCAGTCATTAGCGAACCAATACCTGATATTTGCAGGCCCCATATGTAGTAGTCTGTACCGACTGTAGGGCTATAGGTCATTTCAGAGAATGGCGGATAAGCTAACCATCCAGCATGTGCAAAATCACCAACTAATAATGAGATGTTTATCAACATCGCGCCGACAACAAACAGCCAAAAACTCAAAGAATTCATATAAGGAAATGCAACATCTCTAGCGCCGATTTGTAGAGGAATTACCCAGTTCATTAGTGCAAATATCAGTGGCATCGCCACAAAGAAAATCATAATCACACCATGGGCAGTAAAAATTTGATCAAAATGTTCAGGGATTAGATACCCAGTACTATCGCCAGCTGCTAATGCTTGTTGCGTTCTCATCATCGCAGCATCAACAAAGCCACGAAACATCATAACCAACGCAACTATAGTATACATTGTACCTATTTTCTTATGATCGATAGTAGTAAACCACTCGCTCCATAAGTAACCCCATTTTCTAAAATATGTAATACCGCCTAATAGTGCCACACCTGCAACTACAATACCAATAAACATCGACAATATGATTAATTGTTGGCTTACCGGCTCATACAGGTATGGAAACACTAAATGTGGATTACTTAGTTTTCCAATTAATGCTTCTAGCATATTTGTCTCCTATTTAAAACTACTACTTATTATTCACACTACATACTGTGATGTGTATGCATACCCATACCAGACATATTATCCGCCATATCTCCTGGCTTATAATTTGGCATCATGTAGTACATAACAATATCGTTAAATAAGTTTTTATCAACATGAGAATAGTATGCTACTGGATTATTTATAGAATCTTTGACAAGATCGCTCCAGAAGTAATCCCATGTTAAAGACTGATGTTTACCATTTTTAACTTCTTTAACCCATTTATCAAAAACAGCCTGACTTGTAACTTTTGCATAGAATTGCATCTCAGCAAAACCTATACCAGTATAGTTTGCCGAGAAACCTCTATACTTACCTTCATGAGTTGCTATCAAGTGCAATTGTGTGGTCATACCAGTCATTGCATAAATCTGTCCTGCTAACTCTGGTATAAAGAATGAGTTCATCGGTGCTGCTGAAGTTATCTTAAAGTTGATCGGATGGTCTTTAGGAATCTCAATATAGTTAACTGTAGCAATGTCATATTCTGGATAAATAAACATCCACTTCCAATTTAGCGCCACCACATCTATCTCAACAGGCTTTTTGTCAGACTCTAAAGGCTTATACGGGCTTAACGAGTGTGTAGTTTTCCATGTAACAATTGCTAGTATCAGAATTATTATAAATGGCACACCCCAACAAATTATTTCTAATTTATTACTATGGCTCCAAGTCGGACGATACTCCGCATTAGCACCATCACGATACTTCCAAGCAAACCAAAGCGTCAAGATTATAACCGGCACAACTACAAAAAGCATAAGAACAATTGCAAAGATAAGCAATTGTTTTTCTTGTGCTGTAATAACACCCATCGGATTCCAAATGCCGCCCTTACAACCAGATAAAGACAAAACTCCGATTACACTAGACAATATTATCAAGTATTTTTTCCAGTTCATTGTGAATACATTCCCTTTTAATTTACAATTAAAATATAACGTTTATATCTAAACATACATTTCACTAAACTAGTACATTATATATAACATACCTAAAAAAAAAAATATCCTCGTAGGAATTTATGTTTAATTATAAAATTGTATTGATTATACTCATGGATACCTTGTTAAAAACAATCTAAATAATGTACAACAACGAACTTAAAACAACAATAAATATATCGCTAATATATAGTTTTAGAATGATTGGTCTATTTATAATCTTTCCTATTTTTAGTTTATATATCAATCATCTAGGGTATGCCACGCCATTTTTAATAGGCCTAGCACTTGGGGTATACGGACTAAGCCAAGCTATGCTACAAATTGTACTAAGTATCTTATCAGATAAATTTGGACGCAAACCAATTATATTTGTAGGATTAATACTTTTCATAATTGGTAGTATAGTTGCTGCCTGCTCAACTACTATATATGGCATAATTATTGGTCGCGCAATCCAAGGAGCTGGCGCTATAGGTAGTACCTTAACTGCTCTAGTGGCTGACTCAACTAAAGAAGAAAACCGCCTCAAAGCGATGTCTTTAATAGGTATGTCGATTGGTTTTTCTTTTTTAGTAGCAATGATGTTTAGCTCTATACTAAATAGCCTTATAGGGCTATCAGGAATTTTTTGGCTTACTGCAGTATTTGGTGCAATAAGTATTTTTATGCTTACAAAAATCCCTACACCAAAAGCACCAAGCTTCCACCATGAAGCAAAACCAGTTTTTAGGCTTATCAAAGATGTAATTTCTCACAAGGAACTACTTAAACTTAACTATGGCATATTCACTCTTCATGCCACCCTGACAGCACTGTTTATAGTAATTCCACCAATTCTGACAAATATTCTTAACATAGCTGCTGACTATCAGTGGTTAGTTTATTTGCCAGTTTTAATTATCTCATTTAGCATAATGTTCCCTTTTGTAATGATTGCCGAAGTACAACACAAAATGAAAAAGTTTTTTGTTATTGCTGTAGCACTACTAGGGATATGTCTAGCATTTTTAGTAGTTAGCTACAAACATACGTTCTTACTAGCAGCCATCCTGACATTTTTCTTTGCTGCGTTTACATTTCTAGAATCTTGTTTGCCTTCATGGGTATCAAAAATAGCTCCAATTGGTAGTAAAGGTACAGCCATGGGAGTATTCTCTAGCTGCCAATTTTTTGGTATTTTTATCGGTGGTATGATTGGTGGTATTGCTTATCATCACTTTGGTATTGCCGGTGTGCTTATATTCTGCACAGTGATATCAGCATCTTGGTTTATAATAAGCTTGATAATGGCCGAGCCAACTTATTTAAATTCAAAAGTTTATAAGTTAGATAAACTAATGCCTGAGTTAGAAGAAAAGCTAAATCAAATACTCAACAAGCAAAAAGGTATATATGAATCAACAATCTGTTTAGAGGAAAATGCTATTTATATCAAAGTCGATAAAAAAGAGTTTGATGAAAAAGATCTTCTTGAAAAAATTAATTTAAATAATGCTAGGAAAAATTAGGAGATTTATTCTACAACATAGTAGACTTTGCCTTTTCAACACACATCCATATTCTTGTCCATAAGAGTATTACTTTTAATATTATCAATTAATATTAAATAACATATATTATAAAAACTCTCAGGAGTTTCGCACTTTATGGGCGTGTTGAAAACTAGCCATATATAGAATAATATTTGTTAAAATATAGTTATATTAATTTTCATATGCTTATCTGATGAATCAACTAGAGATGATAAGTCTTAATGACTTAGTACCGAGAAATCATATATATCGTAAGTTTGTATCGATTTGGAATTTTAAAAATGTTGCTAAGAAATTAAAAAAGTTTGAAAAAGATAACCCTTATAAAGGTTATGGAATGCTACGTTTATTTAAATGTTTGCTATTACAATTTATGGAAGATCTTAGCGATAGAGAATTAGAGAAATATCTACAAGAAAATAACGCAGCAAAATGGTTTTGTGAATTTACATTATTAGAAAAAACTCCCGATCATAGTGTATTTTGTAAATTTAGAAAGAATATAGGTACTCGTTTTATATCGGAAATTTTTAATGATTTAAGAAAGCAATTAAAACAACAAGGATTTATCAATGAAGTCTTTAGTTTTGTTGATGCTAGTCACTTAATAGCTAAAGCTAATCTTTGGAAAGAAAGAGATAAAGCTATCAAAGAGAAATATGAAAAGTTAAATAATGAAATACTTCCTAAAGTAGCTATAGATAAGCAAGCACGTATAGGCTGTAAAGGTAAAGATAAATTTTGGTATGGTTATAAGAAACATACTAGTGTAGATATGCAGAGTGGACTGATTAATAAAGTAGCTGTGACACCTGCCAACGTTACAGATGCAAAGGGTATAAAATATGTTTGCCCTGATGGTGGTGCGATTTATGCTGATAAGGGATACTGTACAAAATATGCTAACAAAACTGCCAGGGATAACTGTTGTGACCTTAAAGCCATAAAGAAGAATAATATGCTTGGTAAAAATCATGATCAAGACAGTTGGTTTAGTGCTATACGTTCACCTTATGAAAGAGTGTTTGCTCATCAGGATAAACGTGTTAGATATAGAGGAGTTTCAAAAAATCACTTTGCTGAACTGATGAAATCTATTTGCTTCAATCTTAAGCGACTTGTAGTGCTTGACCCACTCAATTTGTGCTTGAACTAGGATAAGTGTATCCAAATATCAGAAATATTAATAAAACATAAAGAAAAACTTTAGAATAGTGGCCTAAGATGCACAGCGTTAAAGAATTAAGCTTTAAACACACAAATTGGGTAAGCTTTCAACAGCCCCTTTATGTAAAATTTAGTTTAGTTGCGATAGCATCAGTAATTCCATGCTTGATAACTTCCCATTTTTGCTGATATATTGTTACTTGATTTTTAAGCCTTTGTTTATGTAATACCAATCCAAATACATGATTAGGTAAACATCCATTTTCTAGAGCAGATAGATTTCACCAATTCAGCATTAGATGAAAAATGATTCCATGCAATAGTTAATTTTTCAAGAATGTCATTGTAACTGTCAAAGCAAATATTTGATAGATAGTTATTTTTCATCCATTCCCATACCTGCTCCATAGGGTTAAGTTCAGGAGAGTATGGAGGTAATGGTATCAAAGTAATATTTTTTGGTATATCTAATTGCTTTGAGGTGTGCCAGCCTGCATTATCTACAACCAAAGCTATATGTCGACCAGCAGCAATATGATTTGATAATTGATTTAAGTAGGTTTGCATAGCAATTGTATTTGCAGTTGGAAGTATCAATCCAAAACTATCTCTAGACTTTGCACATGCTGCACCATAGATATATGTAGAGATAAACTGTCCCTGCTTAACCTTGCGTGGCCTTGTTCCCGTTGGAGCCCATATTCTTGTTAAGCTACCTTGCTGACCAACTCTTGACTCATCTTGAACCCATATATCTACCGTAGATATATCAACATTCTCTGGGATTAATTTTCTGACATAACTTTCAAAGTTTTTTTATATAATTCTTGAACTTCTATGTCTGATCTTGGATGCTTAGATCTACAGCTTATCCAGCTAAGATTTAAGCTATGTAGGGTGTTGTATATAGTTTGCAAACAACATTCTATAGCAAAATGCTGTTTTACTAAACATAATAATTGTTTACCTGTAATACTACCTCCAACCTGATTACTATATAAGGTTTTCATGAAATTAGAAATCCAAACCTTAACTTCCTCCGTTATTTTAGGTGGTTTATATTTTGTGGTTTTCACATATAAGCCAGATATGCCATATTTTCTAAAGTTCTGTAGCCATGTTTGTATAGTTTTCCAGGGTGTTTTTAAAACTTTACCAGTATCTTGCAAACTCATTCCATCTTTTATATTTGACATTGCTAGCAGCCTTACCTTGTTTTTATGGTTTGACTCTTTTTTTGATAGGCCAGCATAATCGTACTTGTCAAAATCTAATGGTAACTTAATAGGTCTAGGCATGGGTATTATTAAATAGTTATCTTAATTACATTATAACATAAGTATGAGAATGTTTTTTGATTGGTATAACTCAACTGTACATTTATGTCGTGACAATAGATCTTCTCTTAGTATGTATTTAGCTTAAATATAGCACATATCTAAGCTAATAAGTGCGAAACTCCTGACTCTATTAATTTTGATACAAGAAATACTTTTGAGAAAATAAATATTCTAATTTGATTCTATAATTATACAAATCCTTAATATCTCAACCAAATATATTATAGTTGCTTATAATTAGGCATTTTAGGTTTATCCTTCTTAAGCAGAAAATATAATATTGGACAAGAATATAAAACTAAAATAGAACCAAAAACTATTCCCGTCACTAAAACTGTTGCAATTTGAAATCTACTATTAGCATAATTCCCATTATCAAAAAATAGAGAAATTAATCCTATTGACATAGCTAATGAAGTTATCATAATAGCTCTAATTCTAGACTTTGAACCACTTATAATAGAGTTTATAAGACTAAACCCAGATTTTTGGCAGCTATCTATTGCACTACATAATAAAACACAATGTTTTGTCATTAAACCCATTAGAGTAACCAAAGATAAAGTCGTATAAATATTGAAACTACCAGCTATTAAATATAATCCCCATAAACTAAAACTTATACAAACAGGCACGCTACCTAAAATTATAATAGGCATTAGGAAATTATTAAATCTAGCATACATTAATAAATAAAGACCAATTAGTGCCACTAATATGAACAAAGTAAAAAACTCTGATAATTCTATTAAAGTTTTTGTTTTTTCAGAATATGAAATACTTGAACTATCAGGTAAATTATCATTTATTTCTTCAATAAAGTTGATAGCTTGGTTTAGATTAACATTCGGTTTAGTAACTGCATGCGCATTTAAAGAAAACTGTTCGTTAAACCTAAAAATACTACTAGGAGCACTTGATTTAAAAACATCACAAACTTGTCTGAGTTGTACGTTACTTTCACCATCCTTTTGATTTTTTATACTAATTGATTCTATCTTAGCCAAATCTTTTGAGGCATTATCATCTAATCTAAATACTATATCATAAACATTATTTCCTTCTTCAAAAACCTCTATTTTACGTTGATTAAGAAATATATCCAAAAGATCAGCAAAATCTTTTTCTGTTATCCCATATTTAAATAATTTGTTTTTATTACAATTTACTCCAATATCTTGGACGCTCCCTGGTGAAATTGTATAAAAATCATCAAAAGTACTAATCATTTTCTCACTAATAATAGATGCAACTGTCTGTAGATTTTTTGGAGATTTGGGATTATTAATGTAAAAATCCAACTCATAAAACCCTAATACACTTCCAGCGTTTTTACTCTGAGCAATTTTAGTAGAAACATCTCCACCAACAGAAATTTTAGCTAACTTATTATTTATATTATCTAGAGTTTCTTCAGATCTTGATCGATCCCGCAAAGTTAACCAAATTGTTGAAAGAGGTGATTCCTCTATCATTAAAGAAGATTTAATATTATAATCTGTTTTTATAATATTAAATATTTTTTGCATATATGTATGAATGTATTTTAAACTTGTATTTGGTGAAAAAGTATTCTCTATAATAATCATATCTTTTTTTTCAAATGGCTCAACTTCAATTCTCAATTTTGTTTTTGCGAAATAGAATCCCAAAAATGTAATTACAAAAATCATGAGTATGAATAACAATGGCTTTCTTATAGTTTTTATCAAAGTTTTTACATATAATTTAGTTATACTCTTGAATAATGTATTAATAACTTTAATTAAAAAATTATGTTTTGATCTTTTTGCTAATTTTAAGAAAAGCACGGGGGTTAAAGTAAAAGCCACTAGAAATGATATAAGCATTGAAGATACAATTGTTAAAGCAAATTCTTGTAAAATTCTTCCTATTTCTCCCTCCATAAATATACACGGTATATATATGACAACCAATGTCAACATCAATATTAGCACCGAAATAAATAAATTTGAAATAGCTTTGCTTATACTCTCAAGTGCATTATTATTTTTATTGTAATAATGCTCTGCATTTTCTGTAACAACTATTGAATCATCAACAACTAAACCAATAGCTAATATCATCGCAAGCATAGTAACGTTATTAATTGTATAACCAAATAAATAAAGCGCTATAAAGCTCCCTGATAAAGACACTGGTATAGCAAGTATAGCTATTGACGAATAGCGCAAAGAACCAATCAAAAAATATACTATCACTGATACTAATATAATTGCTTCTATTAAAGTATGAGTAGTATCATTAAAAGCTTTCAATACATCCTTACTCTCATCAATAATTATTTCAAACTTTATATCACTATTTGTTTTTGAGTAATTTTTAATGAATTTATTTATATTTTTTGAGAAATCTACGGGATTAAAACCATTTTTAACAAAAAGCCCTAGTAATACGACCTTCTTTCCATTTCCATAGGCAAAACTAGACTCCTCTTTGTTTTTTAGCTCTATTTTAGCTATATTTTTTAGTTTAACTGCTACTCCATTACTATCAATTTCAATATTATCAAAATCTTCTACAAGATTGACAAACTTGTTAAAAGAAATATACTCAGTTTTATAATTATTAGACACTTTACCACCAGAAAAATTAGAGTTTGCTTGTGACAGATCAGCTACCAACTGATCAATAGATATGTCATATTTAAATATCCTATCGAGTAAAGCACTAATATAAAGTGTTTTTTCTTTATTTCCAAAAACAAGAGCTTTAGAGTAACCATCTACATATTTTAATTTTTGTTTTATATCAACAACCCGAGAATTTGATATTTCTTTTCCGCTATCAGAGTATAGAGATACATATATGACTGGTTTAGATAAAAAGCTATCAGTTGAAACTATAGGCTCTTTAGTACCATCAGGTAATATACTCTTATTCTTAGAAATTAAGTCTCTAACCGCATTAACTGAGCTTTGAATAGGTTTACTAGGTTTAATATTTAGTTCTATTTTACTTTCACCAATTTCACTAAACGAACTAATTGATTCAAGGCCATCTACAGTAGATAAAATTTCCTCCATTGGTTTTGTGATTTGTTTTTCAATAAGCTGGGCTTTTACTCCTGGATTATTAATTGTCACATATATACTTGACACTGGTAATTCAGGGATCAATTTAATTTTTAACTTCGAATAACAATATACACCGAGCAAACATATAATTAGATTAATTACAAGGAAAACACTTCCATGTTGTAACAACCTTGAAATTCTCATCACTTTTCTAAACTCACTTTAGCAGTTGGATATAACCTTCTACTACTAGCAATAATAACTTTATCATTTTTACCTAACGAGGATGATATTTGTAAGTAGTCATTGTAAGCCTTATTTACTTCTACAAAAACTTTTTCTGCAGTGCCATCATTATATTTGTACACAAAATATCGTTCATCATCCATAAATACAGCTTGCTTAGGCACTAACATCATTTTATTTTCATCTAAGAAAAATACTCTGATTTTGACAAATAAACCAGGAAGTAATTCTCTACCAGCATTAGATACTACACCTTCAATGTGTACTGAATGGCTACCATCTTTCGAGATTTCAGAAGATTCAAAGGCGTCTACATTAATCAATTTATCTATAGACTGAACATATGCCTCAATAATAGCTTCTTTACTATTTTTAAATTTTCTATAATCATCCTCTTCCATATCGAAAGATATTCTAATTTTGTCAATATTATCTATAGTAGCAATCTTATCTTTAGTAGTTATATATTCGCCTTCAGATACCAATTTAGATTCTACTATACCATTCGTAGGCGACAATATATAACTTTTTTCTTTTTCATCTAAAAGTTCATAATACTTTTGTTTATTATTCAAATAATCTAATCTAAATTTACTATATTCAAGGTGGCTAGCAGCACCTTTCTCTACCAACTTTCTCATTGCTTCAGCTTGTTTATATTTAGTTTCGTATATTTCTTTTTGTATTTGTATTTTAGAATCAACTAATTCCGTGTCAAAAGATAATAATAAATCTCCCTTCTTCACAAAAGTCCCAAGGGAAAAAGTAATATTTTGAACTACTCCTGATGATTTAGCTTTTATAGTAAACACCTCATAAGCACTAGTTTTTCCAAATAAATCTAATTCATGATATGAGTCTTGTTCTTTAAGGCTCTCAACTTCAACAACTATCGGTAATTTATTTTTAAAATTCCCTCTCTCTTTTATAGCTGTAACATGATCTGACTTTTTAATATAAAAAAATACAGATGCTAGAATAATTACACCAATAAAAGTAATACTAATTTTTTTTCCCATACTTAAACTTAAACATTTTTAAATTCGTTAATCAGATTTTTTACTGAAGTAACTGAAGAAGTCTTCTCGCCATATCGTATCTTTTGATTTTGATCACTTTGCCAATTTTTAGATTTATTCATATCGATTTTTTCTAATGAATTTTTTACTTGCATAGTTTTCCCTGTAGTAGTAAAATCAGGATCGCCAAATAAATCAGCTATACCAAAGCTTTTTGCTTCCTGATTTTCTGGTATATTTAATGTTTTCAAACTACTTTTATAATCAATTTTTTGTGATTTTTTATGTAATGCGTCTAAGGTTTTTAACTTACTGCTTATAGAGCTTGGTTTGCTATATTCTGTACCTATAAATTGTGTTTTTCCATAATCATCTTTAAATTTATTTAGTTGTTTCCGTGCTTTTTCGATAATTTGTTCTTTTTGTTTTATCTCAGCTTCTTTCTTAGCTAACAGCTTTGCTTCTCTTTCAACAATCCCTTTTTTAGAATTTACTTCTTGCTCTTTCTTAGTTAATTTCTTAAATTCACTTTCCACTACCCCTTTTTTAGAATTTACTTCTTGCTCTTTCTTAGTTAATTTCTTAGATTCACCTTCCACTACCCCTTTTTTAAAATTTACTTCTTGCTCTTTCTTAGTTAATTTCTTAAATTCACTTTCCACTACCCCTTTTTTAAAATTTACTTCTTGCTCTTTCTTAGTTAATTTCTTAGATTCACCTTCCACTACCCCTTTTTTAAAATTTACTTCTTGCTCCTTCTTAGTTAATTTCTTAAATTCACCTTCCACTACCCCTTTTTTAAAATTTACTTCTTGCTCTTTCTTAGTTAACTGTCTTACCCCTCTTTCAATAGCTTCTTTTCTCAACTTTATCTCAGTTTCACGCTTAGCTAATTGTCTTGACTCTTTTTCAATAGCCTCTTTTCTTAATTTTATATCAGTTTCCTGTTTAGCTAGCTTTTTATCTACTTTTTCTAAATTTCCTTTCTCGTTTGTAGGCTTCTTACTTGAATTTTCTTTTGGGTCATTTGGTATCTTCTCCAACTCAGCTAAATGAGCCTTTAATTCAGATGACTCATTATCCATTTTATCTAACTGATATTGCAATTCATAATATTGCTCACGTAATTCATTATATCCTTCTAATTGATTCTCTAGGTTAGATCTCTCTTCTTCAAGATCAGCTAATTTATCTTGTAATTCGTTGTGTAGCTCATTATATTCCTTTAATTGATCCTCCAAGTTTGATCTCTCTTCTTTAAGTTCAGTTAATTCATTTTGCAATTCACTGTGCAACTCATTATATTCTTCTAATTGATCCTGTAATTCAGCTACCTGTTTATTAGAAATTTCTAAACTTTGTTTTAACTTAGCCGATTCCTTAGCTGCCTCATCTAACTTAGTCTGCAACTCTTTCGAACTAGCATTAGATTTTTCCAACTCATCTTTAATTAGCTTAACTTCTAATTCTGAACTACTTAACTTATCTTTTAATTCTTTTGATTCATTACTAACCATATCTAACCGCTTCTGCAATTCTAATGACTTCTCATTCGATTTCTCTAAGGCTGCATTAGCTTGTTTAGCTTCTAACTCTGAACTAACTAACCTATCTCTCAACTCCTTAGATTGCTTATTAGCATTGACTAGTTCATCTTGTAGTTCTTGTGACTTATCTTTCGAAACTTTTAGCTCCCGCTCTAACTCAGTCGATTTAGTATCAGCATCTTTTAGCTTTTCTTTTAACTCCTTTGATTGATCATTAGCTGTAGCTAACTGCTCTTGTAATTCAATTGACTTATCTTTCAAAACTTGCAACTTATTCTCTAAATCTTTTGAAGTCTTATCTGATTCAATTAACTTTTCTTTCGCCTGCTTGGCTTCCTGTTGCGATTTATCCAGTTGATCTTTAAAATCTTTAGATTGTTGCTCTGAGTTAGCTAACTTATCTTCTAATCCTTTTGATTGACTATTAGCCGCTTCTAACTGACTCTTTAACTTAGCTGTCTCCTCTGTAGAAACTTTTAACTCTTGCTCCAATCTACCTTTATCTTGATTAACTTTTACTAAATCACTTTGAGCTAGCTCAGCTTCTTTTTCTTTAGATTTTAACTGCTCATTTAACTTAGCCGATTCCTTAGCTGCCTCATCTAACTTAGTCTGCAACTCTTTCGAACTAGCATTAGATTTTTCCAACTCATCTTTAATTAGCTTAACTTCTAATTCTGAACTACTTAACTTATCTTTTAATTCTTTTGATTCATTACTAACCATATCTAACCGCTTCTGCAATTCTAATGACTTCTCATTCGATTTCTCTAAGGCTGCATTAGCTTGTTTAGCTTCTAACTCTGAACTAACTAACCTATCTCTCAACTCCTTAGATTGCTTATTAGCATTGACTAGTTCATCTTGTAGTTCTTGTGACTTATCTTTCGAAACTTTTAGCTCCCGCTCTAACTCAGTCGATTTAGTATCAGCATCTTTTAGCTTTTCTTTTAACTCCTTTGATTGATCATTAGCTGTAGCTAACTGCTCTTGTAATTCAATTGACTTATCTTTCAAAACTTGCAACTTATTCTCTAAATCTTTTGAAGTCTTATCTGATTCAATTAACTTTTCTTTCGCCTGCTTGGCTTCCTGTTGCGATTTATCCAGTTGATCTTTAAAATCTTTAGATTGTTGCTCTGAGTTAGCTAACTTATCTTCTAATCCTTTTGATTGACTATTAGCCGCTTCTAACTGACTCTTTAACTTAGCTGTCTCCTCTGTAGAAACTTTTAACTCTTGCTCCAATCTACCTTTATCTTGATTAACTTTTACTAAATCACTTTGAGCTAGCTCAGCTTCTTTTTCTTTAGATTTTAACTGCTCATTTAACTTAGCCGATTCCTTAGCTGCCTCATCTAACTTAGTCTGCAACTCTTTCGAACTAGCATTAGATTTTTCCAACTCATCTTTAATTAGCTTAACTTCTAATTCTGAACTACTTAACTTATCTTTTAATTCTTTTGATTCATTACTAACCATATCTAACCGCTTCTGCAATTCTAATGACTTCTCATTCGATTTCTCTAAGGCTGCATTAGCTTGTTTAGCTTCTAACTCTGAACTAACTAACCTATCTCTCAACTCCTTAGATTGCTTATTAGCATTGACTAGTTCATCTTGTAGTTCTTGTGACTTATCTTTCGAAACTTTTAGCTCCCGCTCTAACTCAGTCGATTTAGTATCAGCATCTTTTAGCTTTTCTTTTAACTCCTTTGATTGATCATTAGCTGTAGCTAACTGCTCTTGTAATTCAATTGACTTATCTTTCAAAACTTGCAACTTATTCTCTAAATCTTTTGAAGTCTTATCTGATTCAATTAACTTTTCTTTCGCCTGCTTGGCTTCCTGTTGCGATTTATCCAGTTGATCTTTAAAATCTTTAGATTGTTGCTCTGAGTTAGCTAACTTATCTTCTAATCCTTTTGATTGACTATTAGCCGCTTCTAACTGACTCTTTAACTTAGCTGTCTCCTCTGTAGAAACTTTTAACTCTTGCTCCAATCTACCTTTATCTTGATTAACTTTTACTAAATCACTTTGAGCTAGCTCAGCTTCTTTTTCTTTAGATTTTAACTGCTCATTTAACTTAGCCGATTCCTTAGCTGCCTCATCTAACTTAGTCTGCAACTCTTTCGAACTAGCATTAGATTTTTCCAACTCATCTTTAATTAGCTTAACTTCTAATTCTGAACTACTTAACTTATCTTTTAATTCTTTTGATTCATTACTAACCATATCTAACCGCTTCTGCAATTCTAATGACTTCTCATTCGATTTCTCTAAGGCTGCATTAGCTTGTTTAGCTTCTAACTCTGAACTAACTAACCTATCTCTCAACTCCTTAGATTGCTTATTAGCATTGACTAGTTCATCTTGTAGTTCTTGTGACTTATCTTTCGAAACTTTTAGCTCCCGCTCTAACTCAGTCGATTTAGTATCAGCATCTTTTAGCTTTTCTTTTAACTCCTTTGATTGATCATTAGCTGTAGCTAACTGCTCTTGTAATTCAATTGACTTATCTTTCAAAACTTGCAACTTATTCTCTAAATCTTTTGAAGTCTTATCTGATTCAATTAACTTTTCTTTCGCCTGCTTGGCTTCCTGTTGCGATTTATCCAGTTGATCTTTAAAATCTTTAGATTGTTGCTCTGAGTTAGCTAACTTATCTTCTAATCCTTTTGATTGACTATTAGCCGCTTCTAACTGACTCTTTAACTTAGCTGTCTCCTCTGTAGAAACTTTTAACTCTTGCTCCAATCTACCTTTATCTTGATTAACTTTTACTAAATCACTTTGAGCTAGCTCAGCTTCTTTTTCTTTAGATTTTAACTGCTCATTTAACTTAGCCGATTCCTTAGCTGCCTCATCTAACTTAGTCTGCAACTCTTTCGAACTAGCATTAGATTTTTCCAACTCATCTTTAATTAGCTTAACTTCTAATTCTGAACTACTTAACTTATCTTTTAATTCTTTTGATTCATTACTAACCATATCTAACCGCTTCTGCAATTCTAATGACTTCTCATTCGATTTCTCTAAGGCTGCATTAGCTTGTTTAGCTTCTAACTCTGAACTAACTAACCTATCTCTCAACTCCTTAGATTGCTTATTAGCATTGACTAGTTCATCTTGTAGTTCTTGTGACTTATCTTTCGAAACTTTTAGCTCCCGCTCTAACTCAGTCGATTTAGTATCAGCATCTTTTAGCTTTTCTTTTAACTCCTTTGATTGATCATTAGCTGTAGCTAACTGCTCTTGTAATTCAATTGACTTATCTTTCAAAACTTGCAACTTATTCTCTAAATCTTTTGAAGTCTTATCTGATTCAATTAACTTTTCTTTCGCCTGCTTGGCTTCCTGTTGCGATTTATCCAGTTGATCTTTAAAATCTTTAGATTGTTGCTCTGAGTTAGCTAACTTATCTTCTAAAGATTCTACAAGACTTTTCAAAAAATCAATGATCTTTAAATCACCAGAACCTTCAGAACCTTCAGAACCTTCAGAACCTTCAGAACCTCCAGAACCTCCAGAACCTCCAGAACCTCCAGAACCTCCAGAACCTCCAGAACCTCCAGAACCTCCAGAACCTCCAGAACCTCCAGAACCTCCAGAACCTCCAGAACCTCCAGAACCTCCAGAACTATTATTCAATGTATTTGGATTATTAGAACTAGCTTTAGGTAAATTTTGAGTTTGAGAACTATTATCCATATCATTCTCATTAAAACTGACTATATCTTTTTCTACACTATTTTTGTCTTCAACAAAATTATTCTGAGCATCTCCAAATTTATTATATTTGGCTAAAATTTTTTCTAAATGATTTTTATTTGATTTTAATTTATTGATTGCTGCACCTTTATAAGTATTATCTTTAATCAGATCAGCTAAATTATATTCTTGAGCAAAAACTTTACTAAAGCCTAATAGAAATAGAAAAACAAATATAAGAAATTTTTTCATTCGATGTAAAGATTTGAGTTAAATTAAATTTATATTATTTTACCTCGGTCTATACTTGAATACAAGATGGCTACTTCATTAATATTTAATCTATACCATTCTAGTATACTAAAAGCCTTTATTTTCAATGCTTTCAGCGGAATTTATTTTTTGATTTAAATAATTAATGTGTTACAATTTGTGCTGCACAATTAAAGGTGAGAAAAAGTGACTACAACCCGAATCAGCTTATTTTTTCTTCCAGCTTTCTTTTTAGAAAAATTTAATAACGCTTAGTTAATCTAACTATAAGGAGAAAATAATATGTTACCAACGCTCATGTCTGTTGACTTAGCAAGATTGCAGTTTGGTTTAACAGCATCATTTCACTTCTTATTTGTTCCGCTAACTTTAGGACTAACGTGGATCTTATTCACAATGGAGCTAATGTACATAAGAACAGGTAAAGAAGTTTATAAAGACATGGTGAAGTTTTGGGGTAAATTACTCGGAATAAACTTCGCTTTAGGGATTATTACTGGTCTAACCATGGAATTTGAATTTGGTACTAACTGGTCATACTACTCTCAATCAGTAGGTGATATTTTTGGTACACCACTAGCTATTGAAGGCCTAGCAGCATTTATGCTTGAATCTACATTTGCTGGTTTATTTTTCTTTGGCTGGGATAAACTTACAAAAAAACAACATTTACTATCAACATTTTGTTTAGCAATTGGCTCAAGTTTCTCAGCTTTACTTATCTTAGTTGCAAATGGCTACATGCAGCATCCTGTAGGTTCTGAATTTGTAGCTGCAACTATGAGAATGCAAACAGTTAGTCTATTAGATCTATTCCTTAACCACACGGCTCAAACAAACTTTGGCCACGTGATGACTGCTGGTTATACTACCGCAGCAATCTTTGTAATCGGTATAAGTGCATTTTATTTGATTAGAGGTCGTGATATAGCATTTGCTAAGAGATCTATCGCTATCGGCTTAGGTTTTGGCTTAATCACGTGTTTAGTTGCGATTATTTTCGGTGATGCAAACGGTGTTGATGCTTTTAGAGTACAACCATTAAAAATGGCCGCTATCGAAGCAGAATGGGATACATCTAAAGCTCCAGCAGCATTTAACGCTATTGCGCTACCAAGTCAAAAAGAACAAAAAAATAATTTTGATGTTCCTATCCCAGCTGTATTAGGTCTGATCGCAACTCACTCAACTGATACAGAGATTCCAGGAATCAAAGCTATACTTTATGGTGAAAAAACAGCCAATGGTACAAGAGATCCAAATCTTGCATACTACAGAGATATCAAAACAGGTCAAACTGCTGATGTCTCACCTCAAGCTGCTGCTGCTGATCCAAGTAAGTATGAGAAAGTACCTTCTGCTTTAGTGATGATCAAAGAAGGTGGTCTTGCGTATGCTGATCTTCTAAAGTGGCGTGAGACAGGTCATAGCGGTGATACTCCTGATAGTAGCTACACTAACTATAACAACCCTACTTACCAGAGATATATAGGCTTTGGTAAAATGTTAGTCCAAGCTGCTCAAGAAAAATATGGCGTAGCTGACTCAATAACAATTACTAAAGCTGCAAACGATCCAGAATTAGTAAAAACTGTTGCTACTAATATGGTTCCAGATGTTGCTAGTATTTTCTGGAGCTTTAGAATAATGGTATTCATAGGCTTCTTTATGTTTACCTTAATAGTTGTTGGACTAATTCTACTTGCTAGAAATGCTCTTACTAGTAACGCATTTAGTAGATTTATCCTAAGAATAATGATTTGGTCAATACCATTACCTTATATTGCATGTATTGCTGGTTGGTATGTAACTGAGCATGGTCGTCAACCTTGGACTGTTTATGATCAACTACCTACAAGCATTAGTTCCTCAGCATTAACTGCTGCAGATGTCGGGACATCAATGGCAATGTTCTTCCTAATAGACACTGCGCTATTTGCTGTGATGGTATTCTTAATGTTCAAATATGCAAGACTTGGTCCTAGCTCTTTAGGTACTGGTAAATACCATTTTGAACAAAACAACAAAAGTAAATAAGGAGAGATAAATGTTATTAGATGTGTTACAAATTATCTCTTGGCTAGTTGTAGGGGTGCTTATATTTTTGGTAGCTGCTACAGTTGGTTTTGATTTTGGTGTAGGTATTCTTGCAAAATTTGTCGGCAAGAACGACTACGAGAAAAGAGCTATTATAAATACTGTAGGACCTACATGGGATGGTAGCCAAGTTTGGTTTATCACCGCTGGTGGTGCTATTTTTGCAATATGGCCGCAGGTATATGCAACTAGCTTCTCAGGATTATATATCGCGATTTTGGTTGTATTGTGGGGACTTTTCCTTAGACCTCCTGCTTTTGAGTACAGAAAGAAAATAGATAATCCTAAATGGCGTAGCTTCTGGGATTGGATGCTTGTACTTGGAAGTATAATCCCTATAGTCGTGATGGGT
The DNA here is from genome assembly GCF_003347135.1 of Francisella opportunistica. Lineage (NCBI taxonomy): Bacteria > Pseudomonadati > Pseudomonadota > Gammaproteobacteria > Thiotrichales > Francisellaceae > Francisella > Francisella opportunistica. Next base: position 173,860 of record NZ_CP022377.1, on the reverse strand, counting down.
GTAGCTGTTGGTAATCTTTATTTAGGTTTTCCAATCTCTTATGATGATACTGCTAGACTAATCTACGGTACTGTAACAAATGGTCAATATCAGTCGATGTGGATCACATTGCTAAATTTACTCACGCCATTTGCACTATTATTTGGTGTATTTGCACTAAATATGGCATTAATGCATGGCTCTGCCTATGCTAAGCTTAGAACTAGTGGTGTTTTACGCGATAGATTTAGAAAGATTACTAATGTAACAGCAACTGTATATATAGTTTTATTTATAATTGCCGCAATTTGGATATCTTTTATACCGGGTTATCAATATACACCAGATGCTAGTTTAGCTCATCTGTCAGATACTTTAAACCATGCTTTTACAGCTGGCAAAGTAACTACTGATTATTCATGGTACTATAACTTCAACCATGCGCATGTATGGATGTGGTTTGCACCTATACTAGCTTTTGTTGGCGCTATATTTGTTATTAGGTTTAATAATCAAGATAAAGATGGTGCTGTATTCTTAGCTAGTATGGCATCTTTACTTGGTGCGATACTAACTGTTGGCTTTACTTTATTTCCATTTATTATGGTATCTAATATTGGTGATCATATGTATAGCTTAACTGTATATAATGCAAGTAGTAGCCAAACATCACTAATAGGCATATTATGTGCAGCAGTTATTATCCTTCCGATTATATTTAGCTATACATTCTTTGTTTATAAAAAAATGTGGGCTAACGGACGTAGAATATCGGTTGAAGAAATTAAAGCTAACTCACATGAAATGTACTAACTAAGGAGAAAATTATATGTATTATTTAGCGTGGATTATATCAGCTGGTCTAGCTGTTACAGTAGCTTGTTTCGTAGCTACCAGGTTAGAAAAAAAAGAAGATCAATCTCAATAAAAATCATTATCTAAGCTATTCTATTTTTTGCTCTTTGGTGTAAAATATTATCCAGCAAAAACTATAATCTTTAAGAAAACATGAAAAAATTCATATTCGCTTTTACAGCTACTATGGCAGTTATGATTTCAACTGCATATGCTGATATTACTGTAGGGACTACAGGTGACTATGCACCATTTTCGATCTACAATCCTAAAGATAACAAATATTCTGGTAAAGATATAAAACTCATAGAAGCTTTTGCAAAAAGCAAAAAAGAGCGAGTCAAATTTGTCAAAACTTCTTGGGCAACAGCTGAGAATGATCTAAAAAACAATAAGTTTGATGTTTTTGTCGGTGGTATGACAATAACCCCTGAGCGTCAAAAAGAATTTGTTTTCTCAACTCCACTAATATTATTTAACAAAGCTGCTATGACTGCTTGTAAAAAATTAAATAAATATAAAACTTTTAGCGATATTGATAATCCAAAAACACTAGTTATCGAGAATAGAGGCGGTACGAATCAAATATTTGCAATGCAAAAATTAAAGAATGCTAAAGTCTTGATAATAAGTGATAATGACCAAGCTATAAACTCTATCATAAATGGTATAGATAATATTCATCCAGATATTATGTTTACTGATACTCTAGAGATAGCTTATCAACACTCAAAGAACCATAAAATCTGCCAAATACCTGTAAAAGTTGATGATAATCAGTACTACAAAGCTTTTATGTTTAATAATACACCACAAGGCAAGAAAACTGCTCAAGAATTTAACAACTGGCTAAGTAGTAACCCAACTATCCTTAAAAAATATATAAACTCCTAAGTAAAGCTTTGTAATTAACATTTATTACACGCAGTATACGAGTTTAATCAAATAATTTTATCAAATTGTAATGGCTTGATGGGATTTAATATTACTCCAGCTTGATTTAATTCTGTAATGTACCAGAATTTAAACATCATCCTCTAATTGTGTAGATTCATTTTGAGGCTCAGATAACTTTATTATCATCTAACTCCTTAGGTTGCTTAGTTTCCTCTTGGAATTTAGCTAATTGAAGCCTATACTCTTCAATTTGTTTTTTCGCCTCAGTTAACTTAGCTTGTAAATCATCAATAACTTTTTCTGCTTGTTCTTTCTTTTCCTTAGATTTAGCTAATTGATGCTTATAACTCTCAATTTCATCGTTTGCCTTATTTAAATTATAACTTTTATCTTGAAAAAGTTTTAATAAACGTTCTTGCTCTTTCTTAGGTTGCTGTTGCAATTTGGCTAATTGATGCTTATACTCTTCAATTTGTTCTTTCGCCTTATCTAACTTTTGTTGTCTACCCCTAACAGCTTTTGCTAAACGTTCTTGCTCTTTCTTAGTTTCCAGTTGCAATTGTTGCAAATTATCTAATTGGCCTTTAAAATCTTTAGCTTGTTGTTCCGAGTTAGCTAGCTTATCTTCTAACTCCTTAGATCGCTTATTAGCATCATCTAATTGAGCCTTTAACTTCTCCAAATCAGCATTAGCAGTTTCTAAAGCATTCTTTAACTGTATAACTTCAGATTGATTTAATTCTTCATTAGCTTGAACTGATTCTAACAGAGAATTTGTTTCATCTATATCACTTATACTTAAACTAACAGCTATATTCTTCACTACTTCCTCTTTTAAATTGATAATTTCCTTTTCATATAATTCTAAGCCACCACGAACAGCCTGAATAGCACCTTGATTAACCACATACTTTTCTAAAAATCTATCATCAATAATTACTGAGGGACTAACTTCAACTAGCTGAAAGCCATCATCAATCTCATCACTATAAGCTTGGTTATAAATCTCTTGAATAAATTTATCAAAATCTTTTTCATTTAAAAGCACATGTACAGTTACTATTTTTTTTACACCCAAATTAATTTTATCTATAAAAGCGGCATTTTGATTATCATCACTAACTATAAATTCTGAAATAATAACTGAATTATCTTTAGAAGTATTAGTAGTAAGCATTTCTCTTAATATAGCATCATTCTCAGGACCAGACCAAAGGTTATCATATGCCAATACCACCATATCTCTATAACCACCTATTAAGCTACTTCCTTTGGAATCTCTAAGATTAAACTTACCTTTTAATACTTTGTTATTTGACTTGCCAACTCCAGTCTTAATACCGTCAGCAATTAGTGAGTGATATTTTACTGTGACATTATCATTTTCACTATTTGTTAGTTTTCTATCTATTTTCTGCTGCACTACAAAATATAAACTAGTATCATCTACCCTTGTATGCAGTGATAATGCAGGCCACAATAATTCGAAAGAGTCTGGTGAATATGTCGAAATTAAAGGGACATTTGCAGTAAATAACTTTTGGAGCTGTTGTTTTTCTGTCCAAAATAAATAAGAGCCTTTGTGTTTTGTTTGCATCCAAGAGCCTTGCTGAGGACAACTAATATTATCTGAAATAAATCTAGGTTTTTTTAACATATAAAAATTCCCTTCCTGAGTATTATTATGTAATTTAATATTAAATTTTAGCTCATCATTAGCGAAACAAGCTCCAAACCAAAATATAAGCATTACTATTGATTTTTTCATAACTGATTACCTCGGCTAGATACACACGTGATTAATTTTATACCTAACTCTTATTTAATTTAATTTTTTTCTAGCAAAATATATAATTAAATATTAATTATTTTTATAGCTGATTAAAATTAAAAGTAGAACTTTCACTTGTAACATCTATGCCAATTCAATAGGATCAATATCAAAATACATTTTTACTGAGCTTGGCATATTTATAGTAAATTTATTACTAAGCCACTTAATTGTAGAATTAATCTCTTTACGAGTTTTTGACGTTAATAATAAGCTATATCTATAGACATTATTGCACTTAAGATGTAGCGCTGGCAAAGGCTTAGACACTTGAATACTTGCACAATTAGATATGTTTGAATATATATCATTTAGCAACGCTAGAATTTGCGCTTGTTTTCTTGATTCTGCAATTATTTGAGCTTGATACGCATAAGGTGGATAACCAGCGTATTCCCTTTGCTGTAAAAGATAATCTAAAAACTCTAAATAATCACTATTTACTAATAACTGAAGTAGCTTATTTTCTGGTTGATAAGTTTGTAATACAATTGTTCCTGGTTTATCTGCCCTACCTGCTCTACCAGCAACCTGTACAATCATCTGTGCCGTTCTCTCAATAGCATTAAAATCACTACTGTATAAACCAGCATCGATATTTATTAAGCCAACTAAAGTGATATTCTCAAAGTGATGTCCTTTTGCAATCATTTGTGTACCAACAATAACATCAACTTGATTGAGATTTATCATCTGGTTAATAGCATGTAAATCAGCTATAGTTTTGATATTTGCGCGATCAAAACGCACAACTCTATTGTAAGGAAATTTTGCTTCAATTCGAGCTTGAATTTTTTCAGTTCCACAACCATAAGGAAATAATTCTTGTGCCCCACAACTAGGGCATACTGTAACTAAAGGCTTACGCGAACCACAAAAATGACACTCTAAATACTGATATGGCTGGGTATGTAGAGTATAAGGCTTATCACAGTTTTTGCACTCAACAACTTCACCACAGCTCTTGCATACTAACGCTTTAGCAAAACCTAGTTTATTGATAAAAACCAATGATTGCTGATGTAATTCGATATTCTCTTGCAAAAGGTTAAAAAGCTGATTACTAATACCATTATCAACAATAGTTGATTTTAAATCTAAAAGTTGAATTTGATTCTTATGGGAATTTAATGCTCTTTGTCTTAGTTTAAGTAGTTGATATTTACCAATAACACAATTGTAGTAACTCTGCAGTGATGGTGTTGCACTACCTAAAATTACCGGTATATCAAGTTGTCTAGCTCTAAATATTGCTACATCTCGAGCATTATAGCGAATAGTACTAGTTTGCTGTTTAAATGAACTATCATGCTCTTCATCAACTATAATTATTCTAAGTTTAGCGAAATCTGCTAAAACACCACTACGTGTAGCAATTACAATATCAGCTTTGCCTTGCTTTATCTTTAGCCAATTAGTTAACCTAGCTTTGTCACTTAATTTAGAATGCAGTGCCACAACATTTTTATCTACAAATCTGTTTTCAAATCTCTTGATTGTTTGTGGAGTAAGATTTATTTCCGGAACCAAAATCAACACCTGCTGCGATTTAGATAAAAACTCAGCTATTGCTTGTAAATAAATTTCAGTTTTGCCACTTCCAGTAATACCATACAGCAACGATACATTAAAATTTGTATTGGCTAATATTTGCTCTAGGGCATATTGTTGTTCTTGGTTAAGAGTTCTAGCTTTATCAGCGTTTAAAATGTTTACAGCTTGCTTTAGCTTATATTTTTTTTTAAGGATATTGTTATTAAATAACTTATTAATAACATAGCTTGAGGCTAGCTGCTTCAGATCTTCTAATTTAATTAACTCTTGTGCAGCAACAGCATCTAATAAATCTTGCTGCTTTGCTGTTAGCTTATGTTTTTGTAAATTTATTTGATCGATATATACATATGTATCTTGCTGAGGAGTAATTTCCTCGGCTTTAAAAAAATTATTTGGTAAGGCTAAACGTATTGCACTGTATATGTCACAGCAATAATATTGTGATAGCCATAATATCAATTTTTGTATTGCTGAACTAATCGGTTTATCAAGAGTTTTTAAAATAGTTTTGACTTTGTGAGGTTCATAATCAATCTTGACATCTTTTGCTATGATAAAGCCTATCAGCTGACGCTTGCCTACTTGAACCAAGACACGCTCAAATAGCTCTACCTTTTGACCATAAACACTATAATCAAGGATATAATTAGGCGGTACTGGTAAAGCTACCTTAACAATCATTTCTCAGCTTCCACTACCTTTGTATTCATATACCAATAATAAAAACCATAAACAGCGGTAATAAAAAATATAAAATTTTGTAAAACTTGACCATATAACTCTTGCTGATACATCACCACAACAAAATATAAATCAGAAATAATCCAAACTATCCAATTCTCCATAAATTTTTCTATGGTCATAATGATCGCTGTAAATGTAATCCCAGTGAGAACACCAGTAGCAACAATATCTGAAGCAGCGGTGATATAGTTAAAGCCAATACTAAATATACACAAAACAATCACATAGACCAAATAGCGAAAATAATCAGCAAGCCTCATCCACTTAACAGTTTTATGCTCACCATCAACACCTTGAGTATGCCATTTATACCAGCCATAACTGAAAAATATTACATATACTAACTGTAGCAATACTAGCGAGTATGTACCTTTCATAGCAAATAAGAATAATAGTAACACAGCGCCCACAATACCTAACGTCCACGACCAGACCTTTAATCTAGCCAAATAGATTGTATACAAGACATTTATAACCAATGCAGAATAATCAAGAGTCTCAAACAACATTATAAGCCTAATCCTTATTTATTTAAAAACATTCGTTTAATTTTATATCAAGTTGTTTGTAGAGCTGAGATTTTATACCATTAATTTTTCTAATAGAACTAGTTTTAAAGTTAATTGTAGGATTAAAAGCCAAGTAAACTTTATGTAGCCTTATATCAAAAACATCACAGTTTAAGTAACAAATATCTTGGGCTGTAATTCTAATAATATTAGCCGTTTCTAAAGCATATAGAATTTTCTTAATCTTATCATAATCTGCTACTGAGGTTTTTTGATATAAATCATTAATACTCATACCATTTTTTAGTTCTTTTTGCGCAAGGTGCAACTCTTTAAGCATATTAACACTTATACTAAGATCATCTCTTTTTACTTCTTTTTTAAAATCTAAAGTTACCTTCATATACTGCATTGCGCGAATCATCACCGCACCTAAAAGTGTGATCTGCCAAGTAACAAAAACCCAAAGAATAAATATTGGTATTAGCGATAACGAACCATAGATAACAGAATATGTAGGCACATAAAACATATATAAAGCAAAAATCTTCTTAGCAATAGAAAATACAATCGCTACTAAAAATGCTGCAAGTAATGCAATTTTTGAATTGATCTTTGTATTAGGTAATATCTTGTAGACAACAAAAAAACCTGCCGTTAAAAAAATAAGCGATAAGCTACTCAAAAGGTATTGCTCCATACCAATATCTTTGACAAACCATGCCATAGATATAAGATAAGTACTTGAAATAAATACAAATCCCATTAATAGTGGGCCCATTGTCATTAATGCCCAATATACTAATAAACTTTGAATCATTGGCCGCTGCTTATTTGCATAAAAGATTTTATTTAGAGTAATTTCTAATCTTTTTATCATCAAAAAAATCACCACAAGTAAAACTATAACAGATGTGATAGGTAAAGAAGTCATCTTATGAGAAATATTGGTAATATACTGCTGAACCGTTGTAGCTGTAGCTGGAAGCATATTTTCAAAAAGAAAATTCTGTAGATTCTCAGAAAGGGAACTAAAAGCATTAAAAGCATTCAAAATATTTATTATAATGAAAAAAACTGGTACGATAGCAAACAAACTTGTAAGAGTTATTGACGCGGCGACTGTTGGGCAATCTTTACGGAAATATTCTTTAAAGACCCAGATCCAATAGTTTTTTAATATTAGCAAATATTTTTTGTATAACCTGATATCGAACATAGAACAATAACAATGAAAAACATATTAATACTATACTACAGTCAAGGTGGAAGTACAAAGAAAATGGCCCACACTATAGCCTTTGGAGTTGAGGCTACAGGAGCAACCGCAACAATCCGCACTGTACCAAATATTTCTGCAAAAACTAAGCAGCTTGAGCCTTTAATTCCAGCTGATGGCGATCTATATGCAACAAAAGAAGATTTAGCTAACTGTGATGGTCTTATTGTCGGTAGTCCAGCATATTTTGGCAACATGGCTTCGCCACTTAAATACTTTTTAGAGATACATAGTGATCTATGGTTTAAAGGTAATCTAATCGGCAAACCAGTAGGTTTTTTCACGACAGCATCAGGAATGCATGCAGGTCATGAAAGTACTTTATTATCGATGATGATTCCTTTTATGCATCATGGTTGCTTAATAGTGGGTGTACCGTATAGCGAACAAGCTTTAGAACATACTCGTACAGGCGGTACCCCATATGGAGCGTCACATTTAAATACATTCTCAGCGAATAAAACCATGTCTGATGATGAGATAAAGATATGTAAAACTTTAGGCAAACGAGTTGCTGATATTGCTAATAAATTGTCTTGCTAGGAGAAAATAAATGAAGAATTTTTTTTGGATTTGTACTTTGTTATTATGTTTTTTGTTGACAAACTGCACTAGTTCAGCACCAAGCTATTCAGCTAATTCTATAGGTCAGGTATCACAAGTTGAACAAGGTAAAATCATAGATATCCAACAAGTTAATATCAAAGGCTCTGATAATATCGGTGCTCAATTAGGTGGCCTTGGTGGTGCCTTTGGTGGTGCTTTTGCCGGTGCTGGAGCTGGTATGCTTACAAGCATAGCTGGATCTATAGGTGGTGCAATAGTAGGTGGTATTGCTGGTGGAGTGACCGAAGATGCTATAACATCATCAAAAGGCTATCAATTTACAATAAAACTACATAGTGGAAGAATCATAGCAATACTCCAAGAAGATAAACATAATCTTAATATTGGCGATCAAGTAACTATATATATGTCAGGAAATAATACTCGAATAGTCCCAGCAAGAGACTAAACAAAATTAAAAATAAGTAAAATTTGCTTTTATAATAATTATGGTTTAGTATATAAATTTGCTACTCTCGAAAAAGCTAACTATTAACTTTTAATGCTTAGCTATTTTAAAAAGAGGAATTTAGTTAAATGTATAAGACAAAAATTACTAGTTTAGGATTGAGTATCTGGTTTATTTGCGCCTTCTTTTATGCCCTTGAGTACTTCGTAAGATCTTCAACAGGTGCATTACTAGATGGTTTTATGAAAGAACCTTATAACCTTAATATTGCTTCAACAGCATTATTTAGCTCATCTTTTTATTGGAGCTATATAGTTTCGCAAATTCCAGCTGGTATAATTGTCGATAAATTCGGTGTCAAAAAGGTAATGACATTTAGCAGTGTTATCTTCTCTATAGCTATGCTTATTGCAACTATAGCCTATTCTGAGCCTATGCTTCTAGTATATAGAATTCTAGCAGGATTTGGCGGTGGCTTCGCTATTTTATGTGCGATAAAGTCAATAGCTATTTGGTTACCAAATAGACTCTTTCCAGCATTTACAGGTCTTACCCAATTTGTCTTATATATTGGTGCGACACTTTCTGCTGCTCCATTAGTTTTTTTATCTAAATATCTTAGCATCTCACAAATTATGGCTTTAATTTTTATAGTCTCTTTTGTACTATTATTATCTAGTATTTTTGTTATCAAAACTCACCCTGATTATAAAAAAGAAAATAAATATAACAACAAACAAAACCAAACACTAAAAGATATTTTAGCAGTTCTAAAAAACAAACAAATTTGGTTTAATGGTCTATTCTGTTTTACGATATATGGTACTACTGTATTATTTGCAGATTTATGGGGTATAAGGTATCTGACTTTATATGGTTTTACCCAAAATCAAGCAGGGTTTTGTACTTCACTAATTTTTATCGGCGTATGTATCTTTAGTCCAATTTGGGGAGTGATAGCATCTGCAGTAGATAGTGAGAAAAAATTTCTTTTAATTTCGCCCATATTTGGTTTTTTCATTGTGACTTACTTATTATTCTTTAATGAAAATATTATTATTGCATATATCCTTTGTGTTTTATTTGGCGGTGTTCAGGCTGTACATGTACTTAACTATTCTGCGCTGAGAAATACAGTATCTGTGACACAAATAGCTACTGGATTAGCGATTGTAAATATGTTTTTACCATTAAGTGGTGGAGTATTACAACCAATTACAGGGGCTATGATCACCTATCTCAAAAAAACTCATGAAGCGCTCTATGCTTTCCAAACAACATTGATAATCATTCCTATTTTGATGGTTCTCTCTTTTATAATCGCTTTATTTATCAAAGATTCTAGCAGCTAAAATACATACTACTTTACTCTGGCTTTTTTTTATTCTATTATTTGTTATACAAAAATTTTAATAACATATAAATCATGAAAAAATATATACTAATAGCTTTATCAGCTATCATTATCGTAGCTTTAGTTGCTATCAACCTTTTAGTCGAAAATGTTAAGCCTCAAACAACAAAAGGTAGCCATGACATATCAGTTGTCGCTGCTGAAAATCAATATGGTAGTATCGCTAAGCTTATTGGTGGTAGTAATGTCAAAGTTACTAACATAATCAATAATGCTGATGGCGATCCGCATACTTTTGTCTCATCTGTTAAGAATGCTAAATTACTAGCTGAAGCAGATGTGATTATCTATAATGGTGCTGATTACGATTCATGGATTACGCCAATACTAAAAAGTAACAAAAATGCTGAAATCATTAAGGTACAAGACTTGATAGAATATCCGCAAACTTCAAAATTTGGCATTAATCCACATCTTTGGTATAACCCTGATACATTCCCTGCTTTAGCAGCAAAATTAAAAGATGTTTTTTCTAAACAAGTTCCAGTTGATAGTAGCCTATTTGAAAAGAATCTTGAAAACTTTAATCATAAATATCAAAAAATTTACGATCTAATTAAACAAATAAAGCAATCAAGCTCAGGCACTCCTGTAACAGCTACAGAACCGCTATTTAGCTATATGGCTAATGCCTTAGGATTAAATATGAAAGGTCTTGCATTCCAATGGGTGATAATGAATGACTCTGAGCCTAGTCCTAAAATGATGATTGATTATCAGAAACTCTTTAATGATAAACAAGTTAAAGTACTTTTCTATAATAAGCAAGTTACAGATAATATCACAAATAATGTCTTAGAACTTGCTAAAAAAAATAATATACCAGTAGTCGGCATTACCGAAACTATGCCTACAAATGATGATGCAATCAGCTGGATGATCGAAACATTGCAGGCAACTGCTTCAGCATTAGATAAAGTACAAAAATAAAATGATTAAATGCTCTAACCTTGTGATTGGCTATAATAAGCCGATTACATCTGCGCTAAACCTCGAGATTCCAGCGAATACATGGGTCGGTATCGTTGGTAAAAATGGTGTTGGTAAATCAACGTTTTTTAAGACACTGCTAGGTAAAATACCAAGTATCTCTGGTTCAGTAACTATTAACAATAACAAAATAGACGTTAATACTATTAGCTATATTCCGCAAGAACGAGAAATAAACTTTGAAGAAAAAACGTCAGGCTATACTCTTGTTAAATACAGCTATAAACCAAATTCATGGGGACTACCTTTATTCAATAAAAGCTTTAAAGAAAAGCTAGAATATCTTATCACACTAACGCAAACCCAAGACTACATTTATAAACCATTTAAAAACCTCTCTGGTGGACAAAAAAAACGCATATATTTAGTACAAGCTTTGATTAATGAGCCAAAAATTCTTCTTTTAGATGAACCTTTATCAGATCTTGATCCAGATGCAAAGCAAAGATTCTTAGCTTGCTTGAAAGAAATCTATAAAAAAGAAAATGTCACTTTATTAATAATATCACATGATATGAAAGAGATTAGCACTCAGCTAGATGCCTTTATCCATTTTAAAGATGGACAGTGCCATTATTGTAGTGAGCTACCTTGTTTACAGGAGGATATTTGTGTTTAACTATACTTTTATGCTCTATGCATTTATAGCTGGAACAATAATAGCAATTATATGTGGTATTATTAGCTTTTTTGTCATAATTAGAAGATTATCATTTGCCTCACATGCTTTAGGGCATATTAGCCTAACAGGAGCATCTGGTGCGGTACTACTTAACCTATCAGCAATGACTGGACAACTTGCGATAAATCTTGTCGCTGGATTACTTATGGGAGCTTTTGGTGATAAGATTAAGAAAAATGATATTGCTATCGGTATTGTCCTAACTTTTTTCCTAGGTTTAGGTACTTACTTTCTATTTTTATACCAAAGTGGTTATTCTGGTTCTGTAATGTCTATCCTTGTTGGAGACATACTCACAGTTAGTCTTGAGCAAATATATATTCTTTTAGGTTTAGCAATATTTACAATAACATTACTTATAATAATTGCTCGACCATTATTTATATCCTCAATAGATCCGGTATTTGCCGAGTCAAAAAAAGTATCAAACAAACTTTTATCTATATTACTTTTTATATGTATCGCAATAACTGTATCTATGGCTTGCCAAGTCGTCGGTATCTTATTAGTATTCTCACTTTTAATCGGACCTGCTGCTATTGCAACTCAATGGCTTGATGGCTTCTATAAGCCTATTGCTCTAAGCACTTTGATTTCAGTGTTGACAATATGGTCAGGCATAGTAGCTGCCTACTACATTGATGTGCCAATTAGCTTTTTTATTACAACTATTATCTGTATTTTATATCTAATAAGTATACTAAAAAACAAGTTTCAATAATTTTCACTAATCTATAACTATTTGACTATACCAAAGTTGGCTTTATATTTATAATTACGCTAATTCCAAACAGTTTAAGCTAATCTAAAGAACTAAAATGATAATTACAAAAGAAATTGAATATCGTGGTGATGGCGTCTTACTAAGAGGCTTTTGTGCATATCCAGATAGAGGCGCACATCTACCAGCTGTATTAATAGTACCAACATGGGCAGGTAGAGATGATTTTGCCTGTGATAAGGCAATAGCGATGGCTAGAAAAGGCTATCTTGGCTTTGCTATAGATATCTATGGTGATGCAAAAGTAGGTAAATCTAAACAAGAAAATGCTACTTTGATGAATAACCTCTTAGCCGAAAAATATGCATTAATGACAAGACTTAGAGCAGCATATAGCAATGTAAAAAGAATGCCGAAAGTTGATAGGGCAAATATCGCTGCAATAGGTTTCTGTTTTGGTGGCAAATGTGTTTTAGATATGGCTAGATCAAATTTTGAACTTAAAGCAGCAATTAGCTTTCATGGTTTACTAGAATCTAATATTGTCAAAGAACAAAATATCGATACTAAAATACTCGTTCTACATGGTTATAATGATCCAATGGTATCACCAGAGCAAGTCAATAAATTTCAGCAAGAAATGGATAAGCGCAAAGCAGATTGGCAGTTACATAGTTTTGGGAATACTTATCATGCTTTCACAAACCCTAACGCAAATGATCTTGAGTTTGGTACAGTATTTAATAAACTCTCAAACAAAAGAGCTTGGAAATTAGCCGAAGGTTTTCTTAGAGAAGCTTTTGTGAGTAGTTACTACTAAATAAGTTGTCTATCAAGATTTATTTTATAAGACCAATATATGGTAGCTCACGATATTTCTCATCAAAGTCTAAGCCATAGCCAACGATAAACTTATCTTCTATTTCAAAACAGACATAATCAAGCTTAACATCTCTTTCAAGTCTTGCTGGCTTAAACAATAAAGTAGCGAATTTTAGTGTTTTAGGATTATACTTGCCGATACCTTGCATCAGCCTATGATAAGTGTGTCCGGTATCTACTATATCTTCGATTATTATGATATTTTTACCTTTGATATACTCTTCTTTTAATGAAGTCTCTGTCAAAATCACAATGCCAGAACTAGTAGTTCCAGAACCATACGAGGAGGCTGTAATAAACTGCGTCCTTAAATCAATGCGTAGCTTTCTCACAAGATCAGCAAAGAACATAAAAGACCCTTTTAAAACGCACACAAGCGTAACTTCTTGGCCTGAATAATCTTGATTAATCTGTTCTGCTAATTTAGTAACAGCTTGTTCAAGTTGATGGCTTGTTATATAAACCTCAGTATTTTCTGCAGAATAAGTCATAAATTAACCCTTTTTGAAATAATCCTCAAAGAATAAAATTTGTTCTCTAGATGGTCCATATGCTAATGAAGATATTGGAATACCTATATGATTCTCTATAGTTTTCAGATATGTTTTAAGTGCAGCTGGTATATTATCTTTTGTTACAGTTTCATCAATAGAAAACGGCTTCATATCAACAAGAATTGGCTCAACCTTGTATAAATCTATACCAGGATAAGCACAATATATTTCTCTACCCTCATACTTATAACCAATACAAACTTTTAGTGTCTCCATATCAGATAAAACATCAACTTTTGTTAAGGCTATTGATGTTAAGTTTGAGCATTTTGCTGAGTATTTTAAAAGAGGTAAATCTAACCAACCACACCTACGGATTCTACCTGTTGTTACGCCTATTTCACCGCCCTTATGCTGAATAAATTTACCGACATCATCAAAAAGCTCCGTTGGGAAAGGTCCTTCACCAACTCTTGTCGTATAAGCTTTTGTAATCCCAATCACATGATCTAAACTATGCCCAGCAGTTGTTGCTCCAGAATATACACCCGCCACTGAAGTATTAGAAGATGTCACAAATGGATAAGTACCATAATCAACATCTAAAAGCACACCTTGTGCACCTTCATAAACAATATTTTTACCTGCTGCAATTGCTTGATCTATTATTGAAAAAGTATCTACTGCATACTGTTTAAGTTTTTGACCTAAAGCAAAAAGCTTATCAAACTCTTGTTCTAATGTTGGATATTCAACTTTATATAAATCTCTAAATAAAATTTCTTTCTCTGCAAGAGATATAGCTAATCTTGACCTTAATATATCTTTATCAAATAGATGCTTAAATTTGATACCTTTACGCGATACTTTGTCCTCGTATGCTGGACCAATACCTTTACCAGTTGTACCTATTTTTTCACTAGTATTACTTTCTCTAACTGCATCTAAAAGCTTATGATAAGAAGTAATAATTGTACAAGATTCAGAAACAAATAAATTCTCTGCTGAGATTGCTATGCCTGTTGCTTGTAAACGCGTAATCTCCTCATCTAAGGCAACAGGGTCTAAAACCACACCATGACCAATTACACATTTTGTATGCTGATGTAAAACCCCTGAAGGTATCAGATGAAGAAATGTCTTCTTACCATTTACAACCAACGTATGGCCAGCATTATTACCGCCTTGATAGCGTACAACCAAATCTGCTTTCTCAGCTAAAGTATCTGCTATTTTACCTTTACCTTCATCACCCCACTGAGCGCCTACGATTACGATATTTGACATATTAAATTGAATACTATGAGATTAAAATTTTGATAATAAATATACTAATATATTAGCAACTAATTTACTAGTAAAATATCGATTAACAAAAGTGTTTTAACTAAGAATTTATGGTTAAAATTGCTATAATGATAGATAAAATCTAACTTTAAATACATCAATAACAAGGAATAAGCATGTCAAAAATAAAAAGGGTACTAATATCTGTATCTGATAAAACAGGTATCATCGAGTTTGCTAAAGAGTTAAACAAATATAATATTGAAATACTTTCAACAGGTGGAACTTCAAAAACCCTTAAAAATGCTGGAATAAATGTAACAGATGTTTCAGAGCATACAAAATTTCCCGAAATAATGAATGGTCGTGTCAAAACTCTACACCCTCTAATTCATGGGGGTATTTTAGCTGATAGAGATAATCCCGAGCATATCGAGGCAATGCTAAAAAATCACATTGGACAAATAGATATGGTAGTCGTTAATCTATACCCTTTTGTAAATACGGTTAAATCTGGTGCTGACTTTGATACCTGTATTGAAAATATTGATATTGGTGGACCTTCTATGGTGCGCTCATGTGCAAAAAACCACAAACATACTACTATTGTTACCAACCCTAACCAATATGCCCTAGTTATCCAAGAAATGGCTAATAATGATGGTCAAACAACATTACAAACTCGTCGTGAGTTTGCCAAAGAAGCTTTTGCTCATACAGCTGAGTATGATAGTCATATCGCTAACTGGTTCAGTAAAGAATTAGCTGAAGAATACCCACAAAAGCTTTTCTCAGTAGGTACTCTTAAGCAAGTCCTAAGATATGGTGAAAACCCTCATCAAAAAGCTGCCGTATACTCTACAGACAGCGAAAGTATTAGCATTACTAACGCCAAACAGCTCCAAGGCAAAGAGTTATCGTATAACAACCTCAATGATGCTGATGGTGCTTTTGAAATGGTTTGTGAATATTCTAAACCTTCATGTGCAATTATCAAGCACGCTAACCCTTGTGGTATTGCTTCTGGTAAAAATGCTTATCAAGCTTGGACAAAAGCTCTAGCTTGCGACCCAATTTCAGCATTTGGTGGCATTGTTGCATTTAACTGTGAAGTTGATAAAGAATTTGCCGAGTCTCTTGGTAAGATGTTTTTAGAAGTAATAATCGCGCCATCTTATACCCAAGAAGCTTTAGATATTTTGGCAGCTAAGAAAAATTTACGCGTCCTAGCAACAGGCAAAGTTTTTGATAATAAATCATCACCTATGATAAGTAAAAATATCCACGGCGGCATTCTGTCACAGTCTTATGATAATGGTAGTGTTGAAATAAATGACTGCAAGGTTGTCACTGATAGAGCTCCTACTGATAAGGAATGGGCTGATTTAATCTTTGCATCGAAAGCTGTGAAATATGTCAAATCAAATGCAATTGTCTATGCTAGAGATACTCAAACAGTAGGAATTGGTGCTGGACAGATGAGCCGAGTTGATTCTGCGCGTATTGGTGCTGAAAAAGCACAAGCTCACCAAGGCGCTAAAGGCTCAGTAGTTGCTTCGGATGCTTTCTTTCCTTTTGCTGATGGTCTAGAAGAGTGTATCAAAGCTGGAGCAACAGCAGTAATCCAACCAGGTGGTTCAAAAAATGACCAAGAAGTTATCGATGCTGCGAATAAAGCTGGTATTGCTATGGTCTTTACTGGGATGAGACATTTTAGACATTAATTGTAGATAAACGTCTCTAAAAAGACTACAAATAAGTTCTATCTACCATTCACGATAAAATCAATAACCGAACTGCCCAAATAAATAACTATCAAAATTAATTACGTATTCAATATGACTTTTTTGTTTCTAAGACAAAGCTGAAGTCAAAAGTGGTGATATTACTAATATAATTCCAACGAAAATGACAAAATAGATACTTTTTGTACGATATCTCACAAGGCCAGGTAATTTAAAAACAATATATGCTGGCACTAAACAGCCTAATATACCAAATACAGGTCCAGATAAAGGCACTAATTTATATACTGGTGCATCAAAAACTATTGAAAGCCATGTTAGTAGAAAAATTATAACTATTACAAGTGTATTTAAGCTTAAAATATGCTTAGCATCATCTTTTAAACCTAGTCTTGTTGCAGTTTTTCTCAATAATCCTTTTAGGGATTCTTCCATACCTGCTAAAACACTCAAAAACGAAGTTAAAATAGCGCATAAACTAATTATAATTCCACATATATACAACATACCATTAGATAAGCCTTGTTTTTCTAAAAGTATAAATGCTGATTGATTATGTTGTGTAGCTTCTAACGCATCTGCTCTTGGGATAACTAATGAAAATGAAAGTACATAAAAGCCAATAATAACAACTAAGATAATAAATGCTAAAGTCATTGTCCTAACAGTCTTAGCTAAAACAAAGTCTTTGTCTTTTTTACAATAATGCAGCCTATAGCCTATTACCATAGGGCTTAATGATTGAATAAATAAGATCGATGTCAAAGAAAATGGTAACATTATAATACTTTTAGCGATAAACTCGCCACTATCAACAGGTAACTGTAAAACATTATTAAATGACCATAACGGAATTAAAAAAACCGATGCCAAAATAATTGCCACAATTAAAATAACTACTAAAAAAGTTGATACTCTGACAAAAAGCTTCTGACTTTTCATACCTATGAAAATTAGTGCTATCATCAAAACAGCACTGTACAAAGCATTATGCTCAAGATGTGGGTTAGCAGTAAGTTTAAACATATATAAATAAGCCGCTAGAGACTTTGCTACAACTTCAGCGTAGATTATAGTCCATGTTAGCATCATTAATAGATACAATGCCCCTAAAAAAGTTGCCCACTTACCACCTAATAGCTCAGCGACAGTTTCCTTATATGGCCTTGGTTGTTTAGCAGCAAATAAAGTCTGAATATATAGCTTCTGAAAAAGATAAATACCTGGATATGCTATAAGTATCGATACTACAAAGACAGCAAAACCAACCACACCAACACTTACTGGAACCAAAACTATTCCAGCACCAACAGCCATGCCAACACTGACAACTAGCCAACCAAAATCAAAGCTATCAAAATTACGTAAACTCTTCATCTAAAAATAATATACACAAATATGATTTATATTTTAGCTTCTTTAGAACTAATTAAAAATGGTTAAATGACAACAAACTCGATTTATAAATAAAGTGATTATTGATTAAAAAATCAACTGATCAACCACCCTAGTCTATATATGCTAGTAATTTATAAAATCCATCTTTGTTGATTCGATTGGTATTTTTGTTTAAATCAACTATCTTGTTTACTGTTTAACCCAAACTAGTTTATCAGTATCATAACCTAAAGCTTTTGCTCGGTTAATAAAGTCATCTTTGATATTTTGTGGCACTGTTTGTGTTCGAGCAAGTAGCCATAAATAATCTTTATCGGCACCGGCCACATAAGCATATTTATAATCATCATCAAGTTTAAATACTACATACGCCCCATAGAAAGGTCTAAAGAAAGATACTTTAAGGTAGCCAATATTTTTATTTTCAACAAATTTAGCAACTCCTGTAGCATAGCTTCTCTTACCAGTTGATGGTGTGATACCACTATTTACTACTTTTATAGTTCCATCCGGGTTTAAACTATAGTCAGCATAGACATTTATCATACCCTTTTCAAAACTATTATCAAACCTTGCTATCTCATACCATTTACCAAGATATTTATCCGCTTGAAAGTTTTTGACAGGGTTGATATTTGCTGGTTTGCTTACACAACCTGACAGCAATATTAGCGCTGTTGTTAGCAGTACTACAACTAACTTTTTCATAATTAAACCTCTTTTGATTTTTTATATGCTAAACAGTATAGTAAACTAACTATGATATATAACAACAGTTAAAAGTTTTTATTATTATGGAATTAAGTTATTTTGATCTACTGCAAAAAAATGATCTCACAGCCTACAAACTTTTTATCATAACAGGTGATGAACCTCTACAAAGACATAACGCTATTGAAAAAATAATTAATCAGTTTAAAGCTAAAAGTTATGAAATCAATTATCAGGATTTAAATGAACAAAATATAGATGTTTTGTATAACGAAGTTGATAGCCTTAGCTTATTTACAATAAATAAATTTATCCAATTTAATTTTGATAAGCCTCCACAAAAAAAACTCCAACAAGCATTAGTCGATAAGCTTATAAACGATGATGATAATGTTTACTTACTTGTTTTCAGTGGTATGAAAAAGCAAAACACTACAGTGAAGTGGTTTCAAAGCTTAGAGCATAAGGCTATTCATATTCGTATTTTTCAACCAAATTTAGATAATGCCATAAATATCATAAATTATGAAACACAACAAGTCGGCTTAAACCTTACAAAAGAAGCAACACAACTCTTAGCTCTAAAGACTGAAGGTAACTTGGTAGCAACAAAGCAAATCATAAAACTACTCGCACGCCAAAATAGCCAAGTCTTTGATGAAAATACAATTCGTCCTTTTCTACATGAGCATGCTAGTTTTGATGTATTTGATCTTTCTGAAGCAATCCTTTCTCAACACAAAAGCAAAGCACTAAAGATACTCAATAGCATCCTAAACGAAAATGACAAGCCGCCTCTTGTACTCTGGGCTTTAAAAAGAGAGTTAAGAATACTTTCTCAACTTAAGAATACTCAAGCAACTTATCATCAAAAGATCTTTAAAGATAATAATATCTGGTCAGCTAAACAGAAGTTTTATACTAGTTTAGCAAATAAGCTTAGTTCTAAAAAAATTTCAGCAGGGCTGGAAAAATGTCTTGATACTGATCTATGTATCAAAGGTGCGAGAAAAGGCAATATCCAGCTTAAACTTAATGAAATTGTTTTTGATATTTTCTAATAAATCCACTAAGAATTTTTCTAAATTTTAATTGCAACTGTGATAGCAGCATTTACTTTTTTTAGACAATTGATATCATTAAACAGAATTAACCAATGTTAAGGAATATAATAAAGTTATGAAAGTAATAACCGCAGAATACATATGGGTTGATGGTTCAGATCCTGTACCTCATCTTAGATCTAAAGCAAGAGTTTTACCTTTTAAAGAATTTGAGACTCCAGATGACTTCCCAGAATGGAGTTTTGATGGTTCTTCAACAAACCAAGCTACAGGTGATAACTCAGATTGTATTCTTAAACCTGTTAACTTTGTAATTGACCCGCTAAGAGACTATGGCTATTTAGTATTATGTGAGGTTTATAACCCAGATGGACAAACTCCACACAAGACAAATAATCGAGCAAAACTAAGAGCTCTTTTAGATAGTGCCGAAGATCATCAGATGTGGGCGGGCTTTGAGCAAGAATATACAATGTTCAAAGATGGTCGTCCATTAGGCTGGCCGACAACTGGTTTCCCAGGACCTCAAGGACCTTACTACTGTAGTGCTGGAGCAAACAAAGCTTTTGGCCGTGACTTAGTTGAAGCTCATATGCAGGCTTGTCTAGAATCAGGAATTTTATTCTATGGTATAAATGCTGAAGTTATGCCAGGACAATGGGAATTTCAAATTGGTTATAGAGGTGTAGATGGTGAAGATGCTGGTATACTAAATGTTGCAGATCATACTCAACTTGCTAGATGGTTATTAGAGAGGCTTGGTGAAGAATATGGTATTACCATTTCATTTGATAATAAGCCTATCAAAGGTGATTGGAATGGTGCTGGACTTCATACAAACTTCTCAACGAAGAAAACTAGAGATCCTAAAGAGGGTAGAAAAGCTATTGAATACATAGTTAAGAATCTAGAGAAAAACCATAGTATCGATATCAAAAATTATGGTTTTAATCTTCATGAGCGATTAACCGGACTTCATGAGACTTGTGATATCAATACTTTCAAAGTTGGAGATGCTGATAGAGGTTCTTCTATTAGAGTCCCAAGACCAGTTGCTTTAAAAGGCTATGGCTACTTTGAAGATAGAAGACCAGGGGCAAACTCAGATCCATATTTAGTAGCTATAGCTCTTGCGACAGCTACTATTAGCTAAGCAAATCTTATTTATATTAAATCTTCTTTTTTTTCGGTAAAATAATTCAATATTATTTTTAGTAAAAACTGTATATCTATATGAAAACAATAATGATTAAAACTACATCTAGTGGCGAAGACTATTATAAAAATATTTTTAATGCTATCTGTGATAAAGATGGTTTTATAACAAAAATAGATATTTTAGAGATTTTAAATGATTCTGGCATTACTATTGACGATCCACGTATCAAAAAACTAAAAACAGAACTAGATAGCTTAACAGTTATTGATAAGATTGATTTTAATACATTCCTAGAGATTGCATTTGAAAGTATAAATCTTATTGAAAAATCAGTTAATAAAGGTTTTATAATACCTAATTTTAAGGATTTTAAAAAAGAAATCGAAGCTATATATAACGAAACTAAAAAAAATGAATCTGGTAAGAATGCAGACTATATTCCTCAGTTAGCAAGAGTTGATCCTAATCTTTTTGCTGTGGCTTTTTGTAGTGTCGATGGTCAGATGATTACCTTAGGAGATTATCTACAACCTTACTGTGTACAGTCAACTGCAAAAACTATTACATACTGTATAGCCACTGAAGAAAATGGTGAAGATAAAGTTCACCAACATGTTGGCAGAGAACCAAGTGGTATTACCTTTAATGCTATAGCATTAAACAAGTACGACCTACCTCATAACCCAATGATAAATTCTGGTGCTATCATGATGTGCTCACTAATTAAACCAGAATGGAATCTTGCTGATAGATTTGAATACATTACTAATGTTTGGCAAGATTTAGCAGGTGGTGAACCTATTGGCTTTGACAATGCTGTATATCACTCAGAAAAAGAAACTGCCGATAGAAATTATGCTCTAGCTCATTTTATGAAAGAGGTAGGTGCTTTTCCAGAGGGCACAAACATCTACACTGCATTAGATTTCTATTTCCAAACTTGCTCTATTCAAGTCAATGCCAAAAAAATGGCAAAAATTATGGCATCTATTGCTAATGGCGGCATATGCCCCTTTACTAGCAAAAAAATATTTTCGCCAACAACAATTCGTAACTGCTTATCAATGATGTATTCTTGCGGTATGTATGATTTCTCTGGCGAATATGCCTTCTCTGTTGGATTACCAGCAAAGTCTGGAGTCTCTGGAGCTCTAGCTATAGCTATCCCAAATGTTGGTGGTTTTGCAATATTTTCTCCTCGCCTAGATTCTAATCATAATTCTGTTAGAGGTGTTGAATTTAGTAAAAGGCTAATAGAGAAGTTTAGTTTCCATAACTACGACCATATAACTCATTGTGACAAAATAAATCCTGTTGAGAATAGAATGGTTGTTGAGTCAAACTTAACTTTTGAACTAATTTGGGCAGCAAGTGCTGGCGATTTATCTGAAGTAAAAAGAGCCGTTGCCTTAGGTGTTGATATTAACAAAGGTGATTATGATAAAAGAACAGCGCTTCACCTAGCTGCTGCCGAAGGCCATGAAGATATTGTTAAATATCTTATCCGTAAAGGTGCTGAGGTTAATGCTACAGACAGATGGGGCAAAAAGCCAATAGAAGATGCTATAATGAATAATAACACTTCTATAATTGAACTGTTAGACAAATCCTAAAATTATGCTCAATTTAATATTCATATACTTAGCGTATATCTTAGCTATCACTTCTGTTTTATCATTATGGACAAGATTTAAGGCTTTTGGCTATATTACAGTTACATCTTCTCTAATTTTTGCATCATTAGGAGCAATAGTAAGTTTAACTGGGCTTTTAGTAATTACCATAATAATTATTTTTATTCATTTAAGCTTTTATTTTAAAAGTAAAAAAGGCTTTAGTTTATTTTTCTTTGGAATCACTGCAGTAATTCTATTTCTTAACTACATCCATTTTTTTCCTGGTTTTAATAATATATGTATAATTAAAAACGTTCAAATTTCAAAAGATGCTATTCCTTTTAGCTTATATTTAAATTATAGCTCTATTATACCAACATATTTTTTATTACTTTTTTCGTCAGAAATTAGGCTTTTGAAAAATTTGAGTAAACTATTTTCAGTTATAAAATCAGGGGTTTTTTATGGCTTAATAGCAGTTTGCATCCTAATTCCTATAAGCTACTTATTTGACTTCATAAAATTTGATTTTAAACTAACGCACTATACTTTAGTATTTATTTTTGTAAATCTCATATTTACATGTCTATCTGAGGAAATCTTCTGGAGAGGCTTTATTCAATCTAGGCTCCAAAAATATTTTAACCCAATTATAGCCGTAATATTCACATCAATTGCATTTGCATTTATTCATATCGCATTTGCAGGAACTCGCTTTGCATTACTAGCATTTATAGCTAGCCTTATATATGGTATCGCATATTCTAAGACAAAAAAGATTGAAGTAAATATTATTTGTCATTATCTCGTCAATATTGGTCAGTTTATATTCTTTACTTACCCGATATTAGCTAAAGCTTATCTCTTATAATCTTTAAGTTTTTTTACAAGAAAATATATTATTGCTTTTATCTTGGGGCTGCTCTAGATAACTAACTCACTTTACACAAATTATATTTGAAAGACTATTGATTTAATTGATCAAAGACGAATCAAAAATAAGTTTTGTGAATTTTTGTCATATCTAGCGCCATAACCTCTATATTTTGTAACCCATATCAGCAATTTTAGCTGATATAGCCAAATCACTATATTTTAGATATAATGTTTTGTATTTGAGACAATGACCTATTCACTATATTTTCGTAAGAAAGTGTTATCGATAAAAGAGTCGGAAGGTTTAACCTACCAAGCTACAGCAGATAGATTTAAAATTGGTAAAAACTCAGTATATTTATGGAGTAAACAAATTAAACCCAAGGCTACCAAATCTAGACCTGAAATTAAAGTAACCCAAACAGAGTTACTTGAAGATGTAAGAGCTTACTGTGATGATTATCAATATGAAAGAGCAGAACGCTTTGGAGTAAGCCAAAGCTGTATATGCTATGCTTTACAAAGGTTAGAAACTGGAGTTATGGACTTTTACGAAAAAGTTAAAGCGAAAAAGTTTTCTATGTGTTAATTTTATAATTACATCAACTATGTTATGTTCTAAAAATGAAACAACGTGAATTAGCAAATCTATATACTGAATATATATTATGTCAAAACTCCCAAGCAAGTGCGATAATGTGTTCAAGTATGTTAGATGAACTAGTAAAGCATGATAGTTTTTCTCGGATGTTAAAAGTTGGTAGTTATGAAAGTAAATATGTCTGGTTAAAAGGTAAAAGTATTTTAAACGCTTACAAAGATGAGCCAAAGATATTATCTATAGATAATACAATAGAACCTAAACCTGATAGTAGGGTCAATGAGGTAGTCAACTGGTTTTATGATCATTCTGTAGGTAGAGCAAAGGCATAAATCTTATTGGTGCTTTAACCCATGTTGCTGATGCTAATATTCCCGTAGGTTTTGAGGTACAAACTAAGGAAAATCTTGTAGTAGAAAAAGATAAAGCAGGTAGAGAACGCTTAAAGCGTAAAGCACGCTATACAATTAATGAACTGGCAAGAAAACTGATATTGAAAATTATTAAGAATTTCTCTAGTTTTGATTATATAGTAGCTGATAGATATTTTGCTTCTAAAGCTAATTTAAAATTCTTTAACAAACATAAACTCAAGTATGTAATAGGCATAGCGAATAATCGTTTGGTTGCTAAGAGTAAAGCTAATGCTCTTGTACTGTAGGTTAGATGAATTAGGGTTGCTAGAAAATAAAGCTATGAAAATTTATTTAAAAGATATAAAATATAGTCTTGTAGGTTACTCGCCAAGTCTTCAAAAACGGGGACAATTCAACAGGCGAGATCTATTTAATTACTAATGATCTAAACCTAGAGAGTAACCACATAGAAGATATCTAACAAAAAAGATGGAAGATAGAAGTTTATCATCGAAGTATAAAACAAAACGCTAGCCTTGCTAAATCACCTACATCTGTAATTACTACTCAGCTTAACCATATAGGTTTATCTATAGGTGCATTTATGGGGCTGTTGAAAGCTTACCCAATTTGTGTGTTTAAAGCTTAATTTTTTAATGCTGTGCATCTTAGGCCACTATTCTAAGAGCCTTTCCACTTAACTGTGTAAATTCACTTACATGAATCTCTGAATTCTATGCTCAAACTCGATAGCAAAATAAGGCATAGCCTCATTCCAATATCTAACAGGCATAGACCATTTTTTAGTCAAATAATCTATAGCCAAGTATAAAGATTTGAAAACAGAGTCATCTTTAGGAAATAGCTTTTTATTCTTAATGACTTTCCTAAACTGACTATTAAGCGATTCTATCGCATTAGTAGTGTAAATAAATTTACGAATTTTTTCAGGGTATTGCAAGAATACAGTTAAATTATCCCAATTATTTACCCATGACTTTGAAATTAAAGGGTATTTAGTATCATATTTGTTTGCAAAGTTATCAAGCTCAGATTCGGCTATTTCAATGGTATCAGCATCATATATTTTCTTTAATTCTCTAGCTACCTCTTTCTTGTCTTTATATGGCACATACTTAAGACTATTACGAATTTGATGAACGATACAAAGCTGATGCTTTGTATCAGGGTATATAGCTTGTATAGCATCAGACATGCCTTTTAAATTATCAGTACATGCTATAAATATATCCTGTAAGCCTCTATTCTTTAATTCAGTAAATACTCCTAGCCAATATTTAGCACCTTCATTTTGACTGATCCAAAGACCTAATACATCCTTATGACCAGTTAACGATATGCCAAGAGCTACATACACAGCTTTATTAATAATATGCTTGTCTTCTCTAACTTTAACGACTATACAGTCAAAAAACACTATTGGATAAACTGACTCTAAAGGTCTATTTTGCCACGCTTTAACATCATCAATAATAGCTTCTGTAACATCACTTATAAAGCTTGTACTTATCTTTGTATCATATAACTCAAATAACTGTTGTTGGATATCTGTAGTACTCATACCTTTAGCATACAAAGATATAATTTTTTGGTCTAATCCATTTATCTTTGTTACTCTTTTGGGAACTATTTGAGACTCAAAGTTACTATCTCTATCTCTAGGAATCGATATATCTATATTACCAGTATCCGTAGATAAACTTTTATTACTATAGCCATTTCTAGCATTTGAAGAGTTACTGCGTTGATGCTTTGAGTAGCCAAGATGACTATTCATTTCTGTATCTAGTGCTTTTTCTAATAATCGTTTTGTTAGTTGCTTTAGCAAACCATCTTTCTCAAACATTTGATTAACATCAACACCTGAATCTATTATTTGATCTGCAATAGCTGAGTAAATATCTTCTGACTTCTTATTCTTAGACATTGTTTCTATCCTTAATATTTTGCTTGATATAATCTAGCAGGTTAATTAAGAATTTACACATTTATTTGGAAAGTCCCTATTCTAAAGTTTTTCTTTATGTTTTATTAATATTTCTGATATTTGGATACACTTATCCTAGTTCAAGCACAAATTGAGTGGGTCAAGCACTACAAGTCGCTTAAGATTGAAGCAAATAGATTTCATCAGTTCAGCAAAGTGATTTTTTGAAACTCCTCTATATCTAACACGTTTATCCTGATGAGCAAACACTCTTTCATAAGGTGAACGTATAGCACTAAACCAACTGTCTTGATCATGGTTTTTACCAAGCATATTATTCTTCTTTATGGCTTTAAGGTCACAACAGTTATCCCTGGCAGTTTTGTTAGCATATTTTGTACAGTATCCCTTATCAGCATAAATCGCACCACCATCAGGGCAAACATATTTTATACCCTTTGCATCTGTAACGTTGGCAGGTGTCACAGCTACTTTATTAATCAGTCCACTCTGCATATCTACACTAGTATGTTTCTTATAACCATACCAAAATTTATCTTTACCTTTACAGCCTATACGTGCTTGCTTATCTATAGCTACTTTAGGAAGTATTTCATTATTTAACTTTTCATATTTCTCTTTGATAGCTTTATCTCTTTCTTTCCAAAGATTAGCTTTAGCTATTAAGTGACTAGCATCAACAAAACTAAAGACTTCATTGATAAATCCTTGTTGTTTTAATTGCTTTCTTAAATCATTAAAAATTTCCGATATAAAACGAGTACCTATATTCTTTCTAAATTTACAAAATACACTATGATCGGGAGTTTTTTCTAATAATGTAAATTCACAAAACCATTTTGCTGCGTTATTCTCTTGTAGATATTTCTCTAATTCTCTATCGCTAAGATCTTCCATAAATTGTAATAGCAAACATTTAAATAAACGTAGCATTCCATAACCTTTATAAGGGTTATCTTTTTCAAACTTCTTTAATTTCTTAGCAACATTTTTAAAATTCCAAATCGATACAAACTTACGATATATATGATTTCTCGGTACTAAGTCATTAAGACTTATCATCTCTAGTTGATTCATCTGATAAGCATATGAAAATTAATTTAACTATATTTTAACAAATATTATTCTATATATGGCTAGTTTTCAACACGCCCTTTATTGAACTTGAAAAACTAAAACTTGCTTCAAATAAAAATCACTACGCTTTGAAAAGGAAAATGTTAATTGCCGCCAATCAAGCGAGTCATAGGGAAATTATAAAAATGAAAAAGATACTCAAAATGACTGCTTAAATTTAAAAGTCCGTAACTTCACTTAGAAATAACATATAAAAAAAGATTTATAGCCACCCTAAAGCAGATCCTATTAAACAAAAGGGTTTCCAATCTTGATTAAATAATTATATTCAAGAAGGTAGAAATATTGTATATGGTGATGAAAGCGGTTTTGCATATGATATGCCCAGGACCCATGGATATTCTATTAAAGGAGAAGGATGTTACGGAGTTAAGGATTTTAGTAATAAAAAAAGAACTAATGTAATAGGCGCTTTGCATAAAAAAGAGTTAATCTGTTTAGGGTTATTTAACTGCAGTATTGATACTGCAATATATACAGATTGGGTAGAAAATGAATTGATAAAAAACTTACCTGTAAATTCTGCCTATATCATCGATAACGCTAGCTTCCATAATGAAAAGCTTCTTAGACCTTTATTATAAAAAAATCAACATATACTCTTGTTTTTACCCCCATACTCTCTTCAATATAATAAGATAGAGAAAAAGTGGGCTCAAGCTAAGCATTACAAAAGAAAATACAGGTGTGATGTTGATACTTTATTTAGGCAATTTATGTAACTAAAATATAGTGAGTTAGCTATACCAGATGAAAGAGCATTCCAAATATAAATTTTATAAGGTTATCTAACATCAGAAAAGTTTGGAATTATTGAGGTTCACTAGTATGACTGTATTTACCTACTATATAAGATGTAATGGATATCAATAGTGCGGATACAACAAAAACAATATGAATAGTCACCCCCCATAATAGTTCTCTATCAGTTGTATGTAAAATATCCAAAAAACCTTGCAATAAAGATATTGATGAAATAGTTATTATTGATCCAGCAATTTTTATTTTAACAGCGTCAGGTGATAATTTTTTTATCCACACAGGTTGCCCGTATTTTTCTTTGGAATTATTCATTTTAGAAACAAAATTTTCATATCCACTAATTATTACCATTACAACTAAATTTGCTACCAAAACAGCTTCACATAATGTTAAGGTCAAAGTAGTTAATTTTTCTATATTAAATTTATTCGAGTAAATTAAAACTACAAATAAGTGTTTCAATTCGATAAATATCATATAAATATAAGTTATGAGAATAAATGATAATAGAATATAAACAGGAGCTTGTAGCCATCGTATACTAAATATAATTTTTTCAAGTGTTATCTCTAATTTATTAGCCATTTTTTTCATTATTATGTTTTTACTAACCTACCCATTTTACTAATTTTAAGTGTTATTTTCAATTTTATTTGGTTTATAAAGCTAATTTACAGATGCTCTAGGAAATCCCGTTAGATTTATAGTAACTGCAGGCAATATTCATGATATTGTACCTTCTCCAGAACTTTTAAAAGGGATAACAAATGCTTATATTCTTGCTGATAAAGCATACTTTTCAGACGAAAATGTAAGGTTTCTCAAAGAAAATGGTAATACTGTTGTGATTCCTGCTAGAGAAAACTACACAAAAGATCATAATATTGACTGGCATATTTATAAAGAAAGGCATCTCATAGAGAATTTCTTCTCTAAAATTAAGCACTTTAGAAGAGCTTTCTCCAGATTTGACAAGACTTGCTCAGCTTTTTTAGGTTTTATTGCTTTAGCTAGTACTTTTATTTGGCTTAGATGATTTTTTGTTCATGGAACCTAAATTCCTTAATATTTCTCTTTGTATTCTTCTTTTAACTTACAAACAAGAGTATAGTTCTCTAAAAGACTATCATTTTGTTTTTGGATTAATTCACGAATATTACTAGGTATATCATTAACTTCTAAAGCTTCAGCATAAGCTTTTTTTGCATACCCTTCACCTCTTTCACACTCTACAAGTATTGCATGATCATTATATCCAGTAAGCATAGACTTTATATTGACCCACCCTCGGTGTAAATTTCCTAAGATGCTAGTGCTATCTTCAACCTCACCTCCATACTCTACAACATATTTTTGTAATTCTTTTACAGCCTCTTTACATCCTTCTGCTCTCTTTAACAATATAGTTTTAAGCTTTTGATCACTGACATTATTAGCTGAAGTACGAAACCCATTTTCTCCATCTCGGGATACTTCTATTAAGTTATTTAAAATGTTTATAATTTTTGAGTCCATAAAAACTCCTTTTACTAAATTTGTTTATTTTATAAGTTAATTATACCCTAATAATATTTAATAAGTTATAATATTGAATAAGCAAAACTATAAATTTATTTTTTTAAATATTAATAGGTTCCATGAACAAAAAAATTGAATAAAGCAGTTAAGTATATTTAAATAGTTTTGTGAAACAAAAAAACATACTTAACATATATGGAATATTACATATCAGAAACAAATTGGTCAACTATTTTAACTTTTCTAACAGCTCAAAAAGGATTGCATACAAAAGATGTAGTTAAGCTTAGAAGATTCATAGAAGCAGTGTTTTTTATCTTAAAAACAGGAGCTCAGTGGAAATATCTTCACAAGGATTATGGTAATAGTAGAGCCATCCATAAGCGTTATAAATACTGGGCTGCCAAAGGTGTTTGGAATAATCTAATGACTTATGTTTCAGACATTGATTCACAACAGTTCATGATAGATTCACTATCTGTTAAAGCACATGCTTGTGCTAGTGGTTATGAGATAAATGGTAATGAAATCAATGCTTTGGGTAGAAGTGTGGGTGGCTTAACAACAAAGATTCATACTCTTACAGATGCCCTAGGAAATCCCGTTAGATTTATAATAACTGCTGGTAATGTCCATGATATTGTACCCTCACAACAACTCTTAGAAGGAATAACAAATGCTTATATTCTTGCTGATAAGGCATATTTCTCTGAAGAAAATATAAAATTCCTTGAGGAAAATAAAAATAAACCAGTCATTCCTGCTAGAGAAAACTATACCAAAGGCCATAATGTTGATAGGCATATTTATAAGGAAAAGACATTTGATAGAGAACTTTTTCTCTAAAATTAAGCATTTTAGAAGGGTTTTCTCTAGGTTTGATAAGACTTGTTCTGCTTTTCTCGGCTTTATATAGCTACCCACGTATAAAAGTAGTATACTATTTTTATTTACTCTTATGGCATATTCGCATCACTTTATAAAAAAGGTATTAAAGCTAAAACCAGAAGGTGTTAGCTTTTTAAAATTATCAAATAGATTTAATATTAGCGTTAGAAGTATCCAAGAGTGGTTAAAAGGTAATTTACCTAAAGGTACAAGAAATAAGCCTAATACCAAACTTGATTTAGTTAAGTTAAAACAAGATGTATTGGACTATCCTGATGCATACCTAAAAGAAAGAGCAGAAAGGTTGGGAGTTAGCGAGCATTGTATTAGCTATAATCTTAAAAAGTTAGATGTTACATATAAAAAAAACTCTGATTCACCCCAAAGCAGACGAAGACAAGCGAAAATTATTTCAGAAAAAGATTGAACAATATAAAGCTAAAGGTTTGCCTATCTGTTACCTAGATGAATCTGGTCATGCATTAGATATGCCTAGAACTCATGGCTACTCTAGCCAAGGTCAAAGATGTTACGGGGTCTGCGATTGGGGAGCTAGAGGTCGAACAAATGTTATAGGAGCTTTGATAGATAAAGTATTATTTGCTCTAGAACTATTTAGATGTAATATTGATAGTGTTGTATTTTCAAAATGGATAAAATATTTCTTATTACCAAGTTTGAAAACAAAAACTGTAATAGTTATGGATAATGCTACTTTTCACAAGAATACTGATATGTTAAAGATGATTGCTGATGCTGAGCATATTATTGAGTTTTTGCCTCCATATTCACCAGACCTTAATCCAATAGAAGACATTGATCATACTAAAACAAAAGCTAATTCCCCTCAAACTAATGGTATATGTGAAAGATTCCAGAAAACTACGAAAAATGAATGTTATGAGACAATGTTTAGAAAAAAGGTTTATTCAACAATTGAAGAAATTCAGCAAGATGTTGATATATGGTTGGATTATTACAACAATGAAAGACCCATTCTGGTAAGCACTGTTATGGAAAAACACCTATGCAAACTTTTATTGACTCAAAACCTTTGGCAAAAGAGAAAAATTTAGGTAATATGTTTGAGAAATCTGACACTAGTTTGGAAATGAAATTAGATTCAAACTGATGTGTGACTGTCAGATTATGTTTGAGCTAATACAGCAAAAATGGGAAGTTATCAAGCATGGAATTACTGATGCTATCGCAGCTAAACTAAATTTTACATAAAGTGCGAAACTCCTGTAGCAT
Source organism: Francisella opportunistica (assembly GCF_003347135.1). Lineage (NCBI taxonomy): Bacteria > Pseudomonadati > Pseudomonadota > Gammaproteobacteria > Thiotrichales > Francisellaceae > Francisella > Francisella opportunistica. Next base: position 141,670 of record NZ_CP022377.1, on the reverse strand, counting down.
TTAATTCACTCTGGTTTCATATGCGGGAATAAAATCACGTCTCTAATAGACTGTGAGTTTGTTAGATACATTACAAGTCTATCAATACCAATACCTTGACCAGCTGTTGGCGGCATACCATATTCTAAAGCACGGATATAATCTTTATCATACGGCATTGCCTCATCATCACCAGATGCAGCCGCTTCAACCTGTTTTCTGAAGCGCTCAGCTTGATCCTCAGCATCGTTAAGCTCAGAGAAGCCATTAGCAATCTCACGCGCTCCGACAAAGAATTCAAATCTATCTGTAAATTCTAGATTACCATCTTGCCTACGCGCTAGTGGTGAAACTACCGCTGGATAATCCGTGATAAATGTTGGCTGAATAAGTTTATGCTCAACAGTGTCTTCAAATATTTCATTTATCAGGTGTCCAAGTTCATGGAATGTTTCTACTTTTATTTTTAATTTCTCAGCAACCTTTTTAGCTGATTCAAAAGTTGCTAAATCTTCTTTGGTAATATCATCATTATATTTAACAATTGAATCAACCATTGAGATACGCTCGTACTTACCACCAAAGTTGATTTTATACTCTCCATACTCAAGTACTTCACTACCAATAACTTCTTGTACAAGCTTAGAAAGCATATCCTCTGTTAAATCCATAAGATCGTTATAATCAGCGTACGCCATATAGAACTCTAGCATTGTAAATTCTGGATTATGGCGCGAAGATACCCCCTCGTTTCTAAAATTACGATTTATCTCATAAACACGCTCAAAACCACCAACAACTAGTCTTTTTAGATAAAGCTCTGGAGCAATACGCAAGTATAAAGGCATATCCAAAGCATTATGATGTGTCTTAAATGGCTTAGCAGCAGCACCACCTTGTAAAACATGCATCATAGGCGTCTCTACTTCCATAAAATCTAATTTATCAAAGTAGTTACGGATAAAACTTACAACTTTTGAACGCACCTTAAAAACTTCACGCGCTTTTTCATTTGTAATTAAATCAACATATCTCTGGCGGTATCTCATTTCTTGATCTGCCAAACCATGGAATTTATCTGGTAGCGGACGAATCGCCTTTGTTAAAACCTCAAAATGGTTTGCTTCTACAGAAAGCTCGCCCGTATTTGTCTTAAACATATTTCCTGAAATACCGACAATATCACCTAAATCACATAGATTTTTGAAGGTTTCATATTGTCCCTCTGACAAGTCACTCTTTTTTAGATAAACTTGGATTCTGCCTGTGTAGTCTTGTAGTGTTATAAAAGATGCTTTACCCATGACACGGCGCAAAACTACTCTGCCTGTCAAATTATATTGTTGCTTGTTATTTAGCTCTTCTAATTCTTGCTTGGTTTTATCAGCATAGCGAGCTTGTAATTCTGCAGCAACAGCATTTCTTCGGAAACCATTCGGGTGACTTATACCGTTATTTTGCTGAGCTAAAGTTTTTAACTTTTCTTTTCTCAAGGCAATTTGTGAGCTTTCTTGTAACTCCGTTACATGCTTTTTCACAAGTGCTACAATTTGTTCTTTGACTTGCTCATTTATCTCGCTTACTTCACCTAAAAACTCACTAATTTGCTCTCTAATCTTACCTCTGATAGCATCTTTGACTGTTATATCATTAGCATCTAAATATTCTTTTATCGCTGTTTTTATCAAATCTTTTAATTTACTACTCATTTTTTTGAACCTTATTATCATAAAAATTTGCACTTTTACGGATAGCTTTTGCAATGATAATTTGAAGTATCTACAACTGTCTGAACTTATGCGAGTTTTGTAGATACCATTATCATGCAAATAAGCAGCAACAAGTGCTAGGCAGTTTTGCATACTCGACCCCTGAGCCAAGTCAAAGGGCTGCTACTGCAAAAAGTATGTTGCTAAAACTTACATAGTAAGTAGCGAACCATTCTTTGTAAAGTATGTATTATAACCCACTTTTCAAGCTAGCCTCAATAAACTTATCCAAATCACCATCTAATACTGCTTGAGTATTGGTGTTTTCCACTCCTGTCCTTAAATCTTTGATACGTGACTGATCAAGCACATACGAACGGATTTGACTACCCCAGCCGATATCAGCTTTTGAGTCTTCAAGAGCATTCTTTTCAGCATTACGCTTTTGTAGCTCCATCTCATATAGCTTTGACTTAAGCTGTTTCATCGCGTTATCTCTATTTTTATGCTGTGACCTATCACTTTGACTTTGCACTACAATATTTGTTGGAATATGCGTTATTCTCACAGCTGAATCAGTTTTGTTTACATGCTGACCACCTGCCCCAGAAGCGCGATAAGTATCGACTCGTAAATCAGCAGGATTTATTTCAATATCAATATCATCATCAACCTCAGGTGAGATAAACACCGATGCAAAAGATGTATGACGTTTACTGTTTGAGTCAAAAGGTGATTTGCGCACTAACCTATGAATACCAGTTTCGGTACGCAACCAACCATAAGCATATTCACCCTCTATTTTCAGTGTACAACCTTTTATACCTGCAACATCGCCATCTGAAACATTATCAACGCTTACCTTAAAGCCATGGCTATCTGCCCAACGCATATACATCCGCATCAGCATCTCTGCCCAATCTTGCGCTTCGGTTCCTCCTGAACCTGACTGAATATCCAAAAAGGCATTATTAGCATCCATCTTACCAGAAAACATTCTTCTAAACTCTAGCTTTTCAATTTCACTAGCCACATCCCGTGTATCTCGAGCAATTTCTTGCATTAGTGACTCATCCTGCTCTGCCATTTCTAAAAGTTCGCTAAGAGTTTCTAATGTCTCTGAAATATGCTCACAACTATTTACAACACTTTCTAGCTCAACCTTTTGTTTACCTAAACTTTGTGCATACTCTGGATTGTCCCAAATAGCGCCATCTTCTAGCTCCATTAAGACTTCTGTTAGCTTTTCTTTCTTAGCATCGTAGTCAAAGATAGTCCCGTAAAGATTTAATACGGGCCGTTAGATCTTTTAACACAAGCTTATAATTTATAGATTCCATTTTTTAGATTTTTATTATTATAAATTTGTCTATAGATTTTATATTTTTACGCTAAATTTTACAAATAAAGACTATTCAAAGTTATCTAAATACCCTCTTATTCTTTTAGCTTAAGTCTGTTATCATTTAATATAAGATTTTCTAATAGATTAATTTGTAAATGTCATATCAAGCATTAGCAAGAAAATATCGCCCACAGTCATTTTCAGAAGTTGCTGGACAGCAACATGCTCTTAACAGTTTAGTGCATGCTTTAGAAACTCAAAAAATCCACCATGCTTACTTATTTACAGGTACGCGTGGGGTTGGTAAGACAACACTTGGTAGACTCTTAGCAAAATGTCTAAACTGTAAAACTGGTGTTACTGCAGAGCCTTGCAACAAATGTGAAAACTGTGTAGCAATCAACAATAATAGTTTTATGGATTTGATTGAAATTGATGCTGCTTCACGTACAGGTGTCGAAGAGACCAAAGAAATCTTAGATAATATCCAATATATGCCATCACAAGGACGCTATAAAGTCTATCTAATCGATGAGGCACATATGCTTTCTAAGCAAAGTTTCAATGCTTTACTAAAGACCCTTGAAGAGCCGCCAGAATATGTCAAATTTATCCTAGCGACTACAGATTATCATAAGATTCCTGTTACGATACTATCTAGATGTATTCAACTTCATCTGAAGCATATCTCACAGGCTGACATCAAAGATCAACTAAAAACAGTCCTAGCTAAAGAGAATATAAACTCAGATGAGCCGTCACTTGAGTATATAGCTTATCATGCCAAAGGCAGCTTAAGAGATGCTTTAAGCTTACTTGATCAGGCTATTAGCTTTTGTAGTGGTGAACTTAAGCAAGCTCAGATTAAACAAATGCTCGGAATCATAGACAGTGAAGAAGTATATAGTATTATCAATGCGATTATTGATAATGATCCAAAAGCCATACTGCCAGCTGTCAAAAATTTAGCACTTACAGAAAGTAGTGCTGATGCTGTACTAGATAGAATCGCCGAAATTTGGTTTGCTTGCTGTATTTATAGCTTTACACAGTCTTTAGATGCTATTAATGATATTGATGTTGATATAATCAATAATATTTTGGCAAAAATATCAATTGAACAAGCACACTTCTTATATCAATTAACGATAATTGCTAAAAAAGATATTGCTTTAGCACCAAATTTTGAAACTGGTGTAACTATGGCTATTCTTAGACTTATAGCGTTTCAAAAAAAAAACCTAACTGATGTAACCCAGACCTCTAAAATAGTTGCTAACGCAACAACTGCTAGAAATGATATAAGCTTACTTAAAAATACATTTAAGCCAGAACAATCTCAACAAACTGTAAAACCTGCTGTAACACAAAATAATAATCCAACAACTAATGAGAATATTCAAGAACAAGCACTTGATAAAAAGTGGTTTAATCTCCTTAATAGGATAAAACTAAAAGGTTTTACAAAAACTTTAGCTTTTAATAGCCATCTTATTAGTGATAATGGTGAAACATTTGTAATCCATCTAAATGAAGATGCCAAAAAAATCCTTGAGCTTGATCCTCAAAGTATAGCTAAACTTCAAGCAAGTATTAGTGAGTATCTTAACAATGCTAGTTTTAGGTTAGATATCAAAAACCTACCTATAGATAGAGTCTCAACTGATCAAAAATCACCTGCTGAGATTAAGCGTGAAAATGCTATAAATAAAATCCATAATGATGAAAATACAAAGCTTATTAAACAAGCTCTAGCAATCGATATAAAAGAACAAAATATAATTTTAACAGATTAAGATTAAAACAAAACTAAATACATTCCCACGCATCTTTATCAGCAAAGATAGCATGTAGAAGCTTGTTATTAAGAGTATGTCCTGACTTGAAACAGTTGAAATGCCCTAAAATATAACCGCCAACATAGAAATCACCAATCGCATCTAGGAGTTTATGTCTTACAAACTCATCATCATAACGCAAACCACCTTCGTTAAGCACACCCTCATTAGCAATACCAACAGCATTATCTAACGATGCTCCTTTTGCAAGATTGTTTTGATGTAAGTAGGCAAGCTGTTCATAAAAGCCAAATGTTCTAGCCTTTGAAACCATCTTAATATACTCATCAAGATCATACTCAAAAACTATGTGATCCTTTGTTGCCGCAATTACAGGATGATCCCATTGAATCTTAAACTCATATTTTAATGTATCACTAGGTAAAACCTCTGCAAACTTATCTTCATGCTCAACTCTTACAGGTTTTAAGATTTTGATACCATTTCTAGCAGAATTTTGCTCAACAATACCAGCCTCTTTTAATAATTGTGTAAACTCATAAGAGCTGCCATCCATTACTGGTAACTCTGGAGCATTAACCTCAATCAATACATTATCAACTTCAAACATAGCAAGTGCAGACATCAAATGTTCAATTGTTGAAACTGATAAATTTTGATCACCATTTTTTGTTAAAAGAGTACACATCACAGCCTCTTTAATACTAGATGGATTAACTTTGATATCAACAACTGGACTTAAATCAGCACGACGGAATACTATACCAGTGTCAACATCAGCTGGCTTAACAGTCATAGAAACATCTATACCAGAATGTAAACCAACACCCGTTACAGAAAATTCTTTTGCTATAGTTTTTTGTTTCATTATTCTCTCTTAATTGTTATTTTTATTATCTTCTTCTTAAGAAACTAGGAATATCTGATTTATTTACATCATCAGAATCAGTTTTTGGCGCATTACTAGCACCAGTAATAATTTCAGTCTCTTTTCTTAAGAAAGGTGCTGAGGTTTTATTCGAAAAGCTTGAAGCACTTTGTTGCTGGCTAGATGTTTTCTCTACGCCAAAGCCTCTTTTCATTGCAACTTTCTCTATACCAGTAACAACTACTGTCACTTTCATAGAATCAGTCATATCTGAGTCGATAACTGTACCAGCTATCACGATAGCCTCATCAGAGATGAAAGATCTAATCACTTCACCAACTTCTTCAAATTCACCGATAGACATATCCATACCAGCTGTAATATTTACAATTACACCTTTAGCACCATCCAGATTGATATCTTCTAAAAGTGGACTTGAGATAGCAGCTTCTGCGGCTTCTCTAGCTCTGTTTTCGCCAGTAGCTTCACCCATACCCATCATCGCTAGACCCATATCAGTCATAACTGCTCTAACATCAGCAAAGTCAACGTTGATAAGACCAGGCTTAGTAATAAGCTCAGACACACCTTTTACAGCATTACCTAAAACATCATTTGCCGCATTAAATGCATCTATTAGTGATGCACCCTTACCAAGCACACTTAGAAGTTTTTCGTTTGGCACAGTAATTATAGAGTCAACATGCTTTGTTAATTCATCTATACCTTGCTCAGCTGCTTTCATTCTTCTTGGTCCTTCAAAAGGGAAAGGCTTAGTAACTACAGCTACCGTAAGTATACCCATTTCTTTTGCTACTTCAGCAACTACAGGTGCACCACCTGTACCTGTACCGCCACCCATACCAGCAGTGATGAAAACCATATCAGCACCTTCTAAAAGTTGCTCAATTTTTGCTCTATCCTCAGTTGCTGCTCTCTTACCAATCTCAGGATTAGCACCAGCACCTAAACCTTTTGTTAGGTTTGTACCGATTTGTAATATATTTTGAACTTTTGATTTTGATAATGCCTGACCATCTGTATTTAGGGCAAAAAACTCAACATCAGAAACCTCTTCACACATATGCTGTACGGCATTACCGCCACCGCCACCAACACCGACAACTTTAATTATGGCATTTGAAACCATTGAATCGTTAAAATCAAACATATTTTACTCCTTTACTTTAGGTTCACCTTTTAAACTATTTAAATTAAAAATTATTTGAAAACCAACTTTTTACAGATGAGATTATCTTTTTCTTAGACTTGCCTGTATTTTCATCTATTTCCATCACATCTTCATCAATCTTCTGCTCATTGCTTGCATCACTATTCTCAGCTGCATACTTTAGTAGCCCGACAACTGTTGCATAAGATGGATTATGAACAACCTCATTAGCGCCAGAGACCTCAATAGGACCCCCAACTCTTACCGGCAGCTTGAACATATCTTCAGCAAGTCTAGCAAGACCTTTAAGCTTAGCTCCACCACCAGTAAATACAATCCCAGATGATATGACCTCTAACAGACGATGTTGATCTAACTCCCGATATAATGACTCAAATATCTCTTCTACTCTTGCTTCAATAACTAAAGATAAGTCCTGCAATGATATTCTTTTTTTAGCATTGCCTAATGAATTTGGTATATCTATTTTTTCATCAGGATTTTTAAGATATTTACTTGCAGCATAACCATATTGTAACTTCAAACTCTCAGCTGCTTCGATAGGAAGCCTAAATACTTTAGAAATGTCTGAAGAGATACTTGCACCACCGGTCTTAATACTTGATGTATAACAAATACCGCCATCAGCAAATACTGAAAAGCTTGTTGAATCAGCACCAATATTTACAAGACAAACGCCCATTTCTCTTTCATTATCAGTAAGGGTCGCACTACTAGCAGCTAAATGCTCAACAACAAGATTACTGATTGTGTAGCCACAGTTTGAAACACATTTGCGCACATTTTGTAACAAGCGTGATGATGCTACTATTATATGAACATTAGATTCTAATCTCACTGCAAACATTCCAATTGGCTCAGTAACACCAGCTTGGCCATCAACAACATAATCTCTTTGTAAAACATGCAACATCTCTGTATCAGCAGACATCGGCACTGCTTTTGCAGTTTTAATCGCCATAGCTAAATCTTCGATACTAACTTCACCATTTTCAACTGCTGCTAGACCATATGAGTTAAAACCGCTGATACTAGGAGCACTAACTCCTAGAGTAACTTCCTTAACATCTACACCTGCTATACTTTTAGCATCATCAAGCGCAGCATTAAGCGTTTCCATAGCCATTTCAAGATTAATTACAGAACCCTGCTTGATCCCTTTTGACTGTTTCTGACTAACCCCTAATATCTTTATACTATTATTCTCAGCAAGTTGACCAATCGCGACTGTTATTTTGTGTGAGCCTAAATCTACAGCACAAAAATTATTATTCCCAAAACCCATTTAATTAGCCCCAATTCAAAGACAGATGACTTTACTTTATATATACTTACATTACATTATAAGCTTATTATCATAGAAAACCAATAGAATAAATGCTTTTCTCGCAATCGCATTAAAAAGTAGTTGAAATTATGAGATTATAGTATCTAGATTATATCAACGATAAACTACATCGTGTCAAAGCAAGCCACAGCAGGTATATTCAGCCACTTTGAAAAAATTACAGACCCTAGAATAAATCGTAAAAAGAAACACAAACTATTAGATCTCATTGGTCGATAGAAAATAAACTCCACTGGTCTTTAGATGTTAGCTTTGATGAAGATAAAAATAGAACTAGAGTAGAAAATAGTGCTACAAACTTCAGTGTTATAAGGCAAATAGCTCTTAATTTACTCAAAAAAGAAAAATCCTCTAAAGTAGATATTGAAACCAAAAGAATGAAAACCGGCTGGGACAGCTGACTAAAGTGCTTTTTTATCGTGTAAAGAGAAATTTGTGCACAGAACCTATTAATTCAACGGTCTTTACTATACTATGTAAGTTAAGTGATTTTTATTGTGAGAAGGAAGTATGACGTATCGGATTCTATCAGTTTGTGCTGGTCTAGGTTATGGTTTTGATCAAAAATCAATTGAAAACGCATCGAAACTAAAATTAGACATTGTTGCTTCAGACGCAGGTTCAATGGATCCAGGACCTTATTATTTAGGTAAAGGAGCACCATACTTTAAAAAAGCTGTTTTAAAAAGAGATTTCAGCTTAATGTTAGACGTAGCTTTAAAACAGAAGTGCCCATTACTATTAGGTAGTTGTGGATTAGCTGGTGATGATCCTCACTTAGAATTCATGCTTGAAATTGCTAAAGAAGTGTTTATAGAAAAAAATATACCTACTACCAAAGTAGCTGTCATCAGTGGACACGTTGATAATACTTTATTGTTTGGTGAAATCTCTAATCTTACTCCTTTGGGAAAGATGCCTCCATTAACTTTAGATTCACTTAAGAAAAGTGTAATAGTTGCTCAGATGGGCATAGCTCCTTTCATTACCGCTTTAGATGAAGGAGCACAAATAATTTTTTGTGGACGTGCTTGTGATATGGCAATATTTGCTGCGGATGCTATTCGACAAGGAATTGATCCCGGCTTAGCTTTTCATGCAGCACACATTTTAGAATGTGGTGCTATTGCTTGTGAACCTGGCTCAGCAAGTGATTCTTTAATAGCCGAATTTGATGAAAATTCAGTTGTTTTTATAGCTCCTAATAAAAATCGTCGCACGACTATTCAATCGATCGCTGCACATAGCCTTTATGAAGAAAGCCACCCTTCTTTACAATTTTACCCAGAAGGTGTTTTAACAGTTAAAGATTCTTATTATTTTCAAAAAAATTCTACTATAGCTGGAATAAAAAATAGTAAATTTGTTCATTTGCCGTTAACAATTAAATTAGAAGGTAGCGAATGGAAGGGAAAAAGGATAATTTCTTTATTACCTTGTATAAAAAAAGAATCAGATAAAATTCCAGGTTCTTACATAGTATATGGCAAGAACGGAGTTGAGCCATATGCATTATTGCCCGATCAAAAAGAGGTATCTATTTTAATTAAAGTAACCTCATCACAAAAAGAAATTTCAGCTACAGTTGCAGGAATATTAAAAGGGTATATGTTACATTTCGGTTATCCAGGTAGGCGTTCTACGTCTGGAAACATTGCTTTTCCTACTTCTCCTAGCGAAATAACATTTCAATCAATAGAAGGCTTAGCTCAATCTGTTGTTATAGCTGGTACACGAGACCCTATTTTCATAGAAAATTTTAAAGCTATAAAGTCAAGTGTTATAGATTTGGCTAAAAGCAATTTTAGTGAGTTATATAACCAATGCCAAATCGAAGTTTCTTTATCAGATCACCCTTTACTTTTCTTAGAAACGATAGCCGAAACCCAAGAAGAGGCGCTTTTATTACATAAATTAGAAATTAGCAAGCTTGATGCATTCATTGAAAAAGATGGAGAAAAAGTAGTTGATTGTATATTGGCAGAAGATCTATATGAGTGGAGTATTTTCCATATATTACACAACGAAAATTTAATCAAAGAAAAACTTTTTCCAATAAAAATTTACGAATGTTCAGGCAGCCAATGGAATTTTCTAAGAGAAATAAAAACAAAATATAAAAAAATTGGACTAGAAAATTATACTGGCTCTATTGACGAAAAAACGTTAAATGCTATAAAGCATATTGAACATATTGGGCCTCCTATCTATTACAAAAAGTTAACAGAAATGTCTACCATTATTAGAAGTAAAAATGCTGGAGTTAATATAGTTACTATAGATATATTTTTCAAAACAAAAAAAGACTATGAGATAGCTGTAAATTCTAATGTTTTTACAAAAGAAAATATAGCTGCTCATTTACAAATATCAGAAAATAATATTGTGGGATGCTATTATGCTGATTCTTGTGATGCTATTAAAATATCTAGATATCGTGAGGCAATATCTGGTGTACCTAGTGGAAGAGATGTTTTTGGTTCTCAACAACAAATGCAAATAGAAATGCTAGAAATTCCTATTTATGATACTGGTAAAACAAATTAGTTTAAACATCTTAAAACAAGCTAGAATAAAAATTATATAAAAGTATTATCTAACTCATTGACTATTTTACTATAAAGTTTTTTATTAAGCTCTTTTTTATTTATTTACTATTTTTATCAGCATCTGGTGCTAATTTAACAGCATTTCCTGTTCATATAGTTTCAGCAAAGTACCGTTGGATTAAATATATCATTTCATAAAAGGTCTATTAAAACCACTAGAAACCCAGCTTATGAAAAATCATCGTGCACAGAATATTTTTTACTTATATTTTACTGCAAAACCATCACTATAACGCATATCAAAATATTTAATTAATTTATAATCTTTAACTTTCGTATACGATTTAAAAAACAATTCTAGGCGCTTCTTTAACTTAACTGAACCAAGTACAACTTCAATATCATCTGAGAGTAAAATACTAAATTGGTTACCGGTATAAGAGATTTTGAGTATTTGCATATTATTTTGCTTGGCAATACTATTTAACTCCTTATAGGTTTGATATATATAGTCTTTACTACTATCATCTTTACTTTGGATATATGGTAAATCACCATTATAATTAAAAACCGCTGGCGTGATAACTTGCATATTATCAAGAAGAATCTGATTATCATTCCAGTAAGCTATAGGCTTATGATCATACAGGTATATTACTAAGGTCGATGGCCAGACTTTTTTTACTAGCGTATAATCAACACCATCGATTGAATAAATATATTTCTCAATACTATCAATATTAATATCAAACCATTGCTTATTATCAAGTGTAGTAATCTTGTTGATCAAATCTTGCTTAGATATGTAAATAAGCCCATCATTAGATACAACATCAATCTTTGAGACTGTTTTATCTGTTTTAGCAGCAATAAAAATAGCAGCGCCTAAAATTACTAACAGTATCAAGCTTAATATTAAAAACTTTTTGATAATTTTTGTCATTGTGCCTGTTCTATTATTCTCTTAACAAAACTATCAAAATCAATTCCTTCTGCAGCTGCTGACTTAGGCGATAGACTATTTTCTGTCATTCCTGGTGAAGAGTTTATCTCCATAATATAAAAGTTACCTCTATCATCATAGATAAAGTCTACTCTTGCATGTCCACTACAGCCAAGTAAGTCATATGCCTTTTTAGCTAGTTGGCGAACTTCTAGCTCTTTTTGCTCACCCAAGCCACTCGGTGAGTGATAGATTGATTTGCCACTATATTTTGACTCATAATCATAGAACTCATTTTGTGGCTCTATCCAAACAGATGAGTAAACTTCATCATTAACAATAGCCACAGTAATTTCCTTACCTGTCACCCATTGCTCAATCATTACCTCACCATATTTTGATGCTTCTTCATAGGCATCTTTGAGCTCTTGGATAGATTTCACTTTGAAAGTGGCAATACTTGAACCACCACTACTTGGCTTAACCGCAACAGGAAAACTAATCTCGTCTTCTGCAACTAACTTATCTGTGAGAAATTTTGCCATTGGTGTAGGCATACGATGATGCATCCATATTTCTTTAGAAATCATTTTATCCATAGTAATTACTGATGACTTCATCGATGAGCTTGTATGCTTGATCCCCAGCATCTCAAGTAATGCAGATACTCTACCATTTTCACCATCTTCACCATGCAGTGCAATAAAACATCTATCTGGATTTAATTCTAAAAGTTTTGCTACTAGCTCTTTGCCACTAGCGTCTAAACCTACAGCATCATAACCTTGGCTTAGTAAAGAGTCTAAAACTGCTTTACCAGATTTTAAAGAAACTTCTCTCTCTGGGGAATCACCACCATACAAAACAACAATTTTTTCCTTTTTCATAATCTAATTTCTTCTTTGTTTAAAAAAATCCTTTAGAAGTTTGCTACATTTATCAGCCATTACTCCAGCTGTTACTCCAAGGTTATGGTTAATATTCTTATTTTGATGTAGCTTTTCACGTGAAAAAGCTCCTACTCGACTATCATCACAAGCATAAACTAATTCCGATACTCTTGCCTGAATCAAACCACCTAAGCACATTATACATGGCTCTAAAGTAACATACAATTTTGTATTGACTAATCTGTAGTTGCTTAACTCTATCGCTGCTGAGCGTAAAACCAAGATCTCTGCATGCGCAGTTGGGTCATTTAAGCTTATAGTTTGATTAAAATTTTGTGCGATTATTTGTCCATTCTTAACAAGCACTGCTCCTATCGGAACTTCACCAGCTTGATGAGCTAGCAATGCCTGTTCATAAGCTTTTTGCATAAAAAAAATATCATAATTTGCATCATTAAACATAAGTTTTAATATTTTCTTCTTGAAGAATTGCTATCTCTTAGATAATATTACACATTACATAATTGTTTGCTAGTACTTTTTATATAACAAATACCAGTGGATACTTGCAAACTGTGTACAACCAACCACACTGGAAATGGAAATCAAAAAATGTCAGAAAATTTCAAAGAACTGTTTGAGCAATCACTTAAACAAACAGAGATGAGAATAGGTAAAATCATCGAAGCAACTGTAGTAAGTATAGACAAAGAATTCGCTATGATTGATGCTGGTCTTAAATCAGAATCATTCATCCCTGTATCTTCTTTAAAAAATAGCAACGGCGAACTAGAAGTAGCTGCTGGTGATAAAATTAACGTTGTTCTAGAAGCTCTAGACAACAGTTGCGGTGAAACTAGACTATCAAGGGATAAAGCTAAGAAAATCGAGCTTTGGGACAGAATCGAAAGAGCTTTCGAAAACAATGAAACAGTCCTTGGTAAAATTACTAATCATGTTCGTGGTGGTTACACTATGGATGTTGAAGGTTTAAGAGCATTCTTACCTGGTTCATTAGTTGACACAAGACCTATCAAAGATGTAGCTCACTTAGAAGATAAAGATATCGAATTAAAAGTTGTAAAAATCGACACTAAGAGAAACAATATTGTTGTTTCTAGAAAAGCAGTTATCGAAGAGAACAACTCTGGTGATAGAGATGCCATGTTAGAGAAAATCTCTGAAGGTAGCGTTCTTAAAGGTATCGTTAAAAACATCACAGACTTCGGTGCGTTTATCGATCTTGGTGGCGTTGACGGTCTATTACACATCACTGATATCTCTTGGAGCAGAATTAGCCACCCTACAGATGTACTATCTATAGGCCAAGAAATCGATGTTAAAATAATCAAATTTGATAAAGAGAAACAAAGAATTTCTTTAGGTATTAAGCAACTTGGCGAAGATCCATGGTTAAATATCGCTAATGAGCTTCCTATAGGTGCTAAGCTTATGGGTACAGTAACTAACATCACTGACTACGGTTGTTTTGTTAAGTTAAAAGAAGGTATCGAAGGTTTAGTTCATACATCTGAAATGGATTGGACTAACAAAAACATTAATCCTCATAAAGCTGTATCTATTGGTCAAGAAGTTGAAGTTATCGTACTTGAGCTAGATGCTGATAACCACAGAATCTCTCTAGGCATTAAGCAATGCAGACCTAATCCTTGGAGTGAGTTTGAGAAAAATTACAAGCCAGGTGATAAAGTTACTGGTAAGATTAGATCAATCACTGAATTTGGTGTATTTATCGGTCTAGAAGGCGGTATCGATGGTCTTGTACATATTTCAGACGTCGCATGGGATAACCCTGCTAAAGCTATCAAAGAGTTTAAGAAAGGTGATGAAGTAGAAGCTGTACTAGTTTCTGTAAACACTGATCTTGAAAGAATTGCTCTTAGCATGAAGCAGCTTTCTGAAGATCCATTCAAGAACTTTGTAAATATCCACCCTAAAGGTTCTTTAGTAACAGGTAAAGTGACTAAAATACAAGACAATGGTGCGGTAGTTATACTCGATGAAGATAACAACATTGATGGTTTCATCAGAATTTCTGAAATTTCTGCTGAGCATACAAAAGATGTTCGTGATGAGTTAAGCGAAGGTCAAAAAGTAGAAGCTAGAATTATCAATATTGATACTAAGAAGAGAAGTATTGCTCTTTCTATCAAAGCTGTTGGTGAAGATAATACTGCGGCTAGCAAGTCTAACTACAAAGTAGAACAAATGACTCCTACAACTCTTGGTGACCTTATCAAAGAGCAACTAAACAAGAAGTAAATTTAAACACTACTAAATAACTCTAAACCTATACGCTGTATTTCTAGCTTATAGGTTTTTTTATTTCTAAAATAGTAATAAAATATTCTTAGCTTAATTATAAACTTAATAGAATATGCTTACTAAAGACTTGGGTAAAATCATTAGTGAAATAGTAAACGATAGAGTTGTTAGTATTCCTACAGACACAGTATACGGTTTGAGTTGCAACATCTCTAAAGATGCGGTAGCAAAAGTCATAGACTTAAAAAAAAGAGACTCAAACAAAGGCTTTATCATAATCTCGCATAACTATAAGCATTTACTCAAGTATGCAGATACTACTAAGCTATCTGCTAAACAAATTGACAAAATATGTTCCAAACAGCCTCAACCTACTACTTGGATAGTTCCAGGTAAGAAGGGTATCCAGTGGTTAACAGGAGGCAAAACAACTATTGCGATACGCTTAGTAACAACTGATATAATAACTTACATCTGTCAAAATACTAATGGTGCTATTATTTCAACTAGTGCTAATATATCTGAAGAAGATTTCATTAATAACGCCAAGTCAATAAATAAAACATTTGATAACATTTATATACTAGAAGCTGAAGTTAAATCTTCACAACCATCTAGAATTATTGATATAATTAGCGGACAACGATACAGATAAGCATTAATATACGAAAAGTTTGATAAATAGCTTAAAATGTAATAGCATTATCAGTGTAAATTCTTTTGAATGAATGGATTAGAAAGGAATAAAATGGAAAAGATTAGTCATAAAGATATACAAGATAAATTATGGAGTAACGAAGACGAAAGTAATTTATCTAATGAGCAATATAACTCGCTGTTAATTGAACAGTATAAAATATACGTTGAATTAACAGATAGAACTAACTACAGAAGAATTGTTATTAACCTATTCTTTTTAGTTTTCAACCTTGTATTAGTTGGAGTCGTTGCTTTAGCTATTAGTAACAACATTAATGTCGAAAATCCTCCTTCTGGTATACTCGTTAGTATCCCATACTTTGCTGGGTTAGTGTTTTGTTATGCATGGTGGAAAATTATTAGATTCTTTCGACATCACATACAAATAAAAAATAGTATTGTGCCATCACTTGAAAGACGACTTCCTTCAAGAGTATGGTTAACAGAAGAGCACATTGCCGAAGAGAAAGGTTCATTCAAACCTATTAGAATATTAGAAATATATATGCCATTTATCTTCATGGGTATTTATACAGCATTATTCTTATTTGTCGAAATTGCTTGGCTACCACATACCTTAAGTTAATAAATTTTCCTAATATCAAGTCTTTTAATAATAACTTGCTTTAAAACTACTATTTAGTTAAACAACAAATTTATCACAAGCTATTAACTTAATGGTTAAGCTTGTTTAAACCAGTCAAATGACTTTGCTAAAGTTTGTAGATATTAGGTTTCATGCCCGTTTAAATGAACCTTAATCTCTAATATCTAAAGTTCATCTTGCAAAGGATACTGATTTAATAATTTTATACAAGAATCCAATAGCCCAAAGCCTTGAATTTGCAAGGTATACAAAGAGACATCTAGTCAAGCTCAATCAACTTTTAAACTAAATCTAAAGACTTTTGTATGCTAGCCAGAATTATAGGTATTAATTAAATTGTGATATATATCTAGTTAATAGTTCTTAACTGCTCCGAGATATATTCATCATTATTGTGCCACAGCTTATTCAGCCAACTTTGAAAATGATGTTTATCTTTATCGTTACCAAAATAATCACCTAATGGCACTTCAGCTATAGGAATTAATTCTACTTTTATTTTTATTTTTTTTGTTTTCCTAACCATAAAATCCCATAAATTTTGTTCTGGATTATCATAAATAATCGTGGTATTTAAAACGCCAACCATTCTATCTGATAAGCTTTTTAAAATCACAGCAATTCCACCAGCTTTAGGATTAAGGAGATTTTTATAGTTACTTTTTAGCGCTTTGTGTAATGTAAATCTAGTACCTTCAACAAAATTTACAATTGCAGTTGGTCTTGGTGATAGCTTTTTGCAGTATGCTAGAGTTTTTTGTAGATCTTCACCCTTTTTTTCTGGATGTTGATTTAGATACTCTTTTGAGTAACGTTTCATCGCTGGAAATTCTAATGCCCACGCAATCAGACCTAACACCGGAATAAAAAATACCTGGAATTTCATGAAGAATTTAGGAAATGCTATTTTTTTGTGAAATACCAACATTAATATAAAAGTATCTAGCCAACTCTTATGATTACATATAATTAGATAAGATCCTTGACTATCAAGTTTTGCACTCTGCTCAAACTCAAATTCTGTTGGAGAAAATAATTTAGTTATTAAAATAGCAAAACTTACCCATAAACTTGCAGATAATTCCACCACTGAAGTACACAAATGCCTTATTCTCTTTATCGGAATCACAAGCTTCACCAACGAAAAAATAAATATTGGTATAAAAGCGATTATTGCACTAGATGCAAAACAGACTATTGAAAATAGCGCATAGTAGCCATATTTCACTATATTTATCATTAAGATTGTTATAAATTGTTATTTACTACCTAAATAGTATCATTTATATAAGATTTTTTAAAAGATTATAGAAATATATATTAACTTTTTGAGCTCTAGCTTAATCAGGATTAAAGTTATGAATCTTAAAATTTATACTTTATACCTACTAGAGAACCTTTAATATTGCTTCAACTGTGAACTAATAGTAGTGTTATGGTGTTTATTAATAGTAATAGCTATCGCGCCATTTGCATAAGTATCAAAAACCTTTAATTTAGCATTTTTATAATTTTGATGTTTTAAGGGCTTATCAGAAATATACACAAGATAACCGTTAACTAGATTTAAAAATCTAGAATCTAATATTGATGGTGTGATTATTATCTCTGGATGAATAACTCTATTATATAAAGTGTAGATCTGTTGCTGAGCCTTATTATTTGAATTATCCGCTAATAAAAACTCTTTGCGTTGATATTTTAATGAAACAAAGCAGCTTTTACCATTTGATAGTAGCTTGATTAATGTGTGATTGTTTAACTTAAAATTATTAACATAGCTACATTTTTGTACAACTTCATCAGTAGTTATATTTGTAATAACTGTTTTAATCGTAGCAATTTGCCTGATAAGCTTAAGCTTTAAACTCTTATCGCCATCAACAATTATAAGATAATCTATTTGTCTAATACCTGCCAATTTTAAATAGCTTTCTAACACATTTACTAACAGATACTCATTATCTAGATTCTTTACTGATGTATACAAAAGATTTTTACCTTCATCTTGGACTAATACCATTTGGTTTTGAGTATCAAAAATATGTATTTGAAATCGTTGGTATTTTTCAGCGATATTTTGTGAAGATTGGAAAAATACTAGGCACATAGATAATCCAAGAATTCTAAAAGATTTACTAACAGGAAAGATTAATAGAATAACCCCTAAAATTATAATTATTAGACTAAAAAATGAAAAATAACTCCAATAGGTTATAAAGCCAGCATGACTAGTTAAAAAGCTTAAATAAACAACTAGAAGCTTCAAAAATAACATTGGTATCAACCATAGCTTAACACTGATAAAAGAAAGCAATAAACACAAAAGCAATAGCGGCACGATCACAAAACTAACTAAAGGAATTGCAACGATATTTGCTAAAATTGAAACAACAGAAAAACCGCCAAAATAATAAACTGATATAGGAACTAAAAAGATTGCTAAATAAGTTTGTGCAAGTAACATTTTTGCCAATTTTGACCTATACTGCTGCATCACTATGGCAATAATAACCAGTAAGGTCACAGCCGAGAAACTCAACCACAAGCTTATGCTGTAAATTGACTTAAAATCAAGCAGAAGTATTATGACAAAAGCAATCAATAGCGACTTAACTATTGAAATACGTTTAGCAAAAAGCCATAACAAAGCTACTACTAAGAGCATTATTAAAGCACGCTGTGTTGGTAAGCTAAAACCAGCTAATAAACTATAGATAAAAGCAATAGTAATAGAAGCTAGAACTCCAATATACTGTGCTGGCAACTTGCGACATAAGTGTGGCGATAATGACCATAATCCTCTAAAAATAATAAATGCAATAAATGCTAAAAGCCCTACATGTAGTCCAGAAATTACCATTAGATGTGATGTTCCTGAGCTAATCAAAAGATTTTGCTGTGACTGATTAAAATTCTTATCGCCGATAAGTAGCGCTATGGCATAATCTTTTAGTTTATAATCGTTTAGCTGCTTTTGTAGATGGTTATATAGATAATACCTTATGCGTTGAGGCAAATATAAGCTTGCGGTGCCTTTGTATGTAATAGCCGAGTTATCAGTAACTTTTCCAAGTGCAATAATATCATTATGTTCAAGGTACTCTGCATAATTAAAGGCTGCAAGATTATCATACTCATGTGGTTTATAGATTTTTGCTTCTAATTCTAGCTTATTAGCTGGTATTAGATAGTGACGATATGACTTAGCCGCCTTGAGTAATATATCGCCATACTTATAGCTATGGAAAATAAATTCATACTGATTATCTTGTAGTTTTGGAATACTGCTGACAACACCAGCAAGTAAAATATTTTGATTATATTTAAACTCCTCAAGCTTGTCATAAGAATAACAACAACAAACACTTATAAATAAAAGTATAATTAATAAACATCTTTGTCTAGCTAGCATTATAGACATCAAAATATTACTACTTAAGTACCATATTACCCTAATTGAGTCATTACTAATAACTTATTTTTCTAAACAAAAGCCATAAAAATAACGCTTTTAAAAACTCTTGCAATTTATAAAAAAAAGCAGATAATACCCTCGACTTAGTTCTAACAAAAGGTTATATGAAACCCTTAAAAATACTTATTGATAACAAAGATATATGGTCGCCATATTATCCTTATTCAAATCTAGAAACAACACACCAATATCTACAAAATATTAGTACCAAACCTAACTACATTATAAATCTATCTGAACAGATGAATTACCTAGAACAAGGATATTATGCTTGTCTTTTAGCACATTCAAATAAAGACACGATTATACCGACAGTTGAAACTTTAAATAGCATTAGCCATTTTGAGGAAACCTTACTATCTAATCTGATTAATAATAAAGATCATAAACTGCTACATACTCTAAAAACTGAATTTTTATGCCTGAAAATTTTCTTTGGTGTTACAAATATAAAAGGCTTCGAAAAGATAGCTAAAAAAATATTTGAAACATATCCTGCACCAATATTAGAATTAATATTAGAAAAACAAAATTCTCTATGGAAAATTAAAAAAATAGCTATTGGGCACATAAGCTCACTTAATGATACTGAACAAACAATTTTTGCAAATGCTCTGAATAAATTTAGTAGTAAAGTTTGGCGTAATAGAAAAAGCAAAAAGAATTATTACTATGATTTAGCAATATTACACGACCCTGATGAGATATTACCTCCTAGTGATAGTAAGGCTCTTAAGAATTTTCAAAAAGCTGCTCATAGTTTAGGCATCTATACAGATTTAATCACTAAAGATGACTATATGAGTTTGCTTGAATATGATGGACTTTTTATTAGGACAACGACTTCAATTAACCATTATAGCTATAGTTTTGCAAAAAAAGCCGAAGATAATAATCTTGTGGTTATTGATGATACAAAATCTATAACCTGTTGTACTAATAAGGTTTACCTACACAATTTGATGATTAAAAATAAAATTCCGACTCCAGAAAGTAAACTTATTTTCAAAGATGAAAGTTTTTCACCTCAAAAATTGATTGATGAACTTGACTTACCCATAGTCCTAAAAATCCCTGATGGCTCATTTTCAAAAGGTGTTAAAAAAGCTAAATCTGTAGAAGAGCTACAGCAAATTCTTAATGATATGTTTGAACAGTCTTCGATAATAATAGCACAAAAATATTATTATACTGACTTTGACTGGCGTATCGGCATATTAAACAACAAACCAATATATGCGTGTAAATACTACATGGCAAAAGGTCATTGGCAGATTACTAATCATAATAAGAAAACCACCCAGCATGGCAGTTCTGAAGCATTTGCGATTCATCAGGTCGATAAGGCAGTAATAAAAATCGCACTTAAGGCAGCTAAAACTATTGGCAATGGTTTGTATGGAATCGATATTAAAGTTGTTGATAATAAGCCAATTATTATTGAAATTAACGATAACCCATCTATAGACTCAGATATCGAAGATGCTTATATCGGTGAGCAACTCTATACTACTATAATGCTAGAATTTCTAAACAGAATGAACTATAAGAAGTTACCATATGCAAATATCTAAGGCTCAATCAACAGATCTTCAAGCGCTTATAGATCTAGAGAAATCGATTTTCTTATCTGATAGAATTTCAAGAAAACAATTTATTTATAATATTAAAAAACAGAAATACTTTTTTGTCGCTAAAATGCAAAATTTATCAGTGGGATATATCCTATGTTTCGAGTATAAAAAAACTATTAGGGTATACTCTCTTGCTGTAGGTGAAAATTATCAAGGACAAGGTATTGGTAAAAAGCTCTTGCAATATATCCTAGATAATAGCAGCAAAAATATCTCACTAGAAGTAAATGTAAATAATTTTAAGGCTATTTGTTTGTATCGCAAACTTGGTTTTAAGATTAGTAAACAAATTGATAACTTTTATGAAAATGGTGATGCTGCATATAAAATGACTCTTATAAGAAAAATATAGATTATTAGGCTTTTCTAACCATAATTTGTATAAAGAGCTACTATAAAGTAACCTATCACAAGGAGGCATCAATTGCTCATCACTCATACAGTTAATTCAATATGTAGCCTACTAGGCATAAAAATAGTACACTCTGGCATCCTGAACTCGTTTCAGGATCTCAATCAAATCAAAATTATAGCGAGATGCTGAAATAAATTCAGCATGACATTTTTATATGTAGTTAGCTGTAGTACGATCTTTAGCTCCCCAGTCACAAGTTCCATAACATCTTTCTCCTTTAATAACGTAGTCATATGTTCTAGGCATATCTAATGCATGACCAGATTCATCTAGGTAACAGATAGGCAAACCTTTAGCTTTATATTGTTCAATCTTTTTCTGAAATAATTTTCGCTTGTCTTCGTCTACTTTGAGGTGAACCAGAGTTTTTTTATATGTAACATCTAACTTTTTAAGATTATAGCTAATACAATGCTCGCTAACTCCCAACCTTTCTGCTCTTTCTTTTAGATATGCATCAGGATAGTCTAATACATCTTGTTTTAACTTAACTAAATCAAGTTTGGTATTAGGCTTATTTCTTGTATCTTTAGGTAAATTACCTTTTAACCACTCTTGGATACTTCTAACACTAATATTAAATCTATTTGATAATTTTAAAAAGCTAACACCTTCTGATTTTAGCTTTAATACCTTTTTTATAAAGTGATGTGAATATGCCATAAGAGTAAATAAAAATAGTATACTACTTTTATACGTGGTTAGCTATATAGTTGTATAAGCATCTTCCCAACTTTGACCAGTATTCTTACCTGCTGCTAATGAATTGCCAAAGATTACAGAGGCTTGTAAATGTGCAAATATAAACATACCTATTAAAATATAAGTTATCCTTTTCATTTCTTACATTTTTATAAGAAAATTTTATATAAATCGATTGTCTTATTGTAAACTATAAAACAGCTAAGTTACCAATTTTATCGGAACTAAATTATCTGGAATTTTGGGGAGGTTTATTTCTAATAATTTTTTTCTAGATGTTTCGCCTTTTATTATCCTTATAAGTTTCTTTTTAATCTTAAACTCTTTAGCAATAAACTCAATCAAAGTCTTGTTTGCTTTACCACCTATAGCTGGCGAGGCTATCTTAATCTTTAACAACCCATCAAAAACTCCACAAACTTCACTTTTAGCAGAGTTAGGCTGAATATACACAGCTAAAATAAAACTCATTAGATAAATATTAATAATGAAAAAGTTGCAAAATAACACTTTGGAGAAATATTTGGATACATAATAATGCAACCAATACTATAATCGGTGAGAAATCAAAACCTGAACTTGTAGGTTTGACTATTTCTCTTGCTTTTGCTAGTAGTGGCTCTGTAACTTGACATATAACCATAATAAGCGGATTATAAGCTCCTTGGACAAACCAGCTAGAAATAGCCCTTATTATTATCAAATATACATACATATTTATAATCGCAAAGATTATATCTATAACAGGCTTAATCAAAATAAAAGTTAACTCAAAACCAAAACCATGAAGCCAACCTAGAAGCAAATCTTCAATAGCAAATACAATATAAACCGCAACTATACACGACCAATCTAGATTTAAAAAACCAGGGATAAATTTTCTCAGCGGCAGAATAACGATATTTGTTGCACGCATAACCAACTGACAAACAGGATTATAAAAATCTGCTTTTACCCACTGAAGAAAAAATCTAAATAGTAATATAAATGCGTATAATCCAAAGATTATATTTACTAAAAAACTCACAACATTAATTAAGGCATTTAACATATTTCATTATTCCTTTTACTTTTTCTGTTTAAGAAAGTTTAATCCTGCAACTATAGTTTCTACTTGGGCTAAAATACATTCTTGTGAATTTGTTCTTGGACTATCAGGGTAAACTTCTGTAGTCGTAGTATATTCAGCTGTTGTAAAAGACATACACAGTTTTTCTTTATCAGAATCACAAGACATAATCCCATCTTTTATAGTGTCATCTCCAAGAATATTTGTATCTGGATCAGTAGGAGCTATATGAGTAACTTTAGCTACAGCTTCAATTATGTGCTTTTGAAACTCATAATGTGGTTTATTTTGATTTGCCACTAAATAAAAACCATCCGGTATTGTCCATTTACTAATACTAATACCCTCTCGTGCAGCCAAAGCTGGTCTAAACTCACTATCATCTGTATCTGTTGTTTCATGTAAGTCTATATGCATCAAAAACTCAACACCTAATGAAAAAACATATTTCATCGCCAAAACAGCTTCTTGACAGCCACTGTCTAAATAGAATGATCTATTTGGATCTACAGCATTAGGATTCCAACGGTTGATTGTTTCATAACCCCAAGGGCTCAAACAAGGCAAGACAACTATATTATAGTCTTTGGCAAACTCTTGTGCTCTAGTCTCAGCAAAGCTAATAGCGCCTTGAACACCACTTGTTTCATAGCCATGTACCCCCCCTGTTATTAAAACATAAGGTTTACTTGAGTCCCAATTTTTAGTCTTTATTGCATATAAAATATAACTTCCTACTGGATATTCTAATTTACCATAAGTTTCTATATCAAATCCTTTTTGAGGTAATGCTAATATTTTTTCCTCTGCTTGTTGTTGATAAGATCTTTTGATATTTTGTTCAGTAAGCCATTGTTGTTTTTGTTGCAATCCCCATTTTTCACCTGGTATGCCGATATGATACTGTGCAGTCATATTAATTCCTAAATATTTATTTTATCTACTATGTAAATAGTATAACGATTTATATACTAGCTCTGCAAAACTTTTATCTAGTATTTTTTAGTTAATCATATAGCAACACTATGACCCTTAAGATAATTATTATCAAAAAATAATAGTTAGTCACAGAATATAAGCAATATTATGGTAATGCAAAAATAAAATTTATATTTGCTGCTGCTAAGGAAAACCCGGCAATATAAAAATACCACCTAGATGATATAAAGAATAAACAGCACTATAGCTATGCTAAACAACACTTTAACATTATCATTCTTTTGACTAATAACTCTGAACTATTGTGGTTTTGGTTGTAGCATACCCCATATAGCTACTCCAGATATAGCAAATCATTTGTAATATAGCTAACTCTACATATAAAAATGTCATGCTGAATTTATTTCAGCATCTCATTATAAGTGTTGATTTTATTGAGATCCTGAAACGAGTTCGGGATGACAGAATGTACTACTTTTATGCCTAGTAGGCTATAGTGTATACATAACAGCCTACAGGCAGCAAACCTTGACTAAGGTTAACAATCTTCCCTAAAAAAGGTTATGCAGATGTCAAAATAGCAAATAACTACGCAACTCTTTTTTTGCTTTACCAAAAAATATACAAAAATTAAAAACAAAAGCGGTTGTAAGTAAGATAATGTATTTAGAAGCACAATCTTGCAATAAATTCTAATCGACTATAAAATATTAACTTATAGCAAAAAGCCAAGTACTTAAAGACTTTATGCGCTGTAAAAATATAAAAGATTAAATTCTTATGGCTGGGCTACCAGGATTCGAACCTGGGAATGACGGGATCAAAACCCGTTGCCTTACCGCTTGGCGATAGCCCAACAGAAACTAACCTCAAGTTAGTAGACATAGTTTAATGTTTTGACTAGCCATTTGTCAAGAGGTTTATTAATTTTTCTTGCAAGCTGATCAAGTTTATTTTTATCTGCTGAGAGTAAATAAAAACAACAACCTGTACCTGTCATTCTAAAATCACTATCTAATTCTTTTAGGTATTCACTAAACTCTGGATATTTTGCATAAAAGACATTCTCAAAATCATTATGCATAATACTTTTATCAAAGTCTAAATCTTTAGATATCAGTTCAGTAGACTTAATTAACTTCTCACTTGCAAAAAATTCTTTTGTACTGATGTGAATATCAGGTTTAATTAAGAGCACATACTGTGGACTAAAATCCTTATGGTGCAATACCTCACCGATACCTTCTGCCCAAGCAGATTTACCATAAAGAAATATTGGCACATCCGCACCAAGTTTTGTAGCCAAGGGAATCATTTCCTCATTTGACAATTCAGGTAAGTAATAATCGCGTAAAGCTATAAGTGTAGTTGCAGCATTTGAACTTCCACCTCCAAGCCCTGCTCCCATTGGAATATTTTTTTTAATCTCAATATTAGCACCTATGTCTTGTACACCATAGCTCTGTTGGAAACTTTTGATAGCTTTATATACTAAATTATCCTGTTTTGAGGCAATGTTGATATTACTTGAAATATTAATCTCTCGTGAATCATTAAAACTAAAAGTTAGCTGATCTTTTAGATCTAAAAAGGTAAACCAAGTTTGCAGATTATGGTAACCATCAGCACGTTTGTTTAATATATGCAAGAATAGATTTATCTTTGCATGACTATAGTATTTTTTAGCTTTTATATTTGCCATGATTTTATAACGATTTTTAGAATTAGATTATCTCTAGACATCCTAATCTTTGTTGGTAATGGATATTTAGAATCAACTAGTTCGTAATTACTATAAGAAATATTCCAACCATTTTGGGATAGTTTACTTAACAGATTGTTAGTGTTTAGTTTCGAAGTTTGTCTAATACCTGGTATCGCTATGGCTTTTATCCAATATTTTAATCCATCTACTGGAACATACCAGCCTAATTGCTCTAACATCAGAGATTTAGGATCCTTTGCTGTTAGCTTTTGATCTTTACTATTCTCTAGCGATACATTGTTAGCATCACCTTTTATCTCAACACTACCTATTCCTAATGGACCATAAAGTTTGATACTAAAATTATCATCATCTTGTACATATATATAATTAGCAGATTCAGCCTGATTGTCATAAATAATGCCAATAACACCCTTAGCTTGCCATTTTTTAAGCTTGAATAAGTTATTATAAGTAGTCTCTCGGTCAAAAACTGTCTTAGTAGTAATAGCTGTAACATTAGTTCGCGTTGTAGCACAAGATGATAGTGAGATAATTAATATTAAAGCAATAAATAAGCTAAATTTGTGCTTTATATCTATTTTTAACTTTGACATATTGTTCAGCGTTTTCTTTAATAATTTGTCTTTCATGCTCACTTATTGGTCTGATTTGTTTAACTGGTGAACCTAAATACATATAACCTGACTCAAGAACCTTCCCTGGTGGCACCAAACTACCAGCACCTAGAAAAACCCATGGCTCGACTACAGCTCCATCAAGTATTATTGAGCCCATGCCTATTAGACAATTATTTTTTATCTCACAGCCATGCAAGATAACACCATGTCCTACTGTCACATAGTCACCTATAGTTAGCGCAAATCCTAGACCAGAATCTTTAGGATACTCAGTGGTATGAAGTGTGCTACAATCTTGGATATTAGTGCCTTTACCAATAGTGATTGTTAAGAGATCTCCTCTTACACTGACCTGTGGCCATACGGATGAATCTTCTTTGAGAATAACATCTCCAATTACTGCAGCTGACTCATCAACATAGGCTGAGTCTGCTACCTTAGGATCTTTACCATTAAAGCTTCTTATACATCTAGACATAGCTGATCCTTACTTTTAGTATTATCATCTCTTAATGATATCAAACTATAACTCTCAATTTTAATCTTTTTATTCTTACTAAAAGGTTGTGCATAGCCATTATCATCGATGGTAAATAATGCAATAGCATTAGGATTATCACTAAAAAACTTCTCTAAAGTGTAGTTAGGGGTAATATTTGTACTTCTAATTTTAGCTCCTTGATTGAGCATTTCTAACAAAACATTAAAATCAACACCTTCATCAAATAATAAATTTGCTAAATTTGTTTCTATCGCACCGATACCTTTGTAACTCTCTTTTTGAGCAGTACGTAGTACATAAACATTATTTGAGCCAAATTCGTATTTATATTTCATAGCTGATACAGCATTTACATACTCACTTGTTGATAATCCGAGCATCGCGCCGATACCCACCAAATTAATACTCCAATCAGCATGAATTGAAACAGGACTGCCATAATAAGTATTTAAGCCCAGCTGACGACATTTTTGCACATTACCCCAAGACGAATCTGTAATCACCACTTCGATATCATTTTTGACGAAAATTTCTGCTAATTCACGTGCAAACCTATTACCACCAATTATTAAGAAACCTTTACCTTCTGGTTCAGTAACACCCAACGCTTTTGAAATATATGGTGTAACAATACTTTGAAAGACTACCGTAAAAACAATTATCATAAAGACAAAGAATACTAAAGTATTTGCTTCATTGTATAGTTCAGGATGTGATTTAATAATCTTAACTGCTACTAATGCAGCTACTGATGCTGCCACAATCCCACGAGGATAAATAATCCCCATAACGATTCTTTCTGCAAAAGTTGTTTTAGAACCTAAACAACATAAAAAAATAACTATCGGTCGTAAAATAAACTGTAAAAATAAGAAAACCTCAATTAGATCTAACCAATAATCTTTGAATAGACTAAAATCTATCTCTGCTCCTAGGACAATAAAAAGAACTGAGATAATTACAATACTTAGGTTCTCTTTAAAAGAGACAATATCAGACATTTTAATATCTTTCATATTTGCCATTACCAGGCCTGCTACTGTTACCATTAACAGCCCAGCACCATGCATAACCGCATCAGAAATAATAAAGCCCAGCACAATTACTGCTAGTACAAAGAAGCTTTTTAGATACTCTGGAATATAATGTTTTCTGAAGCTTAAGCCAATTAAAAAGCCAAAAATAAATCCTGATGTTATCCCTAAAATACATACAAACACCATATATGCGATAAAAGTGCTTGTTGCATTAGGTTGATTAGCAAAATTACCGCCAATAACAAACCATGCCAGCATAAAAACAACTACTAATGCGCCGATAGGGTCTACAAGTATAGCTTCCCATTTTAAGATATTTGCAATCTGCTTTTTAGGTCTAACAGTTCTCATCAACGGGGGCACAACAGTTGGGCCACTTACACAGGTAATACCACCTATCAGCATAGATAGCTCTAGATTCAAACCAACAATATAATAGCAAAATAATGCCGTAAGTACGACAGTAATTGCTAAACCCACGGTAATTAGAAGTACAACAACACTACTTACACTTTTTATCTTACTAAAATTTAGCGATAAACTGCCTTCAAAGAGAATTATCGCGACACAGATTGAGACAAACGGTGATAAAGCTTCACCAAATATAATGTTACCATCAACAAGTTTAAAACCACTTTGAAATATTACTTCAGATAAAGGTCCTAAGATAATTCCACTTAAAATCAAAAAAAGTATCGATGGAAGCTTTAATCTCCAAGATAAAAACTGCGACACGATAGCAAAAAACAATATCAAGCCAGATGCCAGTAAAATATAATTAGACGAATGTACAAATAGCTCCATACTATTATTCAAAATAAGTGCCCTGAATAAAAAAACATCATAATAAGAATTCTAAATATTATATGATATTGGCTTTTTTATCAACGTCATAACAACAAACATAAACTTATATACAGATAGAACTAGAGTTAAAGTATTAATGTGCCCAACGTCATATAAACTTTGTTGGGTGAAATTCATATAGATAGTTTTAATAATAATTGCTAAGAGCTATTAAAATTAAATTATTAAGCAAAACTACTACAATTATTTAAGCTTACATTTTCTTGATATATTCTGCGGCATTCTCATCTAATGATATAACTCCTGTATTTGCATCATAATAGATAAGTTCAGCATAACGCGCCCAATCAATAAATGTATCAAAGACTCGCTCAGCGACATCCATTGGATAATAATCATCCAACTCTGCTAAAAATCTACTTCTAGGAGCTGACTGGTTTTCTCTTTCGCTAAGAACCTTAACCACATGACGCGCTAATGGTATATATTTCAAGAATAGCCGCCCAAAGATAAATTTTCTCTCGTCAATATTTGAATCAATAAACTTACGCCCCATTGCCGTCATTTTGATATCGCCATCAGAAACTTCGGCAAATCTTAAGATTGATAAAATCTCAATAATCGGAAATAAATCATTAATATCAAGATGCAAATCATCAGCAAGCTGAGGTAAATCAACTGCCTCAACATTCTTAATTTCTGCCATCTCATCTAAAAGACCGTTCATCTCAGAAATATCAACATCCGGTAAACGATAGCCAATAGTCATCGCAGTTTTCTTATTCATGCGCTCTGTAAGCTCTTTAGTTTGTGCTGTAGTCATCATACGATAAACCTGATCGACAAGATCGGTAACTACAGGATCCTGTGAACTTCTTGGATGTGGAATATTTATCTTTAGCTCACCCCGGATAAATCCTGGATTACTACCAAATATAATTATTCTATCTGCAGTTAATACTGCTTCTTCGATACTATGTGTCACATACAAAATACCTTTCATAGCATCATTATTTTCCCATAGATCGAGTAAGTCTTCTCTTAAGTTCTCAGCCGTTAGAATATCAAGGGCAGAAAAAGGTTCATCCATCAGTAAAACGCCAGGCTCAAGCACAAGAGCTCTAGCAAAACCAACGCGTTGTTTCATACCCCCAGACAACTCTTTTGGATAAGCATTTTCAAAACCATCTAGACCAACCATATCAATAGCTTTTAAGGCTCTTTGTCTGCGCTCTTCTAAGCTTATCTTACGAGCCTCAAGCCCAAGCTCAACATTTTGTAAAACTGTTAACCACGGCATCAGCGCAAAACTTTGGAAAACCATAGAAATATCTGGCACAGGTGCAGAAACTTTTTTACCTCGATAAAGCACATCACCACTAGTTGGACTTAAAAGACCTGCGATTATTCTTAATAAAGTTGACTTACCCGAGCCCGACTTACCTAATAAGGCAACAATTTCACCTTCATAAAGAGTAAAATTTATATTATCTAATACTTTAAGAGAATGGCCACCTTTGATATTAAATTCTTTATTAACTTTTTCTACCGTAAATATTTTCTTAGTCATTATAAAATCTCCTATGCCTTACATATTCATACTAAAACGATTTTCTGCATAGTTATATAATCTGCGCCAAAACAGTCTATTTGAGGTTACAACTAGGATACACATCACTATCACACCTAAAAGTACATTTGATGTATGATCTCCAGGCATATTAGTATACTTTGTAATATAGTCACCTATTCCTGAAGCTTGAATCACAGAGTCCTTACCCCAGTTGATGTATTCACTAATAATACTTGCATTCCATGAGCCTCCTGCTGCTGTTATAGCACCGGTGACATAATATGGCATTACTGCAGGTACAAGGAACTTCTTAAGCTTGATAATACCTTTTAATTGCATATTTTCAGCAGCTAACTTTAGCTCTTCTGGTATAGCTGATGCTCCAGCAATAACATTAAATAGGATATACCACTGTGTGCCAAGCGCCATAAGTAGAATACACCATATATCAAAATTAAGATTAAACATTACTACTAGTGTTCCAAATACGCCATATAACACATTTACAGGGAAAGCTGCTGCCATTTGCGCATAAGGCTGAACTTTTTGAGCTATCTTAGGTCTTAAGCCAATCCATATTCCTATCGGAACCCATATTAGTGAAGTTATCAATATTAGTACTGCGACTCTGACTCCTGTAAATAGTCCATATACAAATACTTTAATTGTTTCTTCAATACCTATATCTTTATCTTTGGCATAAACTGTTTGATAAACAAAATACAGTAATGCTAATATCATCAAGACAATGATAATATTCCAAATTACTCTTTTAGTTACACTTTCGTGCTTTTCGGCTTTTCTATGAACCTTTTGATTGTAAGCTTTATCAAGGTTTTTCTTAAAAATCTTGATATTTACTATCTTGTTAGAACATTTAGCCAAAAATGCTGTAAAAATTTTAACAACATATGCTTTATGCAAAATGGTTAAAAACCATGATTTACTATGTGTCTCTGATGGATTATCACCAATAACAAACTTTTCAGACCAAGTAACTAATGGCCTAAATAAAAGTTGATCATATAAGATAATCGTAACCAACATAGTAACTATTGCAGCAACGACTGCTGTGAAGTTCTGTGCATTATTAGCAGCATCAATAAAAGAACCAATACCAGGTAAATTTATCGGAATTGACTGTGACGCACTAAAATTAACCATAATTGTCTCAGAAGCTACTATCATAAACCAGCTTCCTGACATTGACATCATCGTATTCCAAACCAAACCAGGCATCGCAAATGGCACCTCTAGTTTCCAAAATTTCTGCCAAGCTGAAAGTTGATACATATCAGCAGCTTCTCTTAGCTCCTTTGGTACTGTCTTTAGCGATTGATAGAAACTTAAAATCATATTCCAAGCTTGAGCTGTTATAATACCAAAAATCACCGCAGCTTGAGCTCCCCATAATGAGGTCGGAAATATAACTAAAAAGCCTGTTACAGTAATTGCAAAGAAACCCAGAACTGGTATTGACTGTAAAATATCAACAAGAGGTATAATTATACTTTCTGCTCTTTTATTCTTTGCTGCCCATGTTCCAAATATAAATGTTATAAGTAGTGAAATAGCCAAACCTATGAACATTCTAATTGTAGTTTCTGCTGTATAGTAAGGCAACAGCCAAAGACTTAAAGAAATATCTGAATATTTTAGGACACTTGCCTGATTTTTATAATCAATATTGCCACCAAGGTCCGAAGTTGACCAAACAAAGATAGTTATTATCAAAAGAATAATTGATAAAGCTAAAATATCCCACTTTGTGCGAGAAACTTTTGCTGACATATTAGTGCTATATAACCTTTTCATATGCCATAACTCTTTGGTTTTTTTAACAACGCTGTTAGTATAAGTTATTTATAATTATTTTTGTATTACTAATTTGATAATATTTTTGTTAAAATCTAGCTATTGGATAATTGCTAGATTTTAAATACAATGAAAAAAGAGCAAAAAGTGATTAAAGTTCGTCCAGGAGAACGTGTTTCTTGTCCAACGAAATATCACGAGAACTGGAATTTACACCCTAGAGTGTATATTGACTTACAAGATAAAAAAACTAATATTTGTCCATACTGTGGTACGATTTTTAAAGTTGAAAAAGAATCTTAATTATCTTTAGCGTGGATATTTTTGAAAAGTTTCATTCTTTAGCAATTAGCTATCTTTTAGTTTACATTCTCAAATTTTTTAATTACTATTTAAGTCCTAGCTATAAGCAATAATAAAATAATTATACAAACATAATATTAAACTTATAGAAATTTAAATTAATATTATTTATATATGAGTTATAAGAATTTCTAATATAGGGATTCGTAATTACTTAAAGAAAAGTTTATTGTAAATTATTTAAAACTAAATCTTGCAGATAATAAATAACTTGCTTACCTTCTTTTGTTTGCCCTCCTTCGCCTATACTTATACCTAGATAAACCTGGCCAGCTCTTTGTACCGCCTCAAAAGTAACAGGCTGATTATATTTATTTGAAAATGTCCACAGTGTAGCTTTTTGGTTACTGTAATCATCAGCTTTTATCTCAAACTCATTAGGTTTAACTTTTATAGCTTTTTTTATTGCATCATATAATTGCTTGACAGTTGTACCTTGCTGCATCTCAAGACTATATTGCTCACCATCAGACTCAAACTTATTATCTCTAACAAACATATTGCCTCCTAAAAAAGGCATACAACTTGTGATAAATAAAGAAACTAAAATTAGTACTAATATTTTTTTTCTCACTTATAAACTCCCATAACTACGTAAAAACCTAATATAACTGCTATTAATGATGCTAAGACACTAACCAGAATATATCCTATAGCTATAAAAAATTCTCCTCGTTGCAATAAGTTTAGGATATCCAAACTGAAACTAGAAAAAGTAGTAAAGCCTCCTAAAAAGCCTGTTACAAGAAGTGAACGTGTATATGCAGATATATCTTCATTAAATAAATTTGTTTTTATTAGAAAAGCGGCTAATATACCAATTAGCAGAGATCCTAATACATTACAAATTAGAACTCCCAAAGGGATTTGTTTAGATATACTAGCTGTTGCTTGGACCAATGCAAACCTCGCCATTGCGCCAAGACCACCGCCAACACCTACCAATAATAATAAAAGTCCCATCTAACTCTCCAATATTCTATAGGCACCCAAATTTATCATTTGTTGAGCTAATGATTTACCAAGCTCTAAAGGATTATTGCCTATCATACTACGTTTTAGTATTCTCTTGCCATCACTACTTGCAACCATCGCCGTTAGTTTTACCTGCTCCCGAACTAACTCAGCATAAGCTCCTATTGCTACATGACAACCACCTTTTAATTCTTGGTTAAATGCTCTTTCAGCAGTTGCAATATTAAAGCTATTAGCACAATTTAGTTGTTGTAATTTGCCTAAAAGCTCGCTATCTCTCTCTAAAGCTTCTATAACTACTATACCTTGACCGACAGCTGGAAGAGATATCTCTATCGGAATAAATTGTGTTATCCTCTCCTTAAGCTCTAATCGGATAAGTCCAGCACTGGCTAAAATAATTGCATCGTACTCACCGTTATCAAGCTTAGCCAATCTAGTTTGTACATTACCCCTTAGGTCTTTAATCGCAAGATCGTCCCTATAATTAAGTAGCTGTGCTTTACGACGCAGACTAGATGTCCCAACTATAGCTCCTTGAGGGAGATCATCTAAAGATTTATATTTATTTGAAACAAAGGCATCACGTGGATCTTCTCGAGGCATAAAACTTGCTAAACAAAATCCTTGTGGTAACTGATAAGGAACATCTTTTAAAGAATGCACTGCAATATTTGCTTTATCATTCTGCATAGCTATTTCTAGCTCTTTCATGAATAGTGCTTTACCACCGACTTTGTTTAATGGTTTATCTAAAATAATATCTCCTTGGGTTTTCATAGTGCTGATTTCACAAGCGATATTTAATTCTTTTTGTATGCGTTTTTTGACAAAATTTGTCTGCCATAACGCTAATTTGCTTTCTCTGCTAGCAATAATTATTTGTTTCATATTTTAAATGTCTTTGCTATAAAGTCTGAGATATCTTTTATTTCTTCCATACATACTGAATGCTGCATACCAACATAGTGCCTATATTGATTAATAAAACCATTTGCTGTTAACTTAGCTGAGAGATCTTGACCCAAGGCTTGTGGTAATACATGATCATCTGTACCGTGACAAACCAATATTGGTAAACCTTTATTTATTGATGTGATTTTATCTTTGAAATTATCCCATGCAGGCAAGTATGTCGATAAAGCTATAAAACCACCAAGTTTTCTTTGGGAAGTAATAGCTGTATAAGTTGCAATTACTCCGCCTTGTGAAAAGCCCGCTAATATAATATTCTCACTAGGGATACCTTGATTTACTTGCTTATCTATAAGCTTATTAAGTTTTTTTATCGATGTATTTATACCATCAACATCAACTATTCTATTTAAGCTATTTGCATCTAATGATTTAATATCGTACCACGCAGGCATTTGCATACCCATATTTATAGTCACTGCTAACACATCTGCATGAGGAAAAATAAAGCGTATATTTGCTAATGAAACATCAAAATAATTAACAATATCCACAAAATCATGACCATCAGCACCAAGACCATGCAACCAAATAACGCAAAATTTTGCTTGATCCACTGGTTCAATAAGTTCGTAATTCATAAAAGCTTTGTATCTTCTAACTTTAACTAGAATGATACATTAATTTAAAGCATTTATTAACAACTAAAAGATAAACATCTGCCAAAGCCTTACACACTAAGTGATACAAGCTGTGAAAAAAGCATATTAACAGCTTCTGTGGATAAGTTTGTTTATATCTATATGAGATTTTTGTGAAAAATCTTAGCTTAATAAAATAGCATAGTTTTAAAATTGGCAAAAACCCTTTATTTTCAATACTTACAGCAATGTGGTTTATTACATGAAAATATTAAAAACTATTTTCCACAACCTGTGGATAAAACTGTGTATTTATCTGTTAGAATGTGGTTAATTTTCTTCTATAACCTTAAAGAAGACTTCTTGTGTGACAAGGTTTACAGAGGTATTTTGTAACCTTAGCTTATCATTTAAATTATATTTTCCACTGACAGAAAGTTTCTTGGTCATCGCTAAATCAGCGATAGAAACCATTAACCTACCTTTCTCTAGTTTCTCAATAACTGTAGCTTCAAACTCTAGATTAGGATTTTGCATTAAATAAACCAACTTCCAATGTGAATTTGAGAAACGTTCTGTTTGCCTGTTAGATTTTATTGGGATATCAACTTGAGCAATTATATTATCAATCTCTTGAGCATCTATCATCTCTTTATGCTGTAGAAAATTGCATAGTTGATAATGCACAACTAAATCTAGATATCTTCTTAAAGGACTAGTTACTTGAACATAAGTATCTAATCCCATCCCAGCATGAATATCTGACTGAGTAGAATACTTACCTCTTTGTAGCTTTTTACGTATCGCGAACATATCGGCTATAGAATCAAGATTATCTAGATCATCTTGACTAAGCTCATGCTCAGGCTGTGTTGAAAAAGGTACGCTAATATTATTTTTAATACAAAACTGTGCTACTGCAACACCTGCCATTAGCATTGTATCTCTGACAAGCGTTCTTGAATTTAGACGCGGTAAATTTATCAGCTTAACATTTTTGTTTTCATCAATGGTTACCTTTATTTCTGGAAAGTCAAGCTCAACTGCACCTTTAGATAAACGCTTATCGGTGAAATATTTAGCATAGTCAACAATCTCGCCAAGCTCTAAAAGTTGGCTATTATTTTCGACAAATTCATAAGAGTACCTGGTAACTTTTATATGACTAAAACATATTTCAATATCTTGGATATCACCTTGCTGATCAACCCTAAAACCTACAGATAACGCCGGAGAAACATCTTGTAAACCCAAACCAAGTTTCTCAGTTGCTTGTGGAGGTAACATAGCTACTATCTTCTCTGGCACATACAAATTTGAGCCTCTTGCTCTTGCTTGTAAATCAACCTCATCACCAAAGCTAATACTAGAAGAAGGGTCAGCAATATGTACCCAAATTTTATTTCTATCTGGGTCCCAGCTAATCGCATCATCTGGATCATTACTACCTTCATCATCAATAGCATAAGCATGCAAATGAGTTAGATTTACACGCTGATTATCTGACTCAAAATTATATTTAAATTCTGCAGGATTATTTTCTAACTCGGCGCCATATCTATATAGATAAGGATTAAAAAACTCATCCCAATAGCCTATATCTAATAGCAACTTATACGCGCTATTCTCAGACTCTTCGATGTTTAAGTACTTAAAGAAACGACACTTAGTAGTTTTAAGTGTTGCCAAAGCTTCTATTTCCTGAAGGAATTTTTTATCCTCTTCATTGAAATTTTTGTTATTCAAGCGTTCGATAAAATCATTAAGCTCTTGCTCTTTATGCTGTTTTTCTTGCTTGTTCCTAAGTATTGTATCTTTTTGCTGTTGCGAATGAATCTTTATACTAAAATCATCATCAAAGCTAAAGTACACTCCTTCAGAAACTAAAAGCCAAACTGTATAAGCTTGATTAATGTCAACGGTTTCAAAGAGCAACTCACATAATTCGATGATAGAGGTTTTTTGTTGCTCCTGTAATAGCTCCCAAGTCACCTCAAGCTCGGCTATATTTAACTCTTTTAAACTCTCAAGTTCAAAATCCTTTTCTGAATCTACGAGTAATTGAACATTCTTTGCAGGTAGCTTGATATTTTTACCATCAAGAGTCTCAATCTCAATTTTTTTATCTAAGACATCAACAACTTTTGCTGGTTTAGATTTAAAGATTACTAGAGAATTTTTTTGCATTTTTATGTATTATTCTTATTCAATCAGTTTCAAAATATATCATAAAACTATAAAGAATATCTTTGTTTTTGCAACAATAGGAACTATAAAACATGAAAAAGTTAAAATATTATACAAAACATCTTAGTAGGGCTATTATTCCTAAAAAGATTTTTGAACTGAGACTTGCACACAAATTAGCAAATATCTCAAAATTTGACAAAGACTATATTGAATATAGAGTTAATTACTATAACAAATTATCTAAGCCTTTTTCGTTGCAGAATAGTTTTAGCTGGAAAACTTTTAAGAGAAATATGCCAGTGTTTGATATTGCTGATAATAGCTTAGCAAAAAAATCAATTAATTCAGCTTACTTTTTTGATTTTAAAGAATTTTTAGTATACTTCAGTAAACAAAATAGCTTTACTACTGCTTTTTATGAC
The DNA here is from genome assembly GCF_003347135.1 of Francisella opportunistica. NCBI lineage: Bacteria > Pseudomonadati > Pseudomonadota > Gammaproteobacteria > Thiotrichales > Francisellaceae > Francisella > Francisella opportunistica. The sequence continues at coordinate 103,633 of NZ_CP022377.1, read as the reverse complement.
CTTACTAAAATACCCAAGCAACCAACTTTTGTAAAAAGTAGACCAATATCCGATGATAACCAAAACTCTATTGTGCTAAAACTTGACAAGGTCAGGCATTTTAGTTTTTTTGATGATAATCAAAAATTTGAAGATAAACTAAACATGGCAGTATTTAGAGGAGCTTGTCATCAACCTGCCAGACAATATTTTATAAAAAACTATTATAACTTGCCTAATACAAATTTTGGTGACACACGCAAAACTTCTGTACGAGAACCTTTCAATAAAGGCTTTTTGAGCATAGAAGAACAGCTTAAGTACAAATATATTATTAGTATAGAAGGCTATGATGTTGCTACTAACCTCAAATGGATTATGAACTCAAATTCACTATGTTTTATGACCAAACCAAAATATGAAACATGGTTTATGGAAGGTACACTTTTACCGGATCACCACTATGTGCTTTTAAAAGATGATTACTCAGACATTCAAGAGAAAATCGATTATTATAACAATCACCCTAAAGAAGCTCTAAAAATAATTAAAAACGCTAATGAATATGTTAATCAATTCAAAAATAGACAAAGAGAAGATTTGATTTCTTTGCTTGTTATGAAGAAGTATTTTGATTTAAACAAAACATCTTACTAAAATGCTCTAACTGACTTAGTGTAAAAATGAATAGCAGGGCTATTTTTTGCAAGTAGCTGCGATAACTCTTTCATACTCTTTAACATAGTTTTTTGCACAAACAGATATATCAAAGTTAGCTATAGCGTACTGTCTACATTTATAAGGATCAATCGTATCAATTTTGCTGATAGCATCTACCATTTGTTCTAAGTAGTTAACTACAAAGCCTGATTCAAAACTAACAACCTCTGAAACAGAACCTCTATTTAGCGCGATGACTGGAGTTCCACTCATCATCGCTTCAACCATTACAAGTCCAAATGGCTCTGACCACTGGATTGGAAATAACAAAGCTTTAGCTTGAGAGAACGCTTGCGCTTTTTTCTCTCCAGATGCATAACCCTTGATATTTATATCTTTTTTAAAGCTTAATAAAAATGATTTGGGATTTCTGATTAATTTCTTCCTATCACCACCATATATTTCTAACTTAACACCACTCTTACAGCAAATTTTTATTGCCTGATCAACCCCTTTTGCACGATAAGATACTTTAGAAAAAAACAAAAAATGATCTTGTTTTTGTGGACTAAAAATAAACTCTCGTGAGTCTACTCCATTATATACATAGTGTCTAAGATTATGAGCAACCGCATGATTTCTACTTATGCCGACGATATTTTGTGGGTAGGGATTATTAAAAACCTTTTTTTTATCATTGCCATGTATTGTGAGTAACCAATTAAAAGATTTTACTTGATCTATATAATTTAGATCATGAATATGTACAATATCTATATTTTGCGGTACTACTGTGGCTATATTAGTAAAATCTTCACATTCGATAATCTTGACATTAGTATTTTCATGATAGCTTCCTTTCGGTGCTATTAATAAAACTTGATGACCTAGCTCAGCCAGAGCTCCAGATAACCAATAGATAACTCTCTCTGTTCCTCCATAGTTATTCACAGGAATAACCGCAGGGCATACTTGTGCTATATTCATCATTTACTCTTAAACAATATAAAAACAACCTTAGATTTATTATACAGTTTAATAACTATAAAAGAATTATTAGAGCGATTTATATAATTGTAATTTTTAGATGCAAACGAAATTTATAATAAATAATTAGTAAATTGTGATTATTTATCTTCTTTCTTAACAGCTATGCCAAGCTCATTAAGCTGCTCTAAAGAAACTGTTGATGGTGCTTCTGTCATTAGGCAGCTTGCTGTCTGTGTCTTAGGGAAAGCTATTACATCACGGATATTTGTAGTACCAGTAAGTAGCATAATAAGCCTATCAACACCAAAAGCTATACCACCATGGATAGGGGTACCATATGATAAAGCATCAAGCATAAAGCCAAACTTCTCACGCGCTTCTTCATCACAAATACCCAACAAGTTAAACACTTTCGCCTGGATATCATGCTTATGAATACGAATAGAACCGCCACCTACTTCATAACCATTGATAACTATATCATAAGCTCTTGAACTTAGCTGTTCTGGATTAGTGCTCTCTAACTCTTCAACTGAGCTAACCTTAGGTGCTGTAAATGGATGATGCATTGCATATAAACGATTATCATCTTTCTCAAACATCGGAAAATCAACAACCCACAACGGCGCCCAATCTTTATCAAATAAATTAAGGTCTTCGCCAATTTTAGCTCTTAATGCACCCATTGAGTCATTTACGATCTTAGCCTTGCCAGCACCAAAGAATAATAAATCGCCCTCTTTAGCACCAGTTTTCTCAATCACTTTAAACAATGTCTTTTCAGAGATGTTTTTTACAATTGGTGATTGCAAGCCGTCTTTGCCTTGTGATAACGAATTAATCTTGATATATGCTAGGCCTCTAGCACCGTAGATACCAACAAAATTAGTATACTCATCGATCATCTTACGTGTAAGCTTGTCATTACCTGCTGGGATTCTCATCGCAATAACACGAGCTTGTGGATCATTTGCTGGCCCTGAGAATACTTTGAATTCTTCATTTTGCATCTCTTCTTTAATATTTACAAACTCAAGAGGGATTCTTAGGTCAGGTTTATCTGAACCATACTTATCGATAGCATCAGCAAAAGCCATTACTTGGAAAGGGGTGCTAAACTCAACACCGATAGTTTCTTTGAAAAGCCCAGCTATCATTTTCTCCATAGTAGACATAATAAAAGCCTCATCAATAAATGAAGCTTCAATATCTATCTGGGTGAATTCAGGTTGTCTATCTGCTCTTAAGTCTTCATCACGAAAACATTTAACAATTTGATAATATCTATCAAAACCTGAAACCATCAAAAGCTGCTTAAAAAGCTGTGGCGATTGCGGCAAAGCATAAAACCTACCATTAAAATTACGACTTGGCACAAGATAATCTCTCGCACCTTCTGGAGTAGCTTTTGTTAAAAATGGAGTTTCAATATCAAGAAAACCATTACTATCTAAAAAGTTACGTACATAACGAATTGCCTTTGAACGCGTAATCAATTTATGCTGCATTTCTGGACGACGCAGATCAATATAACGATACTTAAGCTTAACATCTTCCCCAGTTGCCTGATAATCATCTAACTGAAATGGGATAGTTTTAGATTTATTAATAACTTCTATACTATCGCCGACTATCTCAACCTTACCACTAGCAATACTTTTGTTTTCTTGGCCTTCTGGTCTTAAGTTAACAACACCTTCAGCTTTAATCACAAATTCAGATCTTAAACTGTCAGCAACTTTGAAATTATCATCATCGGGATTAAAAACTAATTGTACTAGCCCTGTTCTATCTCTAATATCCAAAAAAATAACGCCACCATGATCTCTACGACGATGAACCCAGCCGCATACAGTAACTTTTTGACCTTGTAATTTTTCATTAATATCTGAGCTATAATGTGTTCTCATATTCAAACTAACCCTTTAAAATTTTTATAATAATTTAAATAGCTAAAATTAATCATAGTATTATAGCAGAAATGATAAAGAAGACTAAGAACAAATATTAACAAGCAAACAAATTAAACTAAAGCGCGGAATGTAAGCTAATATATCAATAATACAAGCAAAAACTATTGAATATTTAGTCAAATAATGACAACAAAGCTACAAGATATAAAACAAATAAAATATAAAACGGTGCTGAAAGTAGTTTCAAGTCAGCTACCAAATAGGCAAATAGTACTGGTAAAACTCCCATAAACAATGCCATTGAAATATTTTGGGTAATAGCTAAGCCACTAAATCTCTGTAATTTATCAAACCTATTTAAAACCACAATCATATAATTTGCATTTACCAAACCATTGGCAATCGCAAATAACCCTATAAACACCAGTGCAACAGTAGATTTTGCTAACAATGATATAGCTAATGGTATAAGTATAATTATCGCTAAAATTATACCTAGAGCTTGTGTCTTTTTATTACCAATAATATCACCAAGATAGCCACCAGCCAATGCTGAGATTGCATAAGTTACTATTGTTACTAAGACATATACAGATGTCATAACCTTATCAAAACCAAGGCTTTTTTGGCAAAATGTTGGCAAAAACACTATAAACGTTGAGAGAAATATTGCTGTAGCTGCAACAGTCAAAACACAGCGTAAAAGTAGCTTAATATTAGTTTTTAGCAGCTCCAAGGCAACTAAACCACGCTGACCAATAAACTCAGTAACTAATGTTTCTTGAATTGAAGCACGCCAAAAATAGCTCACTAATACAGCAATACCGCCAAAAGCAAATGCCAGACGCCAGCTAAAGGCAAAAAATTGCTCTGTAGTAAGTACAAGACTTAAAAAATAATAAACTATTGATGCTAAAATCATGCCAAAAGTTGCACAAAAGATAACTAATGAGGTATAGAAACTTTTGCGTTTTGCCGGTTGTTCATAAACTAATAAAACTGCAGCAATTAACTCACCACCAAATGAGAAGCCTTGAATTAAGCGGCATGCTGCTAATATCAAAGGCGAAAATACGCCAATAACACTGCTACTTGGTAATACAGCTATCACTAAGGAAGATATCCCTATCAGGATAACTGTCCACTTAAACGGCACGGTACGACCATATTTATCACCAAGATTACCCCAAAATATAGCCCCTAATGGCCGAGCAAAATAACCGGCTCCAAAAATAGCAAAAATCAAGATAAGTGAACTATTAAAAGTATCTTTATGCAATAGCGACATTGATATCTGCAAGGCAAATAAACCAAAGATATGAAAATCAAAAGTCTCAAAAGTACTACCAATACTTGAAATAATTACTGACTTAATACGCAAGATGACTCCTTAAATACCTTTTACTTTAATTAACTAACCAAAAACCTGCATACTATACTTAGCCTCAAGAAACTCATAAATACCATCATCAGAACCTTCTCTACCAAGCCCTGACTCTTTGATACCACCAAAAGGCGCTTTCTCATTTGATATAGTTCCCGTATTTATACCAACCATACCATATGCTAAAGCATTTCTAACTCTTCTGATTTGATTGATGTCATTACTAAAGAAATAGCTTGCTAAACCATATTTTGTGTTATTTGCTCGTTGGATAACCTCATTTTCGGAGTCAAAGCCAAAAATAGCAATAATAGGACCAAAAGTTTCTTCACAACTTGCAACCATACTATCTTGCATATCTTCTAAAATAGTAGCTTCATAGAAATTTCCACCTAATTTTGGATTTATCCTACCGCCGCATACTAACTTAGCACCTTTTGCTAAAGCATCATCTACATGCTGTTGGACTTTCTCAACCGCTGCTTTATTAATCAAAGGACCTATTTTGACATCAGTATCCAAACCATTACCTTGCTTAAGATTTACAAGCGCAGTTTTTAATTTTGTAATAAACTCTTTATTTATAGAGTTATGCACAAATACTCGATTTGGTGCTATACATACTTGGCCGGCATTTCTAATCTTAGCTGTGATAAGACTCTCAACAGCTTTTTCTAGATTAGCATTGTCAAAGACTATAAATGGTGCATTGCCACCTAGTTCTAATGAAACCTTTTTGACAGTTTCAGCTGCTTGTTGCATTAGCAGCTTACCAACTCTTGTAGATCCAGTAAAAGTTATTTTTCTAACCAAACTACTCTTTTGTAGTTCTTTACCGATAACACTTGAATCACCACAAATTACCTGCAAAAGACTCTCTTCAGCTCCAGCAGCGATAAAAAGCTCTCTAGCTGCAAGAGCTGTAAGAGGAGTTAGCTCTGATGGCTTAAGTATAACACTACAGCCAGCAGCTAATGCTGGAGCTGCTTTTCGCGTAATCATCGCAAACGGGAAGTTCCAAGGAGTAATTGCCGCAACCACACCAACAGGATAGTAATCAACTCTACCTTCAGCATTATTAATATTAGGGTCAAAAACGCGTGAATCTATTCTTTTGGCTTTCTCTGCATACCATTGAATAAAATTTGCACCATATTGAACTTCAACTTTTGCTTCGGCTAGCGGCTTACCACTTTCTAGTGTAATAATCTCTGCTAAATCATCAATATTATCTATAACTAAATCATACCACATTGCTAAAAGTTTTGATTTTTCAATAGCGAGCTTATTTCTAAAGGCATTTTGAGCATGTTTTGAAACTAGGATACTATCTTCAACATATTGGGCTGATTTTTCTTCAAGACTACATATAACTTGATTAGTTGCAGGGTTAACTACCGTAAAACTTCTATTACCACTAAAAGAATATTTACTTATTACTTTGTTTAAAAGGTTATTAGACATAATCAAATACTCCTAAATTTATATTGCCTGAATAGCTGTAATTGCAATCGTATATGTTATATCATCAACTGTTGCTCCTCTTGAAAGATCATTTACAGGCTTATTAATACCTTGTAACACCGGACCAATACTTAAGACATTAGCGCTTCTTTGGACTGCTTTGTATACTGTATTACCGGTATTTAAATCTGGAAAGATTAATACTGTTGCTCTGCCTGCAACTGGACTATCTGGAGCTTTTTGCTTGGCGACACTTTCAATCATTGCTGCATCATATTGAAGTGGTCCATCAACCAATAACTCTGGAGCTTTTTGCTTGAGTAGCTCTGTAGCTGTACGCACTTTTTCAACTTGTACACCTGAGCCTGAGGAGCCTGTACTATAGCTAATCATTGCAACACGCGGCTCAATGCCAAATTTCTTTGCAGATTCAGCACTTTGGATTGCTATATCGACAAGCTGCTCCGCTGTAGGATCTTGATTTACAGCACAATCACCAAACACTATTACCTCATCAGGCATACACATAAAAAATACTGATGATACCAACGAAGAGTTTGGCTTAGTTTTGATTAGCTGTAATGCTGGTCTTAGCACATCTGCTGTAGTATGCTCAGCACCTGAAACTAGACCATCAACTTCGCCAAGATAAAGCATAAGCGTTGCCACTACTATAGGATTTTTAAGAGCATCTTGAGCCATACTTTCAGATAGTCTTTTATGCTTTCTAAGACTTATTAGAGTATTTAGGTACTTTGTCTTAGCTTGATCATCAATGTTAACAACTTGTATATTCTTAGGAAGACTAAAACCATTCATTTCTGCTACTTTATAGATTCTCTCTCTATCACCGATAAGCACACACTCAGCAATACCTTGCTCATAACAGTTCTTTGCAGCCTGTAATGTTCTTGGTTCATAACTCTCTGGTAAGATAATTCTTTTTTTAGCTTTTGTTGCCATTTTTAGTAAATGATACCTAAATGCCGGTGGCGACATCACCTGGTGCTCAAGCACATCTGCTGTGATTGCACTAATTATTTTATCTCTATCTAGCGAGTTACAGATAACCTCTTTGATTCTCTGAATACGCTCTTTATCATCAAGAGGTATACCCATCAGATCAATATTAGCAATTCGTAAAATAGTTTTGACACTTTTATTCTTAGTAGTAAGAATTGCTAAACCAGCTTTTTCGGCAGCTTCAACGCAAAGCTCTCTGACTTTATCATTAAGATACTCTTCAGCAGTTAGCAAAATTCCAGCGATTTTCATACCATTTTTTGCAGCTAAACATACTGTCACGAGAATATCAGACCTATCAGCAGATGTTATCACTAAAGAGTTTGGTGTTAAATCATTGATAAAGTTATCAACTCCTCTTGAACACATCATCACTCTATCAACACGCGCTTCTAAGCTTACTTTTGATATAAGATTTAATTTAAGAATATTTTTAATATCTAATACTCTTGGTGAGGTTTTTTCTTGTTGCCATTCAACAACACCGAGTAGATTTAGACCTTTTTGTGCAAAGACTGGTAATTGCCTAAGCATATCTATAGTTACTTGCTGCTGTTGCTCTAATGAAATAACCTCTTCTGTTAAACTAAAGCTTACTCTGCCATCATCATCGTAGGGAGCATTTAATTTTGTGATTACCGCACCAATGATATTGATTTGTTTTGGTAAACTACGCATTGCATAATCTAGCTCATCATTGATATCGATTAGTGGCTTGTTACCATGGTATGAAGTTATAATTACTTCTGAGCTTAAAGCTTTAATAATTTCTGTATTTAATTCATCAACAATAGCATTTATTGCGTATAGTTTGTGAGCATTGTTCCCCTGTCTAAATAAACCAGATATTATCACAAAGTCAAAATCTTGTGATTTTTGGTAAAACTTATCTAAAACAATTTCAACATAATCCTTAACACGATTATTAAGCAAATATTCCTGTATACTCTCAATGCTCATTTGCATATCATAAATAGGATGAAACGAGCCAACTTTTAGCCCTTTTTGCTGCAATGCATATACCATACTACTTGCTAATAAGCGTAAACCCGTATGTTTTGAAGTTGCTAAAATAAATATTGATTTTTTCATAACAAACTCTTATATTAAATTTTGTGTTTCTTGAGCAATCATAAGCTCTTCATTAGTCGCTATCACCATTATATTATGGCTATTTTTGCTATTTATAAATGTCTCAGAATTAGTATTTTTTTGCTGATCTAGCGCAAAACCAAGATTCGCTAGCTTAGCAATAATATTCTCACGAATATTAGCAGCATTTTCACCAATACCTCCTGTAAATATTAAAGCATTTAACTTGTCAAAATAAATCATATAACTAGCAACAAACTTTGCCACTCTATGGCAGAAGATCTCTATCGCTAATTGTGCTAAATTATTACCTTTAGCAGCAAGTTGTGAAACTTCACGCATATCACTATGACCACAAATACCTAGTAGACCACTTTGCTTGTTTAGCATATTTGTAATTTCTGTGACACTCCAGCCAAGGTTATCGGATATATATGCAAAAATACTAGGATCTATACAACCTGAGCGAGTTCCCATTACAAGACCATCTAGAGGTGTAAGTCCCATACTTGTATCAACACTTTTACCATCAACAACAGCCGTAATACTACAGCCATTACCTAAATGCGCTACTATAACATTGGCTTTTTGTTGAGCTAAGATTTTTGCTGCCTGCTGTGAGACATATTTATGCGAAGTACCATGTGCACCGTATTTACGAATATTATGCTTGTGTGTCAGCTCATGAGGTATAGCATACTCTGCAATATAGCTTGGCATTGTTTGATGAAATGCCGTATCAAACACAGCTACCTGAGTTAATTCTGGAAATATTTGCTGGCAAAATGTTATGCCCTCAATATGCGCTGGATTATGCAATGGTGCTAACGCAATACACGCTTTTATTTTTTCTAAAGAATCAGCGTTTATCACTACAGATTTTGAAAAATATTGCCCACCATGAACTATTCTATGCCCAATCGCAGCTATTTTTTCTAAATAACTATTTTCTGCCAAGAAATCTTTTAGTATTTCAAATACATCTTTGTATCGACCATTTTCAAGATGCTTTTCGACTTGGTGCTGAGCTTTAAAAATCACTTTACAGTTTTTAGTAGCAATGTTTTCTGCAAGACCTGTAACTAAAGATTCCAAAGTGTGTGGATTTATAAGCGCAAACTTAACTGAAGAACTCCCGCAGTTTAATACTAATATTTGGGACATACCGAGAATAAAAATTAAATGAGAAATAGCGATATTATATAATAATCCAAAACATAGTGACAGCTTGGTATAGTGTTTTTAGTGATACCTATTTTATCAAAAACTAGAATGGGATATCATCATCAAAGCTAGATGAGTTAATTTCTGCAAAATCAGGCATATTGTCTTGTTTTGGTAGCTGTTGCTGATTTTGGTTAAAGTTGTTATTTGATTGCTGTTCAAGGTTTGGTGTATTTTGGTAATTTGCGCCACCTTGAGAACTACCGCCACCAACAAACTGGAAATTACTCGCAACCACTTCCGTTGTATACTGCATATTGCCATTTTTATCTTGCCACTTATTCGTACGTAATCGACCTTCGACAAAAAGCTGTGTACCCTTATTTGCGTATCTTTGAATAGCCTCAGCAGATTTGCCAAATATAACAACCCTATGCCATTCGGTAGTTATATTTTCTCCCATACCATCGTTAGTTGCGATACTTAGAGTTGCTACAGTCGTACCATTTTGTGTAGTTCTAACTTCTGGGTCATTACCTAATCTACCTAGCAAAATAACCTTATTTACAGTTCCTTTAGCCATATTTAACTCCTATATTCTTTAAAGTTACTAATACTACAGCTTACAGTAAAAATGCTGATCTTATAAGTCTTTCAGATAATTTTTTGCTATTTTTTTATATTTGACAGCTTAAAAACTTATCCTCAAAATCTAGAAAATAATTAACAATACAATTTTTGATAACTCAGTTTTGACTAGTTTTGCTTAAGGCAAAATTTATCTCATCAAAGCTAAAACCATTATATATCAAGTAGTTGATAGCTTTTTGCCTAAGCTTAAAATCTGCTTGTAATTTATTGATATCTTTATATTTTTTGTCCAAGCATTGCTGACACAGCTCAAACCAATCTATTTCCTGGTCTTCAAGGCAACTTTCAACTAACTCTAATAGTAGGCCTTTTTGATAAACTGCTGTATTTATAATGCGTTTTTTACCTCTAAGATTGGCGACTTCACTGCTTATAAAAACACGCGCAAACCTTTCATCACATAGCCATTTATTTTGCTCAAATTCATCTAAAAGACTAATAATCTCAGTTATAGGGATATTGCCGCGTGAAATAAGTTTATCAAAAAGTTGTTTGCGTGAATAATCTTGCTTTGCAAGTAAATAAAGAAGATAATTTTTTTCTTTAGATAAGCTCATCTTGAGTAGCTGCTGGATTTACTTTAGCTTTAGCCTTAACTTTAGATTCTTGTTGAGAGTTCTGATCCGATCCTTTGTTAGCATATTTATTTGGTAGCAAAAGCTCTAAAATAGCTCCTTCGATCTCATCACGCTCAGCGGTATTCTCTTTTAAATACTCTTTTGACTTTTCTTTACCTTGACCAATCTTTTTGCCTTTATAACTATACCAAGCTCCTGATTTCTCAATAACTCCGTACTTAGCACCTAAATCAATAAGCTCCGCTTCTAGGGAAATGCCCTCACCATAAATAAGCTCAAACTCTGCTTGTTTGAAAGGTGGTGCTACTTTGTTTTTTACAATCTTAACTTTTATCTCATTACCACTGACATCAACACCATCTTTAATGCTGCCACCTTTTCTAACCTCAAGTCTTACAGAAGAGTAGAATTTAAGCGCATTACCACCAGTTGTAGTTTCAGGATTACCGAACATTACGCCAATTTTCATACGAATTTGGTTGATGAATATTAATAGTGTATTTGAGCGTTTGATATTAGCTGTCAATTTTCTTAGTGCTTGTGACATTAGTCTTGCTTGCAAGCCCATGTGAGAGTCACCCATATCACCTTCAATCTCAGCTTTTGGGGTAAGTGCTGCAACTGAGTCAATTACAACAATATCAACACCTCCAGAACGCACTAGCATATCAGCAATCTCTAAAGCTTGCTCACCAGTGTCTGGTTGCGAGACGATCAGATTATCAACATCTACACCCAAAAGCTTCGCATACTTTGGATCTAGCGCATGCTCAGCATCAACAAAGGCAGCTGTACCACCTTGCTTTTGGCACTGCGCGATAGCTAAAAGCGTCAGTGTTGTTTTACCTGATGATTCATGTCCATATATCTCAATAATACGTCCTTTTGGATATCCCCCTATCCCTAGTGCCACATCAAGAGCAATAATACCCGAAGGTATAACATCGATATCATGAGCTACTTCTTGATCGCCTAGCCTCATGATAGAACCCTTACCAAATTGCTTTTCAATTTGTGATAAGGCTGATTCTAGAGCTTTTTCTTTACTCATATTAAACTCCTTCCTAGTCTTAGTGTTGTTTGTTGTCTGCTGACTCTTTTAATGAATCTTGATACATCGCATCAAAATTTACTGCAGATAAACATAACTGCGGAAAGCCACCACTAATCACTAAATCTGAAAGTGCTTCACGTGCATAATGATAAAGAATATTTGGACAAAATGCTTGTTTAGCATGCTCAATTTGTGCTTCTTGCATATTAGCAACTGTAAAAATACCTGCCTGCTTAACTTCTGCTTCAAAAGCAATCATCCCATCATTTTCAACCTTAATTTCAAGAGTTAAAACTGTTTCATAAGTATTTTCTTCTGGAAGTTTATTAGCTTCGACTTTTAGATCTGTATGCAATTCTGGCTTCCAGTTTGTAGTCCATATCTTATCAGAATTAGGAATAGAAAAAGAAAGATCTTTTACATATACTTTTTGAATTTGAAATTGAGGTTGTGCTTGCTGATCCATGCTATGATCCTTAATATTTTTTTATAAATTTTACTTTGATAATGATTTAATTGGATAACTAGCTTGTAGCCATGCAGCTAAGCCACCCTTGAGTACAAAAACCTGCTCAAAGCCATCCTTACGCAACTGTTGCATAGCTTTTTCGGCATTATCTCCATATACAACTATTGGCTTAGCTTTGTATTTAGAGAGCTTATTATGCTTGAGTGCTATTTCATCAAACTGGATATTTTGTGCACCAATAATATGCGCCTTGCTAAAAGCCTCATGATCTCGTATATCTAGGTAAACACCTTTGCCTTTATTAACACTGATTACAGCATCCGCAACAGATAAAGTATATTGTGCTTTTTTAGTTTGAGTCAGCTCAAAAATTATATAAATAGCTAATAATAAGATAAAGGATAAACAAAACAATAAGTTTTGTGATACAAAATAGCCTAAGTTTTCCATAATCGTAGTTGTCTTTTAATTAATTTTTATATCTAAGCTAAGATTATACATAGCTTTAGATGTAAAAAAAAGCAGCTTTTGACTGTAATAACTTAAAAGGTTTTTAGAAAAAATATATTGAAAGTTATTTAATAAATAATTACTGCATCTTAGCTATAACATCTTTAGTAACATCTATACTATCAACATTATATAGGCTCATCTCAGCAGGTAAAACAGCATCTAACTGCTTTTCTTTAGCAACTTGCGCAGCTGCTTTAGTTAGAGCATCTTTGAACGCGTCAGCATCGTCAGAAGCCATTTTTTGGACTTGATTCATTAGATTTTGGTAATCTTTCATAGCTTTCTCAAGGTCTGCTTGAGCCTTTTGCTTATCTTGATTTTCTACTTTGTCAGCAGCTTGTGCACCTTTAGTATTACCTTTAGAATCGTCTGTTTGAACATCATCTTTTTCTTGTGTATAAGCATTTACTTTTTCTTGTAAATTAGTGATGTTTTGCTTAAGTTGATCCATTTGTGGTTTAAGTTTTTTCTCATCAGCTGTTACTTTTGCTTTACCAAGAGGTGAAGTCTCAAAGATATCCTGCACATTAGCAAAACCTACACCACCAGCCATAGCTGTAGTTGCAGATACCATTAAACCACCAGCAATCATTGCTCCTAGTATAGTTTTTTTCATAATTCTTCTTCCTTGTTTGTTTAGTTAATTATAACACATAATACCATATCGATTATAATCATGGTTATTGTGTGTTTCAACACTTAAAACATTTATTTTAGACTAAAGCTAGTTTGTGAGAGAGCCTTATAATAAACACTATTACCTAGTTTCTGTGACACTGCTGTTAAAAAGTCAAGTGGCTTAGTATAGTCGATAATAGCGATATTATTAAACTTCTCACGTTTAAGTTGATCAACCGAAGCAAAACCATCTATTAAGCCCATTTGCTGTGCTTGAATACCACTAAAAGGTTCTCCTGAGAAGGTTGTAGTCATTGATATATCTTTTAATCTATCTCCTCTAGATTTTTCAACTGCCGCTATAAATACCTGATGTGTTTCATCAAGAAGCTTTTTAAACTGCGCTGTCTGCTCTGGCTTTTGTGGTGAGAACGGGTCTAAAAAATCTTTGTTTTCTCCTGAGGTATATATTCTACGCTCAATACCTACCTTATCCATAAGCCCTGTAAAACCAAAGCCACTACCAACAACTCCTATTGAACCAACTATTGTCATCTTGTTAGCATAAATATCTTTGGCTCCAGTAGCGATATAATAACCACCACTAGCACAAACATCGGTACATACAGTATACAGAGGAATATTTGGGTATTTATGTTGTAAATATTGCATATGAGCGTAAATCTCATCAGACTGTACAGGCGATCCACCAGGACTATTTATCTCGACAATCACACCTTTTACTAATTTATTTGCATAAGCATCATCAAGGCTTTGGTTAATCCTCTCTGCATTAGCTTCAGCATCTTCTGCAATCACTCCATTAACTTTTACCAGAGCTATGTGTGGGGCTAATTCTTTAGACGAGCTAAATAAACCAGGAACTATCAACAATAAAACTATTAAAGCAATTATTGTTCGCGTGACAAAACGCCAACGTCTTTTACTTTTAATATCCTTAATATACGCTTGCGCTAATTTTTCTAGTGTCGCGTTGGAAATGTTATTTTCCATTTTATCTCCATATTTGTTAATATTCCATCATCAATTTTAAATCTTATTTAGTAAAAAATACACTATTAAACATAGGGATAATAAAATGGCAGTAACACTAGAGACTAAAGCAATAAACTTAGGCTTAAACAATATCCAAAAACATATCTTCTTGTGCTGTGATCAACAAAGACAAAAATGCTGTGCTGGTGATGTTTCTCTAAAAGCATGGGAATATCTGAAAAAGAGGCTCCAAGAACTAAATTTATCACAAAATGGGCATATTTATAGAACAAAAACATACTGTTTAAGAGTCTGTCAAAACGGACCCATAGCGGTAGTTCATCCTGATAATGTCTGGTACCACTCTTGTACTGCTGAAGTTTTAGAAGAAATTATCCAAAAACACTTAATCGGTGGCGAAATAGTAGAAAAATACGTTTTCAATAAAAAATTGTTTTGATAATGAAATAAACCTAACATGGCCCAACTAACTCAAACTAACCGTACTAATTTAAGTAATCAATTAATCAACTAAATTTTGTTAAAATTATGAGCCTCATACTGTTCTTATATTTTAAATCAACAGTTTTTGAAATTCACTTTCCAACTTTCAGATTTTTTGGTGTGGATATTTTCTGTTACTATATTTATACTCCAAGCACACTCAATTATGTGCTTTATTACTAAGACAATTTTTAGAGAAGTATGACTATGAATGATGCTTATAATGTAATGGACAACGATACACAAAAAAGAAACCCGAAGAAAGCTTGGCAATCTCCTGCCTTGTGTATCGTAGTAAACCCTAATCTTAACGCAAAAATTGAAACAGCCCCGTTTGAGAACGTATTAGTACAGGGAACATCTTAAATTAATTACGAAATTGTACTCAAACAAAATATTTAGAGACGAATTTGTAGTAACTGTTGAAGCGTTTTATTTGTTCAATGATTGTTGCTAAGATTAGTATCTCTAAATCGTATTAAACCTTACTAAAGACTATTGATTTAATACTTGTTCAAACCTAAAAAAACACAGTCATCTTCGTGCTTGACACGGAGATCTCTATACCTATTTAAGAGATTCCCACCTGGGTGAGAATGACAATAAATATTAATCCAACAGCCTTTTAGATGTGTTTATCCTGTATAAAAGCTTTGATAGATTTATTTTTAGCCTTTATATTGGTATACTTACATCACATAGATCTTCAGGGCAGGGCGAAATTCCCTACCGGCGGTAACTACTTTTAGCAGAAGCCCGCGAGCGCTTTCTTAACAACCTAGAAAGGACAAGCAGATTTGGTGAGAATCCAAAGCCGACAGTTATAGTCTGGATGAAAGAAGATTGAGGAAAATATCACTAAGCTATTATTTTGGACTATAAACACAGTTTTTATAGTCTATGTATTTTTTGTAGTAATACTTCTTCTCTCGAACTGCCCTAAATGTAAGCAAAATTAGACGGGCAAATGAAAAATTTTGATAAATATTATATGCAACAAGCACTCACCCTAGCTAATAGAGGTAGACTCACAGTATCGCCTAATCCGATGGTTGGTTGCATAGTAGTAAAAAATGGGGCTATAGTATCAGAAGGCTGGCATGCAATGGCTGGTAAGGCGCATGCAGAAATATATGCCATAGCAAAAGCTGGTATACAAGCTAGAAACTCTACTATGTATGTAACGCTTGAACCTTGTTGTCACAAAGGCAGAACAGGTCCTTGCACAGATGCTATTATCAATGCCGGTATAAAAAAAGTAATTATTGCCACTTTAGATCCAAACCCAAAAGTTGCTGGAAAGGGTGTCGATAAGCTTAGAAATGCCGGCATAGCCGTTGAGGTCGGTTTGCTAGAGAAACAAGCCCAAGAGTTAAATAAAATATTTTTTCACTATCAAAAAACTAAAAAACCTTTTGTTTATGCAAAATGGGCGATGTCTTTAGATGGTAAAATAGCTGTTAATGGTAATGATTCAAAAAAGATAAGCTCACACCAGGCATTTGTACACACTCACCAGTTACGCAATATTTGTGATGCAATTCTAATTGGTAAGCAAACATTAATTGATGATAATCCAAGGCTTGATGTAAGAATAAGTATCAACAAAATAAAAAACCCCACAAGATTTATACTATTTAATCATCTAACAGCGATAAATCATCAATGGCAAGTTTTAGATCAAAATCATGCAAAGACAATTTTCGTTTGCGCAAAGATCTCAGCGCAAGTAGCAGCTAAGCTTAATCAGCTTGGCATTGAATACTGGTTATTACCACAAAGCCGAGATCAGGTTTGTTTAGGTAGCCTGCTTGAGAAGCTGGGTAACATGGGTATAACTAGCCTTCTTGTTGAGGGAGGTAACAAAACTCTACATAGTTTTATTAATCAAAAGCTTGTTAATGAGTTTTACACATACTTAGCTCCAGTAATAATAGCTGGTTATAACTCCAAACAGCAGCTAAGATTCAATCAAGTCTCTCTAAGCAGTGATGTAATAATAAACTCTTGTTTTAAGGAAAATTCGAATGTTTAGTGGCATAGTTCAACAACTAGGAACGATTAAAAAAATAACAATAACAGATAATCTAAAAACTTTTTGCATAAAATTTGATAATAGTCTTCTATGTAACATCGGTGATAGTGTCGCAGTTAATGGCACTTGTCTTACGGTTACACAAATTAATAAGCAAAATTTAACAGCAAATTTCGATGCTGTACCAGAGACTCTTAAAAAAACTAACCTTGATGCTCTAAAAGAAAATCACCAAGTAAACATTGAACTTGCAATGCGCTATGGTGATCATGTTGGCGGACATATGGTACAAGGTCACGTTGATGAGACAGGACAGATCAAACATATTCAAGATGTTGGTGGTGCATGGTTTATTGAAATCTTTGCTTCTAAAGAATTTCTAAAATACTTAGTTACAAAAGGCTTTGTAACTATAGATGGTATGAGTATAACTGTAGTAAATATTTTTAAGGATTCATTCACAGTGACTCTAATACCACATACTATTGAGGTTACTATAGCAAAAAACTATACTAACGGTTCTATAGTAAATCTTGAGGCTGATGCAACAGGTAAATACATCTATAAATATATACAAGGATTTAAAGAAAATGTTTAAGCAAATAAAACACAACGTTGAGAACGCAATACAAGCCCTTAAGCAAGGTAAACCTGTAGTTGTACTTGATGATTATGATAGAGAAAATGAAGGCGATCTAATTCTACCAGGTGAAAAAACCACAGAAGCAAATATCGCTTTTATGCTTGAGCACACCAGTGGCATTATTTGTTTGGCAATGGACTCAAAAAAAGCTCAACAACTAAACTTAACACCAATGGTAGCTGCTGATAAAAACAATAGTACCTTCGCCACACCATTTACTGTAACAATAGAAGCCAAAGAAGGTGTAACTACCGGAGTATCTGCAAAAGACAGAGCTCACACGATCCAAGTAGCTTCAGATGCAAATGCTAAAGCTGATGATCTTGCTCGACCTGGACATATTTTTCCACTCATAGCTAATGATAAAGGCGTACTAGGACGTAACGGTCATACGGAGGCAACTGTTGATCTTATGAACCTCAGTGGTTTTAATAGTGTTGGGGTACTTTGCGAGCTTATGAATAAAGACGGCACTATGATGAAAGCTCCTCAGTTAGAAGCATTTGCTAAAAAGTATGATCTACCTCTTTTAACGATTGCTGAACTCTACCAATATCGTCTGGCTACAGAAATCTTAATTGAAAAAGCTGCTAGCTCTATTATCCCTTTTGACCATGTTGGTGAGCTTGAAATGACTGTCTATAGAGATAAATTCAATGGTGAAGAAGTAGTTGTACTTTCTAAAGCTTATGAGAGTAAAAAGCCGCTAGTAAGAATGCATTCTTCGTGTATAACTGGTGATTTATTTGGCTCTTTACGTTGTGATTGCCAAGCTCAACTAAGAAAAGCTATGCAAATGGTAAGCGAAGAAGGTGGCTATCTAATATACCTAGATCAAGAAGGTCGTGGCATTGGTTTAGCAAATAAACTTAAAGCGTATAATCTTCAAATGCATCAGAATATGGATACAATCGAAGCAAATGTTGCTTTAGGTTTGCCTATCGATGCACGCAAATATGATCTTGCTATCCAAGTTCTAAAATATAACAAAGTCGATAATTGTAGACTTATATCTAATAATCCAAAAAAAATCGCAGCTCTTGAAACAGTTGGAATACAAGCAGAAGCTGTAGCTTGTGAAGCTTTTGTCAACTCTCACAACAAAAGTTATTTAATGACTAAAAAAGATAAAATGAAACATACAATTAAAGGAATATAGGCATAAATTATGAGAAAACTAGCAATCGTTGTAAGTGAATTTAATTCTTTAATAACAGATAAAATGCTTGAAGGTGCTCTAGAAGAGGCGTACGTTCAAGGCTTAAAAGATAGTCAAATTTGTATCAAAAAAGTCCCTGGTGCAGTTGAACTTCCATATGCAGCAAAACTACTAGCAGAAACTAAAGAGTTTGATGCAATAGTACTACTAGGCTGTGTAATCCGTGGCGAGACAGACCACTATGATTATGTTTGTGATCAAGTAAGCTATGGCACACAAAAAGTTATGCATCAATATAATTTGCCAGTAATTTTTGGTATATTAACTACCCATAATAAAGAGCAAGCCTTAGAAAGAGTTGGTGGCAAAAAAGGCCATAAGGGTAAATACTCTGTCCAAGCTGCTCTAACTATGGCAAAGATAAAAAAAGATATATTAGAACAAGGAGTATAAATATGTCTTTAGAAATACTACAGTATCCTCACCCTATACTTAAAGAGGTTGCTAAAGAAGTAACAAAAGAGGAAATCACTGATGATTTTCGTGCAACCATAGCTGAGATGCGTGAACTAATGCTCGAAGCTGGTGGTGTCGGACTTGCAGCGATACAAGTTGGTATCAAAAAAAGATTCTTCATTATGTATGATAATTTAGAAGAGCAAAACCCTGAAATAATTACTATCATCAACCCTGAAATAATTGAGAAAAGTGGCAAAATAATTGATGAAGAAGGCTGTCTTTCATTCCCCGGTGTTTCTGCAAAAGTAAATAGGGCCACTACAATCAAGATAAAGGCACTTAATGAATTTGGTGCTGAAATTGAAGTTGAAAAAGATGGCTTTCTAGCGCGTTGTATCCAACATGAGATAGATCACCTTAATGGTATAACCTTTTTTGATCACCTTGGTTCACTAAAACGCAAGATGATAGAAAAAAAGTATAAAAAACTGCTGCAGGAAAATGCTAAGAGGTGATTTTTGATTGTTTTATATAATCAAGGCTTTACTTTTTAGCAGCATTACGCAAAAATTATGTCCTGTAATTATTGTCAAATCAGGGAATTTAGTATGCGCAATATATTCAAAAAAACCTCTTTAATATTACTAATGAGCATAATTATAGCATCATGTGGCATGCTATCAAATGACGAGTTTGTTTATTTAGGTCATGGCGAAAACTCACCTGATTATCAACTATATTATGATAAGACACAAAAACTTTTCGTGCTAATTGATAAGAGAAATGGTTGTTTCCAGAAGGATGATACCGGCACTTGCCTTGCATTCACATTAAAACAAGCGCGCGAATTTAGAGAATATGTTTTAGCTAAGATGATAGAAATAGACCTTCGACTCGCTAAAGGTAACTACGGGAGCTCCGCTATTGAAGAGCTACAAAAAGCTGGTATTACCACAGTTAATAAACCGATTAAAACTAAAAAAGTATATGCAACTCCTATTCGACAAATTGTCCTTGATAGAAAACAGCAATACCATCTTGTTAGAAAAGAGTATGAAATAGATTCAAATCTTGTAGCAATGGTTGTTACTGATAAAGATGGTAACAAGCGTATAAAAGTTGCATATACCGTTGGTTTTCCTGGTTTAGAGAAAGAGTATAGTACCGAGCTTAGACCTTTCATTGTTGATCCAGAGTACTTATATACACACATGACTATCGACACTGTCCATGAAGCCCAGTTTATGCAAAGAGATGTTATCAGTAACCAAACAAATGTCAAAAAGAAAGTTGACGACTATCTAAAAGATGTTGTTGACAACAGTAAAAAAGATACTGGCTATACTCATCAAGAGGTTGCAAGCAGTGTTGCAGCACTAGATAAAGATCTAATAACAAAAGCAGATGAACAACGCGAAGTCAAAAAAGCTACTCTAACAAGTGGTAGTAGCATAGGAATTCCTACAAAAGTTACTACAGCTACACAAGTTAATTACTACCGCTATTCCAAAAACAACTCTAGCAAGTGACAATAAATAAAAAAGTAAAATAATTTTTAAATAATTACACCTCCACCTAGGCAAACATCATCAGTGTAAAAGACTACTGACTGTCCTGGTGTGATTGCTCTTTGTGGCTGATCAAAAGTTACTTTAACTGAGTTATCATGATTTACTTCTACCTCACAATCTTGATCTTTTTGTCTATAACGAACTTTTGCCTTACATCTAAATTTATCTGCAGGAGCTACTCCTGCTACCCAACTTAGCTCTATAGCTTGTAGTGATTGCTTAAACAGCATTGGATGATCATGGCCTTGCACAGCAACCAAGACATTATTTTCAAGATCTTTTTTTGCAACAAACCATGGTACTTCTGGACGATCCTTTACTCCTCCTATACCTAGCCCTTGTCTTTGCCCGATTGTATAATACATCAGTCCATCATGCATGCCTACCTTGATGCCATTTTCGTCGTGAATTTCACCCTTTTGAGCAGGTAAATACTTAGACAAGAATTCTTTAAATTTACGCTCACCAATAAAACAAATTCCAGTACTATCTTTCTTATCAAAAGTTACAAGATTATTTTGTCTAGCTAGTTCACGAACATAAGATTTTTCTATATCACCAATTGGAAATATAGTTTGCTTAAGCTGCTCTTGACCTAGGGTATATAAAAAATATGTTTGATCTTTATTATCATCTAAGCCCTTAACTAACTGTACTGAACCATCATTAGCCAATCTTGTGCGAGCATAATGTCCCGTAGCGATATAATCACCACCTAATAAATGCACATAATTTAAAAATGCTTTAAACTTTATTTCCTTATTGCAAAGTATGTCAGGGTTAGGTGTTCTACCAGCTTTATACTCTGTTAGAAAATACTCAAAAACATTATCCCAATATTCAGCAGCAAAATTAATCTTTTTAAAAGGTATGCCGATAGAGTCACAGACAGCTTGAGCATCAGCAATATCTTGCTCTGCTGAGCAAAATTCATCGGTATCATCTTCTTCCCAGTTTTTCATAAAAACACCAGTGACATCATAACCTTGCTGTTTCAAGAGCAAAGCCGAAACTGATGAATCTACACCACCAGATATACCTACTATTACTTTTTTATTTTGCATAATAAATCTATAAGTTTTATTTTTTAAGTACGGATAAAAAGGCTTCTTGAGGAATTTCAACAGAACCAATATTTTTCATTCTCTTTTTACCCTCTTTTTGCTTCTCTAAAAGTTTTTTCTTACGTGAAACATCGCCACCATAACATTTTGCCAAGACATTCTTACGCAAAGCCTTAACAGTGCTTCTAGCGATAATAGTGCTGCCGATTGCTGCTTGAATTGCCACTTCAAACATTTGTCTAGGAATAAGCTCCTTTAGACGCTCAACCAGCTCTCTACCCTTATATTTTGCTTGATCTCTATGCACAATACTTGCTAAAGCATCAACCTTGTCACCATTTATAAGCACATCTAAGCGTACCATGTCTGCAGGCTCATAGCGAATTAATTCATAGTCTAGCGAGCCATAGCCTTTGGTTACTGACTTAAGCGTATCAAAGAAATCAGAGACTACTTCTATCATTGGTAGATCATAAGTTATCGAAACCTGGTTCCCAACATAATTCATATCAACCTGGGAACCTCTTTTCTCAACACAGATAGTAATTACACTACCAACATAATCTTTTGGCACGAGAATATTTGCTCTTACAATCGGCTCTTGTATCTCAGCTATTGCTCCTGGTTCTGGTAACTTAGATGGATTATCAACCTCTATAATTTCACCATCTTTTTTAATAGCTTTATAAACAACTGTTGGCGCTGAGGTAATTAAATCAAGGTTATACTCTCTTTCTAATCTCTCTTGGATAATCTCCATATGTAACATACCCAAGAAACCACATCTAAAGCCAAAACCTAAAGCTTGTGATACCTCTGGTTCAAAAAATAATGAGGCATCATTTAAACTTAGTTTTTCTAGAGCCTCTCTAAAATCAGGATAATCATCTGAGCTTATGGTAAACATCCCAGCATAAACTTGAGGTTGAACCTTTTTAAAGCCAGGTACGGGTTTATCAGTTGGATTATGTGCATGTGTTAGCGTATCACCGACTGGGGCGCCATGAATATCCTTAATTCCAGCAACAATAAAACCAACCTCTCCTGCTTTGAGATGATCTAAATCTTTCATTTTTGGCGTAAATACCCCAAGCCTATCAACTTGATAAGAAACTGCCGTTGACATAACTTTTATTTTCTCGCCTTTTTTGACGATTCCATTTCTAATTCTAACTAAAGATACAACTCCTAGATAGTTGTCAAACCATGAGTCGATAATCAACGCCTGTAACTTATCATCTACACTCCCTTGTGGTGCTGGGACTTTTGCAACTATTGTTTCTAGAACATCCTCTACACCTATACCTGTTTTTGCACTACATGTCGTCGCATCTGTAGCGTCGATACCGATTATTTCTTCAATTTCTTGCGCTACTCTATCTGGCTCTGCGGAAGGTAGGTCAATTTTATTTAATATTGGTATAACCTCTAGATTTTGCTCAATCGCTGTATAACAGTTTGCTACTGTCTGCGCTTCTACACCTTGAGCTGCATCTACTACAAGTAGGGCTCCTTCACAAGCAGCTAATGAGCGTGATACTTCATAAGAGAAATCAACATGCCCCGGCGTATCAATAAAATTAAGCTGATAGATTTGTCCATCTCTGGCTGTATAATCAAGAGTCACAGACTGGGCTTTAATCGTAATCCCACGCTCTCTTTCTATATCCATAGAATCAAGCACCTGCTCCTTCATTTCACGCTCACTTAGACCATTACAGACTTGTATAAATCTGTCTGAAAGAGTTGATTTTCCATGGTCAATATGTGCAATTATCGAAAAGTTTCTGATATTTTTCATATATTAAGCTCTTGTTACTACTAGAAAAGTATTTGTTTATTTGATAAATCTAGATACCTATTATGCTACAAAATAACTTTAAAATGTAGTGATTGTGATATTTAAATAACCAATTATTAGTCAATTATATTACAAATATTATTGACAAAAATGTACAATATATGCAAAATACTTTAGCTATTAATTTATATATTTGTGTTTCTCGCGTATCCCCTAGAGAAACTTAGGACTATAAAAAGTTAAAAAATTAAAACTGGAGAATTAAATTGGCTAACTCAAAACAAGCAAAAAAGAGAATTATTCAAGCTGAAAGAAATCGTCAACATAATGTTGCGCGTCGTTCAATGATGAGAACTTTCTTAAAGAAAACAGCTTACGCAATTGAAAAAGGTGATCTTGAAGCAGCGAAAGAAAACTTTGCTAAAATTGTTCCTATACTAGATAAGTACGCTGCAAAAGGACTAATCCACAAGAACAAAGCTGCTAGACATAAGTCTCGTTTAAGTGCTAAAATCAAAGCTCTTGCAACAGCTGCTTAATTAGTAATTTTGCCAAATTTTATCCTATTTTTAGGATGTTATCGTACTTACAATAGTTATTATAAATTCTAAAATACAGGATCTTTAGTTGGTGGTGCATAGTTACCAGAGATACCTACTAGTCTATCTTGATTATTAAAGGTTAATATTAGTTTTGACTCACTAAACTGAGTATCTTGCATACTTTTCTTATAAGTGTTTATGTAAATATATTGATTAGGATTAAAAGTATCTATAATATCTGGGGAGCCTAGAATATAAGTAACTTCACCTTTTGTCATATTTGGTTTAACTTCAAAAAGCTTCTTATCTTTTATTTGCTTGCCTTGTGGCACAGGAGCTGTATATGGTTCAATAACCCCACACGCAGATAAACTAAGTATAGCTATTAGTACACTTAGGTTTTTGGTTATTAATTTAAACATCATTTTACTAATCTTCTAAGCCTGCAAATAATTTTTGATCGATAATATCACACAAACAGTGAACTATGAGAAAATGATTTTCTTGAATATTTGCCATACTATCTGATGGTACTCTTAGCTCAATATCATCGGCATTGTACATACTCTGAAGCCTACCACCACTACCACCGGTTAGCGCTATTACTTTCATTTCCAGATCATGTGCTTCTTCAACAGCGCTAAGGATATTTTCAGAATCGCCACTAGTTGTGATAACTAGCAAAATATCATCCTCATTACCTAAAGCGGCTACTTGCTTTGCAAAAACTTGTGCAAAGCCATAGTGATTGCCAACAGCTGTGATAGTTGCAACATCTCCTGTCAAAGCTATTGCTGGAAGAGGAGGTCGCTCCATCTCAAAGTGATTTAATAGTTTAGAAGTAAAATGCTGAGCGATAACTCCGGAGCCGCCATTACCACAGACTAGAATCTTACCACCATTTTCTAGGCAAGAAACCATCGCCTTTGCAGCCTGTGCTATAGCTGGTGGTAATGCATTAGCAGTTTCTATTTTAGCCTGAATACTACTTTCAAAATAACTATTGATTTTGTCTAAAGAAGTCATTGTTTTCTCTAAGCTTATCTCTTAAGAAAATTTTACTATATTAGATTTTTGATAGCTAGATAATAGATGCAATTTTATCTTTGTAGTCGAATTCTAGCTATCAATACTAAGCATATTAGAGGTAAAACTATACACACTACAATAAAGCTCCAAATATACTCTAAGGGCAAATATCCCATGATAGAAACACTTACTACTCCAGTTAACATATTAACAAAATTCATTGCACTAGATGCATTAGCGCGACATTCAATAGCATTAGAAGCCAAATGCGAAGCTGTAGGGTATATAAAATTGCTTACAAAGTACAATAATGTCATCAACACAAAAAACCTAAGCGGGGTAACAGCTCCAGCAAGCTGTAATACAGCTAGTAATATAAGCAAACTCAACATTGTAACTAGTGCTATAATCAAAATGCTTTCACTACTATATTTATTTACTACCTTAGCAACTATCAAAGATCCTGTAACAATACCGATGATAGTCATAGTATTCCACAAACCATATTCAGCACTACTAAAGCCAAATAGCTGGCTTGTTATAAAAGGACTAGAAGTTGCGTAACAATAGCTAAAAACTGTCATCACACCTATTGTGAGAGCAAAAACTAGCAACTTTGTATTACTAAGCGCTTGCTTATAGCTATTAAGTATATTGCTAATATTCAACACATAGCTAACATCCTTAGTATTTCGATATAACAAACTACAGCCAAGCATGATTATTCCATGTACTAAAAGTACATAAAAGCAATAATTCCAGTGCGTATATGTAGTTATAACACCACCAATTAAAACAGCTAAGCTTATTGATAACGCAAATGATATTGTTGCAAACGATAATGCTGTTTTTGCTCCGTTTGGCTCCACAGAATTATTTAAAATAATAAAAGTACATACAAGTCCAGCAGATGACCCTAATGCTGTAATAAAGCGTCCAATCACTAGAACAGACATACTTAGCAAATTTCCTCCAAGCAAGCAAACTAGTATACCAATTAAATTAATCAGCAAACCTAACCTTAAAGTTACGACATCACCATAGCGTTTAGCAATTGGTCCATAGATTATTTGCCCAAGCACATAACCTAACAAAAATATACTTACCAACCATTCAACTGTTCCTGAAGAAAGACTAAGCTCACTAGCAATATGCGGTAAAGCTGGATTTATAATTACAGCTGATGCACTAGCTATGCTTATATATGCTAGTAAAAGTATGATTTTATAAGTTTTCATTGTTAATCCTTTTTTGAGAAAATTTAAGTATAAGCCATGGTAAATCAAAAAATATATTTTACAATATCACTATATATTGACATAAGTTTAGATTTATTTGACAATGAAAAAACATAAAAACATCTCTATAAATTTATTTGAAACATTTTATCAGCTAGTAATGTATGGTAGTTTTACTAATACTGCAAAAGCACTAGGGATTACAAAAGCTGCGGTGAGTCATACTGTTAAGCAATTAGAAAAAGAGCTAAAAGTCGACTTACTTAATAGAACAACTCGCTCATTGTCTCTAACTCATGAGGGTAGACTTTTGTTTAACTATTGCAAAACATTACAAAATGAAATTGACAATATTCGCGATTTAGCTGAGTCTTTCCATAAACAACCATCTGGAATTCTCAAAATAACTACCTCATCATTCTTTGCTAAAAATATTCTGCTAGATCTTATACAAAAGTATTCAAAAGAGTTCACAAAAGTCCGTATAGAAGTAAATATTGAAGAGAAAATGCCAGACTTTAGAACACAAGAGACTGATATAATTCTCGGTGTTAATTGGACACCGCCAGAGGATATAGTTGCACGCAAGATAGCTACGACAAGATATATTTTATGTGCCAGTCCAGCTTACCTAAAGCAAAATGGTAAACCTAAGAACCTAACAGATCTAGCCAATCACAATTATATCCCCCATAAATCTAGAGCTACTCCTCTAGTCAATATTAAAGAAAATAAGATAAAACTGCATATGCTCTCCTCTAAGCTAACAGCAAATAATATTGAATTTATAAAAGAGTGTGTATTAGGTGGTTTTGGAATCGCACAATTTCATGAGTATATAGTAAAAAAAGAAATACAAACTGGAACTCTTGTAGAGCTCTTAAGAGATGAATTTCTAGAGCAACAGGATATATTTATCTATTACCAGAAAAACAAATTTGTGCAACCTAAAGTCAAAGAATTTGTAAATTTAGTCATGAATAGTCAAATATTCACATCATTGAGATAATAGCTTTATATCTTTTATCTTATCAATTATCCTTATATTATTTTTTTAGACAAGATAGTAGCTATGAAGTCAAAAGCAACATTAAAATTAATAGTCCGTGAAAAAATAATTATAGAATCTTTTTTATTAACTCTATTAATAGGATTAATCGGTCTTTTAAGCTATATAATTTTACCCAAGATTTTTGTTTTTAGTTTAGTTGGAATTGCAGCATTATGTGCTGCCCCAATTCATGGAGTATATAGGAAAAGCTACATATATATTCTATTCACAGTTATCTCTATAAATATATGTATAATTATCGGAACAACTGTATCACAATTGCCAATGCTAGTACCATACTGTACATTTATCATCGGCGCTTTAACTTTTTATCTACCAACAAAGTTTAAACTAATGCCTGAGAAACTCACAAAATTTTGTTTTATCGGATATATCTCGAGTACTTTTGGACATAGTCATATAAGCTTAAGTGTCATAATAGCTTCTGCTACAATAATAATTATTCTACTAGTGCTTTATTATGCCTTAATAAATATTCTACTATACAGAGATCAACCATATCCTGAGCGAGAAAAAGTTCAAGATAAATATCATCATGTGATGCTTATTGCACTAGTTTCTCTTGCCATAGGATATTTCGTAACCAAAATCATGACTATGTATCTACCGAATACTAATCCTTGGTGGATTATGATGACTATAGTTCTAGTTCTTGGCTACTCTTACGAGAGAGTAAAAGCTACTGCAATTAAAAGAGGTATTGCCAACATTCTAGGTCCTATAGTAGTTGCTATACTCTTGACACTCTTAAAAAATCATTACCACCTACAAATTTTCCTACTACTAGTTCTTTTTTTCCTAGTAAATTGTTCTATATCATATTATTTAATATTGGCTTTTTTTGTATCATGTATGATTATCAGTTGGGAGATAATAACCTTATCTCCAACAGTACCTTACACAATCGCACTAGATAGAACTTTTGAAACATTGATAGCTGTATGTATAGTATTAGTAATCAATGAAATATATAAGAAGATATTTGCTAAGCTTATAAATAGAATGATAAATTAAGCACTCCTTGCTCCAAATAAACTACTACCAACCCTAACATCAGTGCTACCATACTGTATTGCTAATTTATAGTCTGCACTCATTCCCATTGATAGCCTAGATAATTTTAGCTCATGGGTTAAACTAGAGTTGACAGTATCAAAAAAACTCTTCATTTTTGCAAAACTCTTATCTGGAAAATTTGATTTTGCAGGGATACACATTAATCCAACTACCTTTAGGTTTCTAAAACTCTTAGCTTTAACTACAGTTTCGACAACTTCTTCTAACTGCGTCGATTTAAAACCAGATTTATTGATATCATCATCTATATTTACCTGTAAAAAAACATCTACTGTTTTAGCTAGCTGTCGCGCTGCATTATCAATTTTTTCAAGTTGTTCTTGCTTTTCTACACTTTGAATTGAATCAACATACTTGACTATATGCTTTATCTTACGCGATTGTAGCGAACCAATAAAATGCCATCTCAAATCTGGTAACTGCTGAGCCTTTTGCTCTAACTCTTGAAAATAATTCTCACCAAAATCTAACTGCCCAAGGCTCGCCAGATACTTTATTTTCTCGATAGACTGATATTTACTAACAGCCAAAAGCCCAGCTTTAGAGTCTATGTTTTGTATAATATTAGTATATGAGTTTTGGATAAATTCTTTATCAATCATTATTTTCTTCTCATTACAATAAGGTTTCTCTCTGCATCCAAAAAAGGAACTTTGATACTATACTTTTGTATAGCTAAAGGCAAAGTTGCTAAATTCTGCTCTTCTAGATCAGGGCCTTTCATTGCCAACATTTGATTAGCATCGGTCAGAAAGTGTTTACATAATTCATAGAATGTATCTACTGAACTAAATGCTCGCGAAATAATATTATCAAAACTACCTTCTAGATTCTCAACTCTTGAGTTTAATGGCTCAATATTAGCTAGTCCAAGAGTTTTTTTGACATTTTTAAGAAAGATAATTTTCTTACCGACACTATCAACCAGGGTAAAATGATGTCGTGGATATAGTATAGCTAAGACAACACCAGGTAAGCCTCCTCCTGTACCAACGTCAATTGTTGAGTTACCTTTGATATACTTAGCAACAGTTAAACTATCAAATAAATGCTTAACCAACATATCATCAATATTTTTAATAGCCGTCATATTATAGACTTTATTCCATTTCTCTAGTAGCTTGAGATAGTCTAGCCATTGGGTGATTTGAATATCATTTGCTTGAATATTTAGTTCAGCAAGAGCTTGCTTAATTTTATCTTTCTTAATGTCCATTTTATATGAAATAACAATTTTATATACGCTATAATAACTATATTATAAGCTTTAAAATATAAAGTTGAGATTTTAAACTCCAACTTTAACAAAAAATTAATATGATTTTATCAAGAAAATTTGGTGCAGCGTTGATTATATCTGGCACTTGTATTGGTGCTGGAATGTTAGCAATCCCCGCAACTGTAGCTAGCTGCGGTTTTTTTATCGGCTCTATACTGATTATTTGCATTTGGGCATTGATGACTTTCACAGCTTTAGTGTTAGCAGAAGTTAATTTAAAAATGAATGATGGTGCCAATTTTGTCGAAATGACAAGTCAGACTCTCGGACCTATTGGTGTTGTTATTGTTTGGATTTGCTATGTGCTACTGCTTTATTCACTTGTAGCTGCTTATACTGTTGGCGGTGGCTCACTGATCTCGACAACTCTTAGCAGCCTTGGGATTACTTTATCTGAAAAAACTACTAGTGTTATTTTTATCCTCACCCTTGGTGTTTTTATATATATCAATACTAGAATTGTTGATCATATTAATAAAATTATGTTTTCTGGCAAACTTTTGGCATTTCTATTATTAGTTGCTATACTTATACCTCATGTTTCGCTAGATTATCTTAGCTACCAAATCAAAAATCCATATTTTATTTGGGCTGCCTTTCCAATACTACTAACCTCATTTGGCTTTCACCATATAATCCCTACTCTTAGAACTTATTTAGGTTCGAATCGGAGATCTTTACGCCAAGCTATTATAATGGGTAGCTCTATACCATTAGTGGTGTATTTATTATGGATTTTTGTGACTCTTGGCTCATTGCCAGTTGCTACACCATCTGGTATTCTTGGCAAACATTCTGGTGAGATCACCTCGGTGATAATCGACCACTTTAGCACTAGTTCTAGTTATATTTCGACAATATCCTTTTTATTTGGTTTCTTTGCTTTAGCAACATCTTTTCTAGGTGTAGCTTTAGGGCTATTTGATTTTAACCGCAGCACTTATAAAATTTCTAAGAACATCCATAAACATAAAATACTTGCATTTATAATAACTTTCTTGCCGGCATATATTTATGCGATTACATACCCTGATGGTTTTAAGGCTGCTTTAGGATATGCCAGTATATTCGTTGCTACACTTCAAGTGGCGTTACCAGTTATAATGCTATGGGTTATTAACTATCGTAAGCATAAAGCTTTTATCAGTACCTCTATGATAACCTTAGTTATTGTAAGTATCGCTATTATTATAATTGCTTTACAAATCTTAAGCTCTTTTGAACTATTGCCAACTCTTAATTAGAGTTTGTGATTTTTAACTTTCATATTGTAGGTTAGTAAAATCACAATACCGACAAATATCGGTAATATTACTGAAGGGAATAACATTAATGTAAAATACTCTCCCGAAATCTGAACCCAAATGACACCAGCTGCATTACCTATCACAAACATTGTCATACATATGGCAAAAAAAGGTATTTTCCAAAGATTATCTGTATTACCACGTAACACCCTCCCTATCTCAATACCCAAATCAGTAGTAGTCCCAGTCATATGTGTTGTACGGGCAAAACCTCCAAAAAATAGCGTTGTAAAACTATTTTGCATTCCCATAGCAACCGCTAAAAATAAATCATCAATAACACGGTGATTATTAAAAATATCAATTAATAAAGTACCTGTAAGCATCACTGCACTTTGTAAAACTAATGTCTTAGTATGATCTTCTGATATCATATAGGTATCAGTTTTCATGATAACCCCATTTATAGCAGCACCGACAACGAAACCAAAAATAAGTATCGCTACTTTATACATAAACATCCAATCAGAACCGGCTATACTATGGCCCAAAATTCTTAAGTTTCCAGACATCACCGCGACACTGGCACCAAAAGAGTTATACAAAACAACACTATCAATCCAACCAGAGTTAAAAATTAATATAACTGTAATAAAATAAGTAAAAGCCAACTTCTTCGTAAACACTTTCTTATTCTCCTTCTTTAGCGTTTAGGAATTATTATATAGCCTTTTTAGAATAAAAATTATTTTTTAATTTTCTTTTCTTCAGCATGGCTCTTTATCAAGCATTTAAGACCTTGCGGCCTCTGACTAAGAGTTTTAGCTAAAGAGATTCTTTTTGTAAATACCTGTGCTAACTTCATATTTACCTCCTTTTTTAAACTTCGATATTAACCCTTTTTACTAATAATTTGTAGAAAAGGGAAAGATCAAATATACAAAGAAGTATTTTCTTTGTCAACTCTATATATACTAAGTTAAGTTAGCATTGTTGATTAGCTAGCTAAAGATTTGACTTTTTGAAGTTAAACAAAGTAGAGTATACTTTAAAAGTTAAAATAAATTACACGTGATAAACTTATAGTTGGTGAAATTATGCAAACTCTACAAGCACTAAAAACCCGCAAATGTGTTAGGCAATTCTTAGATAAACCGATCGCTCAAGAAAAGCTACAACAACTCTTTGATGCTGCAAGGTGGACACCTTCTAGTAAAAACACTCAACCATGGCAAATTGCCGTAGTTAGTGGACAAAAGAAAATAGACCTTATGAATAAAATTCTAGCAGCCTGCAATAATAATGAAAAGCCTAGAATGGAATATGACTACAATGGCAATATTCCACTAGAAGGCGAGCTTAAAGAGCGTGCTTTTAAGTGTGGACATGATTTATACAATGCTCTAGGTATAGCTAGAGAAGATAAACAACAACGTATCGAACAATGGAAAAAGAACTATGTTTCTTTTAATTCACCAACGGCAATGTTCATCTTTAAATATCCAAATACTGGAATTAGTGGCTATATGGATTGTGGGATGCTAATACAGTCGATTCTCTTAGCTGCTACTGATTTAGGATTAGCGACATGCCCACAAGCTTCTTTAGGTCATTATCCTGATATAGTCAAAAAAGAATTAACAGGGTTTGATGATTATACTCTTTTATGTGGTATAGCTATAGGTTATGAAGATACTAGTGCTGCTGTAAATAATTATCGCACTCAAAGAGAAGCTGTGGCTGGTATTGTTAGTTACTTTTAATCCTTTAGAAAGGAATACTGTGATGTTATGATAAGTAATAGGCTAAATATATAAAGCACATCCAATGAGCACTATCCATAAAGATATAATTGAAGCAACTCGCTATTTTCTCAAACTAGTAGAGTTAGGTTCATATAGCTCGGTGAAAAAATACTATAACGTTGAGTTAAATACCATAAAAAATAAGCTAGGAATACTTGAAAACTATCTTGATCTTAAACTTATTAGAAATGTACAAAATCGCATATCTCCTACTAATGATGGTATGAAATACTTTCACTCTTGTAACAAAATATTTAGCGATCTTGAAAATACCATCCATAATGTAAAGCAAAGTGGCTTTAGACAGCGCCAATCGATAAAAATACTCGGCACACATTTATTTACCAAAATAATAATCGATTTAGCTTTACCACAAATACAGCAGATAAATAATGGTGCCTTTAACTTTGCACTCGATAGTTACCAAGTTGATAATCTTAATGGTAGTCAGTTTCAATTTGATTCTTATAACGTTATACAAATATTTAATAAACACCTTGAGCATCTAGACTTAGATGATTGGATAGTTTGTTCATCTGTAGATGCAGTTAAACTACCAGCTTATGTGTATGGAAATAGAGAATTTGTAAAAGATTTACACAGTAATCCTGAAAAAGTTCTCGAAGCACCTCTTGTTTTTAACAGATATGATTTTTCTCTAGGAATTAACGAATTCAAACATGGAAATAACTATTATAAACTTAATCTTGATAAGATTATGTTTACTGTTGATAATGAAATACAAAAAGCTAACCTACTTAAGAATGAAAATACCATTGGCTTTATGCCAAAGTTTTACTATGACGCTTTACTAAAAGACTGTGACAGTGTCGTAAAAATAGAAGGATTTGAAATAGAATTTCCATTAGAGCCTAATTTAATACTTGTCTATAAACATTCTAAATATAAAGTTGAACTCCTAAAAATCGTTAGATCAGTTATCAAAAAGATACAACTTCAATATCAATAATACGCTTTATTTCTTAAACCTCACCCTTAAAATATAATATTCTGTAATAGCCACTGTCGCATGCACAAATATCACAGCTAGACCAATATATGCGAAAATCTCATGGATATCTTTAATTTTGACAACATCAGCTTTTGATAAAACTGGCGTGATTGATGGTAAACCAAATGGAATTGTATAAGTTCCTTTAGCACTTATTATACACCAACCCAATAACGGCATAGTTATTAACCATATATACAGAAAACCATGGACAAGTTTAGCAACTATTGCCCTAAATTTAGTATATAAAAGTCGCTGACCAATAATTGGAAACACAACAAACTTTCTTATAACTAAACGTAAAATAGTCAAAAATAGTACTAAAAACCCTATGTATAAATGCGATGTCTTCATAACATCATGGAATAATGTATTTTTACCAAAAATACTTCTAAACTCTATTGAGGTAAAGGCTAAAATTATAAGGATGACTGTAGCCCAATGGATAAACACCATAAGCTTATTTATTTTTGTTTGCATTTAGATTAGTAGTAATTTTAAAATAAGCTTAAATTATAATCTTTTTGTGTTTTAAGAGAAGTTTTTTATCACAAGATTTACTTAGAAGGAACCAAAGATATAGTAAAGTATAGTATATATTATGCTAGTAACAACTATACACGCTGGAATAGTTAAAATCCATGCGGTTGCCATTTTTTTGACAACTTTCCAATTCACTCCTGAATCAGCGTAACCAGCACCCATAATAGAGCCTGATGCAACTTGAGTTGTACTAACCGGTAAACCAATATGTGAAGCTCCTAATACTAAGATTCCCGAACTTAACTCTGCTGAAACCGCATTAACAGGCTCTAGTTTTGATAGCTTGGCACTTAATGTTTTAATTATCTTTTTACCACCAGATAAAGTCCCTAGTCCCATAGCAACACCACAGAGTATAATAACCCAATCTGGAACCTGTGTAGAATTGACAAGCCCAGCACTTAGTAGCGCTAAAGTTATTATTGACATTGTTTTTTGTGCATCATTAGAACCATGAGAGAAGGATAACAAGCTTGTAGATAAAACTTGCATCTCTCTTATATATTTATTTGTTGTTCTAACTCTAAAAAATCTCATGAAAATATTTAGCAACATGATACATATTATCAACGCCAAAAAGAATGCTATAATAGGCGAACTCACCATTGGAATCAAAACTTTATTAACTACGGTCATATAGTTAACATTATGATAGCTTGAGCTAATAATCACAGCACCAACTAAAGAGCCTATCAAAGCATGCGATGAACTTGAAGGGATACCAAAGCTCCAAGTAAAGAAGTTCCAACTTATCGCTCCAAGTAATGCAGAAATCAAGACGATATCCGTAACGACATTAGTATCTACTAGACCTTTTGATATGGTTGAGGCAACTGCTGTACCAAAGAAAGCTCCCAAAAAGTTAAAAAAGGCTGCTAAAGCTATTGCCTGATATGGAGTCAGCGATTTAGTTGCAATAGGTGTTGCTACCACATTTGCTGCATCATGAAAGCCATTTGTAAACTCAAAAAATAATGCTATTACAATAATGGCTATAAGCACTGATGTAATCATCTTATCTACCTTATTGATTAAACTTCTTTAACATATAATCTCATAATAGATTCAGCTACTGATGTGCATGTAGATATCGCACTTTCTATAGCTTTATATATATCTTTAACTTTCATAATAAAGATTACATCACCTTCCTCATAGTGAGAGAATTTCTTAAGTGCATGACCTAGCTCTTCTAATACATTTTCATCTAAAGCTGTAAGTCTTATGTAAAGGTTTTTAAGCTCTTTATGATTGCCATTAACAAAAGCTTTCATCATATCATCTAAAACTTTTGTCATTTTACGCAGTGTTTCGACACTATTAGCTAGATATATATTTACATTACCTCTTTCTTCTTCCATCAAAATCTGCATATATCTATGAATTTTAACAATTCTTTTATTTAACTTTAGAAGTAAGGTAGTGATATTATGTAGCTCTACTCTATCAACAGGTGTCACAAAATAGCGTGCTAATTCATGATCCATTTTATTAGCTATTTCAACTGTTACTGATCTTGTCAACCTTAGCTCTTCTGATAGTTCAGAAATAGTCAAATTATCCTCTTCTTTAACTAACTTATCGAGAATTCTTGCTGAATCTTCTACTGTCTCTGTTGCCTGTGTCATTAATTCAAAAAATATCTTATCTTGACTTGGAATCAAACTTTTAACCAGCTTACGTAGCATTTATATAATCTCCTAACTACTTAATTATATTTTTTTGAGTATGTTAACAGTTCAAAGTTTATAACAAAAAAATAAAGAATAACAACAAGAAATCATTTTAAAAAAAATATCTAAAAAAATATTGCTTTTATACACCAATCTAAAATATAATCTATCCCTTAATTCTAAATTTAGTGTTTTTTTATAAAAAGTCGTATATTTTAAAGTAAAAAAGCAACTATTTACTCACCTTACGCGAAATTTATTTGGTTTTTAATTTTTCTTACTTCCTTTAAAGCGATAGCGTTTGTTTTAACTATCAATTTATACTTCAAAGCAAAATAATTTAAAGATGTTTTTATTTTTAACATTTCTAGTTTACAAAAAGCTATTAAAGAGCAAAAGTATGGTTTCTCTGGGTTTTTATCAAAATAGCTTTGATCTTTTTTAACTATCTCATAGCCTATAGGAATTGATAGGTTTGATGAGACAAGCATACAAGAAACTATATTGATCCCTTTTACATGCGATGAACTTGCATGGGAATAATGCTAACATACTATATCATTCTCATCTGTACTTGGCTTTTCACTAATAGTGTCCTAGACACAAAACATCTTGTTCTGTATTATATTTCCTAACTAGAGGCTTCGCGTACTTCCATAGCTCTAAGCTTGTAAAATCTAAATCTCTCAAAAAACTTGTGATTTTATCATTGTGATATTTCATTATCTAATATATCTGATAGCTTCGTCACTGTTGCTTGATTAGTCTGACTTCTCAGATAATCCGTATATAAATCTAAAAGATTCTCTTTCTTTTCTTAAATTAACCAATACATGATTATATAGCTTAAGCTTTTTATCTTAAATTACAAATCTTGCGTAAGGTGAGTTAGAAATATATTTGCAGTACCAGTAGCTAGATAGATATAAAAACTCAGCCTCTATACAAAAACATAAGTTTAATGAAGCTATGAATATATGGCAACAAGCAGCTAAAGAGGTCTACTGTTTCTAAAAAAAAGTGAAACTACTTTTGAAAGGATCAATTACTTAACTTGACGGTATCTATTAGAGTATTCCTTAATTTAATTATAACCTAATATTTATGTTACGCAACAACGCCTATTTTTATCGTAAAAAATTCTTCATTATTTCTATAATGTCTTAATTCAAAAAATTACAAATTTTTACAAATAGGAAATATCTCAGTTATGTTTTTTGGACATTATCTTATATATAAATCATAAAAGACATTAAAAGCAATATTATGGATTTAATAATTTATTTTTCTGGAACTGGTGAAGATGAAATCACATCTACTAAAAATTCCAAAAAAGAGTGGAGCACTCCCAATAAAAATAATTGTTTAACTTGTAAGACAAAAGTTTCTATGAACCATAGGCATCATTGCCGTATATGTGGTTTAGGACATTTTTGTGATTGTTGCGCACCCAAAAGACAATATTTTGATAAATTAAGGATTTGTCAAAGTTGTGATAAAGAATATAATAATTATGAAGACGAATTAAATACTTCAATTTAGGTCCCTT
The DNA here is from genome assembly GCF_003347135.1 of Francisella opportunistica. Lineage (NCBI taxonomy): Bacteria > Pseudomonadati > Pseudomonadota > Gammaproteobacteria > Thiotrichales > Francisellaceae > Francisella > Francisella opportunistica. The sequence goes on along the minus strand of NZ_CP022377.1, from coordinate 65,783 downwards.
CAAATATAGCCTACTAGGCATAAAAGTAGTACTAATTGAAATAGCTTAAAACCAAGATATTTCAGTAGATTCCGTGGTCAAGCCTGACGGAATGACGTACTACTTTTTAGTATAGTTAGCTATAATTAAGTGTTAGTGCTTGAGATTATAGTGTTTTCGTGCTCACATTATTTTAGATTATAAAATATTCCATGCTCACAATAATTCGGAACGAAAATATCCATACTTGAGATCATAAATTTCATGCTCAAATTAATTAACGTCCACGACCATTTCCCTGTATGAAAATTCGGCTCTTTCCAGATAATTGTGTAAATTCTTAATTAATCTGCTAGATTAGAACTAGCACAAAATTAAGGATAAAGCCTAAATGCGTAAGTTGAACTATTTAAAGTTTTAGTGAAAAACATTTAGTCAATAAGTTGCTTTACTCTAGTATTTTCTCTTACTGCCTCATCTAAACTTACTAGTTTAAACTTAATTTTAGCATTAGGTGCAAATTGCGATAGCTTGTTAATGTCTGCTGCGATAACATTTGCTATACGCGGATAGCCCCCGACAGTTTGACGATGTCGCATTAATACTATGGGCCCACTTGGTGCTAATTGTATAGTACCATCTGTTACAGGCTGGGAGATCATTTCTATTTTTTGTGTGGCTAAAGCAACCCCGTCTAGGGATAAGCCCATTTGACTAGAATTTGCTGAGATAGTCCAAGAGTTTTCAAAGAAGGAATTATTTTTGAGAATATTGTATTCTGGGCCTTTAAGCACTCTTATCAGATTATTACTATAAGTCTCACTTATATAACTTGTAAGTTGTGGTAACCTTGTCTTAGCTACTAAACTTTGTATTTGAGGCTCAGCTCTAACTGCAAAAACAAGCGTACGAAAACCTTTCTTTATACCTTTAAACTCTAGCTTCTGCCCTTTGCCAAGCACGAAAACTTGGTTGTAGCTGACTTTTTCATGGGCATCTATATAAGTTTCTTCATAGCTAGCACCACATAGGCAAACTAAAGCGTCTTGGTTAGCTGTAATTTCTGCTGGATAGATCATCTCGATAGCTTGAAAATTACTAGGCTTACCAACAAGATTATAAGCTGTAATAAAACTAAGCTGATCTTGAGCACCTTGGGGCGATATACCTTTATCTTGTGAGCCATATTGACGTAGTGAAACAGCAAAGACCAAGCCACCTTTAGTTGAGAAAATATCTTGCATAAACTTAACCTTTATTTTTATACAACTGTTGTGCTAACTCTAAGGCTATATTGCTATCTGAATGTATACATATAGTTTGAGATTCAAAATTAATCTTGACGCCAGCAATTTTAATAAATCCTTGTTTGAGCTGATTATACTGCTCTACAGCTAATTGCACACCATCAATCTCAGCATTTGCCTGACCTCGAGGTATTAGCATCGGATTATTATGATTATCAAGCATATAGCCTCTTTCTGCAAAACTCTCATTGATAGTTTTTATACCTTTTTCTTTAGCATATTCTGCGACCACGCCAAAAGGACTAACAACCAGCTCATCTACATCATTCTTAATACACCACTCTATGAAGGTTTTTGCTAGTTCTTGTTTAACATTTAACTGATTATATAAAGCTCCGTGTGGCTTTATAGCCTTAATCTTATTATCAAATAACGCAAATTGTTCATCAAAAGATTCACATAAAGTAACATGATCAATATCAATCGCTTTTCTACCAAAATTTTCTTTGTCTGGGTATGAGATATGGGCTGTAATCTTGACATTTTTCTCTCTGCAAAGGTTTACGTAATAATTAACGCTTGTCTTATCTCCTGCGTGCCCACCACAAGCTATATTTGCTATATCTATATAATCAACAAGCTTATCATCAAGCGGATGCGCAACGCCTCGCTCACCTAAATCACAATTTATTAAAAGCATCACTTCTCCCTAAAAATTATTTTATCACCAGCACTAAATTTAGCAAAATCTTTGAAATCAGATATTCCAATAATATTCCAGCCACTTGGAGACTGCTCTGGAAAGATTGTAGTTTGCGAGCCACCAATTGCAACTGAGCCTGCAGCAATTCTATTTCGTGGTGTCGCTAAACGCGGCAAGCTTAGGCTTTGATCTAACCCTAGTAAATATGGGAAATATGGCTTAAATCCTAGCATTGCAATATGGTATTCAACCTGAGTATGCCTTTTTATAATCTCGGCAACCTCTAAACCAAGTATTTCAGCTGCACTGTGCAAATCCGCTCCAGTATAACTGACATCGATATAATGTCTTTTTGCCTCGATACTAGCACTAAGATCTATATTTCTAATTTTAGCTAAAATAGCTCTTTCCAAACCATAAATATCCTGAAAATCAAAGTGAAAAGCTATCGAGTTATATGCTGGAACAATATCGTAAATAGCAAACTTACGACAAAAACTAGTATCTTTATTAAAATACTGGTAAATATTTAAAATTTTAAGGTTATCCTCTAAACACAACTTGTCACTAATATTATAGATAAAACAGCTTTCATTTAAAAAGTAATGATTCATAAATAATGCCTACGAAATAGTTAGTTTTTTTAAAGTTATTTGCTGTTTATTAGCGAATTTTTAAGGTTTTCTGGCTCAAACTTATATAATGTTATTAGGCCAACTATGGCACTGATAGCTATCATCCCAACCGCCATATAGTCAGATACAGCTTTAGCAAGGAAAAAGCATAGGAATGGCAATAGACCACCAAACACGCCAAAACCAATATTATAAGCTAAAGCAAAGCCTGTATAGCGAATTTCTTTGGGTAAGCACTCTGTAAATAACAGCATAATATTGCCATAAAATATACCAAATATCGCCCCCATCACTACGAAAAAAACTATCAATAAATCATTATTTGCTTTATATAAAGCATACATCGGCAATGATAGTACTACCATCAAAACTAAACCAAAAGCTGTAATAGTTTTTATTTTAAAGTACTTTGTCAGTCTTGCAGCAATATTGCATGTAATGATAAACATTATAATACTAATAGTTGTAAGTATTGCAACATTAACATCTAGTTGTTTTAGAATTTGCTTGATGATATTCGGCAAAATTGTAATCTGAAAATAAGCAACAACCGCACCAGGAAAACATAGCAAAATCATATAAACTAAACTTTTATAATTTTTGAATATAATTTTTGTTAAGCTAATATCAGATTTTTGTGGTTTTTTCTCATCACCGCTATGCTTAATAAAAAATGATAGCACCACCAGTATAATTGCTATACCAAAAAGTATTCGCCAACCACCATTTACCATAGCTTGGTTAGGTATAAAGTATCTAATAATTTGGAATGTCACAATTGCTAATAAAATCCCACCGAAGGCACTAGTAATAACATTTACACCAGCTTTGGCCTTAGCGTATAGCATAGATTCAGCTTCTACTAAGATAACAACCGAACCACTATATTGCCCACCTATTGCGATGCCTTGTAATATTCTAAACGCCACAAGTAATAACGGTGCTAAAATACCTATAGCTGCATATGATGGTAACAATGCCATACCAACAGTAGGCACCCCCATAAAAAATGCTGCTAATGCTAAGGCAGTAGAGCGACTTTTTTTATCACCAATATAACCAAATATTATACCTCCTAATGGGCGTGCTAGAAATCCAGCAGCGAAGGCACCAAAAGCTGCTAAAAACTTAACAAATGGATCACCAGGGAAAAATGCCGCACCGATATAGCCAGCACAAAATGAATACACGGTAAACTCATACCACTCAGCAGAGCTTGCTATAAGTACTAATAATTTTTTCATAACTAGATTAGTTTCAAAACATCGTAGATTTATTTAAATATATTTTTGATTAAAAATACAGTTTTTAGATTATTTTAGAGATATTTTTTAGAATTTATTTTTGACATTAGCGTTAATAAAAACAGCTATTTATTTAAGTCTTACAACTAAAACGTCGACATTTGCTTCATGCAAAATACTATTTGCTGTTGAACCTAAGAAGAATCTACCGATAGCACCTCTTCTGTGACTTCCAACAACAATTAAATCATTTTTATTTTCTGCTGCTTTTTCTAATAAGCTATTTGAGATACCACCAATCATTACTGATTTTTCACCAGTTATAGCATTTTTCTCAGCGAACTTCTCAAGTGCACTCTCAACTTTATCAGTCTCATAAGTCATTAGTGAAATACTGTCATTTGGTATTACAAAAGCAGTATCAATTTTTGCACCATATAGCTTGGCAACATCTTTTGCTTTATTGACAACAACACAAGAGTCGTTTTCAAGATCAGTCGGCACAAGCAATCTTTTGTAGCTGTGTGCTTTGCTATCTGCATTTTCATCATCATTAACTCTCACAGTCAGCACATCACACTTAGCTTTATGCAACACTGCATTAGCTACAGATCCTAAAAGTAGATTAATACCATGAGTAGCATGAGAACCCAAAACGATAACATCACAACCACTTTCTTCTGCATAAGCAACTATTTCTGCTGCTGGGTTACCAACTAATACTTCATGCTCAACTTCAATTCCTGAGATTTTAGCAACTAACTTATCTAAAGCTTCTTTTGCATCTTGTTCGATAGAGTACTGAAAATCAACGATTGATGGTGCAAATGGAGCGACACAGTCAATAACTGTGACAACTTTTAAAACTTGAGTGTTATTTTTTTTAGCAAAATCTACTGCCGAGTTAATCACGATATCAGCATTTTCGTAGACATTTACTGCTAATAAAACTTTTTTGTACGCCATTAGGATTCTCCCAATTTATTCTTCCTTCTAATTTCCATTATAACAAACAAAAATAAAAAAGCATTTAATTAAACATCAATTTTTATTTTTATAGATTGTCTTAAAATATTGCCAAATTTGTTTAGGGACTGGTTTTTCTAGTTCAAAGTTATAGCTAACAAGTTTTTTGCTAGTATTTAACTCTTTAGCCTCTAAGCATTTAGATACCAAACCTAGAAAAAAATAACTATCTTGCTTGTTTACTCTAGCAAAAACATAACTTTGATAGCTATTCTCAGCAAGTGCTTTTTCTAAAGGGTCATTAAGTGTCTTTGCTACTTTAGAATAATATGAAAAAGCCTGTTGCGAGATAAATTTATTATCATATACACCGAACTTTTTACCCTCATCAAATGTCATAAATAAAAGTACTTTACTGCCAAAAGCTCTATAGCCCGCAAGGTTGACACCACCATTGGTATAGTCTTGATTAAGCAAATGGGCGATTTCTTTTTTAGTATATTTTGCGTACATTGCCAACCCATGGGATTTATTTTGGCTATATTTTTTGGTATAAATCAGTTTATTATATCTTATTAGATCGATAATTTGATTATACAAAAATCTATTCTCAATTATTAAATCAGCAACTAGCAATCTAACCTCATGCGTATTTACTGATATCAACGGCTCATAATCTTGTCTACCTGCATTAACGGTAAATATCCGCAAAGATAAATGTAACAAGGCATTAGAAAAACTAGCCTTTTCAAAATCAGGCAATTTATCTCTTAATACAGATTCAAGTTGAGATATACTCATAGATTTGGACTCTAAAAGCTCTTCTAAAATTAATATTTCATAAAGCCTTTTTGCTGGAGTAAACTCTTTTGAGATAAATTTCAAAATATTGTATTGACGTATATCTAAATTAGTAACGTCTTCTTTAAACGCCTTTAAAACATCATAGTAAGTGTCTTTGGTAGATAAAATAACCGCAGGTGAAATAAAATTATACTGCTGAAAATCTACTAAACTTGGAATTCTACCAAGCTCTTTTTTAAGCTGAGCGTAGTCTCTTTTGATATTCTTTAGCTGTGAGAAGTTTGTCTTTTGAATATTTTTATAAATAATTTCTTTGGCAATATTACTAAAGGTTATGGTACTTTTACCAGCTAAGTAATTATTTGGTGATACAACAAACTTTTTAAGCTCATCTTTATCGTAACTATTATCACCACTTAAAGCTACAGTAACAAGAAAGTTATTAGTATAGTTTGCGATAAAATCAAGGATCACAACAAATTTCTTACCTTGATATTTACGCAAGCCTCTTCCTAGCTGCTGGATATAGACTATAACACTTTGGGTTGGTCTTAAAAGGATAATCTGATTAAGACACGGGATATCAACACCTTCATTAAAAATATCAACTGTTACAATAATCTCAAGCTGGCCACTCTCAAGTTGTGCTATAGTTGTTTGTCGGATCTGCTCAGAATCTTGACTTGATAATGCTTTAGCCTTTATCCCTTTATCACTAAGTTTGGTTGCAAGCTCTTTTGCTTCACTTACATTACTCACAAACATTAATGCCGCTCTAGCTTGACCACTATAACCATAAAAATTAACCTTTTCAACAATATGTTCAACACGTGCATCACTAACCAATTTAGTAAAGTTTTTGGCTAGAATCTCTTCGGATTCAAGATACAAATCTTCAACAGCAAAATAATGAAACGGACATAACAAATCTTGCTCTAGGGCTTGATGAAGTCTAATTTCATAGGCAATATTATAATCAAATAATTTAAATATATCAGCACCATCATTACGCTCTGGAGTAGCTGTCAATCCAAGCAGAAATTTTGGCTCAAAGTGTGCTAAAACCTTTTTGTAACTTTCAGCTTCAGCATGATGAACTTCATCGATAATTATATAGTCAAATTCTTGGTTTTTGAAAATGGCCAAAAATTTTGGGTTTTTAAGTGTCTGTATTGTGGCAAATAAATACTCTGCTGAAGTTTTATTACCACCTGTATACAAGCCTAAAGTTTTATCACTAATAACTTCAGCAAAAGTTTCTTTTGCTTTTGCAGCAATATTTGTACGATGTACGACAAACAAACATCTTTTTGGCTTAACCCTTGCAACATCAAAAGCACTTAGAAAAGTCTTACCTGTACCAGTAGCACTGATTATTAAAGCCTTGTTTTTGCCGTTATCTCTTAACCGCTGTAAACTTTCAAGCGCCTCATGTTGGATTTTATTTGGCTGTATTCTATGACTTATACGATCAATACTTGTACTAGCTAACTTACTAGCGCGCTGATATATCTGAATATACTCATCTAAGATATCGCTAGGATATTTTGCTTTAGCAAAAAGATAATCAAATTCAGCAAGAATTTGTTGTGTTGTTATATCAGCTAAAGTTGTCTTAAAAAGCAAATTCCATTCATTATTAATAGTAAGAGCTGATTGAGTTAGATTTGAACTACCAAGAATAATCTGCCAACTATCTTTACTACGAAAAAAGAAGCCCTTAGCATGAAAGTTTTCATCATTAAGGATTTTTAACTCAATATTATCAAACTCAAGGAGTTTCTCAAGTGCTTTTGGTTCAGTAAAATTTAAATAACAACCGGTGAGAATTTTACCTTTTATACCTTTAGCTCTCAGTTGACGTAATGTCTCTAAGATACATACAACACCACTAAAAGTGACGAACGCGACACTTATAATAAATTCATCACAATTCTCAAACTGATTAATAATTTCATCTAATATTTTGGATTTTCTTGAGTTTGTCAGGAATTGCTTAGAATCTTGAATCATCGCTTATATCTTAACAGGTATTGCAGAGTTAAGGTTAGTCTGACCCTTTTTACTTTTACCCCAACAGTAGATTTCATTCGTCTGTTTAGCTACACCACAAGTATAGGTTCTTGCCATACTTAGTCTACTAAATTGGATATCAGTTTTGACTTTCTGCGGAGTTGCAAAGCGTCCTTTTTCACCATTGCCAACCTCACCATTACTACCATCGCCCCAACAATATGCATATCCATTTTCATCTAACGCACAAGCATAGTGTGCTTTTGTATATACTTTCTTGAAATTAATATTATTATCAATATCAATTCTTAAAGGATTTTTTATTTTACTCTTACTAGTCTCACTACCTAGCTGACCTCTTTTATTACTACCCCAACAATACACATCATCTTTATTATCTAGAGCACAATTAAAATCGTCACCTTTAGTAACGTTTTTAACATCTTGTAATTTTTTATAGTGTGCTTTTACCTTTTTCACTACATCAGTATCGCTATATTGAGGTTGTTTAATCTTATAATCACCACATCTTATTTGACCAGAACCATCAAAGGCACAATTATAATTATCTGAGTCATCTTTACTAAATTTATGATCATATTTCTCTATTTTAGCATCATCACGATAATCATCATTTTTATAGGCAAAACTGCTATCTAACGATGGATCATAAGAACTAAAAAATTTTTGGGTGAATGTGGGATTTGCAAAAGCATTACACCACAGCGATAGTAAAATTACTAATAGAATATTTTTTTTCATAAATAAATTTAAATTTAAAGCTAATATATATAATGTTAAGTAATATTCAAATAAAATACTAGAGATTAAAATTTATAGAAAGATTTTTTGTTCACTATAGCGTAAAAATTTAAAGAATTTCTCCTCTTTAGTATAGTTGTCTGTATCTATATAAGGTTTAGTGACAAGTATTGGATAGCAACCAGCAATTAAACACGCCAGACAGCCAGTAAGTAGTCTATCATCAACAAGAGCTAACTCTTTTGCTTGACAGTTTACTAGTTGGATTATTTTATTAAGTCCATCCGGGTATGGTTTTTTTGCTACTCCAGCAATAAACCTTATTTTAGGAAAATTAGTATTAAAATATTCCAGCCTAGCTTGGGTTGGTTTATTTGAAAGGATAAATATTCTCTCTTGGGGAAATTCAGTAACAAAATTGTTAAGCCAAAACATAACCTCAGGATGCATTTCAGGCTTACCATGACTTGCTAAAACACCATCAAAATCTAGTGCTAAATAGTTAATTCCTTGTTGCTTTAGCAACTTAGCAGATAAGTCTATAACGCTATCAATAAGATAACCTCGTGATAATCCGTATAGCTCTTTTCGATACTTAAATATCTGCTTTAGGGTATACAATCCACGCTGTAACATAGAGTATTCTTTTTTAAAATTTGTGTTTATAGTATAACAACAAAATAATTATTTAACATAAAGGAGTATTTTCCTTATGCTAATAAGATTTTTAACAATTATAGTTATAGTACTTTCTCTGTTAGTCTCTTCACTAGGAATTTGCTCGCAAACAAATACTCAAACTACTAGCTACTATGACAAAGGTGAGACAGTAGCAGCTAAGTTTAAACAGCAAACCATAAGTGGTACCAAGCAAAAATACTTATTAGCTGAAATCTATAACGGTATCAATGATAAAATCTCTAATAACTCAGAGAACTTAGCTACCAAAGTTATTGATAAGAATAAGATAAGTTTTTGCATGGGGTATATAACTGGAGCAAATAGTTTAAAAAAAGGTTCCCTCTTTAGTCCTAAGCCAGAAAATATTCACTATAATCCTCAAACAGTTTTACAAGGGGTATATGATCATTATCATCAGCTTAAGCCACAATACGAACTTATCGCAAAAGATAGATTAAACCAGCTACTTAGCTCTAATCCAAAGTCTTTACCTCAACAAATCACTAATACTCAGTATAGCTATAGCTTAGGTTATAACTTTTTTGAAATTCCCAACAATTGTTCGGCATCAAACATTATTGATAAAGAGGAGTTTATTAAGGGAATGAAAGCAGGTTTAGAAGGACAGAAATACAAGCTCTCAGCACAGCAAGTTGCCGAGATTAGCTATATCATCGGGACTTTGCTATATAGTTCAGAATATAGTGTTCTTAAAAACAATATTGCTAAAAAGCAATTTTTAGCTGGCTTTTATAGTAAGCTAGAAAACACAAACTTAAATCAAACTAATCTCTGAGCTTTAATGCTTTCTCATAAACAATGTTTTTCTTAGCTCCAGTAATTTTGGTAACTAATTTTACAGCTTTGTTAAGCGGCATCTCATCAAGCAAATCTTTTAGAAGCTCATCGACATCTATTTTCAGATTATTACTATCATTTACATCACTATCAAAATTACAGTCAATAATTACCACAAATTCACCTCTTAGAGTATCTTGATTGGCTTGAAAATAATCATAAACCTTTTGTACTGAGCCAAAAACAAAATTCTCAAATTGTTTAGTAAGCTCTTTTGCCACAACAATGTTACTATTAGGCATAAGCTCTAACAAATCTTCTAAAAGATAGCTTATTCTATGTACTGACTCATATAATATTACCGTTGTATTTGCCTGCTGGAATTCACGAATCTGTTGGTGCCTTTTGCTCTGCTTAGCTGACAAGAAACCTTTAAAGATAAAACTATCTGAAGGCAAACCCGCTGCTGATAAAGCAGTAATCACTGCACTTACCCCTGGTATTGGCACAACTTTATAGTTTTCTTTACGCAAACTTGCTACTATCTTATAACCAGGATCAGAAATTAACGGTGTCCCTGCATCGCTTACTAAGGCAACAATCTTAGCTGCATCAAGAAGCTCCTTGACATATTGCACACGCGACTCTTCATTAAAATCATGGCACGAAACTAACTTCTGGTTATTACGGATATTAAAGCTTGCTAAAAGCTTTGCTGTGACACGGGTATCCTCTGCTAGGATTATATCAACACTGCTTAAAATATTTAATGCTCGATAAGTGATATCCTCCAAATTACCTATAGGTGTAGCAACAACATATAGAGTTGCTTTTTCTAAATTATTCACCCAACATCTCCACTAATTTTGTAACATCTCCTGCACCTTGGATCAATATAACCGTATCATCATCAACCAGCTCTTCTAAAAAGAATATTGCATAATCAAAACTATCAGCAAGTAGATATTCAGATAATCCTTTAACAATATCATGACTCTCTGCACCTTTTATAACTTGTTCACCTGCTGAGTATGTCGGTAATAAAATTAGCTGATCTGCCAATGAAAGAGCTTTTGGCCAATCTTTTAGTAAATCTCTATTACGTGTATATCGATGTGGCTGAAAAACATGAATAATCTTCTTATTCGGATATTTATCCCTAACTGCACTTAAACTATTAGCGACCTCAACAGGGTGATGTCCATAGTCATCAATAACAGTTACTTGATGCCCTGAGATTAACTTTGTATAGATATCAAATCGCCTTGCTACTCCGGCGACTGTAACTAGCGCCTTGCTAATATCCTCATATTTAAACCCTAAGTCAAGACAAGCAATAATACAAGCTGTCGCATTTTGGACATTATATCTACCTGGTAGCTGAAGCTTAAAGCTTAAGTTATTCCCTTTATAGCTAATTTTAAAACAAGTTAGTTCATCGCCAATATAATAATCATAAATTTGTGCATCAGCGTTAGCAGAGAAACCATAGAGTGTAATATTTTTATCTAATAAAGTATATTTAGCTAATAAATTTCTACATCCCTTATCATCGGCGCATAAATAAATACTTTTTACACTCTCTTTACCAATAAAGTTTGCAAAGTTCTCAAGTAAATTTTGATAATTATTATTATAAGTTGCCATATGATCTAAATCGATATTAGTAACTATCGCCACCTGCGGGCTTAGATAGAGAAATGAAGCATCACTTTCATCAGCTTCGATAATTAGTTTATCAGTACCATTAACTTGTATATTTGAATCTGCATATTTAACCACTCCACCAACAACAAAACTACTATGTTTATCTAATTGACAGAGTAGTGTTGCCAAAATACTTGAGGTAGTTGTTTTGCCATGTGTGCCTGTAACCGCGAGACTATAGCTAAAGTCTTTCATTAAAACAGCTAAAAACATCGCTCTTTGTAAACACTGTATTCCTAGAGTTCGAGCTTGTGACAACAAAGGATGACTACTAACTATAGCACTTGAATATACAACAATGTCATAATTTGCAACATCAATACCACTAGGGCTAGTAAATATCACTATTCCTAAAACTTCAAGTTTCGCTGTTAATTTATTTGGGATACTATCATAACCAGCAACCTCAGCACCAAGCCTTTTAGCTGCAATAGCTAAAGCCGATACTCCGATACCACCAACCCCAAGAAATAGTATTTTTTTGTTCAAATTAACCTTCTATAGTAACTATGCTAATAATGATTTGATATATGACATTTTAGCATAATCCTTATTTTTAATCACAGCCCGCGCCAATATTTAAACACAGCAATACTCAGCTCATTAAGCATGCCTTTACCATCTGCCGCTGCTATATTGTGAGCTTGACACCATTTTGTAAAAATAGTGCCATCATCAGCATACATTAGATCATACGCAAAAGCATTTTGATTAAAATTGCTGTCTTTTAAAGGAAGTAATTCACCATAAATACTTGATGATGTTGAGTTAATAACTATATCGAAACAATCATCAATATTATCAAAATCGATAATCTTAATTTTGTCATCCGCTTTAAAAAGCTCCTTAATAACTTCAGCCTTTGCTTGTGTTCTATTTGTAACACTAAGAGATAGTGGTGATTCTTTAAGGACTGCCGCGACAACTGCTTTTGCTGCACCGCCAGCACCAACCACAAGTACTTTTTTGCCAGTGAAATCAATTTTATAGTTATTTTTAATATCATTAACTATACCAAGACCATCATAATTCAAAGCAATCATTTTACGCTCAACTGTAAATATAACATTACTCGCTGCCTTGACAGCTCTAGCAGTAGTATCAGCATCATCCGCCAAAGCAAAAACTCTCTCTTTATGTGGTACAGTGACGCTTAAGCCCTTAATCTGCGGATTATCTCTAAATTCTTGGATTTTTGCTTCTAAGTCTTGTGGTGCAACTTCAACAGCAGTAAAGAGCATATCTTGATTATACTGTTGCGCTAGCTTCATCTGAATAGTTGGCGATAAACTATGCTTAACTGGAAAACCAATGACATGATATAGATCTCTCATATACAAAAACTCTTAAAAATTTATTTCATGATTATAGCATAGTAACAATCTTTGACTTGAATACAAAAGAGAAAATAAATATTATAGAACTACGTAATTTAATAATCTAACTAAGAAAATGAAAAAAATATCTATTTTACTTATTTGTGGCCTTTGCTTCGCGGGCGGCTTTAGTGATGAAATAACTACTAATAACTTATCAACTCAAAGCAACAGTGGCTCTACTATGGCAACTGCAGAAACTAAAATAGTCAAACCTAGTTATCATAATACGCCAATGGCGATGAATGCAACACCAACTCCTTTAGCTAAAGATATAAGAGAAGGCAATATTCCAGTCATAGATCAGCCAAAGCAACAACAGCAGCTAGTTGGCTCAGACTCATCAACATGGACACCTGCGTACCTAAAAGTCAAAAAGTTTAAAAAATGCTTAAGTACCGAAAACTATAGAGGATGGCAAGGTTATTGTTTCCCTGCTGAGCAGCCTAAAGAATGCCCTAATGAATCATGGGATGAGCTAAGTAAAATGAACCTAATACCATGCTCAAACCCAGGTAAATAGTATTTGACTAATTTGGGTTTTTTCTATAGAATACCGAAACTATTTCTGTAATGTATTAAATAAAGATTAGAATTTTAAAGAGGAAAATAAAATGAAAAGAACATTCCAACCATCAAACCTAAAAAGAAAGAGAACTCATGGTTTCCGTGCTCGTATGAAGACTTTAAGTGGTAGAAAAGTTATCAGAAACAGAAGAGCTAAGGGTAGAGCAAAGCTTGCCGCATAATTTTTGCCTAACAAAGCAAAATATCCTTGATAAAAGTGAGATCCAACAAGCTTTTGATAGCGTAGAGAACAAATTAAGCACACTACACTTTACATTTCTTTTAGGCGCAAGAAGCATAAAAGAAGCTGGTTTGTGTGTGATCTTGACAAAAAAGAACATAAAAAAAGCTACCAAAAGAAATCTTTGTAGAAGAATAATTAAAGAATCGTTTCGCTTACACAAGGATCTCTTAGATCACAAAAGCTTGATAGTGCTAAGTAAAAAAACAGCAGCTCAAGCTACTAAGGAAGAGCTGTGGCAATCTATAACAAGATTCGAATATTTTTTAAAAGAATTACACTAGTTGCTTTTGTGACACTAATCAACCTCTATCGCTACTGTATCAGCCCTTTTATACCTGCAAGATGTAGATATTATCCAACTTGTTCAGAATATGCTCTAGAAGCTCTGAAATCTCATGGTATACTAAAGGGATTATATTTAACTACATGTAGGCTCTTAAGGTGTCATCCACTCTCAAAAAGAGACTACTACGACCCGGTTCCTTATAAAAATAAAAAAGGTTTAAATAAACAATGAAAGCTAATCATATAAGAATATTACTGTTAGTCACAATAGCAATAATGTTTATCTCATTGATGGGAAAATGGGAGCAAACGTTCCCTTCTGATAATACTAAACAGCAAACATCAGAAATACAAAACAATAGTCATTATGACAATGCAGATACAACCACAAATACTAGTGTAACTGCAGCTGATGCAAGAAACTCTCTAGCTAAAGAGACTAATTTTTCTAAGTATGATAATGCTAAAACTATCACGATTAATACTGGTGTTTTCAAGGATGTAAAAGTTAGTCTACTAGATGGTGCAATCTTATCAGCATCATTAAAGGACTATAGTGTCAGTCTTGATGATAAAACCCCGATGAATCTACTTACAGATAAACCAGGTTCTGAATACATTGCTAAGAGCACAATAGTTGTAAATAAGCAGCCTATCAGCATCAACTTTGAAGACCAAGGGATCAAATCAGAAAATGGCAAACAGATTCTAACTTTAATTGGTAAAGCTGATGGCTTACAAATAACTAGAACTTATACCTTTGATGATACTAAGTACAATATAACAGTATCTCAAAGCATCACAAATACAACCTCAGCACCACTTAATGTGATCGTTGATGACTCACTTGCTAGAGATTTTGATCCTGCTGGTGATAGCTTTAGTTTACTAAATGCCCATAGCTATACTTTTACAGGTGTGGCATACTCCACCGCTAAAGATAGCTTTAGAAAAGAATCTTTCAAAGACATCTCAAAAACTAATGGTCAGCCAACTGTTATAAATAGTGAAGGCCAAGGTTGGGTTGCATTTTTACAGCATTACTTTGTGAGTGCTTGGATACCACAATCTACTAATGCAAAAATTTATTATAAGAACCTAAATGGCGATATATTTGAAGCAGGTGCATTTACAGGTGCTACAATAGCACCAAACCAGTCAGAAACTATCTCTTCTATTTTATATACTGGTCCAATAATCAAAGATAACTTAGTAGACCTAGCACCAAATCTAGAAAAAACTCTCGACTACGGAATGTTGTCTTTCTTCTCAGAAATTATTTTCTGGATTATGAATCATATACATTCACTAGTTGGTAACTGGGGCTTAGCAATTATTTTAGTAACTTGTTTAATTAAGCTTATTTTCTACCCTCTTTCTGCTAAGAGCTATCGCTCTATGGCAAAAATGAGAATGCTGCAGCCTAGAATTAAGCGTTTACAAGAATCATACAAAGATGATCGTCAAGCTCTAGGTAAGAAAATGATGGAGCTGTATAAAGAAGAGAAAGTAAACCCACTTAGCGGCTGTTTACCAATGCTTGTACAAATTCCTATTTTTATTTCATTGTATTGGGTATTACTTGAGTCTGTAGAACTAAGACAGGCGCCATTTATCTTCTGGATTCACGATCTATCGATGAAAGACCCTTATTTTGTACTTCCAGTACTGATGGGATTATCGATGTTTTTACAACAGAAGCTATCACCAGCACCTGCCGATCCTATGCAAGCAAAAGTAATGATGTTCTTACCAATAATATTTACATTCTTATTTGCATCATTCCCATCTGGTCTAGTGCTATACTGGCTGACAAATAACCTAATTAGTATTTCACAGCAGTGGATTATTACAAGACGCTATCAAGCTACTCATAAAAAATAAATATACATGAATAAATCTCTACTTAAACCAAAATACTGGGGCGTATGGATTATAATTTGGATCGCCAAGTTTACAGTAAATATACTTCCATACAAAGTACTAATGCATCTTGCTGTTGGTATTAGCTACTTAGCAAAGCCACTACTCAAAAAACGCCAACAAATAGCCATTACTAATCTTAAGATCGCATTCCCTGAAAAATCAGATCAAGAAATAAAAAAACTAGCCAACGCGAGTTATAAATCAGCAAGTATGGCTGGTTTTGAAAGTCTAATTGCATGGTTTATGACCAAAAAAAATTTTAGCAAAATCCCTTTTGATAACGATCTAAGATCATTTGATGAGATCCATTATGATAAGGATAAAACGCTTCTAGTACTAGGCTTTCACTTTCATTGCCTTGAGATAGCTGGTCGCTATATTGGTGAGAACTATAGTCCTTTTACCGTGATGTACCAGTACCATAAAAACCCTCTGATGGAATACATCATTACATCGTCACGCAAAAAGTATGTTAGTGAATGTTTTCAACGAAAAAATATCATTGCAGTTATCAAAAGTCTAAAAAGAAAAGTTACATTATGGTATGCTCCTGACCAAGATTTCAAAGAACACATAGTTTTTTCACCGTTTTTTGGCAAGCTTTGTACCACTCTAACCGTAACACCATGGCTAGCAAAAAAAACAAATGCCACTGTTATTCCAGCTTACTATATCAGAAAACCAGATCTTTCTGGATACAGAATTATAACAGGAGAGCCTATAACATTTAGTGGCGATGAAGACAAAGATGCTTTATTAACAAATAAAACTCTTGAGGAAATAATTAGAAAGTATCCAGAACAATATCTATGGCAACATCGTCGCTATAAAACAAGGCCACCAGGTGAAGAAAAAATTTATTAGTGTTTATGATTGCTAAAGTATATGTTAGAATGTCACTAGCGTTTTAATGTTAAGAAGCAAATGAATAATAACAAGTTTAGTCCTAAAAATTGGGGGATTTGGATTGTCGTTGGTATAATGAACTGCGGCTCGAAGCTACCTTTGTTTACTCATAAATATATAGTATTGACTATTGGGTTTGTTATTAAACCTTTTTTAAAAGGCCGCAATAATATTGCTCGCGAAAACCTTAAGATAGCGTTTCCTGAGAAATCTAACAAAGAAATAAAGAAACTAGTTAAAAAAAGTTATTATTCAATGGTATTATCCGGAGCTGAGACAACAGCGGCATGGTTTCTTTCTAAAAAAAGATTTAATAAGATAGAGTTTGAATGGGAACCAGGCTCTAGGGAAAGATTTGAAAAGTATCATAATGATCCTGAAAAAAAGCTCATCATCTTAGGCTTTCACTTTCATTGTATCGAAATAATCGGTAGATACATGGGACAAGAGTTTCCACCTTTTACAGTGATGTATCAAAAAAATGGTAATGACCTTATAGAAAACTTGATTAAAGAATATCGTGAAAGAAGTCTGTATAAATGTCTAGATAGTAAAAACTTTGTTTCTGTAATTAGAAGCCTAAAAAAAGGCTATACAATGTGGTATGCTCCTGATCAAGATTTTGGTTTAGAAAGCACTGGATTAGAAAACTCAGTATTTGCTCCTTTCTTTGGTAAACTGTGCTCAACTTTGACTGTGACTCCTTGGCTTGCACAAAAGACAGGAGCTATTGTAATTCCTGCATACTATGTTAGAGAAAAATGTCTAAAAAAATATAGAATAGTTACTGGAGAACCTTTCAAGTTTACAGGCGATGCCTATAAAGACGCTGAAATGACAAATAAATTCCTAGAGGATGCGGTAAGAAAATATCCTGAACAATACCTATGGCAACATCGTCGCTACAGAACTAGACCAAACGGCGAGCCTCAAATATACTAAGGCTTTTACAGATGCTAAATAAAAAAGGCTTTTCTTTAGTTGAGTTAATGGTGGTAATAGCAATTATTGCTATTCTTGCATCTATAGGCATACCTATGTATAACAACTATCTACTAAGAAATCATCGTAGTGAAGCGACATCAGAATTAATGTCTGCTGCAAGTGCTGCTGATAACTATGAAATTCGTTATGGTTCTTTTCCTTCTGGAAAGAACATAGATAGTTTTTATCATACAAATACACACAATAAATATTATAGCCTTGCGTATTGTTCTGGAGAACAACAATGCCCTAATGTAAGCTATGTAATAACAGCTACAGCACAAGGGACGCAAACAGCTGATACACCATGCACAAATATAGAGATTGAGGTTAATGGTGGTATAGTTAATAAAACCCCTACTGAATGTTGGAATTAATTTATTTTATTATAAAAACACGTTGAGGATTATTAAAAATGGCTAGTTATAATACTAACGAATTTAAAGGCGGCTTAAAAATTCTAATTGACGGTAACCCAATGGTTATAGTGGAAAATGAGTTTGTTAAGCCTGGTAAGGGTCAAGCATTTAACAGAGTTAAGCTTAAGAACTTACTTAATGACAGAGTAGTTGAAAAAACATTTAAATCTGGAGAATCTGTTGAAGCTGCTGATGTTGAGGAGCTAACAACTGTATATTCATACTTTGATGGCGATAGCTATGTATTTATGCATCCTGAAACATTTGAGCAATACATGGTTTCTGAAGAAGCTCTTGGTGAGACAAAAAAATGGCTTAAAGATCAGGATGAATACCAAGTAATTCTTTTTAATGGTCAGCCTATTTCAATTATACCGCCAAATTTTGTAAACCTTGAGATTGTTGAAACTGATCCTGGTTTAAAAGGTGATACTGCTGGAACAGGAGGTAAGCCTGCAACACTATCCACTGGTGCTGTTGTTAGAGTTCCTCTTTTTGTACAAACTGGTGAGATTATAAAAGTTGATACAAGAACATCAACTTATGTATCTAGAGTCAAGGACTAAGCATGCAATCAGCAGATAATCTAATCTGGATTGATCTTGAAATGACAGGTCTTGATGTTGATAACTGTAGAATTATTGAAATAGCCGCAATTATTACCGATAAAGACCTAAATATAATCGCTGAAGCTGAGCCAATTGCAATCTATCAGCCTGATGAAGTTTTAGCTGCAATGAATGAATGGTGTATAAAAACTCATGGTGAGACAGGCCTTACACAACGAGTTAAAGATAGTAAAATCTCTATAGAAGCTGCTGAGCAACAGGTTTTAGAATTTATTAAAAAGTATGTGCCATACCAAAGCTCACCTTTATGCGGTAATTCAATCTGGCAAGATAGAAGGTTTCTAGCAAAATATATGCCAAAGATAGATCAATACTGTCACTATAGAATGCTAGATGTCACTAGCCTAAAATTACTTAATCAATATTGGGGTGATGGCGAAGCTTTTGAAAAGAAAAATACTCACAAAGCCTTAGATGATATTCGTGAATCAATTGCTGAGTTAAAATTTTATCGACAAAAACTTCTATCAAAGAATCATTCAAATGAAAAAAATACTATTTTTAATGACTTGTAGCTTATTAGTAGCTAGTTGTGCTATGCATCCTCTTGGCATCTCTGATCAGACATGGCAAAAAATGACTCCGCAGCAACAAGCTGATGCATATCAAAAACAAGCAGATATCGATGCTAACCAAAGAGCTCAAGAATTAGCTTATAAGCAAAAACAAGCTCAACAAATAGCCGATATCAAAGCTAACCCAAGATATGGTGAGTATATTCAGTGTGTGATTAATAATGGTAAATATCAAGCTTTTATCAATGACTGGAATAATGACATTCAAGCATTTAGTTTTGATGCGATAAAAGATAAGACTACAACTACTACTTTAACTTATTATCGCAATAATGATAAGTTCTTTAGCAACACTCAAAAGCTCTATATTTCATTTACAGCGACTCAAATCAAAATATGCAAAGCTGAGAATGCTTTTTCAGATGACTGCTCAATAATAACTGCAACTTTACCACAATATCAAAAAGGTATTAAGGTAAAGATATCTACAGGAATAATAAAAGCTTATGCTCAATGTGACATGATTTATAATGATAATCATAGTCATAACACTGAGCATTCAAATATAACAATAAATATTTGATAATAATTATCATTATTATATCTACCAATTAATAATCATTTTGATATAATAATTTCACTTTCTTTAGAGAATCTATACTATAATCCCCGAGAATTGATTATGAAATATGCTTTAGTTGGCAATCCAAACTGCGGTAAGACAACAATTTTTAATGCTTTGACAGGACTTAACCAAAAAGTTGGTAATTGGTCTGGCGTAACAGTTGATAAAAAAACAGGCTTTTTAAATTCAAAAAATAAAAAAATCGAAGTTGTGGATATCCCGGGAATTTATTCATTATCAGTATCAGATGCAAACTCTATTGATGAACAAATAGCTTACTCTTTCATAGTTAAAGAAAAACCAAATGCTATTATCAATGTCGTTGATGCCTCTAATTTAAATAGAAGTCTTTATCTAACTATGCAACTTATTGAGCTTGGGCTACCGGTTATATTAGCGGTTAATATGATCGATGTTGCCAATAAAAAAGGGCTGATTATCCACTATGATAAATTAGAGAAAGCGCTAGGTTGTAAGATCTTGCCAGTTGTTGCAGCGAAAAATATTGGTATCAAAGAGTTAAAAGAAACCCTAGCAGATCAGCAAAAAGTTTCTAGTTTTGACCTAAAAAGTTACTACCCAGAGTTAGTTGCTGAGTTAGCGCAACAAATAACTACGCTAAGAAATGATAATATTGGTAGTCTATGGCTTACTACTGAACTACTTGATGGTAGAGAGCTACAACTATCACAGGAGATCACAGCCAGTCAGTTAGATCAGCTAAAGATTTCCTTCCAAGCAAAACCTCAAATAGATATTGCTAAAGTTAGATATAATGCTGTCGCTGAAATTGTAGCTGATGTAACTGAAAATAAAAAAGTTTCGCGCTTTAACTTTACCAAAGCTCTCGATACACTTTGCATGAATAAGTATTTAGGGGTGCCAATATTTTTATTGATGATGTATCTGATGTTTTTATTTTCAATTACATTAGGTGGGGCAATACAGCCAATGTTTGATGATTTATCTCATGCTATATTTGTTGATGGCCTGGCATATTACTCAAATATGCTTGGGTTACCGACACCTGTCACAGGTATTCTTGCAAATGGTTTGGGTACAGGGATCAATACCGTACTAGGATTTATTCCTCAGATTGGTTTTTTATTTATATTTTTATCAACACTAGAAGACTCTGGCTATATGTCTCGAGCTGCTTTTGTTATGGATAGATTTATGCAATCAATAGGTTTATCTGGTAAAGCCTTTGTACCGCTAATTGTTGGCTTTGGGTGTAATGTCGCTTCGATTATGGCAGCTAGAACTTTAGAAACACGCAAAGATCGCTTGATGACTTTAATGATGTCACCATTTATGTCTTGTGGTGCAAGGCTTGCGATATTCTCGGTATTTGCTAGTGCATTCTTTCCTCACAATGGCGCTACTATAATATTCTTGTTATATTTAGCTGGAATAGTTGGAGCTATAATTACTGGTTATATTATTAAATTCACGTTTTTAAAAGGTGACACTGCATCGTTTATTTTGGATATTCCAAACTATCATACGCCATCATTTAAAACAGTGATGATCTATAGCTGGAATAGACTAAAGTCATTCTTAATTAGAGCTGGTAAGGTTATTGTTCCTGTAGCTATAATTGTCGGTAGCCTAAATAGCATATACATCAGTAATAAAACTACCGCACTTGAATATGTGGGTAAAAAAATCACGCCGATTTTAAATCCTATGGGCATAAATGATGATAACTGGCCAGCAACTGTAGGTCTAATTACTGGCACACTTGCTAAAGAGGTGGTGGTTGGAACATTAAATACAATTTATACTCAAGGTGAGGATAATGTCATTCCTAATGAGTTTAACCTAATAGATAGTGTTAAAGAGTCTTGGAATACTACTATTGATAATATCAAAGCTATAGATCTAGCAACTCTTATGAACCCAATAGAAGCTAGTAAGGCTGATGCTAGTATGGATAAGGGTGCGATGGGAAATATGGTAACAAAATTCGGTTCATTATCAGCTGCTTTTGCTTACCTACTCTTTGTGTTGTTATATATACCTTGTATTTCTGTTGTGGGTGCAATGGTAAGAGAATCAACGCGTGGCTGGGCTCTTCTTTCAGTACTTTGGAGCGCTTCTATTGCCTATGTATCTGCAGTTATTATCTATCAATTAATAAACTTTGTTGATCATCCTAGTAGCTCTATCATCTATATTGGTCTAGCTATGGCATACATTATTGGGGTTGTTTTCTTAATGAAATTTTTATCAACAAAAATAAATTTTGTTGCAAATCTGACAGGTTGCTCTAGTTGTAGTAGCAAATGTTCATAAGACTAATTTAACTTATAAATAAATATTTTTAAAGATATATTCTTATTTAATATTAGGTTCCATGAACAAAAAATCATCTAAGCCAAATAAAGGTGCTTGCTAATGCTATAAAGCCGAGGAAAGCAGAACAAGTCTTATCAAACCTAGAGAAAACCCTTCTAAAATGCTTAATTTTAGAGAAAAAGTTCTCTATCAAATGTCTTTCCTTATAAATATGCCAGTCAACATTATGGCCTTTGGTATAGTTTTCTCTAGCAGGAATGACTGGTTTATTTTTATTTTCCTCAAGGAATTTTATATTTTCTTCAGAGAAATATGCCTTATCAGCAAGAATATAAGCATTTGTTATTCCTTCTAAGAGTTGTTGTGAGGGTACAATATCATGGACATTACCAGCAGTTATTATAAATCTAACGGGATTTCCTAAAGCATCTGTAAGAGTATGAATCTTTGTTGTTAAGCCACCCACACTTCTACCCAAAGCATTGATTTCATTACCATTTATCTCATAACCACTAGCACACGCATGTGCTTTAACAGATAGTGAATCTATCATGAACTGTTGTGAATCAATGTCTGAAACATAAGTCATTAGATTATTCCAAATACCTTTGTCAGCCCAGTATTTATAACGCTTATGGATGGCTCTACTATTACCATAATCCTTGTGAAGATATTTCCACTGAGCTCCTGTTTTTAGGATAAAAAATACTGCTTCTATGAATCTTCTAAGCTTAACTACATCTTTTGTATGCAATCCTTTTTGAGCTGTTAGAAAAGTTAAAATAGTTGACCAATTTGTTTCTGATATGTAATATTCCATATATGTTAAGTATGTTTTTTTGTTTCACAAAACTATTTAAATATACTTAACTGCTTTATTCAATTTTTTTGTTCATGGAACCTATTATCATTATTAATGTTGATGCTAATGTTGCTAGGTATTTATACTCTTAGTGTTTTTAATATTTTCACTTAGAAAGTTATAGACAGTGACAAAGGAAAAATAAAAATGAATAAATTAAAGAAGGATAAAAATCTAAAAAATTATGGGCAGAGCCATTTTTTTCTTGTTTTACAGCTATATTATAAGATAAATTAAATTATACAGAGATATTTAGGAAAGCGATTATGTCAGATAAATTAAAAGATAACAAAATAGAAAAGCTAGAACAAGAAGTAAAAATTTTAAAACAAATTATAGATAGTATTGATGCTAATATTTATTGGAAAGACAATAATGGTACTATTTTAGGTATTAATAAAGCTAATATTAAAGTACTAGGGCTAAAAACTAAATCTGATGCTATTGGTAAAAAAGATACTGAATTAAACACGGGTGAAGTTCATCGCGAAGAAATTTTTAAGAATGACCTAAAAGTACTAGAAAGTAAAGAGTCACACACTTTTGATGAAATGTACAAAATTGGAGATAAAAATATATATTTTTTATCGAGAAAAAGTTGCTTGACAGACGAAAATGGTAATGTAATTGGACTTGTAGGTGTATCCATGAATATCTCTGAACAAAAAAAATTACAGCATGAGCTAGAAAAGAAAAATAAAGAAATCAAACGCCTTTCGGATAATCAAAAATCTTCATTTCAACAAATTATAGATAGTATTGATGCTAATATTTATTGGAAAGACTTAGAAGGTAGATTTTTAGGAATGAATAAAAAAAACCTTTCACTTTTAGGACCAGGCCTAACTAATGAAGATATTATTGGTAAATTTAGTTCTGATTTTGAGACTAGTAAAAATTTTAATGAAGAGATTTACAAAAATGATTTATACGTTATAAAAAATAATAAAACTATAGTTTTTGAAGAAGAATATATTTCTGAAAACGGTGAAAAAGATACATATCTTGCAACTAAAAGTTGCCTTAAAAATGATGATGGTGAAGTGATTGGTTTGGTGGGGATATCAGTTGATATTACTAAACAAAAAAAATTACAGCATGAATTAGAAAAGAAAAATAATGAACTCAAAGAAAAAGACAAAAAAAGATCTGAGGCAGCAGAAGCTATATTTGATGTTTTAAGCAAGATTTAGAATTTCTTAAATTATTAGGGCTAGCCTAAATGTTATATTTTTTCGATTTAATTGCTTTTTTATTTAGTTTTGCATTAGTGCTAAATGCTCTGGCGTTTATTCCACAAGCTATAAATATTTATAAAACGAAATCATCCAAGTCTATTTCATTAATAACTTTTTCAGTTTTTATATTTATTCAATCAGTAAGCATATTATATGGAATAATTAAAAATGATTGGATTTTAGCTATCGGTTATCTACTTGCTCTTATAACTTGCTCTTCAGTATTAATATTAGCATTAAAGTATAGGAATAAATAAATGATTAACAATAATTTCTAACTTTACAAATATTGATCGAAGTAATACATTGAGCATTACAAAAACATTACTTTAATATTTATTTAAAGTTATTTTTGTAATACAATTTCATAATTTAATATTACTGGGCATTAAAAATGTATTCTAATATTACTGACCTTATCCAAACAGTAAATCAAACACAACGAGCTTTTCCTCAGAATAAAACCATCCATCAACTTTTTGAAGAGCAAGTAGCTAAAACACCAGATAATATAGCTGTAGTTTTTGAGGATAAACAATTAACTTATAAAGAGTTAAATCAAAGAAGTAACCAGCTTGCTAGATATATCAAAGATAAATATAAATCTATAACGAATCAAGAGCTACAACCAGATAGCTTAATAGCTTTGTACTTAGATAGAAGCTTAGAGATGATTATATCAATATTAGCAGTGCTTAAATCAGGAGCTGCATATGTGCCTATATCACCTGACTTTCCTAGTGATAGAACAAAATATATTTTAGAAGATACTAATTCAACTATTTTAATATCTCAAGCGCATTTAATTAATAAGCTTAAAGAAGTAGCTCAAGATGTAGAGATTATTGCTACAGATTCACAACAGTTTCAAAACTACGCTAAAGATAATTTAAACACTAATGTACAACCTAATAATCTAGCTTATGTAATTTATACTTCTGGAACTACTGGTAAACCTAAAGGGGTAGCCTTAGAACATCAAGGTATTATCAATAGAATTGTATGGATGCAATCTATATATCCGTTAACTAATAAAGATAGAATATTACAAAAGACACCTTATAACTTTGATGTCTCTGTCTGGGAGCTACTATGGGCTAATTGGTATGGTGCAGCAATAGTTATCGCTAAACCTGATGGTCATAAAGATTGTGATTATTTATATCAGTTAATAAATAAAGAAAAAATAACTGTAATGCACTTTGTTCCATCTATGCTTGATGTATTCTTAAATTATTTATCTACAAAAGAATCTTCACAATCTAATTTACAAATAGTTTTCTGTAGTGGCGAAGCACTTAAAAATAATAGTTGTGATACTTTTTATAAGTTGAATCCTAATATTTCTTTATATAATTTATATGGACCAACTGAAGCTTCTATTGATGTAAGCTACTCATTATGTAAATTAGGTAAGAAGGTAACTATAGGAAAACCCCTATTCAATACAAAACTTTATATTTTAGATAAATATTTAAAGCCAGTACCAATTGGAATTGAAGGTGAATTATACATAGGTGGTGTTGGTTTAGCTAGAGGCTATTTAAATTTACCACAATTAACTAAAGAAAGATTTATAGATAATCCTTTTGCCACACCAGATGATATTGCTAAAGGTTATACCCGTTTATATAAAACTGGTGATATCTGTAAATGGTTAGCTAGTGGAGAAATTGAATATATAGGTAGAAATGATTTCCAAGTTAAATTAAGAGGCTTTAGGATTGAGCTTGGAGAAATTGAAAATGTAATATCAGCAATTGATAATATTAAACAATGTTGTGCCTTAGTTAAGGATGAAACATTAGTAGCTTATTATGTAGCTAGTACAGAAATAGATGAATCTGTAATTAAAAATCATTTAGCTAAAAAGCTACCTGAATATATGATCCCTAGTTTTTATATGAGATTAGAATCATTCCCTCTAACTATTAATGGTAAGTTAGATAGAAAAGCTTTGCCTGATTTCAACATTTCTAATATTAAGCAAAAATATCTAGCCCCTACTACTGAATTACAACAGCAAATGTGTCAAATATGGCAAGAGGTTCTAAAGATAGATAAAGTAGGTATCACTGATAATTTCTTTAATATTGGCGGTAATTCTATTTTAGCAATTACTACTATCATGAGAATTAATAAAATAACTAATAAATCCTACCAAGTAATAGATTTATTTAAATCACAAACTATTCAACAATTATCTAATTTAGAAGTTAATTCAAATGATATTTCTAACGAAAGTTTAAATTTAACATCGAAAAAATTACATCATTTTGAAAAAGTTATATTTAATCATCAATTATCATCAGGTGATAACTTAATATATAATGAGAGTTTCCTTATTGATTACAAAAAATATATCGATTTAAATAATTTAAAATCAGGAGTTAAATATCTACTAGATAAATATACGTTATTACATAGTAACTATATTTATAATAATGATGGTTGCCTTAAACGAATACTAAATTATGATAATTCCTGCATTTGTGAACAAAAAATAGTAAAAACACAAACTGAATTACATCAAGTTCTCAATGAGATCGAGAGAATTAGTTTTGATTTATATAATGATAAACTAATTAGATTTTATCTAATTGATGTTTTAGATATTAAAAAACAATATTTATTTATTTCTTGTCACCATCTGATACTTGATGCTACATCATTAATCAATATTATTTTACCTGATTTATATTCATATTTATTTTTAAATGAAAAAGATAATAGAAAATCAGGTATAAATGATTTTAATGAGGCATCTTACTATATTAATAAGCATTACAAAAATAATTTTGAAGAAAAGCTTAGCTTCTGGAAAAATAAATTAGAAAGCTTGTCTCCTTTAGATTTGCCAAAAAATAATCAAGAGTTTACTAATAAAGGAAAACAGATTTCATTTAATTGTGATAAAAAGACAAGAACACAATTACTACAAGTGTCTAAAAATCTTAATATTAGTGAATTCTCTATATTGTATACTCTATTTACATTAGTTTTACATAAAATATCAAATCAAAATAAGTTTGCAATTATTACAAATATAGATGAACGTTTATATACTCCTAAACATAAAGATACTATAGGCTGTTTAATAAACAATATGTTTTTAGTATCAGATTTTGCTAATAATAATGATTTGAGTTATTTTATATATCAGGCTGGCAGAGAAATAATATCTAATATTAATAATGCTATTGCTTATGAAAGCTTATTAGATAATTTAGATAGAGACCATATTAGACTATTATCAGATATTCAATTTAATTTTGAAACAGAGGAAACTCATAGTCTTCCATATAACCAAACCCAAATATATTCTCATTCAGGTTATGTTAAGCAGGGATTATATTTTGAGGTAGACTTAAAAAATGATGAGATATTATGTAGAGTTGAATTTAATAATCAGTATGAAAAAGATTTTATATGCACGCTTATTAATGGATATAAAACTTTATTATCTAAATTAGATATTATCTTAAATAAAAAGATTTCAGAAATAAGCATAATAGATGATGATCAATATAAACAAATATTAGCTATTTCAAAGGGTGAATATCGAGGATATCCTCAGACAACAATCCATCAACTTTTTGAAGAGCAAGTAGCTAAAACTCCAGATAATATAGCTTTAGTCTTTGAAGATAAACAACTAACTTATAAAGAATTAAACCAAAGAAGTAACCAACTTGCTAGATATATCAAAGATAAATATAGATCTATAACTAATCAGCAACTACAACAAGATACCTTAATAGCTTTATACTTAGATAGAAGCTTAGAGATGATTATATCAATATTAGCAGTACTCAAAGCAGCAGCTGCATATGTGCCTATATCACCTGACTTTCCTAGTGATAGAACAAAATATATTTTAGAAGATACTAATGCAACTATTTTACTATCTCAAACACATTTAATTAATAAGCTTAAAGAAGTAGCTCAAGATGTAGAGATTATTGCTACAGATTCACAACAGTTTCAAAACTATGCTAAAGATAATTTAAATACTAATGTACAACCTAATAATCTAGCTTATGTAATTTACACTTCTGGAACTACTGGCAAACCTAAAGGGGTTATGATTGAACATATTTCTGTTATAAATACAGTTTCAAATATATTTGATATATATGGTAGTAATGAAAGTAAAATTAATATCGGGTTTTACGCATCTTATATTTTTGATGTTTCAGTTTCTGAAATATTTTCAACCATTTTATATGGAAACATTTTGCATATTTATAATGAATCAACTAGGTTAGATAGTAATATACTCAGTAATTATTTAATTGATAACAGTATACATTATACTTTTTTACCACCAGTTGTTTTATCAATATTACCAATGGATAAAGTTTATCCATCACTAAAAGGTATAATTGTAGCTGGAGAACCTTGTAATCATAAAACAGCTTTATTTTGGAAAGATAAAGTTAACTTATATAATTATTATGGTCCAACAGAAACAGCTATATATGCTGCTGGTAAACAAATTAATGATACAAAAGTTAATAATATCGGCAAACCCCTATTCAATACAAAGCTTTATATCTTAGATAATAATTTACTCCCATTACCGATAGGTGTACCAGGAGAGTTGTATATAGGAGGTGCTGGTTTAGCTAGAGGCTATTTAAATTTACCACAATTAACTAAAGAAAGATTTATAGATAATCCTTTTGCTACACCAGATGATATTGCTAAAGGTTATACCCGTTTATACAAAACAGGTGATATCTGTAAATGGTTAGCTAATGGAGAAATTGAATATATAGGTAGAAATGATTTCCAAGTTAAATTAAGAGGCTTTAGGATTGAACTTGGAGAAATTGAAAATGTAATATCAGCAATTGATAATATTAAACAAAGTTGTGTTTTAGTTAAGGATGAAACACTAGTGGCTTACTATGTAGCTGATAAATCAATAGATGAATCTGTAATTAAAGATCATTTAGCTAAAAAGCTACCTGAATATATGATCCCTAGCTTTTATATGAAATTAGAATCATTCCCTTTAACTATTAATGGTAAATTAGATAGAAGAGCTTTGCCTAAAATTGAAATAATTAATAAAGATGGGTACACTCCACCTTCAACTGCGAGTGAAAAGCTCTTATGTAAGATATGGCAGCAATGTCTAAATATAGATAAAGTAGGTATCACTGATAATTTCTTTAATATTGGTGGCAGCTCTATTAAAGCTATTCAAACCACATATCAAATGTCTAAAGCTTTAGCTACAGAATTCTCAGTAGCTGACTTATTTAGATATAAAACAATACAATCATTATTGAATAATGTATCTAACAATAAATTCCAACTAATTAAATATTATTCTAATAATATATCGAATAAGCCTAAAATGATATTTATTCATCCTGCATTTGGTGGTTGTGAAATGTATCAAGATTTTATTGACAGGCTTGCTAATGATTATAACTGTATTGGTATAGACAACTATAATATTTATAATGAAGATAAAATTGATAATCTATCACAATTATCAAGCCTTTATATAAATCAACTAAATCTATCTAAAGATGAAACAGTATACATGTTTGGTTGGTCTTTAGGTGGAGTAATAGCTGTAGAAATGGCTTATCAATTAGAAAAGCAAGGATTTAAAAATATCAAGGCTATTATATTAGATTCTCATTTTTCTACCGGTCGGGTATTTGAACATCATCCTCAGTTTGATCCTAAAAAAGGTGGTAAAATTATAGATGAAGTCATAAAAAAAATAGTAGCTAATTTAGATCAAAAACATATTAATAGAGTTTTATCAGCTAAAGATACTGAATTTAAACTAGGGCAAAGTGCTCCTTCAGGGAAATTAAAACATACAGAAATATGTTTTTTTAGAGCTATGGACAATCTAGGATATAAAGTAAAAGATAATAATCTTGGTAAATATAGTAAAAACTTTGGTTTTATACCTATTACAGGCGATCATATGCAATTAATGGCCCAGATTATTAAAAATTGGCATAACTATCAAAGTTCATTTACTAATTTTGATTTTAGTTTACATTACCAACCAATACAAATAAGCAGAAATGCTATATTAAGATTAATTAAAACTTATAAGAAAACCACATTATTTGTATGTACAACTATTATTGCTAGTAGTGCTTATGTATTAGAGCTATTTGATTTTGTTATTGAACCAGTAGCATTAGCATTAGCTTAATTAAGTCTTTTTTAAATCATCAATCTCAAAATCATATAAGTTAAGTCTAGTTTTTTATAATCCTCTAACAAAAAACTTTAATCGACTCAAATAAATATGCTATGATTAGTTTTAAGTATGCCTGCGAGTATACTATTTTCAAATTAATTTATAAAAAACTTGAGAGGAGTTTTTATGTCAAAGTTTGTCTATGCCTTTAGTGAAGGCAACAAGTCTATGCGTGATTTATTAGGTGGTAAAGGTGCAAATCTTAGTGAAATGCTAAATAGTGGTCTACCTGTACCAGATGGGTTTACCGTAACTACAGAGGCATGTCTTAAATACTATGATGACCGCCAAAAATTAAGTAGTGAAGTCAAAGAGCAAATATTTGCACATATCAACGATTTAGAAAAAAGAACTGGTAAAACTTTTGGGGGTGGTAGCAATCCTCTACTAGTATCAGTACGCTCTGGTGCAAGAGTTTCTATGCCTGGGATGATGGATACTGTGCTTAACCTAGGGTTAAATGATGAAGTTGCTAAAGCTATGGTAGCAAAGACAAATAACGAACAATTCGTTTATGATAGCTATAGAAGATTCATAATGATGTTTGCTGATGTTGTTATGGATTGTGAAAAGAAACCTTTTGATAGAATTTTAGAAGATAAAAAAGCAAAACGAAAGGTAAAAAATGACTGTGATCTGCCTGCTCAAGACTATAAAGATATCGTTGCAGAATATAAGAGAATTTACAAAGTTTTAGTTGGTAAAGATTTTCCTACTGATCCTGTTGAGCAACTTTTAGCTGCTGTAGAAGCTGTTTTTAAATCATGGAATGCTGAAAGAGCAATCATCTATAGAGAAATCAACAATATCTCAAATAACTGGGGTACAGCTGTTAATGTCCAAGAAATGGTATATGGTAACTCTGGTAATAATTCCGGAACAGGGGTAGCCTTTACAAGAAACCCATCTACTGGTGAAAAAGAGCTTTTTGGTGAATACCTAATTAATGCTCAAGGGGAAGATGTCGTAGCTGGTGTCAGAACTCCAGCACATATCTCAACTTTGAAAGATAAAATGCCAGAAGTGTTTAATGATTTTGTAAAAATTGCTAAAAACCTAGAAAGAGTTTACAAAGACATGCAAGACATGGAGTTTACTATCGAAGATGGTAAGCTTTTCATGCTCCAAACTAGAAACGGTAAAAGAACTGCAAAAGCAGCTTTAAAAATAGCCGTAGATATGGCTAAAGAAGGTCTAATCACAAACCAAGAAGCTGTGATGATGGTTGAGCCTCATTTATTAGAACAATTATTACATCCTAAATTTGATGAGAAGGCCCTAGCATCTAAGCGTCCTCTTGGCTCAGCTCTTGGTGCTTCTCCAGGTGCTGCTAGCGGTAGGATCTATTTTGATGTTGAATCGCTACTTGCTGCAAAAGCACGTGGTGAAGAGAAAACTATTTTAGTTAGAATCGAAACATCTCCTGAAGATATCGCAGGTATGAATGCTTGTAATGGTATCTTAACCCTACGTGGTGGTATGACATCTCATGCTGCTGTTGTTGCGCGTGGTATGGGTAAATGTTGCGTATCTGGTTTAGAATCAGCAAGAATTGATGAAGAAAAGAAAACTATAACATTCGAGAGAGGTCAGATATTTACAGAAGGTGATTACTTATCTCTTGACGGAACCAAAGGTACTGTATACAGAGGCATTATTAAGACTGTTGATCCTGAAGTTACTCAAGACTTTGAAGAATTTATGAAATTTGTCGATAGCGTACGTAAACTTCGTGTCAGATGTAATGCCGATACTTATAAAGATGCTTCTATTGCAAGAGCATTTGGAGCTGAAGGTATTGGTTTATGCCGTACAGAACATATGTTCTTTGAAGAAGATCGTATTTCTTACGTCAGACAAATGATCTTAGCTAAAGATAAAAAAGAAAGACAAAGAGCTTTAGATAAGCTTCTTCCTGTACAGCAACAAGACTTTGAAGAGCTTTTTGAGGCTATGGATAATTTAGCTGTAACAATTAGATTTATCGATCCGCCTTTACATGAGTTCCTACCTCATGAAACTGTTGAAATTGATGATCTTGCGCGTGAGTTTAATATTAGCTATAGTGAACTAGAAGCGCGTATTGAAGCACTTAGCGAAGTAAACCCTATGATGGGTCATCGCGGCTGTAGATTAGCAGTAACATATCCAGAAATTATTGAGATGCAAACTAAAGCTATTATCTACGCTGCAATATCAAGTAAACGTATGGGCATAGAAGTCAAACCAGAGCTTATGATTCCACTAGTTAGTACTCTTGGTGAGTTTAAGCTATTAAGCGGTATTGTTAGAGAAGTTGCTGACGCTATCTTAAATCGTGAAAAAATCGCTATCGACTATAAAGTTGGCGTAATGCTTGAAACACCTCGTGGTGCTATCGGTGCTGGCATGCTTGCAGAAGCTGGTAGTGAGTTTTTCTCATTTGGTACAAATGACCTAACTCAAATGACATTTGGCTTTAGTAGAGATGATGCTAATAAGTTTATTAAAGACTACCTTGAAAAAGGTATTTTAAGCTTTGACCCATTTGCAAGACTAGACCCTAAAGGAGTTGGTAAACTAATGCAAATAGCTAAAGAAGGTGTCAAAGCTGTAAACCCTAATGCTAAGATGGGTATATGTGGTGAGCATGGTGGTGAACCGTATTCTGTTGGTTTCTGTCATGATTTAGATCTTGATTATGTATCTTGTTCGCCATTTAGGGTTCCTATCGCAAGATTATCAGCAGCTCAAGCAAAGATATATGCTGATCGTAGATAAACCATTTTCTTCTCAGCAAAAGCTTTTATTCTTTAAAAAAATCATTATTTATGGCAAAACTGTGTTTACACTAAAATATTATATGGTTACAATTGACATACGATTGTTTAATTACTAAGGCAAAATGCATAAGATAGTCAACTCATGTATGTGGCATATGCGAAGACATATAGAAAGCAGTTGCTCTATAGTCAAGGCATTTAGTGGTAATAAGATATTCTTGAAGTCTATTACCCCTATATTTTCTCAAAAAATTAAATCTCAAAGTAATTACTCACTCCTCTTACTCAGCAAAAATCTCCTCTGTCTCTAATAAAGACATAAAACTATTCAAAAAATAAATTTTTAATAATTACAAAATACAAAATGCTGAGGATTAATAATGATAGACAAAATTTGGAAAAATGGTGAAATTATTTCTTATGAAAATGCAAAAGTTGGTATAGATACTCATGCTTTGCATTATGGTTCATCTGTGTTTGAAGGCATAAGAGCTTATGAGACGCCTAATGGAGTAGGTGTTCTAAAACTAAAAGAACATATGCAAAGATTTATGTATTCAATGAATGTACTAGGTATGACTTGTAAATACACTCTTGATGAATTGTGTCAAGCAGTGTTAGATATAGTAAAAGCTAGTGGTAAAAAATCATGTTATATAAGACCATTAGCATATTACGCTGAGGGCGGTGTTAACGTACTACCATCTAATAATCATCGTGTAGATATTGCTATTTATTGCTTAGATATGGGTAAGTATATGGCCGCGGATAAAGTAGATATTAAAGTTAGTAATTATATCCGAATTCATCCGCGCTCTAGTGTATGTGATGCAAAGATAGGTGGCCATTATGTCAATAGTATCTTAGCTTCTAGAGAGACTCTTGATACTCATTATCATGAGTCACTATTGCTCGATGCTGATGGTTTTGTAGCTGAAGGTGCTGCAATGAATGTTTTTTTTATAAAGGATAATGAAGTCATAACCACACCTCTTGGAACTATACTAGACGGTATAACTAGAAGGCTTGTAATCCAAATCGCTAAAGATCTAGGATACAAGGTTACTGAGCGCCTATTTAAAGTAGATGAACTAATTAATGCTGATGAAGCCTTCTTCTGTGGTACTGCAGCTGAAATAACTCCTGTAGCTAGCATAGATGATAATAAATTAAAAGGCTCAGACTACACAATAACTAATCAAATAAAAGAAGTCTTTCAAAAGCTTAAGCAAGGACAAGCTTATAAGGAAGCTTTAACTTACATATAAGGAGTCCACCATGGATAAACAAAAAATTTATATTTTTGATACCACTCTTAGAGATGGTCAACAATCTCCAGGTGCTGGTATGTCTTTTGAAGATAATATTGCTTATGCAGATCTAGCAGATAAACTAAATATCGATGTATTAGAGGCAGGCTTTCCCTCTGCTAGTAACATTGATTTTAAAATAGTAAATACTATCTCAAAGAGAATGACTGAAAGAAAATCTAATATGACTATTGCTGGGTTATGTCAATTAAGAAAAAATCAGGTTGAAATTACTATGGATGCTCTACGCCCTTCTTTAGAGATAGGCAAAGCAAGAGTTCACATGTATTTGCCTGTTGACCCAAATTTAGCTCAAGCAAGCTTAGGTAGTAAAAATGATAATCAGCAAAATATCAAAAACGTCTATGAGTTGATTAAGCTTGCTTGTGATCAAGGTTTTGAAGTTGAGTTTAGTGCCGAAGGATATTCTAGGCTTGGTGACACATTTGACTATGTTACTGATATTTTTAGAGCTGCTGTGTCTGCTGGTGTTACAGTTATTAACTGTCCTGACACTATTGGTGGAGCTTGTGAGCGTGAAAATGATAACTATTTTGTCAAAAATATGTCTAAGCATGCAGAAATCATCAAAAAAGAATTCCCTGCTAAAAATATAATCTGGTCAGCACACTGCCATAATGACTTAGGCTTAGCCCTAGAGAACTCTATGAATGCGGTATTTGATGGTCCAGCAAAACAAGTAGAAGGTTGTATAAATGGTGTTGGTGAAAGAGCTGGTAACGCATCTTTAGAGCAGTGTGTGATGTTTATAAACCTTTTTGGCAAACAAAAAGACCGTCATTACTACAATGATATTAATATATCTAATTTTAAAACTATTTCTGACTTCATTGGCAAAAGAATGCTATCAAGACAACCTCACCACCCTATTACAGGTCTTAATTCTGCTAGACATACATCTGGTGGACATACAAATGCGATATTGAAAAACCCTCTAGCCTATCAGCCATTTCATCCAGAATCTGTTGGTAATGAAATTAGCTTTATTTTTGGTCCACTATCTGGTGGCAATCATGCTAAAAAAATTATCGAAGAAAATGGTTATATTTGTGATGATACAGAAAAGGCAGCTATAGCTCAACAAATAAAAGATATT
The DNA here is from genome assembly GCF_003347135.1 of Francisella opportunistica. Taxonomy (NCBI): domain Bacteria; kingdom Pseudomonadati; phylum Pseudomonadota; class Gammaproteobacteria; order Thiotrichales; family Francisellaceae; genus Francisella; species Francisella opportunistica. Next base: position 29,934 of record NZ_CP022377.1, on the reverse strand, counting down.
TACCATGAACGTAGAAAAGGTATCACAGATGAGGAACTAATGCAAGCATATAAACGAATTAAGTCTCCTATTAGTATTTCAGCTATTGATTATGGCAAGTCCAATGGTGAAACTTATGTCGAGCTTAAAGGAAGATTCTTTGGTAATACTGATTATAGAATTACAGATCGTGGTGAAAATTCAGCTCTTTCTGCACTCTTAAAAGGTATCCAAGAGCATATCCCTGAGGTAAATATTTCAGATTACTTCTCACGTTCATTAAAAGATGCGGGTATTAACTCTAAATCTGAAACAACAATTATAATCAAAACAGGTGATAATAGCCCTGTTGTTGAAGGTGTTGCTATAGATCAGGATATTGAAATATCTTCACTTAAAGCATTAATAGCAGCAACTAATAAGCTATATATAGAAACAAACTACAGGAAGTAATATGGCAAAAAACATTATTGATAAAATCTGGGATGCTCATGTTGTAAAACAAATATCTGATTTTCCAGATATTTTATATATAGATAGAATGCTAATGCATGAAGTAACTTCAGCGCAAGCTTTTGATAGAATTAGAGAGCTAAATATTCCGATAAATAATCCTAAATCAATCATTGCTACTGTTGATCATAGTATCTCAACATCACCGATCAACCGTTTGGAGATGAAAGATAAAGTTGCTCAAGCTCAAGTTGAGAAGCTACGTAGTAATGTTAAAGAGTTTGAAATTGATTTTTATGACTTTGAAAGCCAACATCAAGGGATTGTACATGTAATAGGTCCAGAGCTTGGTTTCACACTACCTGGTACTACTCTTGTATGTGGAGACTCTCATACTTCAACTCATGGAGCTTTTGGTGCTTTGGCATTTGGTGTAGGAACATCAGAAGTTGGCCATGTGCTTGCTACAAACTGTATTCTACAATATAGGCCGAAAACAATGAAAGTAGAGTTTGTTGGTAAACCTTCAAAGTCAGCAACAGCTAAAGATATCATCATGAAGCTAATCGCCAATATTGGTATTGGTGGTGCAGGTGGCTATGTCATCGAGTATGTTGGTCAAGTGATCAAAGATATGTCTATGGAAGAGCGTATGACGCTATGTAATATGTCAATAGAGTGTGGCGCAAGAGCTGGTCTAGTTTCTCCAGATGAGAAAACTTTTAGCTACCTAAAAGGTAAAAAATATGCACCTCAAGATGCTGATTTCGCTAAAGCTATAGAGCATTGGAATAGCTTTATAAGTGATGAAAATGCTCACTATGACAAAACTATCAAAGTTGATATACAAGGACTTGAACCAATGGTTACTTGGGGAATTAATCCTCAACATGCTATCAATATATCAGCTAAAATACCTAGCCTTAAAGATATACCTACTCACCAACATAAATTAGCTCAACAAGCCTATGACTACACTAAGTTTAATGCTAATGAAAATATACTTGGTAAAGAAATACAGTGGGCATTTGTTGGCAGCTGTACTAACGGTCGTATAGAAGATATGCGTGCGGTAGCTGAAGTTCTAAAAGGAAGAAAAGTTGCTAAAAATGTCACAATGTATATAGTACCTGGCTCTGAACAAGTCAGAAATATCGCGATATCAGAAGGTTTAGATAAGATTTTTGAAGATGCTGGTGCTGAGTTTAGAATGCCTGGCTGCTCTATGTGTTTAGCAATGAATGATGATAAGGTTCCAGAAGGACAAAGATGTATTAGCACATCAAATAGGAACTTTATCGGTCGTCAAGGTAAAGGAAGTATAACCCATCTTGCATCACCACAAACTGTTGCTGCGAGTGCTGTGATGGGCAAAATCTGTAGTGTTGATAAATTAGATAAGGAGCTATAACAAATGCAAGCTTTTAAAAAACTAACTTCTAACGCAATTCCTTTGTGGTTAAGTGATATTGATACGGACATGATTATTCCTGCTGAATTTTTGACTCAAACGACAAAGGATGGCTACGGTAAAAATTTATTTTATCGTCTAAAAGAAAAGGATAAAAACTTTATTTTTAATAATCCTGATTATTCTAGCTCGCAAATACTAATTGCTGGAGATAATTTTGGTTGTGGTTCATCTAGAGAACATGCCGTTTGGGCTCTAACTCAAGCGGGCATCAAAGTTATAATTGCACCATCTTTCTCTGATATATTTTTCAATAACGCTGCTAAAAATGGCTTATTACTAATCTCTTTAGATAAAAATATTATTAAAAACTTATGTGATCTAGCAGAGGATCCAAAATTTAGTATGACTGTTGACTTACAAGAGCAAACAGTTACTGCTGATGGTAATACTTATTGCTTTAATTATGATCCTTTTCGTAAAAACTGCCTTATTCGGGGACTTGATGATATGACTTATCTTATTGAGCATTTAGATATAATCAAACAATTTGAACAATCACAAAGAGGCTAGAATGGAAAAAAATATTGCTATATTAGCGGGTGATGGCATTGGTCCTGAAGTAATGGAGTCAGCAATCAAAGTTCTTGATGCTATTGCTAAAAAGTATAAACATAAATTTAATTTTATTGAAGCTCTAGTAGGTGGCGCTGCATATGATAAATATAAAAGTCACTGCCCACAAGAAACTTTAGAAATATGCAAAAACTCAGATGCGATACTTTTTGGCTCTGTCGGTGGACCTGTTGAAGCTCAAAATGAAGAGAAATGGCAATGTTGTGAAGCTAATAGTATTTTAGCTCTTAGAAAACATTTTGGTTTTAATATAAATATCCGTCCTAGTCAAATATTTCCATCTTTAAAAAATTCTTGTCCTTTAAAAGATAGTCGTATAGCTAATGGTGCTGATATTGAAATCTTTAGAGAATTATCAAAAGATATTTATTTTGGTGAGCATAGAACTTTTACAGATGATAATGGAATCAGACATGCTACAGATGTTGCTGAGTATGATGAAAACACTATTAGAAACATCGTTATAAAAGCATTTGAAAGGGCTACGCAACGCTCAAACAGACTAACATCTGTAGATAAAGCAAATGTATTAGACACTTCTAGGCTATGGAGAAATATTGTCAATGAAGTAGCCAAAGATTATCCAAGTGTTACATTAAATCATATGTATGTCGATAACTGCGCTATGCAAATGGTACTAAACCCAAGTCAATTTGATGTAATGGTTACAGCAAATTTATTTGGTGATATCCTTTCAGATCTGGCGTCGGTATTACCTGGTTCAATTGGTTTAGTTCCATCAGTAAGCTTGAATAAGGAGGGTTTTGGTCTTTATGAACCTTCTGGTGGTTCTGCATATGATATCAAAGGACAAGGCAAGGCAAATCCAATTGCTCAAATATTATCCGCATCATTAATGCTTTCTTATTCATTTGGATTAGTACCAGAAGCACAAGATATTGCTAACGCCATTAATCTAACTCTTGAAGATAACTTTAGGACTCAAGATATATATACACAAGGAACTAAGCTAGCTTCTACTAGAGAGTTTACTGATGAGATTATAAAAAGATTATAAAGCTTGCTCCTATCCTAAAAAAATATCATACTTCTTAGCTAATTTAGTTATTATCCTAGCTATTAGAGCATATATAATACCTAAGATAATTGTGATTACTCCTAGCCATAAGAAATAATTTTGATAAATTGCTAAACTTACGGCTGGCGCAATTTTACCATCAGGTATTGCGACAAGTTGTCCTAACTTACCTGACAAAGCGCCTCCTAGGGCAACCGCAAGCATGAAAAAACCCATACCAAAGGTTATGATTTCTTTTCTAAAATAAATAGCTATCAACGAAAAACCTAATGCAGCAACCAACAATTCTGCGAATGCGCCAAAAAAGAAATACACAATCATCCAATTACCATTAACAAAGCCATTTATTTGAGTAAACTTTATCACCACATATAAACTCAATGGGGCTATCCCTGCGATTATAGTGCCAATAGCATACTTATATGGTATCGATAAATGACTAATACTTCTTTTATATAAAATAGCTAATATTGGGCTTAGTATAATTAGCCAAAAAGAATCTAATGCCGCATAAGTTGCTGGAGAAACACTAAAGCCAATTAAATCAAGTTCAACGTTATGTTTTGCAAATAGCACTAACGTAGAGAACATCTGACTATAAACAATAAAGTAAATAATTGCCTCAACAACCAAAACCACACCGACTATCTGGAGAATTTTTTCTTTTAAATTTGCGGTATTTTTTGCATCATTAAGCATATAGACAAAAGTTAATAGACAAACAGCTATAATCAAATACAAAGATATATCCGTAATCTGAAATAAGCCATAACAGATCAAAACTTGTGCTAGGCAGATTACAAAAATTAAACCTTTAGTCTTTATGTTGATTGGTATAGCATCACTCTCTAAATCTCTAAGAATTCTTGCACGCCAAGCATAATTTGATAAAGCTAAAATCATACCAATAACACAGATTATAAAAGCGTACGAATAATTAGCATATTTAGCGATAATTGGCGTAAATGCAATTGCGAGAAAACTACCAATATTTACACCCATATAATACAGCGTAAAAGCTGAATGTGATTGTGCAGGATTATCGTTAAAAATCCTTGAAATCAAAGAGGTTGGTGCAGGTTTAAATAGCCCATTACCAAAACTATAATCAAAGACAATGCCCAGCTGACATTATTTAGGTTAGAAGACATCGCTAAGATAAGATACCCAAATAGTAGAAATATTGCGCCGATAACTAAAGCGTTGCTAATGCCAATTATCTTATCAGATAAGTATCCACCTATAGTTGGCGTAATATAGATTAATGATGCAAATATGCCAAATATCAAATAACCTTGTGCTTCACTAATATGACTAGCTGTTATAAAAAGCATAAAAAGTGCTTGGAAGCTGTAAAAAGCATACCTCTCCCACAACTCTATGAACCACAATACTGAAAATTGTCTTACTTTTAAATTTCTTATCAAAATTAACTCTCTTTAGTAAACTAATAGAACTAATTTATATCATCTGGGACAAAATCTAAAGAGTATTTAAATGATATTGGCATTTTATTAATTACAAATTGACACTAATTATTTAGTCATATAAACTTTGGTTATTCCCCTTGTGTTTTTAGCAAATGCTTATACAAATACTTGATGATGGTTGTTTTCATATCACTGTTAAAAATGAGATATCTGCCTCTTATTCTAGCTAATTCTGTATAGTCATTCTACTTACTCCAAATAATTTGGCTATAAAGCCATAACAACATTTTCCTAAAGAGTATTATAACTGTGAATGCCCGCTTTATCGCTGTTTCTGGATTGTTTCATCCTTCATTAAGAACAAAATTATAGCTACATGATTTGCATTTATACCTTTGTTTGTTTCTTATTATTCCATTTCTATGAATTTCTTGGCAGTTATAGTGTTTACAAATAATCATTGCTATAAAAAAACAAGGTCTATATTAAACATATAATAAACTTTTAAAAATAAACTATGGTTTTACACTCTCAACTTTCTTTATTCATCTTCTTTAAAACCAGTATCCAGATCTATTTTTCATAAGCGGTGTTGGTTTGAAATGTTGTTCAGATTTATTTTTATAATGATTATTTGCTTGTTCTGATAAACCATCTTTTAAAGTTATTAAAGCATTATATCAATTCCTTGGATAATTTAATTTCTTCTGAACTTAGATAATATTTCGTTTTTGGGATTATGTTCAGTGATGAATAGTACTTAAGTTTATCTTGATCTGCTCCCATATACTTTTCATAATTTTCACAATACTCAATAGTGTCAATTATTTTTGAACATAGAATATTAATGGTTCTAAATGTAACCCTTTGGCTTTGGGAAGCCATAGCTTCGTCATACATTTTCAATAGAAATGGAAGTTTTTGTGCATACAAGCTTATTACTTTTTGAATTTGCAATTTAAAATCGTTGCGATAAATTTTCCTCCCTTCAAACTCATTATCATAAAAGGTAGAAAATTTTTGTATATTTTCATCATGTTTAGTGTTTAGTACTTTACACATACCAACATCATTATCATATCCAACAACACAGAAAGGAAATGGCAAAGATAATTCTAGCATCTTATCATATAAATATTTAGGTGTTCCAACTTGATTAGCTCTACATGATACTAAATATATTTTTAAATAAGTTATTTTTTCCTTACATCCTTTCATCAAATACTTTATGATATCAATAATTTCTTCTATTACCACATAACCTTCATTTAAGTTTTCATTTCCTGTTCCTATAGCATTAATAAACTTTCCATGCCCTGATATAAGTATCTTAACAAATTTATTAAGATTTGTTTCTAACTCTTCCTTTACTTTATCTAAATATTTAGATGTAAAACCCCTAGAATTCTTAGGATTAAAAGTTAGATTTATAATAGGAACACTATTAGACTTATCTAACTTATCATGAAAAAATTCTAAAAGAGGTTCGGCTTTACTACTTGACATATCTATGTGCGAAATATAGGGGTTATCTTGAAACAAACCTTTATATTGGTAGTCAAATACATCAATATTTTCTTCCTCATCGTCTAAGCTTATCGTTCTATATATTGTGCTTGAATTAGATTCATTAAAAGAAGCAAAATTTAAACCAAATGTAAAGTCATAAGCCTTACTCATTACTATTTCCCTTTAAAAAACTTCTTTGGTAAATATATAATACATTATAATTTCCCATATATTGACTGAAGTTACGGACTTTTTTATCTAACAAACTATTTTGAGTAATTTTTTCATTTTTATAAGTGATTTAACAATAATTTTAGTTGGTTAAGGGTTAAGAAACAAAGCTCTTTTAAAGAACTTTACACTATAACTGCTATTTAACTCAAATTAATTATTAATCACTCCTATAAGTCTTATACTTATAGCTTATTTTTTTGGTACAATCTAAAAACATTTATAAGTTTTCTAAAAATAACATGCTTAGTATTATTCAAAGAGTTAGTTGTGCGAATGTAGTAGTAAATCAGCAAAAAGTTGCCGATATAGCTACGGGTATCTTAGTGCTAGTATGTGTTGAGAAAGACGATACTCATCAAATTTTTGAGAAAATGGCGGATAAGATTCTTAAATATCGTATATTTGAAGATGATGCTGGCAAGATGAACTTATCACTACAAGATATTAGTGGTGGAATTATCTTAGTTCCGCAGTTTACTTTAGCAGCTAATACCACTAAAGGTAACAGACCAAGTTTTAGTAGTGGTTGTCCTCCAGAAATAGCTAAACAAAAGTTTAAAGAATTTGAAAATATCTTTAGAAACAAATATAACAAAGTTCAAACAGGAATATTTGGCGCAGATATGAAAGTATCATTAACCAACGATGGTCCTGTAACTTTTAGTTTTAAGGTGTAAAAAATGCAAAAGAAAATTTGTATAATTGGTGGTAATGGTGAAATGGGTCAGATGACTCAGAATATTTTTAGTAAATTTTTGCCCGAATACAAACTGACTATTTTTGATGAAAGTGATTGGCAAAATCCACAACAAAAACTGTTTAATCAAGACATTGTAATACTATCTGTACCGATATATTTAACAGCAGAGATTATCAAAAAAACTATACCCTATCTTTCACAAGGAACAATATTAGCTGATTATACTAGTATCAAAAAAGAACCTTTGGAGTCTATGCTAGCTAATTATAACGGTCCGGTTGTTGGTCTACACCCTATATTTGGGCCAACTATTAGCTCACCTGAAAATCAAGTGATTGTAGTCTGTGATGGTAAACAGCAAGATAAATATCAATATTTTATTGATGATTTAGCTAGGATTGGTTTTAGTATCGAAAAAATGACTGCCGAAGAGCATGATGAGGCAATGACTTTTATCCAAGGTATCGAGCATTTTAGTGTTTATTGTTTAGGAATGTTTCTCAAGCATAAAAATATTGATATCCACAAAATGCTAAAACTTGCTAGCCCTGTTTATAAAATGGAGCTAAATATTGTAGGTAGGCTTTTTAGTCAAGGCCCTGGCTTATATGCTGATATTATTATGTCAGATAAACAAAGACAACAAACTATCGCTGAATTTGCTGAGTTTGTAAACTCTAATGCTGAAAAAGTCTCTCAAAGTGATAAACAAACCTTTATCGAAAATTTCAAAGCGGTAAAAGAATGGATGGGTAGTTTTGCTGAACAAGCTTATAAAGATAGCGATAGGTTGTTACTTAAAAAGGGAGGCTATTAATCTCTTTAACTAGCTTTATACCCCTAATAGGATTAAACATTATCGAACTTAGTGATAAATGATCTGCACCAGCTTCGATATATTTCTTAGCATCGTCTAAGGTGTAGATTCCTCCACCACCAATTATAGTGATACTGTCACCGAACTCCTGTCTAGCTTTTTTGATAGCTGGTAGGCTGTATTCATGCAGTGGATAGCCCGAAATGCCACCCTTAGCTGTCGGAATAGTATTACATAAATGAAAAGTTGTGATGCCTACAGCAAGATACTCTCTTATCTTAGTATTATGATCTATAGTTGGCGGCATTTTGATAATGATATTTCTACCAGCAAATATTGGCGCTAATTCAGCTGGAAAATCGACAATACTTGCGTTAGGACAACCAATATTTATCTCAATATTTTTATGATTAGCAAATTTTGCTAATTTTAGAGTTTCTGCAAAGCTATGCCAGTCTGCTATTTCTAATGCTGCTAGCGATATTATATCTTGAGCTCTTTTTGGTGGCTTTGCATTTGCAAGACCTGGGTTACGCAAACCAATCTTATTACGCCACGCATTTTTATCTATTTTACGAATGGTTTTAATTGCTTGCTTGATAAGTCCCCAACGTCTATTTACAGTAAAAGAGCCATAAACATTTGAAGTTTCTTTGAATTTAAGATACTTGCCAAATGGTGGTGAAATTATGATTTTTTTAAGGTTTTTATTTTGCATTTTTAGCACTCAAACTCTTTTAACTTCTCAACGATATTATCAGCGCGCAATAGCGGTCTGCCTACAATAATATAGTCAACGCCAAGCTCTTTGGCTTTTTTGGGTGTTAGTGCATTAAAATGATCATCACTAAGATCGCTCTCAAGCCTTACACCTGGGACATATAGCTTGATTTTATCCCCAAACTTAGCTCGCACATCCGCAACTAAATGTGGATGACATATAAAGTTTTCCACACCTAAATCCACACATCTCTTAAATTTTGCTAGACTATCTGTCTTATCAAAATTAGCATCACTACTTAGCGTAATCACTGCTAATGGTATAGCTTGAGTAACTGCTGTAAGTGCAGCTTTGACCATATCATCACTAGCAGTGCCATGAAATGTGAAATATTTGAAATTTGGAATAGCTCTTGAATAATTTTCTATCGCTGTTTTAACTGTATTTGGAATATCATGAAATTTAAAATCTAGAAAAATATCTTTGTCGCCCACTAGCTCATGAATTTGTTTAAATGATAGCGCTGAGCATAAGATATGACCAATTTTAATACAGTCAACATACTTTGAAACAGTAGCAGTTTTCTCTAAATCAGCTTTAGAGATACCATCTGCTGAGAACATTATTTTCATTGAGTCTCAAATAATTAATCGATGTTGAAACTATATATTAGTTTAATTTGTGGTGATAGTAAACTATATTTTAACTTAGTTGTGTTTGTACACGATGAAATAATACTTATGCTTCAAAAGCATCAATTCTAAATTAAAATAAGTATTTAAAGATTAAAAGCACCTTTGCGATTAGCAGTTGTTAAGCTGATAAATTAGCAGCTACAACTGTTTTAGTCAATTTTTCATAATTGACGAGTTTTGTGTAGATGCTATCAGAGTACAACTAAGCGATAGCCAGTGCTAGCATTCCTGCGTACTTTTTATGCAACGAAAAAAGTACATCGCTATAGAGCTTACGAAGTAAGCAGCAAAATACACCTAAACAAATATTACAAACTACTTAGCTTTTTTGATATTTTGCAAACTACTTGCTAGTAAATCTAAATAATTCGGGTCTTGAGGGATACCTTGAATATTTTGCTTTTTAACAAGCTCACTAAGCTTTATAACTAATTCTTTATCTTCTCTAATTGCTTTAATATTTTTACTTATCGCTGGATAAAGTTGCTCATCAACTTTTTTAATCTTATCGCGATAGTTAGCTAAACAATCTGAACTTTGTTGCTCAAGCTGTTGTTGGGTTGCATTGTTCCAATAGTAATCCTCTATCTGTTTAGATAAATCCATTTGTAGCTGAATAAAAGTAAGAAATGAATTCATCTCTAAATGATTTTCTTTTGCTAGATTTTGCGCATTTTGTAAAACTCTAATCTCTTGAGCTGCATCATAGATAGGGCTATTAAGTTTATGCTTACACACTCCAACACCCTGCATTAAAGCTGCTCTTTCAACTAAAAGGCCAAGAGGTTTATCAACTCCTGCATAGCAAAAACCAACCATTAACGAAAATACTCCAGCTACTTTTAATAACTTATTCATATCTCAAATCTCATATTATTTTTAGTTTTGTATAATTATAGCAGACTAATTCAATAACATTAGGCTAATATTGTTTACTTTTAGGGTTATAATTACTCCACCTATGATCAGAAAATATAGTATCATAATCAATACTACCAAGCTCATTATAAAAATATAAATTTTCTCTAACCTCTTCTCGATGATGGTTTCGATATAACCATCTAAATTCAGCACTTGTTATTCCAGTTTTACCAAAATTAGTCTTTGATGCTTATCAGATAATGTATCAATAAGCTTATCAACTATAAAAAAACTGGTTTTTTCCTATAAATTAATTGAAATTCAATCCTGCTTTACTAGTTTTTTTCCACATTTCTATTATACCTTCTTTCTTATAAGGTATAACCTGATTCACTACATTATATTTATTATGATTTTTTAAGAATTCTCTAAACTTAGCTATTCGCTCTATATCTGTGAATCCCCTCGCTAGTATTTCTATTTTTTAGCGCAGCAATCTATATTCTGTAGGTTTTTGCGGATCCCCCCATACAGTATTTACAGCAATATTAAGCCTTACAGGTTATAAATCTGGTAAAACTCGTACTTATTTACTATTTTTTGAGCTAAAGGTAGCACTTAAATGGTAACTATAGTATTTCTAAATTGTAAATGTTATAAAGAAATAGATCTGCAATTAATCGTGGTTAGCAATGAAATATCTCCTTTTAAGAAAAATGGTTTAATCTCAGCTTATTTTTTTAACATAGAAAGGTAGTAATTGTTATATTTCATAAGTTAAAGCAGTAGTTGTAATTGTTGTTATTGGTTTCTTACCTGCAGTATTTAAATTAGTACCATTCAGTTGAAATTGAAGCTGGAGACTTAAGTTTTTATATATATTAGCTGATAATATAGAGTTGTTTTGGTATATAAAAACGTTAGGGTTTACTTTATTATTCTGGTAAGAATAGTTTACGATAAACTCTTCTCTAAAACTTGACTTGTCTGTAAAATTCCATACATACTGTAAGCCTGATTGTGCACCAATACCATTAGAGAACTGACCCGTACTAGCAAGTTTATTTTGGGTCAAACTTGGGCCTGCAGTTATATTTAACGACATATTGTCATTTTTATATAAAACTCTTTTATAACCTAACGACTCCATCAAAACATAGCTAAAAACATCTAACTCATCACGCAAGAAATTTAAACTACCATATACACCGTTGATTTTATCAAAGTTCCATGAAGTATTGGCGCTTAATTGTGCTCTATTTACTCTAACACCTGAAGTATCAGAAACATTATCATCATGACTATATAAATAATTAAATAGTAAACTACTTTGCCATTTTTCTATTGGCTTGTAGATGATACTTACTCCAGCATTTAAGTTTGTAGTAGCACTATTACCAGTTACAATACTTCCACCTAAACCTATGGAAGTGCCTTTCCAAGGATTATTTATTGTTTCTTTATCTTCTTTGCTATTCTTTGAAGTTGTCTGAACTGGAGTAGCTTTATCCTCTACGCCATTTTCTGTAGAAATAACGCCATCTTCTTCTTTTTGAGTTATATCATTCTGCTGTTCGGCTATCTTTTTATATTTTTCAGCTAGTTTTTTATATTTTAAATATTTCTCTTCAGCTTCTTGCTTAGTAAGCGCACCTAATGGGATAATGAAATAGAATAATGCAAAAAGTATTACAATACATCTCTTAATATAACTTTCTTGCATCAAATAACCATCTTAGAACTCAAAATATAAGTATGAACACGATAAGTTAGGGTAACATATTTTGCAAAAAATCAAAACCTTTAGGGGGTAGCAACTTAGATAGTTCTAAGGTTTTTGTAGTTGGATATGCATTTATATTTGTAAGCTTGAACCAGGCGTTTTTTATTTTCCATTTGTTTTAAACTAAGTTAACGTAGTGCTAGGCAGTTTTGCATACCATTCCCCTCTTGAGAGGGGTACCGACTTGTCGGTGGGGTGTGGTTACCATGAAAAAAGTATGTCGCTAAAACTTACTTAGTAAGTAGCGAAATGCTCTCAAGATTGGTAACTTACTATTATATTTTTATAATTCTCTAACTCCTTTAAAGCTTCCTTTATATTTATACACCACCTTTTATCTGAAACTTTTCGAGTACTAGCAATGAGGTTTAATTGTTGTGCTATCGCTAAAGATTCTTCCTTAGCTTTTGCTTTAAAAATAAAATAAGCATGTGTGAACTGACACTACAGCTAACTACATATAAAAATGTCATGCTGAATTTATTTCAGCATCTCACTATAAGTATTGATTTTATTGAGATCCTGAAACGAGTTCAGGATAACAGAATGTACTACTTTTATGCCTAGTAGGCTATAGTTTAGCTCCTAAGGCTTTTAGGTTCATTCTAGTAGTACCCTCAATATTACCATTAGTAATCTTTGCTCTATTACTCAAAATTTCCTCACTTATTAAGGCATATAATTTTTTCATCTCAATACAATGCTTTAGAATTAGTTCTAATAAATACTGAGATAGTATAAAGATAACTACACCAGTTATAATCGTTAAAAAACTATACATAAATTATCAAAAATCATGATCAAACTCTAAACACTGTCCTCTTTGATCGCTGACAATCTTACCTTGATGATATTTGACCACACCATTAATAATAGTTGTCTGAACTTTTGATTGGAATGTATAACCATCAAAGGGAGTCCAACCACACTTATAATGACAACACTCATCTGTCACAGTATGCGGATTATTAAGATCTACTAATACCAAGTCAGCATGATAACCCTCGCGGATAAAACCACGCTCTTTTACTTTATAAACTACCGCAGCGGCATGGGCTGTTTTTTGGACTATTTGCTCAAGAGTTAAGAAACCTTTGTGATAATGCTCTAATACAGAGATAAGAGCTTGCTCAACAAGTGGTAAACCAGCTGGGGCATTGAAATAACTACCCTGCTTCTCTTGCCATGTATGTGGCGCATGATCTGTAGCAATTACATCGATAGTATCATTTGCGACACATTCTAGAAGTTTCAAACGATCGCTTTCTTCTTTGATAGCTGGGTTACATTTGATACGCGCACCCTTATCAGCATAATCTTTACGTGAGAAGAACAAATGATGAGCACAAACTTCAGCTGTGATACGCTTCTGTTCTAGTGGGATAGTATTATCAAAATGTACCATCTCTTCAGCCGTTGTTAGATGCAGAACATGAAGCCTTGAGTTATATTTTTTTGCTAATGAAACAGCTAACTCTGATGATTTAAAACACGCCTCCCTCGAGCGAATTTCTGGATGTAAGTCCATGGGTACATTTTCACCATATTTCTCACGCACTTTATTTTCATTTTCTGCAATCATCGGCGTATCTTCACAGTGCGTTACGATTAGTAATGGACTATCTCTAAAAAAGCCTTCTAATGTTTCAGGGTTATTTACTAGCATATTACCAGTTGAAGCACCCATAAAGATTTTGATAGCACAAGCATCATTTGGCTTGAGACGCTTTAACTCATCGACATTATCATTTGTCGCACCGAGATAAAAAGCATAATTTGCATGAGATCTAGCCGCAGCACGCTGTTTTTTCTCATCTAGGCGCTCAACTAATGTAGTTGCTGGATTTACATTTGGCATCTCCATATATGATGTGATACCGCCCATCACAGCAGCACGTGATTCTGATTCAATATCGCCCTTGTGCATTAATCCTGGTTCCCTAAAATGCACTTGATCATCAATCATTCCTGGCAATAGATGTAGGCCTGTAGCATCTATAATTTGCTCTGCTGCTTTATCGATATTTGCAGCAACTTGGGCAATTCTACCATTTTCAATCAAAACATCTGATTTAAATGTTTTGCCTTCATTTACAACTGTAGCATTCTTAATAAGTAAACTTTGATTTGACATTTTATTTTCTTCCTCCTACTCTTTTTCACCAAAAAGTATAACAAAAATAGTTACAACATCTAGATGTTTTTAGGAAACTTAAATATCTATCAGCTGGTGGTTTTTTAGTTTATTTGGCTAATTAAACTTTAGAATTTATAGAGTTATTTTTGAAATTTGTTATTTATCTGCTGCATATATTTGTTTAAGGCATCTAGCGTACAGCTATTATCTTTATCCATTATCGGTAGCTTGACATACTTACCATTATATCTAAGCTTAACTGTATACACATCACTATCTTTATATAGTTCCATCTGTAGATTACTTGCATAACCTGGCGCCTTATCTAGCGGCACTCCTAAAGTACCCATTACTTCTAAGAGTGTCAGATCATGGCCAGAATAATAAGTCATTTTGTATTTAGATTTACCACTAGCAGCATTATTTAAATCTTCGATCATTCTATTAGTTAGCTGAGCACCCATAATATAAGCTACTTTTTGCGACTTAAATTTCTGTACTATTCCCCAATCTTTTAAATCAATTATTTTATTAGCATCTTCTTGAGATAAACCTTCTGGTAGAGGCTTGTCATGTGCTTTAGCTACGATCAAAACATCACCTATAGTAGCAATATCATTTAACCCCGTTATTTTATTGCCTAATATTTTTTGCCATTTTTTAAAATTTTGTTGAACTTCTTTTGTCTTGTTTTGCCACACTGGAGTGTTATAGATATATTTTTTTAAAATATCTAGGTACTGCTCATATGGGAACTTTATAAGTCTAGAATCTGCTGGTAGCGTCATAACAGGTATTGGCTGAAACCTTCCATTAATTGCCGCTTTACCATCTTTTAAAACAGGACCTGTACCAGGAGGGTAAAGCCCCATCAGTAAACTTTGTGCACTTACTATAGTTCTATTTGTATTACTTGATAGTACATAGATACTATTATCTAGGTAATTTTCTGGCAAAAGTTCAAATTGCTCTATATATCTTTTTCTTAACTGACTACCTAAATTATACTCTTGGTTCATACCAATAGGAGTTAGTTCTGATAGCTCGGCCCCCCAGTCATAGTCAGAATTTTTGATATTTGCAAGCGGCGCTCTATCACCGTGGCGCGTTATCATCGATACAAACATAAGCTTACCTTGAGAGTAGCCAAAAGGTATCAAAACTAACAATAATGTAAATGCAGCACAAATTTTTTTCATTTGTAACAA
The DNA here is from genome assembly GCF_003347135.1 of Francisella opportunistica. Classification (NCBI taxonomy): domain Bacteria; kingdom Pseudomonadati; phylum Pseudomonadota; class Gammaproteobacteria; order Thiotrichales; family Francisellaceae; genus Francisella; species Francisella opportunistica. The sequence continues at coordinate 14,321 of NZ_CP022377.1, read as the reverse complement.
CCGAGTTTTTTTAAATTGCGTTTATATTAGCATTTTTAATGACAAAAAGTGAAAACAGTTGGAGTAAAAAAACTATTAAAGCCAAATAAGAAATCTAAGCTGTAAAAAATTAATTATAGTATAAAATTAGCCTTAAATCTAGACTAAAATATAAATTATGTAAAACTTAAGAGAATAGTCTTTACAGATGGCAATCAAATCCCTAAAATGTTTTCAATTTGCCCATTAACTTTGTAAAAAAGTAATGATAAAAACTTTTTTCAAACAGCTTTTTTCTTTAAGTTTCATACATCACAGTAAGGTTGTTTTATTATGATATTAGCTAACGATATGACTAATGCAATATTGGTTTTCCCAGATGGTACATACTATCTAGGTAGATCAATAGGGGTTCGTGGTTGGACAGACGGTGAAATTTGTTTCAATACATCAATGACAGGTTATCAAGAGACACTAACAGATCCATCTTATGCCGGTCAGATTATCACTTTTACATTTCCTCACATCGGTAATGTCGGCATTAATAATGAGGATAATGAGTCCCTAGGAGTATTTGCTAAAGGGTTAATCGTGCGTGAGAATCTTACCAGTCCATCAAATTTTAGAGCTAAAAAAAGTATCGATACTTGGCTCAAAAATAGAAATATCGTCGGTATCTGCGGTGTTGATACGCGTGCAATCGTGCGTAAAGTACGCAAAGAAGGCGCTGTAAGAGTAGCGATATTATCAGTCAAGCCAGGTGAATTCCTCGATGCAAACTATGTAAGGTCACGTATCAAAAATAAATCTAACCTTAACGGTAGAGATCTAGCAATCAGTGTCACTACAAACAGAGAGTATGATTGGAATGAGCATACTTTCTCACTAGGTCAACAAGTCTATAAGCAGCAACAAAGCTACAAATATAATGTTGTAGTTATTGATTATGGCGTCAAATATAACATCCTTAGAAACCTTGTTGATGCTGGCTTTAAGGTAACGGTAGTGCCTGCTGATAGCACTTATGAAGATATTATGAAGCATAATCCTGATGGCGTGTTCTTATCAAATGGTCCTGGCGATCCGTTTGCAACTTCTGACTATACTATACCAGTTATCAAAAAACTTCTAGAAGCCAAAATGCCAATATTTGGTATTTGCTTAGGTAACCAGTTATTAGCGCTAGCTGCTGGCTTAAAAACCAAGAAAATGCACAAAGGTCATCGTGGTGTAAACCAACCTGTGCTTGATGCTAATACTAAAAAAGTCCTTATCACTAGCCAAAACCATGGTTTTGTGGTTTGTGATGACAATGTTCCTGATAATATCCAAATTCATATGAGCTCGCTTTTTGATAGTACTGTTGAAGGTATCAAATTTAAAGATAAACCTGCTTTTGCAGTACAGTATCACCCAGAGAGCTCACCAGGTCCACATGACTGTAAATATTTATTCAATGAATTTGCCGAGATGATAGCAGATAGTAAGAAAGGAAATTAATAGAAATGCCAAAAAGAACAGATATAAAAAGTATTTTAGTACTAGGTGCTGGTCCAATCGTTATCGGTCAAGCATGTGAGTTTGACTACTCAGGTACTCAAGCATGTAAAGTTTTAAAAGAAGATGGCTACACAGTCTTTCTAGTAAACTCAAACCCTGCAACAATCATGACAGACCCAACAACAGCAGATAAAATATTTATCGAACCAATTACTGCTGAAAGCGTTGGTAAAATTATCGCTAGAGAAAAGCCTGATGCAATCCTACCAACAGTTGGTGGGCAAACAGCACTTAACTGCGCTTTAGCTTTAGACAAAGCGGGTATTTTAGAAAAATATGGTATCGAAATGCTTGGTGCTAAAGCTGACTCAATTGATAAAGCCGAAAATAGAGAGCGTTTTAACCAAGCAATGGCAAAGATTGGGTTAGAAGTCCCAAAAAATGTTGTTGTTAGATCAATCGAACAGGCTTATAAAGCTCTAGAAGATATTGGACTACCTGCTATTATCAGACCATCATTTACCCTAGGTGGTAGCGGTGGTGGTATTGCTAATACCAAAGAAGAGTTTGAAACAATTGTCAAAAATGGTCTTAACCTCTCCCCAACTAATGAGGTCCTAATTGATGAGTCAATTTTAGGTTGGAAAGAGTACGAAATGGAAGTTATCCGTGATAAAGCTGATAACTCAATTATCGTTTGCTCAATTGAGAATATCGACCCAATGGGTATCCATACTGGTGATAGTATCACCGTAGCGCCAGCACTAACCTTGACAGATAAAGAGTACCAGATTATGCGTGATGCTTCGATTGCTGTGCTTAGAGAAATTGGTGTCGAAACTGGCGGTTCAAATGTGCAATTTGCCGTGAATCCTAAAGATGGTAAATTAGTTGTTATCGAGATGAACCCGCGTGTATCACGGTCTTCGGCATTAGCTTCAAAAGCAACTGGCTATCCTATTGCAAAGGTTGCTGCTAGACTAGCGGTTGGCTATACCCTTGATGAAATTGATAATGACATCACCAAAGTTACTCCAGCATCATTTGAACCAACAATTGACTATATAGTCACAAAGATTCCACGCTTTACATTTGAAAAATTCCCAACTACTTCAGCTACGCTATCTTCGCAGATGAAATCAGTTGGTGAAGCTATGGCGATTGGTAGATCTTTTACAGAGAGTTTACAAAAAGCTTTAGTCTCGCTCGAGACAAGTTTGACAGGTCTAGATCAAGTTGAAATCCCCGGTGTCGATGAGTCGAAATCTCTACAAGAGAATAAAACAGCTATCCTAAAGTCACTAGAAGAACTATCACCAATGCGTATTCTAAGAGTAGCACAAGCACTTAGATACGGAGTAACACAACAAGCAATTCATGATGCTTGTAAGATAGATCCTTGGTTTATTGAACAGATTGCAATTATTGTTGATGCTGAAGAAAGACTTAAAAAAACTGGGCTACCAAATAGCAAAGAAGAGTTCTCTGTTTACAAAAATATTGGTTTCTCAGATGCAAAAATTGCTGAGCTTGTTGGCAGAACGGAAAGATATATTAGAAACTTTAGATTTGGTAAAGAAATCTACCCTACTTTCAAAAGAGTAGATACTTGTGCTGCTGAATTTGAGTCACAATCATCATATTTGTACTCCACTTATGAGCACTATAGCTATGAAGAAATAGTGCGTGATTGTGAGTCTGAAATTTCTGATAAAAAGAAAGTCATCATTCTAGGTGGTGGTCCTAACCGTATTGGTCAGGGGATAGAGTTTGATTATGCTTGTGTTCATGCTGCTAAATCCCTTAAAGAAGAAGGTATCGAAACTATCATGATTAACTGTAACCCAGAGACAGTTTCAACAGATTATGATACTTCTGATAAGCTATATTTTGAGCCTTTATGCGCTGAGAATGTCCTAAATATTATCAAAAATGAAATGCGCAAAGGTGAAGTATTAGGCGTAATTGTACAGTTTGGTGGTCAAACGCCACTAAAACTAGTAGCTGCTTTGCATGAGAATAACATTCCTATACTTGGTACAGATCCGGATAAGATTGATCTAGCTGAAGATAGAGAGAGATTTAAAGAGTTACTTGATAAAGTTGAGCTAAAACAACCTCTAAATACAATTGCATATACAGTTAATGAGCTAAAGAAAAAGATCGTTAATGTTGGCTACCCTGTGGTTGTGAGACCATCTAATGTCTTAGGTGGTAGAGCAATGGAGATTGTCCATTCACAACAGGAGCTAGATGCTTATATCAAAGCTAATAGTAAATGTATCCTTGAAGGACCTATCTTAATTGATAAATTCCTCGAAGATGCTATAGAGCTAGATGTAGATGCACTCGCTGATGGTGGTGAGCGAGTCTTTGTTGCTGGTATAATGGAGCATATCGAAGAAGCAGGTATTCACTCAGGTGACTCAGCTTGCTCAATACCAACTCGTTCATTAACTAATGAGCAGATTGAAGAAGTCAAACAAGCAACTATTAAACTAGCCAAAGAGCTAAATGTAATTGGTCTGATGAATGTCCAATTTGCTTATCAAAATGGTCAATTGTATGTAATTGAGGTAAATCCTCGCGCATCTAGGACGGTACCATTTGTTGCTAAAGCTACAGGAAATAGTATTGCAAATATCGCAACTAAGCTGATGCTGGGTAAGAAACTTTCGGAGTTTATTTTAAATAACCCAATCCCTCGCCACTTCTCTGTCAAAGAAGCTGTATTCCCATTTGGTAGATTTGCCGATGTCGATTGCTATCTAGGCCCAGAGATGAAATCTACTGGTGAAGCGATGGGTATTGATAGAACCTTTGGTGTAGCATTCTACAAAGCTCAAGAGATGGCTTTTAACAAGCTCCCACTAAAAGGAAATATCCTGATATCAGTAAGTGATGCTGATAAACCCAAGATACTTCAGCCAGTTAAAGAACTGATAGAGCTTGGTTTTAACATCTTTGCGACAAAAGGTACTGAACGTTTCTTAAAAGAAAATGGTATTGAATGTAAGCTTTTTGACAAGGCTTCTGATAATATTGGCAACGATCAAGTATACAGTACTGTCAAAGCTATCGAAGCAGGCGAAGTTGATTTATTGGTTAATACCTCAATAAGACAAGAGCTAAAAATAAGTTTAGCATTAAGAAGAGCTGCTATTATGAGTAGAGTTTCTTATGTCACAACTATCGGAGCTTTTGAAGCTTTTGTAACTGCAGTAAAAGATATGCGCAAAATCAATAATGATTTTGATGTTAAAACTGTTAAAGAGTGGATTAATAGTTAAAATATGTCATCCTATTCGGTCACTGAGCGGAGTCGAAGTGAAGCATAGGATCCATTAACTTTTTAAAACTACCTCATCAGTCTGCGACTGCTACTCCTTTCTACAAAAAGGGAATAAAAGATTAGTTAAAAAATAAACAAGTCATCCTGGACTCGTTTCAGGATCTCAATATCTAGTACTGTGAGATGCTGAAATAAATTCAGCATGACATTAATGTTGAGGATTTTCAATGCTATCATTTCAAAAGCTACTACGTGGTGATCAAATTACTAAAGAAGATTTAACTAAATTATTTGATCAAGCTGATATCTATAAAGACAAACTCGCCAAATCACAACCTAACAAAGACTTAGAAGGCAAAATTTTAGCTTCTTTATTTTTTGAGCCAAGTACAAGGACAAGGTTTTCATTTGAATCTGCAATGAATAGATTAGGCGGTAAAGTCATATCACTAGAAAATGGCTCATCAAGCTCAACACAAAAGGGGGAAACTCTTGATGATACAGGTAGGATGATCGATCAATATGCTGATATTATTGTTATGCGCCATCCTCAAGCACATAGTGTCGAAGAGTTTTCAAAATATGTCAACTCACCTGTTATAAATGCTGGTGATGGCGACAATGAGCATCCTACTCAATCACTTGTAGATTTATATACGATATATTCTGAAAAAGGCTCGATTGAAAACTTAAAAGTTGGTTTCTTAGGAGATCTAAAATATGGACGTACAGTTCACTCGCTTACTAATATACTTGCTAAATATAATGCTTCTTTTAAATTTATATCTTCTCAACAATTACAGATTCCTGAGAAACTTAGGAGCTTTGTTGTAAAAAATGCCAACACTTTTGTTGAGTTAGGCAAAGTCAGTGCAGCAGTCTTAGAAGATTTAGATGTGCTGTATGTAACTCGTGTCCAAAGAGAAAGATTTCCAAATGAAGAAAGCTATCTAAACAATAAAGATCATTGCTATTTAGATAGAAAACATATTTCTGCTAAAAGTAATTTTATAATTCTCCATCCTCTACCTAGGGTTGATGAAATGGATAGATCTATCGATGAGCTTGGTTGTGCTAAATATTTTGAGCAAATTAAATATAGTATTCCAATTAGAATGGCTCTATTATCTCTATTAATAAAATCATAAATCTAAAATTAGTGAGCTAATTTCTATATTAGCATTTTGACAAATGATTTTTTTTACATTAAAGTCTATTAACTATTTTAATAATAAAGCTTATATGTTGGATTTCTTAGCATACGTATATAGCTCTAATTTGTTTATTTTAAATTAGAAACTTGAATTTTTAATATGAAAAGAAATGAAGACTTAATGTGGTCACTTAGCCTGTATGGTACAGCTATTGGTGCCGGTGTGCTATTTTTACCTATCCAAACAGGAATTTCGGGAATTATCCCAATATTAATAGTTTTACTATTTATTTTTCCACTGGTGTTTTTATCGCATCGAGCATTATGTAGATTTGTAATATCTAACCCAAATACTAATGCTGATATTACCGTAGTTGCTGATGACTATTTTGGTAAAATCGGTGGAATAATTTTTAATATCTTATACTTATTTGCTATCTTACCAATACTACTAGTTTATAGTGTCGGTATAACAAATACTCTAGCAAGCTTTTTTCAATATCAGCTTCATTACGATATCCAAAATAGATTTCTTTTAAGCTTTTTTACGATAGTGTCTCTCGTGTTTATTATTAACTTTGGTCAGAAGCTTATCATTCGCGTTATGAGCTTTCTGGTTTTTCCGTTTATCATTGCCTTGCTAATACTTTCATTATGGATGATTCCATATTGGAATATCGAGATACTATGTAATAGCTTTGAGTACAATCATACTTTTTCTGGTGTTTTAATAGCTATCTGGGTGATTATGCCGATATTAATATTTTCTTTTAATCACTCGCCGATTATCTCCTCTTTAGCTGTATATGCAAAAATCAAATACAAACAAGATGCAGACAAAAAAGCCTCGCGAATAATTGCTTTTAGTAATATTCTAATGATTATCACCGTAGTGATATTTGTAATTAGCTCGATGCTAACTCTCTCCCCAAAAGAGCTAATGATCGCAAAACAAGAGAACGTTTCTATTTTATCTTATCTAGCTAGCCATTTTAATAATTATTCTCTTGATTATGTAGCTCCACTTGTAGCTCTAGTAGCTATGAGTAAATCATTCTTTGGTCATTATTTAGGCTCAAAAGAAGGTATAGATGGGATAGTTTGTAAAGTTGCAAAAAATAAAGTTAGTGAAAAAACTATAAAGCCAATTACTCTATCGATAGTATTTTTATCATGCTGGCTTGTCGCATATTTAAATCCTAATATCTTAGATATGATTTCTAGTATAGGTGGGCTTGTTTTAGCTGTAATTTTATTTATTATGCCTATTTATAGCATCTATAAAATCAAATACCTAAGATCTTATAAAAATCTATTAGCAGATATTTTTATCCTTACAGTAGGTTTTATCGCTCTTTCTTCTGCTATATTTGTATTATTTTAACTTATCTTATGTTGTTGAATTTTAGACATATGTCTCCATATTATTAAAAATTATTCAAATTAAAAAAATAATTAATACTAAATAATATAAATTTGACATTTACCAAAATAAGGTATAAATTGTACCCACCTGAATGGGGGTGAATATGGTTTCGACATGAATGTCAAAATCTAAGGTGCATGCTGAGGAAGTACCGTAACCTCGTTAATAACAGTACAATGCCAATAATAACTGGCAACAAAAAAGAAAAACGCGTAGCGGCTAACAGCAGCGACTTTGCTGCTGGTGCTACAGCTGCCTAGTCTAGCTTAATAACCTAGATACGCACGGATAGGATAGCCTTTCTTATGATGCTATCTATACATCCGTTCATGTTCCGCATAAGACGGTCTTTGCTTTTTGTCTGGGAGTTAAGGCTGTATTTGACAGACTCGCTAACTATTACCCTGGCTAATTGGGGAATAGCTTAGCTAAACTCAAATAGATTAGCCTAAGCATGTAGATCCAAAGATGTAGAGTTTGTGGACGCGGGTTCAAATCCCGCCACCTCCACCAAAAAACTTTGAATAATAACTTCTAAATAGCTATTATTTAGATAATTAAGATTTTTGTATTAGTTCTAAAATGAAAAAAATATCCGTTTTTACTTTATTAGTTGTTTTATTAAATAGCTGTACTTTCTATGGTAGAGATACTACATCTAGCACTTCTCCACTAGTAAAAAGACAGCATGATTCATTAATTACAAATAAAAATAATAATAATAAAAAATTTTTTGATTTCTTCAAATACTAAGATTTTTACAAATAAACTTATTTTGTTTATAGCTAACTACATATAAAAATGTCATGCTGGATTTATTTCAGCATCTCACTATAAGTATTGATTTTATTGAGATCCTGAAAAGAGTTCAGGATAACAGAATGTACTACTTTTATGCCTAGTAGGCTATATTGTAATTTTAGCATTAAGTAAGACGATAGATACGTTTTGCGTTACTGAAGAATATTTTTCTCTGTGCCTCATAACCTAGGTGCTCGCTAGCTTTTTTGACTAAAGTAATAACTTCATCTAATTTATAAAATAAGCTATCTGGTGGAAAGTTACTACCAAATAAGCATCTATCTGGACCAAACGCATCAATTGTTGCTTTGATATATTTACAAATAACTTGTTCAGATACTTTCCTTTGAAATGCGCATCCAAAGCAGCTAAGTTTAACAACAACATTACTACATGCTGCTATTGAAGCTATATTTTTTTGCCAATTAACAAATCCTTCCGGAGTTAAATCGGTTGGCCATGCAAGATGTTCTAAAATGATCTGTGTATTAGGAAACTCTAGTGCTAGATGTTTTGCATCAGCTAATTGATGGTCAAAAACTTGTAAGTCAAATGATAAATTATATTTTTCTAATAATGAAAATCCATTTAGCCAATTTTTATCTTTCATATAATCTGGGCGATCAGTCATCCTAAGATGATCAACATCATGCCAGTTTAAAACCATTCTTATACCACGCATATTTTTGAACCTGGTATGCCTATAGAGTATCTCCTCAATATTAGCTTCATCAAGTTTAGCATAAGCAACAATTCCATTTGGAAAGCCATACTTATTTGCCTGTTCTTGTAACCACTTAGTTTCATTAACAGGATCTTCTGGGAAGCCAAATGCTTCAACATGGATTGATTGAATAATTTTATTTGCTTTTGCTAACTTAATATAATCTGGAACAAGAAAATTAGTTCTTAATGAAGAATAATCACCTAACATTTTTTCTAAATTAACATCTGAACTCTCAAGCCAACTATAATTATTACGTTTATCCCACAAGTGCATATGGGAATCAATGATTTCATCGTTATACACTTAGTTCACCTTTTGGATAAAAACATATTGCTGATATCAATGTTATTTAATTAAATTAAATAATCAAGAATTTTTATGCTTATAATCTATTAGGTGAAAACAATAATAGTAAGCTAAATAACTTATAAATAACGCTATTAAATCTAATCCTTGATCAAGTCAATGAAGTATTATTCTATATTAATTAACTATACAATTATCTATCTTATTTAATCACCTTTAGACCAAGCTATATAAGTGTACATTCATCAGCATTTGCCTTATCTTCATTAGGGCACTTAGGTATATTTTGTGCTGGTATTGTTTATTTTCTCTACGCTTCACTGATAAAGCTTGCTGGTCCAATCTTTACTTCTTTTACTAATTATTTAGTTCCTTTATTTTGGGTTTTCTTTGGAATTTTAATCAACCATGACCCATCTAATATAACTGTTTGGATATCTTTGATAATTATTCTCTCTGCTGTTAGTTTAAATTACTTTACTAAACATTAATATTTTTTATCAACTTCTAGCTACTTTAGTCTTGCATTTCTTGTTAAAATGTCATTGCAAGTACAAACAAAAAGGAGAGTATCATGATGAAATGTCCATTTAAAGAAAATGAATCTTGTTGCAAGCAAGTAGGAGTATGTGCATTAGGAGTATTTCTAACAATCCTCGGCGTAGCTGTAGCATTAAAAATTATTACGCTAATTTTATGTATATTTCCTGGCTCAGTTCAAGAAAATACTTGGCTAGTAGTTATATCTATAGTTTTAGTATTATTTGCTGCTAAATACCATAGCAAAGGCAATTGTAGTTGTGGTCCTGAGTGCGGCTGTCCTTGTAATAAAAATCAAACTGGCAAAAAATGCTGCGATAAAAACCAACAAACAACTCAAGATAATTCTCAATAATCTACAATTATTTATATTCTCTTATTTTTTATCTATAATAATCTATAATCTTAGCTGTTTTTTTTAAAGTTTAAAAAATGCAATACCTCAAACAAGATTGTGAATTATCACTAAATCAGGGTTTACAAGAATACAATAGAAATTATCCTTTTCTAAACACTAATGATGGTCATGACCAAGCTAGTAAATGGTTTAGAAATCACGATATTACTCATGTGCTGTTTGCAACTATTCCTTTTGAGATTAGGGGTGAAGCTATAAATGATATTTGGACTTTAATCGGTACAAATGTTACCTTAAAAGGTTATAAAGAGTTTTTTAAATTTATTGACTATAAAACTGTTATAAATAGCTATCTTAAAAAATATAAATATAAATTTGTCGTATATTTGGTAATGCTAAGATATATACCTATATGTTTATTAGCAGCATTTAAAGCTGCTAGAATGACTAAAAAATGGGACTGGTATAACTATGATTGTTATTTAGATATGCCACTAAAAGATATAAGAAAAGAATTTAACATAAAAGTTATCAAAAATTAAATTTTAATACTTATTAAAACCATTTTAATTTTTTAAATAAATATATTTGTAAGACTACTAAAACTAATAATATTACTAAAAAAATCCAAAAAGCATATACATTTTGCGCACCTGGTATCCCAGCAACATTTACACCTAATAATCCAGTTAAAAAACTTAATGGCAAAAATATAGCTGCAATAATAGATAAAAAATACATTTTTTTATTAAGTTTATCACTTAGAGTATTACTGATTTCATCTTTTACAATTTGCAAACGATCACGCGCTTCTTCGAGATCTTCTATATAACGTACTACATAGTTATATATTTCTACTAAATGACGCTTATGTGAGCTTCCAAGCCAGCTTAAACTACTTAACCTTAGTTGTTCAATTACATCCCTGTGTGGAATTATATATCTTCTAAAAATTATTATTTGCTTACGCAACTCAGCTATAGACTCTCTTAAATCAGTATCTATTATTGCTATAGTTTGTTCTTCTATATCTACAAGCCTATCGTCAAGGTCTGTTAAAACTGGCTCCATACGACTAGATAGTTTTGCTATTAATGTTGTTATAAAATCAGCAGCATTTTTAGGCCCTATTTTATTCTTAAAACTTTCTGTTATATCATCAAATACATTCAAAGATCTAAAGCGTGTACTAATTATGCGATTTTTATCTATCCATAATCTTATTGAAATCATATCTTCAGGAGTATCATCTTTATTAGGGTTAATACCTCTTAAGATTATTAGTATACCATCATCTATTTGTGTAAACCTTGGCCTTGTTTCTTCTGCAACTAAAGCATCTGCGATATAGGGATCTAATGAGCTTAGCTGTTGATTTAACCATTCTTTAGTTTGAGGACTTTTAGCATCTAAATGTGTCCAAACAAGATTTTGTTTAGTTTCGATAGATTTATCGATATCATTTGCAACTTCTAATGAAGTTGCTCCACCTTTATGGTCTAAACAATAACAAAATAAAATATGATTCATATATGTAAGCTACTAATCCCCACATAAGTAGATTTTAACAGTATAAATTAGTGTTTATAAGAGAATTATTAACTTTTTATTTTGTAACAAGATGATGTTAAAGCAAATTATTTAAAAATATTAGATTTTTTTACTAAATTTTCATTGGCATAATGATAAACAAACTATTATCTTTCTCATCTTTAACTAATGCACTCATGTTAGGATTATCAAGATAAATAGTCATAGTTTCTTCGCTAAGTACATTTATAATATCTAAGAGATATTTGTAGTTAAAACAAATTTCCATTGATTGATCATTATATTGAACTTCAATTTTATCTTCAGCTTTTTCATTATCAGGGTTATTAGCTGATAGAAGCATTTGATTTTGTGATATGTTTAGGCGCACACCTTTGTATTTATCGTTAGCAAGTATCGATGTTCTTAATAATGAATTTTTGAAAAACTGTTTATCAACAGCTAGTAATTTTGTATTATTCTTAGGAATTACTTTTTGGTAATCAGGGTAACGACCATCTATAAGTTTTGATATAAAAGCATAATTACCAAATACCGCCTTTAAATAATTTTTGCCAAGACAAATTTTGATAATCTCTTCTGTTTTACCTACTATCTTTTTAAGCTCTAAGATTGCTTTTTTAGGTATTATCGACTGAGAAGCACTATCTAACACCTTACTATCAATTATAGCCTCTGTAATAGACATTCTATGACCATCTGTAGATACTGCTCTTAGTAGATTTGAGTTAATTTCCCAAAACATCCCATTTAAGAAATATCGCGTGTCATCATTAGCCATTGAGAAGTCTACTTTAGAGATAATATGATGAAAGTCTTGCTGAGATAAGTCAAAACTTGCTTGCTCATTGATATTACTGTCAATAAGAGGATAATTATCAGCATTTAATGATATAAGGTTAAAAGTACTATTGTTAGAGACAATAGTTACCTTATTTTCATTAATTCTAAAATCAATCATTGAATTTTCATTTAAACTTCTGACAATATTATAAATTTTGTCAGCATTTAATGCTAACTTTATACTTGTATTACAACTAACAGCTATATTACATGATATTTCTGTATCAAGATCCGAAGCTGTAATTTTGAGATTATTATTATCTATGTCAAATAAGATACACGATAATAAAGGCATTGTACTCTTACTATTCGCCACTGACAGCATAGATTGTAAAGGCTTTAGTAAGTCATCTCTATTTAGTACAAAATTCATTTTTTAAAACCCCTTTGATAAAGTTACTAATTTTATTTAACGAGAAATTTTGTCTAAAAGCAACTCATAATCATCCGATATTGAAGTATTGCTTTGTCTTAATTTAGTTATAGCTTTAACAGCATGCATAACTGTCGTATGGTCTCTACCACCAAAAGCATTGCCTATCTCAGGCAAACTATGCGATGTTAGTTCACGAGCTAAACTCATTGCTATTTGTCTTGGTCTAGCTATATTTCTACTTCTTTGGTTAGAAGTTAAATCTTTTACCCTAATTCTATAAAAATCAGCAACAACCTTTTGGATATTATCTATTTTTACTTTCTTTTCCTGTATTTTTATAACATCCCTTAAGCAAGATTGCGCTACTTCAACCGTAGGATCTTTGTGATTAAATTTAGAGGTTGTAAGCACTCTATTTAAAGCACCTTCTAGTTCTCTGACATTAGTACGTACATTTTCAGCAATAAAAGCTGCTGTTTCATTAGGTAATTTTTGACCTAAATCATGTGCTTTTTTAAGCAAAATAGCAATTCTAGTTTCTAAATCTGGCATATCTACAGATACAGTCAAGCCATAACCAAAACGTGAAACTAGTCTTTCTTCTAGACCTTCTATCTCATTTGGGTATTTATCACTGGTTAGAATTATCTGTTTACCACTTTCATACAAGGCATTAAAAGTATGGAAAAATTCCTGAGCTGTACCTTCTTTACCAGCTATAAACTGAATATCATCAATCAAAAGTATATCTGCAGATCTATAGACTCTTTGAAATTCATCTTGATCTTGTAAACGAATAGAGTTTACATAATCTTTAATAAATTGTTCTGAGTTTGTATAGATAATTTTGGCATTAGGATTAACTTCTTTAGCATGGTTACCTATTGCTTGCATTAAGTGAGTTTTTCCTAAGCCACTTCCTCCATAAATAAATAAAGGGTTGTGTAATTTGCCTGGATTTATCGATACTTGCATAGCTGCTGCTCTAGCAATTTTGTTAGCATCTCCAACAACAAAACTATCGAAAACATATTTTTCTTTTAATGGTAAACCAAAAGAATACTCTTCATCTTCTTTTGCTGTGATAAGCATAGCTTCATCAAAACCAAATAACTCTTGTGAAGAAGAAAAATCTTTAGCAGCGAATTTTTTTGTTACTTTAGGTTCTTGTACTAATTTTAAATCTTCTGATTCGTCTTTTATCTCAACACTTGTTGTGCTAAAAAAATTAGCTTGTGGTCCAGCTGTGATAACTTCGGTAATTTTTTCACCAGAGAATTTTTTGTTAGAGTATTCAATAATTAAATCATTACCATGACACTCTTGGATTGTTAATAAAATAAGAGTTCCATACTTAGATTTTATATGTTTTTTGAAATATTCATTGTTACAGTAAACTGTGAATAAGTTACTATTTTGCTCTACATGAATAGGCTTTATCCACGTTTTATATTCAAACGTAGAAAGAT